>NZ_DALYXB010000008.1:238417-294004 GCF_031982545.1 Lacrimispora sp.
TCACCAGCAGTAATGAAATGTCCGGAAATGCCCCCATGCCCAATGCCAATGAAATGTCCGTCACAGGGAGTCTCACCAGCAGTAATGAAATGTCCGGAAATGCCCCCATGCCCAATGCCGATGAAATGTCCGTCACAGGGAGTTTCTCCAGCAGTAACGAAATGTCCGGAAATGCCCCCATGCCCAATGCCAATGAAATGTCCACCTCAGGGAGTTTCTCCAGCAGTAACGAAATGTCCTGAGATGCCTCCGTGCCGCATGAGATGTCCGGAAATGCCTCCCAAACCAGCAAAATGTCCGTCACAGGGAGTCTCTCCAGCAGTAACGAAATGTCCTGAGATGCCTCCGTGCCGCATGAGATGTCCGGAAATGCCTCCCAAACCAGCAAAATGTCCGTCACAGGGAGTCTCTCCGGCAGTAACGAAATGTCCGGAAATGCCCCCGTGCCCAATGATGTACCCGGATATGCCTCCATGCCGCATGAGACCCAATATGCCACCAATGGGAGTAGCTCCTGGTGTGTGTACTGGTGCCAAGCCAGCTGATTGTTCCGGTGCGGAATGTATTGACCGGTATCCAGTAGGTATGGCCTATGTTCCGTGGCAGAGATGGCAGGAACTTTATTCTGTAGATACTGCAATTGAAATGGGAACGATTTTCCCAGATTTATTTAAACCATTTTTGATGGGGGGGTGCAAGTAATGGGAAATAATTGTAATAATGTTGTTGATTGCGATATGCTATTAATGCAGATATTTAAAGCCAGTTTCGCAATGGACGATGTAGTCCTGTATCTTGATACCCACCCATGTGACCAAGATGCATTGAATTATTACTATTATGTAGTAAATATGCGTAATCAGGCTATGCAAACCTATGAGCAATATTGTGGTCCACTGATGGCAGATGGAGTTATGGACGAAAACTACTGGACCTGGGTAAATGATCCATGGCCATGGGAAGGAGTGTGCGGCTAATGTGGAGATATGAAAAGAGGTTGCAGTATCCTGTAAATATTAAAACGCCCAATCCTAAAATCGCTACCTTCATTATGAGCCAGTATGGCGGACCTTATTGTAACTGCATATAATAAATAAACTTCATTTCCCCTGACTTTTTATCATAAACAATTTTTTTCACCACACTGCGCAGCGCTTTCCCTTTCACTTCGCTGCTGACTGATGGATCTGTTACTATATCGCAGACACCTTTGATTTTATAGTTACATTCATCTTTCATTTGGGTGTGTTCATGACGTTCCCAGGCTTCTATGGATTTTATCCTGCTTTCCAGTTCTGATTCAACCTTCAAAAGGCGTTCTTTTCCGACACGGTATTCTTCCAGAGTGTCAATCCCATTTTCATATGCTGATTTTATTTTATTTTTCTTTGCACCAAGCTTTTCCAATGCGGATTCTAACCGCTGCTTTTCTAAAGATCGTCCTGAACCTGGTTGTTTGATGTAATTGTTGTGTTTCTCTGCATTTGCGGTGACCTGCCGTAAGGATTCAATAATGAGAGACTCCGCTTTTTTGTCAGAAATACAGCAGGATTCCTTATGAAGTCCTTTGGTATAGCGCCAGCATTGAAAATAGCCGGACTGATGACCCGTTTTTCCTCCTGAGTTATATCCCAGGCTGGCACCACAGTAACCGCAGACCAAAAGTCCGCTGGCCCAATGTCTGCATGAGGAAACTTCCCTTCTGTTCCGAGGCCTGTATTCCTGTTTCAGCCGCTGCTGGTTAGCTTGAAAGACAGAGGTGACCTCTTTTCTTGTTTCGTGAGAGCCTTGAAAAGAGATGTTATTCCACGTAACTGTGCCTTCATAGAATCTGTTTTTTAATATCCGCTCTACCGATCTTCTGTCAAACGGATTACCCCGTTTGGTACAATATCCCTGGTTATTGGCATCTCTTGCAATAGATGTGAGATCCATTCCGTTAAAAAAGGACTGATGTATCAATACTACGGCCTCATATTCCTTTTCTTCTATAACAAAAGGCTTTCCCTCCCCTACCGCACGGTATCCCAGGCAGGGAGCGGCCTGATACCCATTTCTCAGCGCTTTTTCCGTCATTCCCCGTGTAACCTCACCAGATAAGTTGATGGAATAATATTCATCAAACCATTCAATAATGCTTTCGATCAGCCTCCCAAACATGCCTTCCATAATTGGTTCAGAAACACTTTTTATTGAAATGCCGCATTTTTTTCGAAGTACACTTTTATAAAACATGCTTTCTTCCTGGTTACGTGCAAAGCGGGAGAATTTCCACAAATACAGATATTGAAAAGGGGCGGGATGGGATTTTGCGATGGAGATCATCCGCTGAAATTCTTTCCGGTTATCAGCTCTGCGCCCGCTTACCCCCTTTTCTTCTATAAAAATGTATTCATCCGGAATCAGCACACCGTCGGCATTGGCTGAATTTTTAATCTCACGAAGCTGTGCAGCTGGAGAGAGTTCGGTCTGATCGTTTGTACTTACCCGTACATAAGCCGCCCCAATCGGTTTTGTCTCATTTTTAATCAATGAGTTCCCTTCTTTCCGATAATTAAAAGAGAAGATACCTGGAAACAGGTACAATCTGTGTCACATACATTTTACAGGAAGGGGTATAAAATTATGAGTAAAACAATCAAGATTGTAAATTACATAGAGATTACTGGGGAAATGGTTTTGTTTGAGACCCTTACTGAGGAGGAAAAAAAGGAGGCCGCTGAAAAGATCCTGGATCTGATAATGAGGCAGGCAGGCTATTTTAAGACAGAAAACAAAAAAAATGCCGGCCATCTCTTATCGTGATGACCGGACTATTTTCTATGACTGTGATGTGGTTTGGGAACCTGTATCATCCGTGCAGTTTTTAAAGGGAAAGAAAAATTCAGGAATTCCGGAGGCATATGGAGCAATATCATATTGCTGATAGTAGATAACAACGCCGCAGGGCTTTAAGTAAAATGCGTTCATATCAAAATTACCCCGGATCAGATTTGCATAATCATCAAAGTAGGTGCCCGGATTTTCTTTCTGGCGAATAACAATCTCGTTTTCAATTACATTAAAAATATCATTTACATCTTTTACGTCTAGAAAAAGGTCGGTTATATGCATTTGCTCCCCTGTTTTGAAGTTCCAGGTCTGGGACTGCCTCACCGTATTTCCGTGAGCCCCGCCCAAATAAGAATATTGGTCGGTATAGAGGCTGGTAAAGCAACCCTCATTATATGTGATCACATAGTTGGAAAGGAATTCATAGCTGTGAAAGGGAAACTCATTGTCTTTTGCATACATGGCATCTTCCACAGCCTGAGGGTATAAAACCTCGCGGCAGTATTTTTCCGACTGCTGGGACTGAGTCTCATAGAACTGGTTAATGGTGTTGGCCGCGGCAGTGCTGCAGGTTGATGTAAAATAAGGATAATTGATGGTATAAGTAAAGACAGGAACGTCGTTATGCTTCATTACATCCGTCTTTGTCTTTTTTGTGATTGTCTGCATGAGAACCTCAGGAAAGAAAGTTTTTTATATTATATGAATGCTCAGCAGGTTTATTGCGGAAAAATGAGAAACAGGCTGAATCCGAGATCGAATATGTATAATCGGGACCTTTTTTACCATACTATCTTTGAGGTGAACAAACATGAAAAATAAAGATAAGGATAACTACAGTTCCAGTGCAAAGGATGAGAACAAAAAGCCAGAAACATTCCAGAATCACTGGGAGACTGGTAAATTCTTAGGTCCCAATACGTTGAGACATGAAGAAAGCATTAAAGTGTATGAAAAAAAGGAAGAGGAGTGATAAAACACTTCTCTTTCTTTTTTAGGGAGTGGTTAGTAATTATATGTTTTTGAAATTTGGCGGACCTGATGGAGAGATGGGCGCTTCCATGCGTTATCTTTCCCAGCGTTATGCTATGCCTTATAAAGAGGGGAAAGCAATTTTGACAGATATTGGAACGGAAGAACTGGCCCATCTTGAAATTGTAGCAACCATTGTTCATCAGCTAACCAGAAACCTAACCCCGGAACAGGTAGTAGAATCCGGATTTGGTCCATATTATATTGACCATACCACTGGAATCTGGCCTCAGGCAGCGGGCGGAGTTCCATTTAATGCATGTGAATTCCAGTCCAAAGGCGACCCAATCACTGACTTGGTAGAAGATATGGCAGCAGAACAAAAAGCAAGGAGTACTTACGACAACATTTTGCGTGTTATTACTGATCCAGATATATGTGATCCGATCCGGTTTTTAAGGGAACGTGAAATTGTCCATTTCCAGAGATTTGGTGAAGCACTTAGAATCACCCAGGATAATCTGGACAGCAAGAACTTTTATGCATTTAATCCCAGCTTTGATGTTAAAACAAAATGTAAATAGGGGTAATGATTACCCAGACATAATGAAAGAGAGCGCCGATTCACTTTTCGTGGGTCGGCGCTCTCTTTCTATAATTCTACAAATTGGTAGCAGCCATTGTTCTTGATGGATCTGTAAAGAGATTGTGAAAGGAATTATTACATTGAAAAATTAATGTTGATAGTTGGTAGGCTTTTAGTTATTATAAAATTATTAAAATGATGATAGGAGAGTAGACATGTCCAAAATTAAAATAACAATAATGGAAAGTAAATGTCGTGGTGGATATCATAAAGCAGGTGAAAGTTATTATGTTAAAGATTTGTGCCCACCAATATGCCATGAACTATGGAATAGTGCATATCCTATGATATATGCACTACAAAATGGCGCTATATTAGATTATGGCGAAGGTAAAGACACTCAGTTTGATATTAAATGTCCAGATGGAGGGCGGGTAATATTACACGGAGAATTGGTTGAAAATTAATATAATAAAGATATTTTATATTACTAACTATCAGTATTAAGCTGGTAGTTTTTTATTACCAGAAACGAGATATACATTGAGAAAATTGTCAAGAGACTGCAGAGGAGGCAGAGCCAGCGTAAACAGTCGAATTCTGACCGAGGCGGATGCAGTTATAAAGCACCGCTTGTTATAAGTACTAGTGCGCAGATGCCAGCTTCCCCCCCGCTAGTAATAAATCGAGAACATCCGGAACCTGAGAATTACCATTTGTATGAACCCTGTACGTTTCGGTGAGACACTTAGAGTCATCCAGGAGAATCTGGACAGGAAAAACTTTTATGCATTTAATCCCAGTTTTTTTGTTTGAACAAAATGTAAATAGGGGTAATGATTACCCAGAGACAATGAAAGAGAGCGCCAATTCACTTTTCGTGGGTCTGGGATTTAGGTATTAAACGCTATTAATTTTACCTTGCTTAAACCATTTCTTCAACTTTTTATATTCAGCGTTACTGATGTTATAGATCTTCCACGCATCACCATCAGCAGTAAAAAGCTTACCATCATAGCCGCAAGAATGATAGGTATGGTATTTAAATTTTCCTATATTAATTATAAAATCAATGTGAAAAGCATAGGCTCGACTGGGAATTATAAACCATTCATTGGTGATATAACAATTGTCCGTCCTGTGTATGGAAACATTGCCTAAAATGTCGTCAAACTGTATGTCAAGATATAATTCTTCACGATGTAACCAATTTAGACATCGTAATTGTATAATAATTAATATAACACCTACAAATACGATTATAACAAAGGGCATTAAGAGAATCATTAGAAAACTTGAATCAAAAATAAAAGAAAGAGAATCATGAAGTAATAATTTTGCTATTATAATAATGATAACCATAGAATAAACAATAGCTATCATTGCAAGAGATGTCGTTAACATTATATCTTTTTTCCATAACAATAAATTACGTTTGGTTAGATTTAGTTTTTTAGTGTTTGTATTTTTCATATTAATTGTTAACTCCCATTCAATTATATTGTATATTATACAAACTATTATAATAATTGAAAAGTACATAATATAAGATAATAAAATTTATTAGCCCAGACATTAATTATTTGAATTTTAATGGATAAAATTGACAATATATATAATAATGATATAATTAAACAAATTTACTCATAGGGAGATATGAAAGATGAAAAAGAAAAGAGTTTTATTGTTTATGCTTATTTTTGTATTAGGAATTCCGTTAACTTCATTCGGCAAAATTGAACAGGGACATAGAAAATGGGGTTCCAATACACTTCAAAAAGACGGTTCTTATAAATTATTTGGCTCTTACATTAAAGAAGATGGTAACATGGCTAGAAACGAGTGGATAGAAAGCATTTCTGAGGGAGGTGTGGGTGTATCTATCTTTGAATATTACGGGGAAGATGGAAATATTTTGTCTAATACTACAACGCCAGATGGATATTTAGTAAACTATGAAGGCCGATGGTATAAGAATTGCCCAAAGGCTACCATTAATGTAGCTCAGGAAGGCCGTATAGAACAATACGGTTCTGTTTTTTTCCCGTTCTCATATGATGGAGAAATTGTTCGCAATGATTATTTAGGTATCAATTTAAATTACGGAGATAAGGAATACCAGGATGGATTTGAACTGGATATGGATAATTATACATGTGCTGGCTCATACACTGCATTCAGCATTATCTCTCCGGCTAAAGTTGCTGCTAAATTAAGTACTTTCCCATTTGATAAAAGTAGTGATGAAGCGATTAGTGCTTGGGTTGACGATAAAGATAATGCAAATACTACCCGTAGAAATGTTATACGTAAGGAAATTTTAGTAGGTGGAAAACTTCTTAAAGGATATCAAATAATTAGTCCATATCAAAATGATCAACGAATTTTTTACACCACTCGCTTATATAGTTCCATACCAGGAGGTGCCAGTTGGGGGATAGAAATATCATTTCATAATCCGGAAGAAGAAGAACAGCTTTTAAATTGGTTGAATGCTCACATGACAGTAAGTAAATAGAAATAGCATATATTCTTAAAACTCTGCTTGAGTCTAATTACATTACCGATACCTATGTGATTGATAAATACAACTAAAATATTAATCTGCACATAGATCGTTTGTTCAGACACAAACTGCCCAGAAGAAAGGAAAGAGCCGGTAAGTTCAAAGAAACCCACCGGCTTTATATAAATATAAAGGATATTACCTGTAACAATTATTACTATACTCTTTGGTTATGTAGAAAAGTTGTGGAATATGTGAAGATTTTGTGAGGAAAAAGTGGAATGGAATTTATTGATAATTTGTAAATACGATGGTATTCTATTTGTAGAGACGATTCGATTAGGAATAAGATTACCTGTCAATTGTATTATATCGGAGGAAGTGTAAATGAAGAAAAACGTTGTTTTCGCATTGCTTGTCATTTCGTCAATAATGGCTCTTATATTACCCAAGCCTATAAATGCAGTAATTCCACTGCTTATTTTAATTCCACTTATCATATATCTTATTGTTAATATAGTCAAATATGGTAAAAAGTGGTAAAATATTTCGTTAATAATAATTAGCATATCTAGAGGATGAAAAACTATCAGGATGAGACTGGTAGTTTTTTATTGTCAAAAAGAGGAGAATTATTAAAGCAAAGTAATACTGCCTGGTTCATTCGTACGATTATTTTTTTTTTGGATGATCAAATATTATCCATAGATCCACAAAAAAGCCAATTACATCTACAACCAGATCAATCAAGCTATACATTTTAATCCTCCTTTTATTTAAGTATATAACAGTTTATTTAAAAATCATAGTGGGTTCTGTATTAAGATTATTTTGCCAATTCCGTAATTGACAGATTGCAGCTATCAGAAATCGTAATATTGAAAGTCTTATGATTATCATGTAATATTAAATGGAAAAGAATCTGAATGGAGGTAAATCTATGTATGAGAGACTGCTTGACAAATCAATTCGCCCCAACATAACTAATATGATTGAATGGTGTGGCGAGAGTGGTACGCTGTTTACTGAACTGAAACAGTTTATGACAGAGGTGAAAAATGCTCAGAATGAGATACGCTTTCCTTATGGAAACGGCTATGGCTGGTGTGTTACCTACCGTAAAAATCAAAAGCTGCTTTGTGATGTTTTTCCCGAATGCGGTGCTCTTAATGTTATGCTAAGGTTATCCGATGATTCATTTCAAAAAGCATATTCTTCCCTTACGCAGTATACACAGGAACAAATAGACGCCAGATATCCCTGTGGTAACGGTGGCTGGATTCATGATCGAATAACAAACAAAAAGCATCTGGACGATATAATGAAATTGCTGGCATTAAAATAAAAGTGACCGATTAGACTGACCTGAAATAGAATAATAAATGTCGTATATATTTGACAATAAGTATTTCATATGTTAATATAATCATGTGGAGGTGATTGCAGTGGGTCGAAATATACCAATAAAAGTTGCCCGTGCCCAACTGGATCTGACACAAAAGGAGCTGGCTGAGAAAGTGGGAATTTCACGGCAGACCATGAATGCCATAGAACAGGGTGAATACAATCCAACGATAAAATTATGCCGGGCTATTTGCCGGATATTAGGAAAAAGTCTTGATGATTTATTCTGGGAGGATGATAATAATGAATAGAAAAAAGAATAATCTGGATGAAATGCAGGAGCAAAAGTTATTAAAGATCGAACACTATGGTTTCTGGATTGTATATTGGGGATTGTTAGCCGCGATTCTGTTACAGGTAACCTTGTCTACCGATGCGAATAATTTATTCCGTAATATCGCAGGTGAATGGCTGGTATTTATGCTTGTTTCCATATACCTACTTATTGCATGCCTGATCAATGGTATATGGGACAGGAGATTGAAACCAAATTTTAAAACAAACGTCATACTAAGTCTGCTGTCTGGAGTATTGTGCGGAATTCTTTTCTTTGCAACATCTTACTATAAATATGGTAAACTAGCTGGCGCAGTTGCCACAGGAGGATTTATATTCGCACAAATCTTTATATTAACCCTTGGCGCATTAACGCTTTCTGTATTTATTTATAAAAAAAGGGTACAAAAACTTGAAGCAGAGAGTGAATCCGCTTCGAATAAAAAATGATGAAGTAAAAACAGGACGTTGGTTTACTTTTTGTGAATCCGCGTCCTAATTATGTTTCATCTTGATAAAATAATCTTTCAACTTAATTGCATATTCTAAACGCTCTTCTGGTTTGGTATTTTCTCTATCTGACTGATACAAATTATCATTTTTATATCTAGGGAAGACATGGAGATGATAATGCCATACATCTTGATTACCACATGGTTCATTATGCTGTCTGGAAGATACTCCGTCACATCTGTAAGTTCCTTTTAATGCTATTGCGATTTCTTTTTCTAAATCATGTATCCGGTAAGAGATATCAGATGGTAAATCGTATATGTTTTCAATATGTTTATTAGGAATTATAATAACGTGATCCTTATTATTTTTCCACCAGCAAGATGATATAAATGCAGTAACATAATCATCCTGAAATATAATATCGTTCTGTTTTGTATTTATATCTTCTTTTTCAATTCCCTTAGCAATTAGGCAAAAAGGGCAGACATAACCTGAAGGTGCATGATTGTACATTTTTTTCTCCTTTAATATATATAAATTCACTCACATTTATTAATAATTATAGATAACGATTTAAAAAATATCAATTAATATAATCGGTAAAAATTTATTTTTATTATAATTATACGAATGTCTTTTAATTTAATAGAATATGAGATAGAATATAGGTAAAAAATGGGAGATAAAAATGAAAAACAAGAAAAAAGTTTTAATTATTGGAAGTTGTATTATTTTTATTTTAATTGTGTTTTTATTAGTAATTAATTTGGGACCTAAAATGAACTATGAAAAAAAGACCAGAAAATATGCAAATATGTGGTTTGAAATTTCTGTGGACAAAGAGGAAGAACCAGGCAGTTTAAAGTATTTATATACTATACATAATAAAGATAAGAATTTAACTGAGGTAATTTATTATACAAAATTAGGGAATTCGATATTAAGAGATTCAGATTGGCTTCAGTTAATTATTCCTATATCGGAAGATGCAAAAGTAATAGGTGAACCACAGTTTATCTATAATCCCGATTATATGTATGAAGAATATATGGCAAGACCAGATAAAGTCACTGTTATAGAAGATGAGCGGGGAACTTGGGAAAGAGTTGACAGAATTAAAGGTCAGGGATTTATTAACGCTTTCGCTGTTTTAGCACTATTAATGACAGCGGGAGGTCTTCTGTTTTATAATAAAGATGATATTAAGAAAATTTTATCGAGTTCCAATAAAGAAAATATAGTTAGTTCTAATCTTAATGACAAAACTTTAAAAAGTGTAGGAAGTGAAAATGTAAACTTAAATAAGATAAAGGAACTGTCTCTTATGAAAGAAGGCGGTTTAATAACGGAAGAGGAGTTTGAGACCAAAAAAAGGGATATTATAGATAAAATGTAATATAAAACGGAGAGGCGGACCACCCCGCCTCTTATCTGTTATACTTAAAATTACATCCTGTAAATTGGAGGAAGCCGACAAGATGGGGGATCCTGTCGGCTGTATGAAAAAAAGTTTTATTTCAAAGGTGTTTGACCTCTTTACAGTTATTAATATAGCGGAAAAATGTGACAGGAAATTGATAGGTTTGTGAAGAGTGTGTGAAAAGAAATATCATGGTAGCAGAAAATAGTAATTAAAATGAGGTGAGAATCTGTGAAGGTGGGAGAAGTATGTTTGTTTACAAAAGATGTTGTTCGATTATCAAATTTCTATAAATCCATATTTGATATTGATAATGGTAGTGATGATAATATTCATCAGTTTATCATCTCCGAGGAAACAACCTTGAGTGTTTATAATGATGGTATGGAGCGAGAGAGGAATGCTCAAAACATATGTATAGCATTTACGGTAGATGATGTGGATTTTCAGTATGAAAAATTAACAACCCTTGGTGTTAAGATCCTGGAACCGCCGGCAATAAGACCGTGGGGAGCAAAGAATATGAGCTTTCTGGATCCTGATGATAACTTAATTGTATTTAGAAGTTTCCCTAAAGAATAATAGTATGGAGTTGTTGGCCAGTTACTCAACTGTTCCCCTAAAAATGGGAGGAGCCGACAAGATGGGGGTATCCTGTCGGCTGTATGAAAAAAAGTTTTATTTAAAAGGTTATTGGCCTCTTTACATTTACTAATATACTGTGAAAATGTGACCGGAATTTGATGGATTTGTGAAGAGTTTGTGAAACTGGCTGAGCTGGAGGTCTGGGTTAAACAAACAGACTACCAAAGAAACGAGGATTTAACATGCGTGAATATTTTATTAAAACAGTAAGAATTGGATTCTCAAAATGGAATAATGCCGATATAAATTTGGCATCCCAGCTATGGGAAGAAGAGGAAGTTACCCGGTTTATCTGTTCCATTGGTAAGTTTACACAGGAAGAGATTGCAAACCGTCTGAATACGGAAATTCGTAATCATGAATTGTATCATATACAATACTGGCCCATTTTTGAACTGTCAACAGATGAACTCATTGGATGTTGCGGGATCCGTCCTTATAAATCCGAAAAGTATTCATACGAGCTGGGTTTTCATTTGCGGAAAAAATACTGGGGACAGGGGTACGCCGCAGAGGCAGCGAAAGCCGTTATTGATTACAGCTTTCACATGTTAAATGCTAAAAAACTATATGCAGGCCATCATCCTGAAAACAAGGCATCAGAAAAGCTGCTGATGAAATTGGGATTTCAATCCATTGGCAAAGAATTTTATACACCAACAGGGCTATATCACCCGTTATATGAGATGGTAAACCGTTAATATTACGGAAAAAAATCACAGCCCATGTACAAAAAAAATGAAGTTGTTTATGGTGACAAACTCAATGTTTTCGATACATAAACCGGCTCTTTTGTATCAAAATTCTTTCTTTTTCAACAAAAGTTTCTTTTATTCGATTGACGGAGACTCCTGATACTAGTAAAATAAAGACAAATATGAATGAGGATGGGGCATTATTTATGGATAACAGAAATAGCATTTTGACAGATACACTCCCGGATCAGGCTATTTTCGCTCTGGATATTGGAACCAGAAGCATCATTGGCATGGTAGGAATGCCGGATGGGGACAGAATACATATCGTTGCCATAGAGAGAGCCGAGCACACCAAGCGGGCGATGATTGACGGACAGATCGAAGATATTGATCAGGTTGCAAAAATTGCCGGTCAGGTGAAAGAAAGACTGGAAAAAAAGCTGGGCTGCAGGCTGTTAAAGGTTTGTGTGGCAGCTGCGGGAAGAGCACTGAGGACAGAAAGTGTGACCTATGAGATGGAGCTTGCCAGAGCTCAGAAGATTGATGCAGAATCCGTCAGCAGACTGGAAGCGGGAGCCATCAGTGAAGCGGAGAAGCAGTTTATGAACCGGGAGGGAAGGGATACTGACCGTCAGTTTTATCTGGTTGGTTATACCGTCAGCAGATATTTCCTGGATAATTATATGATCTCCAACTTAATTGATCATCATGGACGGGTTTTAAAGGCAGATATCATTGCCACATTTCTTCCCACCGAGGTTGTGGAAAGCTTATACTCTGCCATGCATAAAATCGGTCTTGAGGTGGCGAGCCTTACTTTGGAGCCGATTGCTGCCATCAATGCGGCCATTCCACAGAATATCCGCCTTCTTAACCTCGCTATGGTGGATATCGGTGCGGGTACCTCTGATATCGCTGTCTGCCGGGATGGTAGTGTGACCGGTTATACCATGGCCATACTGGCAGGAGATGAGATAACGGAAACCATTATGAAGGAATACTTAGTTGATTTTGGTACTGCGGAAAAAATTAAATCCCAGATTGATGAAACAGAAGAACTTAACTTTACAGATATCCTTGGTTTTGAGCAGACAATCACCAGGGAAGCCATTTTTTCCAGCATCAAAGAGGCATCTTCCAGACTTTGTCAGGAGATCTCAGACAAAATACTGGAGGTGAATGGCGGTATGCCGTCAGCAGTCTTTCTGGCAGGAGGCGGCAGCAGGCTGTCCGGACTGAAAGAGGGAATTGTAGAACATTTAAAAATTGATTCCAAGCGTGTTGCCATTGCAGGAAATAATTTTAAGATTAATGCTTATTCCGATGAATATGATCTGGAGAATCCGGAATATGCTACTCCTCTTGGAATCGTTATTTCAGCTGGATTTAATATTGTCAATGATGGTTTTCGTGTTATTTTAAACGAACGCCCTGCAAAACTTTTCCGGGGAGGAACCTTTACCGTTATGGACGTTTTAATGATGAACGGATATAACTATCAGGATATGATCGGGCGTTCCGGTCAGAATCTGGTTGTAAGTGTAAATGGCAAACGGACTGTTTTTTATGGTGAGAAGGCGGAGCCGTCTGTCCTCACATTAAACGGAGAGGAAGCACAGCTTTCTGATCAGGTAAGCGCAGAAGACTGGATCGTATTTGTGCCTGCCAGTCACGGTAAGAGCGCTTCTGCCATGCTTTCGGATATTGAGAAGCCAGGAGCAGGAAAAAAGATTTTGGTGAATGGAATAGAGGCAAAAGAAGATCTCCCCTTAAAATCCGGAGACAGCATTGTAATAGAAATAGTCCTGGAAAAAGAAATTCTTCCAGAGGAAGACTGGTATGATGAAGCAGAGGAAGAACAAGTCCCGTATCAGGAACCGGTTTCTGCTCCTCAGAATATTCCGGGGATTTTGACTCCTCCGGCACAGATGACGTCTACAGGTATACAGATTGATAAAGAGCAACGATTAAAGCTGGATGGGCATACGGCTGCATCTGCTTCTTCCGATGCAGTGTTTCATAAAAGCAATGGAAAGATCACATTTTTCTTAAATGACAAACCTATGACTTTTCCTGTTAAACCGGATCAGCGTCCTTATTATCTTATGGACATGCTGGAATATTCCGGACTCGATTTTAAAAATCTTACCGGAAAAGTAGTCTTGGAGGTCAACGGGGAAAGCAGTTATTTTCAGCAGGAATTAAAAAGCAGAGACCGTATCATGATCTATCAGGTAAATGAATAAAAGGGGTGCGTATGGGCGTGTTGAATGTAGTAAAAAGGGATGGAACAGTCACAGGATTTGAATTATCCAAGATCAAAGAAGCAGTTAAGAAAGCTTTTGAGGCAACGGGTAAGTATTATACGGACAGTATTGTTGAGCTTCTGGCACTAAGAGTCGCTTCTGATTTTCAAAATAAGATTCATACGGAGAGTATTCCGGTGGAAGATATTCAGGACAGTGTGGAAAAAGTTCTGGAAGAAACCGGTTATACGGAAGTGGCAAAGGCTTATATTCTCTATCGGAAACAGCGGGAAAAGATCAGAAACTTAGGAAGCACCACCCTGGACTACAAAGATGTGGTAGACCAGTATGTGAAAGTTGAAGACTGGCATGTGAAAGAAAATTCCACGGTGACCTATTCGGTTGGAGGTCTTATTCTTAACAACTCCGGGGCAGTTACCACAAATTACTGGCTGTCTGAAATTTATGACAGGGAGATCGCAGACGCTCATAATCATGGAGAGATTCATATCCATGATCTTTCCATGCTGACAGGATACAGCTGCGGCTGGTCTTTAAAGCAGCTTTTATTAGACGGACTGGGCGGAATCAGCGGAAAGATCACAGCTTCACCGGCAAAGCATCTGGCCACATTGTGCAATCAGATGGTAAATTTCCTTGGTATTATGCAGAATGAATGGGCTGCCTCCCAGTCATTTTCATCCTTTGATACCTATCTGGCGCCCTTTATAAAAGCAGATGGACTGACTTACGATAAAGTGAAAAAATGCATGGAGGCCTTTGTGTTTGGAGTAAATACCCCAAGCCGCTGGGGAACCCAGGCGCCATTTTCCCATATATCCCTTGATTTGACGGTACCAGAGGATATGAAATCCCAAATGGCCATTGTAGGCGGGAAATTTATGGATTTTACTTACGGAGACTGTCAGACAGAGATGGATATGGTGAACCGTGCCTTTTTAGAAACAATGCTGGAAGGAGATGCCGGAGGAATGGGATTTCAGTATCCGATTCCGGTATTTGGAATAACAAAGGAATTTGACTGGTCCGATTCGGAGAGAAACCGCTTGTTATTTACACTGGCATCTCATTACGGAACTCCTTACTTTTCCAATTACATCAATAGCGGTCTTACTCCAGGAGATGTACGGGCATTTACACCCAAAAGTATCCCTGATTTTACAAAGCTGCGCCATAAAGCCGGTGGTTTTTTCGGATATGGAGAACATACAGGTTCCATCGGTGTGGTAACTCTTAATCTGCCGAGAATCGCATATCTGGCCTCTGATGAAGCGGACTTTTATCAGCGCTTGGACTGTGTGGCAGATCTTGCCGCCAGATCTCTTGATATCAAGCGAAACTTAATAACCAGACTATTGAAAAACGGGCTTTACCCCTATACCGCCTGTTATCTGGAGAATTTCACCAATCATTTCGCATCCATCGGTATTGTGGGAATGGATGAAGCCGGAAAGAATGCAAACTGGCTGGGAACGGGAATGGAATCAGAAGATACTCAGGCATTTGCAGTCAATGTGATGGAGCATTTAAAGAAAAAACTGATTACTTATCAGCTACAGTATAATAGTCTGTATAGCCTTGAGGCAACTCCGGCTGAATCGGCGGCATACCGGCTGGCACTCATTGACAGAGAAGAATATCCCGGGATAAGATCTGCAGGTGATCATTCACCTGTACCCTATTATACCAACAGCACCAAGCTGGCGGCAGACTGGGGAGGCAGCCTTTCTCAGGCATTGATGATTCAGAATCGTGTTCAGCCTTTGTATACGGCAGGTACTGTATTTTCTGTCTACATGAAGAAGGAGGAATCGGATTATCGGACTGTCAGAGATGCCTTAAGGCGCATGACAAATCAGTATGAGATTCCCTACCTGACATTTACACCGGTATACTCTGTCTGTCAGAGCTGCGGCTATCTGCCGGGTGAGCAAAAGATCTGTCCCAAGTGCGGGAATGAGACGGATATTTACAGCAGAATAGCGGGATACTACCGACCTGTAAATGACTGGAATGAAGGAAAAGCTCAGGAGTTTAAAAATAGAGAAATGATGACTTTAGAGTGAAAAATTTCACCATTTTAACTCACATATGAAAGACTTGGGCATAAGATATATTACGAACTGATTAAACAGGAGTAAATGAAAATGAGTTGTAATAATTGGAATAACGGATGCAATTGCAACTGCAACTGCCCAAGCGGAAATAGCAATGCAAATAATTGTAATACCAAATGTAATGACAAATGCAGTGATGTCAGTGATGCAACAACTGGAAACGGAAACATGAACATGTGCTATCGTCAGGGATATGCATGCGGCTTTAAAGATGGTTATGAGACCGGATTCCGTGATGGATTCTGGAGCGCAAACGGCTGTGGAAGAACCTACAGCGGTTCTGTAATGGGATCTACGGATTCTGGATGTGGATGCAAATAATTCGGTGAACAAAAAGTTCCGGCTTTCATTTAGAATGCCGGAACTTTTTTGTTTTGGTCAAATACAGAATTTGGAAAATTTTAACTAAATAAAAATAGCCTACTTTGTCTAATATGTATATTGAAAAAAGATTAGTACTGTGTTAGCATAAATACAAGTCATAGAATTTGTATACAAACTTTAATATTTGAATACAAACTAATTTTCTAATGACGAAATAACTGACCAGAATAAAAGCAAAGGAGAATCACGAATATGGATAACTTTACAAAACAGTTTTCTCTTGAAGGAAAAGTTGCACTTGTAACAGGCGCTTCTTATGGTATTGGCTTTGCGATTGCTAAGTCTCTTGCAGAAGCTGGCGCTACCATTGTTTTTAATGATATTAAGCAGGAATTAGTAGACAAAGGAATTGCAGCATACAAAGAAGAGGGCATTACTGCTCACGGATATGTTTGTGATGTTACGAGCGAAGAGGCTGTAAATGCCATGGTTGCTCAGATAGAAAAAGAAGTAGGCGTAATCGATATCCTGTTTAATAACGCAGGTATTATCAAACGTATTCCTATGTGCGATATGACAGCAGAACAGTTCAGACAGGTAATTGATGTTGACTTAAATGCTCCGTTTATCGTAGCAAAAGCAGTTATTCCGTCAATGATTAAAAAAGGTCACGGAAAGATTATCAATATCTGTTCCATGATGTCTGAGCTTGGACGTGAGACTGTATCTGCTTATGCAGCTGCAAAGGGCGGACTGAAGATGCTGACAAAGAACATTGCTTCTGAGTACGGTGAATTCAACATTCAGTGTAACGGTATCGGACCTGGCTACATTGCAACACCACAGACTGCACCTTTACGTGAGGTACAGGCAGATGGTTCCAGACATCCGTTTGATCAGTTCATCATTGCTAAGACACCGGCAGGACGCTGGGGTGAGGCTGAGGATCTTTCCGGTCCTGCAGTATTTCTCTCTTCTGATGCTTCTAACTTTGTCAATGGACATATTCTTTACGTTGACGGCGGTATTTTAGCTTACATCGGTAAACAGCCACAGTAATTGCATGCCCTTACAGGGAAGTCCCCAGTGGGATAAACATGGCCATGATGCCCGCCCTTAACAGGCGGGAGTCATGGCATATTTTGTTTAATGATTATGTTTAAATTTTAAGGACGGAGAGGGTTCAATGGAAGGAAAGACCAAGACCTATAAAAACCGTGGCGACCTGGTGTTTGAAACTTTAAAGCAGGAGATTCTGGATCTGGAATTAAAGCCCGGACAGATCATAAGTGAAAATGAGATTTGCGAGCGGTTTGGTGTATCGCGGACTCCTGTAAGAGAAGCGGTAAGAAAGCTGCAGGAGCAGGGATTCGTCATATCCGTACCTTATTCCGGTACGCAGGTGACACTTCTTAATCTGGATACCATCAAACAGATGATTTACATGCGCGTTGCCGTGGAAACCATGGTTATGCGTGATTTTGCCAATATGGCAACTCCACTCTGGATAGAGGAAGTCCGGTATATGATCCGCAGGCAGCAGGCGCTTATATTGGAAAAAGGATTTGAACCAGAGCAGTTTTACCGCATGGATGCACAGATGCACGCCATCTGGTACCGGGCTACCGGTAAACGGAAACTCTGGGATATGATACAGGCACAGCAGCTTCATTACACCAGATTCAGAATGCTGGATTTTGTAACAGAAACCGATTTTACAAGAATCATCAGAGAACATACGGAGCTGTTTGAACTGCTGGAAAAAAAGGATATTGAAGGTCTGGAACAATCCCTCAGAGAACACCTGACTTACAGCATGAAACGTATGAAACACCAGATAGAGGTAGAATACAAAGACTATTTTGAACAGGAAGAGCAGGAGGACGAATGATGACCAGTGTATCCATTACTGTAAAGGGATTAAGTGATACCATAAAAGCGTTTGCATCAGGAGAGGAGCAGGCAGTCCTGGTGTATGAAGGCAGTTATGAAGAAGGAGATGCCATTGTATGCAAAACAGATGAGCCCGGCGGACATTACGTAATCCGGATTGATGACTGTATGGATGAATCCTTGGTTTATATAACAAAACCGGAAGTGATTTTTACCATACCCTTTGGAGATAAAAAAGTATCTTACAATCCCAAGGCATTTACCGGAACGAAGCATTACCTTACCATTCGGAAAGCAGGAGAAACAGAAGTAAAACAGTATCGCAATCTTGCAGTCAACGTGATGGACCAGCATGGTGATACCGGCTGTTTTCCTCATGCCTTTGCCAATGTAGAAACCAGAGGTGAGGCTGTATTTGCAGCACGCAATGCCATCGATGGCGTTCTTGCCAATGAATCCCATGGTGAGTGGCCCTATGAATCATGGGGAATTAACCGCCAGGATGATGCAGAAATCACTCTGGATTTTGGACGGGAAGTGGATTTTGACCAGATTGTATTATATACCCGTGCCGATTTCCCCCACGATAACTGGTGGGTGGAAGCAACCTTTACCTGTTCAGACGGATCGAGCCAGGTTGTGAAAATGGAAAAAAGCATAAAACCTCATATATTCTCAATAAAAAAGAGCAAGATTACCTGGTTAAAGCTGAGTAATTTAATAAAAGCAGATGATCCTTCTCCGTTCCCTGCCCTTACTCAGATTGAAGTATATGGAAAAGATTCTCTATAACTTCAATTACCTCTTTTCCTTTTACTGATATTCATGTAAAATATAGGCAGTAAGCATACAGGGTTGACACATAAGGAGGAAGAGTGATGGAGTTTTTATTTCTGGAACCTGTTTTTAAGGAAGCCATCTGGGGCGGCAATCAGCTTCGGACAGTATTTGGATATGACATACCAAGCGATACCACAGGGGAATGCTGGGCAATCAGTGCTCACAAGAATGGGGAATGCCAGATTGCCGGAGGAATTTATGACGGAAAGCTTCTGAGCCGTTTATGGAAGGAAAAACCGGAGATATTCGGTTTTTATCCTGGAGACCAGTTTCCTCTTCTGGTTAAAATCATCGATGCAAAGAATGATTTAAGCATTCAGGTGCATCCGGACGACAGTTATGCGAAAATTCATGAGAATGGTTCTCTTGGAAAAACAGAATGCTGGTATATTCTGGACTGTGAACCGGATACAGAAATCGTAATCGGTCATTATGCCAAAGACCGGGACGAGATGGAATTCATGATAAGGAACCAACAGTGGGCGGAATTTATACGGACTGTTCCCATTAAGAAGGGAGATTTCTTCCAGATTAATCCGGGCTGCGTTCATGCGATTAAGGGTGGAACTTTAATTCTTGAGACCCAGCAGAGCAGTGATATCACTTACCGTGTCTATGACTATGACCGTCTTTCAGATGGAAAACCAAGACAGCTGCATGTGGAACAGAGTATTGCCACCATCAGAGCACCATTTAAGGAAAATCAGGCAACAGCTGTAACAGAGAAGCTATCCGGGGCTGTGCATACGCACTTAATCACCTGTAAGTACTACTCCGTGGACAAGTATGAGATTGATGGTGTGTTTGCAAAAGAGTTTTCTAAGTATTTTACCAATGTCAGTGTGATAAGCGGAAAAGGATCCATCAATGGAATTCCATTGGAAGCAGGTCAGAATTTTATTATACCGGCAAAGAGTAAAGAGTGCAGATTTGAGGGGAAGATGTCTGTCATCTGTTCCAATCCCGAATAAAGCAGGAGGAGAAGTTATGAGACTGGGAGCATTAGAAGCAGGAGGCACAAAGATGGTTTGTGCCATAGGCAATGAGAACGGCGAGATTTTAGAGCGGGTTTCCATACCGACGGAGACACCGGAGATTACCATGCCCAAACTGATTGCATATTTTTTGGATAAGGAAATTGAAGCATTGGGAATCGGATGCTTCGGTCCCATTGATCTTAACAGAAATTCAGATACGTATGGCTATATTACCACCACTCCCAAGCTTGCGTGGCTGAACTATGATATTGTGGGAGCATTTAAAGAAGCCTTAAAGGTACCGGTGGGGTTTGATACGGATGTGAATGGTTCTGCCCTTGGTGAGGCCACCTGGGGGATTACAAAGGGGCTTGAGAACAGTATGTATATTACCATCGGAACTGGCGTGGGAGCTGGTATTATATCCAATGGAAAGCTGCTTCACGGAATGCTTCACCCGGAGGGCGGACATCTGCTTCTGTCCAGACATCCCGAAGATTCCTTTGTGGGAGCGTGTCCATACCACAAAAACTGCCTGGAAGGCATGGCAGCAGGTCCTGCCATTGAAGCTCGCTGGGGAATGAAGGGAGCACAGCTGGCGGACAGAAAAGAAGTCTGGGAGCTGGAAGCTTATTATATCGCCCAGGCACTTGTAGATTATATTATGGTACTTTCTCCCCAGCGTATTATTCTGGGAGGCGGTGTGATGCATCAGGAGCATTTAATTCCATTGGTGAGAGAGGAAGTAACCCGCCAGCTGGGCGGTTATATCAAAACAAAAGAACTGGAAGATATGGAGCATTATATTGTGTTACCAAGCCTTAACGACAATCAGGGGATCATGGGCGCCCTGAAGCTGGCAGTGGATGAATATGAACTGGAAAAGATAGGTTAATTGCCATTTTTCTCCTAGTGTAATTCCATTTTATGTATGTTATGATACGTTTTGTAAAGGAAATGTAACATTTGTGTAACAAATAAGGAGGATATTACCATGAGAAAATTACCAGCATTTGTATTAGCAGCAGCAGCTGTATTTACCGTAGCAGGAACACCAATCACAGCACAGGCAGCGACCTGTTCCAGTTCAGTGCCTAACTGTTTTTCTTCTAACTGCTATTCTTCATCCTGCTATGGACAGTCTTTAAACAGTCTGTTAAGCAAGTATGGATGTAACACCAACAGCTCTAACTGCAATACTTCAACTGGCAAGAAAGGTGCATCCTGTTCAAGCAATACCTGTAACACCGGAAGTTCCTGCAATACCCGTCAGCTTTCCTCATTCTTAAGAAGCTGCAGATAATTGAATATTTATTTTTTCATGGGTCGTTCCTCTGGGGTTCGGCCCTTATTTCTTTTTATGCTTCAGGCAGATGAAAACAGCCACAGGTCTTAATAAGCCTGTGGCTGTTAACAAAGGATCATTTTCCTTCATTTACGATTTCTTCCAGAACACGGATCAGGTCGTAAATGTTGTTGATCTGCACATTTCGTTCCAGGATCTGATTTTTTAAATCAATGGAAAGCGTTTCAAATTTTGCCTGGACTGCAGGAGCTATATATGACATGATTATCACCTCATAATTAGGATGTACCAGGAGGAATTATTTATGCGTGAATCCAGATTTGCATAAAATATGGAACTGGCAGACATATTAATTATGAGGTGATAATTATGTCAAAGGAAGATACAAAGAAAACAGATTCAGCCAATCAATACAGGGAAGAAAAAGGGAAAGTTGAGAATCAGAACCAGACCCATAATTCCCGCAGAGAAGGTATGGGACCGAATACCAAACGAAGATCAGATTAATTAGAAAAGGGCGAAAACCAGGATGCGTTGGTTTTCGCCCTGCTGAGGTTTCATACTTATGATCGGGCAGTTTACAGAACTTATTATCAACCGAAGATACAATGTCTGACAGCGCGGAAAATGAGTTTTTTACATTGGTAAGGCGGATTTGCGGCGGCTTTGCGCTCGTTTTTGTGTTCCCCGGTAATGTTTTGATATCTCGTTCTGTAATAATAATATATGCATGTTCTTATATTGTGTGAACAAGCAGGACATGCCAGCGCTACTCCATTCACATCTTGTCTTTAACCACCATATAATACATTATAATTTGAAAAGGGGGTAGTAAACAATGGGATGCTTCTGGGGTTGTGGAAATCGCTGCAATAATAATTGTAATAGAAATTGTAATGGCAATTGTAATGGCAATTGGAATAATAATTGCGATGATGATGATGATGAAGTTGACTGCTCAGAGGAAGTTAGAAGAGCTTACTGGGCTGGATATAGAGCTGGCTGTAATGATCCTCGGTGCCATCGTCGTTTTGATGATGATGACGATGATTGTGGCTGCAATTAATGATATTAAAGGCGGGTATCCGATTTATTCGGGTACCCGCCTTTTTTAACAACTATATAAAGGAATGAATAATTAGTTTGAGCCAGCAGGGAATATATAATATAAACCATGCTGGCTTAGCTGTAATAAATAAAAATAACTCTGACTTTTTAAAATACAGATAGTTGGTACATTTTCACCTTAACAAATTCACCTTATCAAATGGGTATTTGAAGAAAATGGATAAATAGACGTGATTCGTACATCTGTATAAAATTAAGCTACGTGAACGTTAACTGCCTGAAGACCACGGTTGCCATTGATTGTTTCAAAAACAACAGACTGGCCATCTTCTAAAGACTTAAAACCTTCCATAGCAAGACCGGAGAAATGAACGAAAATATCGTTGCCTTCTTCGTCACAGATGAAACCAAAACCCTTTTGTGCATTAAACCATTTTACTGTACCTTTTTTCATGAAAAGATACCTCCTTAAAATTATTGTGTATTCTGCTTAAAACTAAAAATCGCATATACTTGTAAATCATCAATAGAATAATGACTTACAAATATATGCGAAATCAAAACTTTATTAAAATACTAATTTAATATACCACATAAGATAACAATAGTCAATATAAAAAAACAATAATAATTTTATGTTCAGCTTTAGAATAATTAATAAAGTTTTCTGAGTTGTTTAAGATATTATTGATACAATAGAAACTTATAAAAAGATTATGAGGTGTAAGATGAGTGATATGACAAATGATGCGCAAAACACTGGCTGGAGAGGACTTACCGATGACGAGGTAAATGAAAGAATAGAGCAGGGGCTGGTAAATCAGACCGACATCTCAACCGGAAAGTCCGTTAAAAATATAATACGATCCAATATACTGACCTATTTTAACCTGATTTTTTTAATAATAGCCATACTGCTGATTTACGTTGGTTCCTACCGCAACCTGACATTTTTACCTGTAATTATAGGAAACATGGTAATAGGTATTGTACAGGAGCTTCGGGCCAAACAAATACTGGATAAAATGAATTTAATTAATGCCCCCCATTCGATTGTGTTCAGAAATGGAGTACAGAAACAAATCCTATCCCAGCAATTAGTAAAAGATGATATTGTCTTACTGTCAGCAGGAAATCAGATTTGTGCAGATGCAATTGTGATTGAGGGTAATATACAGGTCAATGAAGCTCTTTTAACAGGTGAGGCAGATGAAATTGAAAAGATAATTGGATGCAGTCTTTTATCAGGGAGCTTTGTGGTATCCGGTCAATGTTATGCAAGGCTGGAACATGTAGGAAATGACTCCTATATAACAAAACTCACGGCAGAAGCAAAAGCGATGGGAAGCGGTGAGCAGTCAGAAATGATACGCTCTATCAATCAGCTGGTAAAATGGATTGGTATAGGAATCATCCCAATTGGTATCCTTTTGTTTTCCCAGGGATATTATCTGAATCATGAAACTATGCAAAAAAGCATTGTCTCCATGGTAGCCGCTATTATCGGTATGATACCGGAGGGACTTTATTTACTGACTACCATAGCCCTCGCCTTAAGTACCATGCGATTAGCAAAAAAACAGGTCATTCTCCATGATATGAAAAGTATCGAAGCCCTTGCCCGGATAGACGTACTGTGCGTCGACAAGACAGGGACAATAACGGAACCGGGAATGGAGGTTTTGGAAGTTCTCATAAGCACAGTAAATTCCCAGATGATAAAGACGAAAGAAGAACTTGAGCTGCTGTTAACGGATTACGCTATGTCCATTCCGGATGATAATGCAACGATGCATGCAATACGGAAGTATGTTGCAGCATTTGATACCAATTCGAAAAAACGGGAAACCATTGAGGTTATACAATTTTCTTCTACCACAAAATACAGCGGGGTATCATTTTCAGATGGCAGCTTCTTACTTGGGGCACCTGAATTTGTAATGCGGGAAGAGTATCCTTTCGTACTTCCTGAAATCAGCAGTTATATTAAAAATGGTCGCAGAGTCCTTTTGCTGGGGAAATATGAAGGAAGCAGTCTGAAGGCTGGACTGACAGAAAAGGTAGTGCCGTTAGGATATATTATTTTAACAAATCCAATCCGGGAAAATGCAAGAGAGACTTTTTCTTATTTCAACGAGCAGGGGGTATGCGTCAAAGTTATATCGGGAGACAATCCGGAGACAGTATCGGAGGTTGCCAAACGTGCAGGAATAGAGCATGCAGATCAGTTCATAGATGCAGGGACGCTGAATACAGACAGTAAGCTCGCAAATGCTTTAGAAGAATATACGGTATTCGGGCGTGTTACGCCCAAACAGAAACAAAAGCTGGTACAGGCACTGCAAAAGGCCGGTCATACGGTTGCTATGACTGGAGACGGAGTAAACGATATTCTTGCAATGAAGGATGCAGATTGCAGTGTGGCAATGGCATCAGGAAGCGAAGCTGCAGCACAGGCGGCTCAGGTGGTTTTACTGGATTCCGATTTTGCTCATATGCCCAACGTGGTAATAGAAGGAAGACGAGTAGTAAATAACGTACAGCGTTCGGCGGTCTTATTTTTGGTGAAGAACATCTTCTCCATATTGCTAGCCCTGCTTTCACTGGTAATTTCATTTACCTACCCACTGGAACCTTCCCAAATATCGCTGATCAGTATGTTTACCATAGGTTTTCCCGGATTTTTGCTGGCCTTGGAATCAAATAAAAACCGCATCAAAGGTCATTTCCTGAAAAATGTGCTGATTAAAGCACTTCCTGCTGGTTTGACAGACGTACTGGCAGTGGGAGCCCTGGTGGTTTGCGGAGAAGTATTTTCACTTCCTAAAAATGATATTGCCACTGCATCTACCATGCTTTTATCTGTGGTTGGCTTTATGATACTCACTAAAATCAGCGCGCCTCTCAATCCTTTGAAAAACGGTATTATAATATTTAATATACTGGGGTTGGTATTTTGCGGGATCTTTCTTCATCAGCTGTTTGCCATAAGTGAAATGTCTAATATATGTGTACTATTATTGATTGTTTTTTCCTTTGCTGCAGAGTCTCTATTCCGGTATCTGACCATCGGTATTGAGAAGCTGGATGAATTGTATGGAAAGATTAGACAAAAGAAACAATAATTTTTACGGGTTATAAAACATTAATCAGCCGGGTAATTAACCCATTAATATCTAACTGTCCGTAACCCCATACATTATTGGGATAGAGATTGGAGCTGCTGCGTTTTGCTCCACGGGCAATCATTCGGTTAATCTGTTTACCGGTTAGGGAGGTAAAATTACCTTTGCACAGTGTCCATTCCATGACCATGGCGATTCCTCCCGCCGCCTGGGCTGCCGCAGCTCCTGTCCCGCTCATAGTTCCGTACCGGTTTTGGGGAAGTGCGCACGGGATCTGGTAACCGGGAGCTGCAATGTCTGGTTTAACCATTCCGTTGCTGGTATAGCCTCTGCCGGACTGTACTAATATAGTGCCGTCAATCTGGTTGTAGGCGGAGGTAGTAAGAGTATTAATTGAATTTCCGGGATTAGTTATGGTAGTATCGGGACTTGCATTTATAAAGTAGGTATAATCCGATATGAGATTACCAGCCGGAAGCCAGGAATTAAAATAAAAAGGCTGGTCTTCCGTGCTGTCCAGGCGGAAGGTCCAAAGTCCTGGTTCAGCCTGGTCAAAGCGTATTAAGATCAGCTGCAGCCCGGTTTCTTCCTCAAAAATAATGTTATTCACCCATACCAGACCCTGGCCAAAAGCAAATTTTATACATTCGTTAAAGGAAGGTTCAATTTTATATGTGATCATTCGATCCGGAGAAATAATCTGGATTGTCGGTCTGCCAGGAATGTTGGGCCATATTTCCATGGATAATTTTTTATCATCATTCCCTATGTTTAATTGAAATTCGGTGCTATAGGGATCCGAATCAATGCTTCCAAAATAGTGCCGGCCCCGGTTCCCCTCATCACCTGCAGCAATGGAAACATCAACACCTGATAAGAGCAGAAGATTTGCAAGATACTGGCTCATTACGCCCTGCCCGTCATGAATTCCCTGGCTGGTTCCCATTGCAATACAAATGACAAGGGGGCGCTCCATTTTTTTTGCTTCTTCAACCAGATAACGGATACCAAGAATAACATCAGATTCCTGGAAACACAGTTCATCCTCTGGTATTAAAAAAACATTTCTCAGATTTTTCTTTGCCTCTTTTAATTTCACCACAACAAGTTCGCTATAGGGAACAACTCCACTAAATGAATTTATGGTATTTATACTGCCTGATATAATACTGGCTATGGCCGTTCCATGGCCGATCGTATCAACTGTAGGAACCAGTGACAGCGCATTATTGGAAAGCAGTGCGGCATTGATCTGCTGCTTGTTGTATTCTGTACCATAGGTAAAGTCTTTTGGAGATACCCCGCTCTGGTCAGTCTGATCCCAGAGGGATACGATACGGGTGGAACCATCTGCATTTCGGAACGCCGGATGCTGATAATCGATCCCTGTGTCTACAATGCCAACCAGTGTACATTGCCCAAGAAGATTATAATCTGTATTGATCTCCACTGTTTTATTGGCTGAAATTTCATCACTGGCAGAAGAGGCAAGGGTATAAACTGATGGGAAGGCGTAATAGGGGGTGCGTCCGATATCGCAAACGTCCATCACGCTTCTGGAGATATGCAGCAATGAATGAGCATCATTTAATAATGTGATGTTATCTCCGGTACTATATCTGGGTATCATGGAGTTATTAATGATAAAATCGTAATAATTCTCATCCAATATTTTTTGCATAACCGGCATCCGATCTGTTTTACTTATGGTATATAGTATGCGGATGCCTGTTATGTATTCTTTCTAAGTATGGCAGACTGGGTAATTAGATAAATTTGCACCCATTTGCCAGCAAGGCCTTCTTGACGTCTTCTAATCGATCTTCTTTTAAAAATATGTAATCCGTGTCATAAGTAGCCACAACTAAAATGCAGGTTTTCTCATCTGCTATAATTTTAGATAGGAACGCAATCATGCCATACTTCTCAAATGACGCATCTTCCGCAATCCGAAAACAACGCCATCCATGTTCTGCAGTCAGATTTATTTCTGGCGTATGATCCGTTTCGCATATCAACGATAATTCGTTATCGGTCTTGCTGATAAATGTAAATTCATGATTTAAAACCTCAGTACTTATTTCGTTCAGCTTACATATAGAAAACTTCCTGTCAATAATCTGCAAATCCATTTTATTTCCTCCTTATTAAAAAAAGTCCAGAATATCATACCTTCAATGGCCTAATGGTATGAAATCTGAACGCTGGTGTGAAACTTTACCCGGCGGCAAAGTCTGCGTGAATAATTATAAATAATTGTGTATAATTTACTACAATTTATGTTTGAGGTCAAGTAGTTTTTAAAAAAATGGAGGACAGGGCTATTGTGGTTGGATTTTGAGACAGTAAATTGACGTTTAGCGTTTATCGTACTTTAGAAATTGGATATTGACACTTAGTATTAATTTCTATAATCTGTAATTAAAGTATGGGTAATAATGAAGATAAGGCGTGAATTTATATTAGAAAATAGAATGCAAGCTGAGGGGGATTTATGATAACAACAAAAAGATTAGTAATTAGACCTTATTCTGATGGAGACCAGGAGGATATGACTGCATTGTTAATGAATGAAATTGTTAAAAAAACCTATATTATTCCTGATTTTAATACAATGGAAGAAGCGTATTCTCTGTTTAAGAAAATTCAGAAGTTTTCTTATTCAGATGACCATTATGAATTTGGTATTTATAAGGATAAGCAATTAATTGGCTGGGTTAATGATGTATCTAAGGATACGGTTAAAATAGAACTGGGTTATGTCATTAATCCAAAGTATCATAATAATGGTTATGCTACTGAGGTGTTAAAAGCGGTTATAGAAGATTTATTTATAAGGGGATACAATGAAGTTATCACAGGTACTTTTGACACAAATAAAGCCAGTATCCGGGTGATGGAGAAATGTGGTATGAAACGAATTGACCGGGAAGAAGATTTGGTTTATCAGGATAGATTGCAGCATTGTATTTATTATTCAGTAAAAAGATAAGTATCACTAGAAACATCGGGAAACCTTGCGCTGATAAGGAGTCCCGGTGTTTTCTATATAATTTAGATAGTGGAGACAACAGTTCGTTACTCTCACAATGGAGCGGGCGAAGCAAATCAGTATTTGATAGTTTAGCGTACGTTGGAAACTTTATATTGATAGTTCTTGGAACGTCCTGTATTATAATAATACAAGAATTTATGGATGTATTAAGTGAGGTCAATATGCGGGAAGATATTCTAAATTACTTATGCGAAGAAGTTGAACATAGGTGTAAATTACCAACTAATCATTTTGGAATGGGATGTTATTATCATATCCAGGCTGTAGTTAAAAATGCTGAAATTCTGGCAGATAGCTATAATGCGGATAAAGAAGTTGTATTAATTGCTGCATGGTTACATGATATTGCTTCTATAACAGATTATAGTTTTTATGAGGATCATCATATCCATGGCGCAGAAATGGCTGAGGATATTCTACACAAATTTAACTATTCCCCTGATAAAATTAAACTTGTACAGCAATGTATCAGAAATCACAGGGGTAGTATAACGAATTCAAGAGTTACTCTGGAGGAATTATGTGTTACAGATGCAGATGCTATTTCTCATTTTGATAATGTCCCAAGCTTATTATATTTAGCCTATGTAAATAAAAAGCTGGATATTAATGAAGGTAAAGAATTTGTAAGAAATAAATTGATAAGGAGTTATGAAAAACTCTCTGACAAGAGTAAAATATTATACAAAATCAAATTTGACCAAGTTATGAATGTTTTGAATTGAACCTATAAACAAAACTTGATAAAAACCGGATTCAATAAACTCTTTCATAAAATAATATTGCTTTTAAAGTAAGTGTAAAGGATTTATCCGTTAGAAATACTTTTGATCTTCTTACGCCGGAATAAGAACCAATAAACTAAAATTTCTGAATAATCCGCCAAATTTCAGTTCATTGCAACAAAGCCTTTTTTAAATCAGCAACATATGTTAATTGATGTTTTTTCAAGTAAGTCTTAATAAAAGGCTTCAATAATAGCTTTTTAGCAGTGATATTTTCTGTAAAATCAATTATTGTCACATTACCCTCCTGCGAAAACAAACCGGTCCAATGTCCCTTTATATTCGTATTTTCCATATCAAATTCCCACCGCCTGAGAGGTTCTGTTACAATATTAATGAATGTAGTTGTGTAACCATTTTTTGTATATTCAACGAATTGATTTTCATTTAATGTTTCAATTTTACTTATATCGCTTCGCCACAAATAGTTTTCAAGTGAAGTTACAGTATCCCACACCCATTGAACATTGCATTGAAAAGAGACTCTTATATTTGAAACCGCCATGTTATACCCCCAGTAAATTCCTATATTTTGCATTTTTGATAAATTTTCTCTATAATCGAATTTTTATATTTAATATAGCCTTCAACATCACCAGCTCTATACTGATAGCTAGTGTTTATCGTTACATTTTCTATTTTCTGACTTCGTATTATACTCATTTGCGAAAGTTGTAATCACAGTTTCTTTTCCATCTCTATGTAAAGACCATCGCGAAATGTTTCAAAAAATCCAGAATGTTGGTACAATGTAATAGCTGGTTCAAGTGTAATACGCGTGCTTAAATGTAGCTTATTATCACCACACTGTTTTGCATATTGCTCTACCATATTAAGCAATGATTTAGATATTCCACGCCCTCGATATTCATTCTTTATAAACATACGTTTAACTTCACCGACATCATAAGATTTTTTTCGATAAGCAACACAGCCTATTGGCAAGTCAGCAAAATAGGCTAACCAGACAACTTTTATATTTTCATTTTTGCTATAACGGGCATAGTAAGCACTATCAGCACCGAGAAAGTCCATCATAAAGTCATCTTGTTCGGAAAAGAGTTTAATAACCTCTTCGGAAATAACATCTAAATGTGTGATCTTCATAATTACAACCTCCGTCACAAAGTATAAATAATTGTTTAAAGGTGGGTCCGGTTTTGTAAGCCCGCCTTGCACTATCATTTTTTATAGTACTGTTCATACCACCGTGGCTGCCTAAAATACTGAGGGATACTTTCTGCGCTGGGAATTCTATAAAATCCGCAACAGCTATTATCAGAGTTACATTCCTGCTCCAGTGGATCAAAGTAGGGACATTTATTCAAAACTGGCTCAAGTTCACATTTTGCTTTCAACTATAATCACCTCCTGGAGATAATTATAAGAACGTGCGTTCGATTAGTCAAGTATTTCCATTTATTTCCTATTTAATAAAATCTAACAGGCTTATAAATAGTTTTACATAATAAAATATTTGGTAGTTTACCTTAATTCTTAAAACGCAAAAACCCAGTAAACACAAGGAATCCTTGCACTTACCAGGGTTCAAAATTAATGGAGACAACAGGATTCGAACCTGCGACCCTTTACACGTCAAGCAAATGCTCTCCCAGCTGAGCTATGTCTCCATACATTTATCGGTAAACCAAAAGCACCGGTTTCCTATCTTATGGGAAATCCGGTACTAATATTACAATCGTCAATCGGAGTAACAGGATTTGAACCTGCGACCTCTCGGCCCCCAGCCGAGCGCGCTACCAAGCTACGCCATACTCCGTTTTCTGACACTCAGACATTATAGCAGAAAATTTCCAATTGGTAAAGTATATTTGTTGAAATATTTCAAAATTTAATATATGATGGAATAGACAAGACTAATCAGGAAGAAAAAAAGGTGATAATAGATGAAACCAATCGTAAGCTTTGATATAGATATGACGCTGCTTGATCATAAAGACTGGTCGATTCCGGCAAGTGCGATGGAGACAATCGAGAAACTGAGAGAGAATTATACCATAGTGGTGGCAACTGGAAGAGACATGGATTCCATATTCAGTACTGCAATAAGGGATCAGATTCGGCCAGATGCAATTATTCACCTCAATGGAACCAAGGTCACTGTGGGAGAGACTGTAATATATGAACATTTCTTTGATAAAGATCTTTTAAAGCAGATTCTGGCCTATGCAAAGACCACACCTTACAGTGTTGGCACCACGGTAGAGGAATATGACTATTATGTAAACCCGGAGGCAGTCGCAGAACATGACAGGAAGCTATGGGGAGAATGCAGAAGAAACTTTGCAGATGCCGATAGGCTGGTGCAACTTGATGTAAGAACCATGGCATATATCGGAGACGAAGCTGGTGCAAGAACCATGGAAGAGGAGTTCCCGGAAATCCACGTTCATATGTTTGCGGACAAGAAAGGCGCAGATGTAGTAGAACGAAAGGCATCTAAGGCAGTAGGGCTTGCCAGACTTTGTGACTTTTATAAGATTCCTCTTTCCCAGACGATTGCATTTGGGGACAGCATGAATGATTATGATATTGTAAAGGCTGCAGGAATCGGAATTGCAATGGGCAATGCGATGGATGAGCTGAAGCGGGCAGCAGATTATATTACAGATGCCATCGATCAGGATGGAATTAAGAACGCCTGCCTTCATTTTGGACTGATTCGGCAGTAGGAGGTTTCATGGCAATACATTATGACATCATTATCATTGGAGGAGGGCCTGGCGGTTATACTGCCGCATTAAAGGCTGCTTCTTTGGGGTTAAAGACGGCCATTGTGGAAAAAGAAAAGCTTGGAGGAACCTGTGTCAATAAAGGGTGCATTCCAACAAAATCCCTTCTCCATGCCGCCAGTAAATTTAAAGAGCTTCAAAACTGCGATGAATTTGGTGTATCTACGGATTTTATTTCCTTTGATTTTAAGAAGATGCAGCATTACAAAAAAAACTCGGTGAAATCATACCGAAGAGGCATTACAGATTTGATTGAAGCTGAGAATATTACAGTGATTACCGGTACGGCTGTAATACGTAGAAATAAAACAGTGGAGGTGAGTGGTCCGGAAGGAAAAGATTTTTATTCTGCGGATCATCTCATAATAGCCACAGGAGCAAAATGTGCCATACCCAATATCCCGGGAGTGGATTTGCCGGGAGTGTTAACCAGTGAGAGGCTGCTTGCTTCGGATACCTGGAATTATGACCGCCTTCTCGTAATAGGGGGAGGTGTGATCGGAGTGGAGTTTGCCACCATTTTCAGCGCGCTTTGTTCCAATGTAACAATTCTGGAACAGAATGACCATCTTTTGGGTCCCATGGATTTAGAAGTGTCACAGGCGCTGGAAGAAGAGCTGAAGCAGAGAGGAATTACAGTTCACTGCCTGGCGAATATTAAGGAAATTAAAGAAGAGGAAGAACACGGACTTGCCTGTGTCTTTGAAATGAACGGGCAGGAGCAGACCATTCGTACCAGTCAGATATTGATTGCAGCAGGACGGATTCCCTGCATTGACGAAATTCTGGGAAAAGATGTAAGCTTAGAGGTGGAGAATGGCCGCTTAAAGGTAAATTCAGAATTTCAGACCAGTGAGCCCGGAATTTATGCCATCGGAGATGTGGCATCCGATATTTTGCTGGCTCACGTTGCTGCTGCACAGGGAACCTATGTGGTGGAAAAGATCGCGGGGATCGAACATACCATCCGCCTTAGCGTTGTACCAAACGGAATGTTTGTGAAACTGCCGGTGGTTCCCAGCTGCATCTATACAGAGCCTGAGATCGCATCGGTGGGAATTACCAGAGAATTGGCCATTGCAAACAATATGAATGTGCGCTGTGGCCGCTATTCCATGCGCTCCAATGGAAAATCCATTATTACCAGCAGGCAGAACGGATTTATTCATCTGGTATTTGAGGAATACTCCGGAACTCTGGTGGGAGCCCAGATTGTCTGTCCCAGAGCGACGGATATGATTAGTGAGATGGCAACCGCAATTGCAAACGGGTTAACGGCCAAACAGCTCCGGCTGGCCATGCGTGCCCACCCCACATACAGCGAGGGCATTACGGAAGCAATAGAAAATTATTTTGAAACCAAAGGAGAAGCAAAGCAATGATAAGTGAAAGACTGCAACAGTTAAGAGACTTAATGGCAGAGCGCCATATGGACGCTTATATGATTCCAACCTCTGATTTTCATGAATCAGAATACGTAGGAGAATATTTTAAAGCCAGAGAATTTATAACAGGCTTTACCGGTTCCGCAGGAACTGCTGTAATCACAAAAGACGAAGCAGGTCTGTGGACAGACGGCAGATATTTTGTTCAGGCGGGAAAGCAGCTTTCCGGCTCAGGAGTAGAACTGAGAAAGATGGGAAATCCGGGAGTTCCTGAAATTCTGGAATATTTAGAAGCAGTACTGCCAGAAGGCGGAAAGCTGGGTTTTGACGGACGGGTTGTAAATTGCCGTCAGGGACTGGATTTTGAAGAAAAGCTGGCAGATAAACATGTGACTCTGGCATATGAAGAGGATCTTGTGGATCAGATCTGGAAGCAGCGTCCCCAATTGTCAAAAGAGCCGGTCTGGATCCTGGAAGAGAAGTTTGCCGGTAAATCAGCAGCTGAAAAGATCAGTGATTTAAGAGAAGAGATGAAAAAAGAAAAAGCAACTGCTCATATTCTCACCTCACTGGATGATATCGTATGGCTTTTGAATATCAGGGGAAATGACGTAAGCTGCAATCCGGTTGTTCTTTCCTATGCAATGGTGACAATGGAGCGTTTCTACCTGTTTATAAATGAAGAAACCTTAAATGACCAGATAAAGGCATATTTAAAAGAGCTCTCTGTAACGGTGCGCCCTTATAATGACATCTATGCTTCTGTCAGCCAGTTAAGAGATCAGAGAATTCTCCTTGAGACAGGCAGAACCAATTACGCCATTGTAAAAGGAATTGATTCTTCCAACCGGATCATTGACCGTATGAACCCTTCTGTACTGGCAAAGGCAATTAAAAACCCTGTTGAAGTGGAAAATATGAAAAAGGGTCATATAAAAGACGGAACAGCCATGGTGAAATTTATTTACTGGCTGAAGCACAATGTAGGTAAGCAGGAGATCACCGAGATCAGTGCCCAGGAATACTTAGATAATCTCCGTTCTGAGCAGGAAGGTAATTTAGGGATCAGCTTTGACACCATCTCAGCTTATGGATCCAATGCCGCCATGTGTCATTACAAGGCAACCTCAGAAAGCAATGCTGCCATAGAACCAAGAGGACTTTACCTGGTGGATTCCGGCGGCCAGTATTATGAGGGAACCACTGACGTAACGAGAACTATTGCGGTAGGCCCACTTACCGATGGGGAACGGGAGCATTTTACACTTACAGTCATCAGCATGCTCCGTCTAGCAGCTGTGAAGTTCCTGCATGGATGCAGAGGTCTGACACTTGACTATGTTGCCAGAGAACCATTCTGGAGCCGTGGAATTAACTTTGACCATGGTACAGGGCATGGAGTTGGATATCTTCTCAATGTTCATGAACGTCCCAATGGTTTCCGCTGGCGTATGGTTGCCGAGCGTCAGGACAACTGCGTTCTGGAAGAAGGAATGATCACTTCTGATGAACCTGGAGTTTATATCGAGGGAAGCCACGGCGTAAGAACCGAGAATATGATTGTTTGTAAAAAAGCGGAGTTGAATGAATACGGTCAGTTTATGGAATTTGAACCTCTGACTATGGTACCCATTGACTTAGAGGCGTTAGATCCGTCACTGATGACAGAACGGGATAAAACCCTTTTAAATGATTATCACAAAAAAGTTTATGATGCGGTAGCTCCTTATCTGACAGAGGAAGAAGCGCTCTGGCTGAAAGAGCAGACAAGAGCAATTTAAAAAACAGGCAGGACCTTAGTGATTTAAGGTTCTGCCTGTTTTTTTCTGTCCGTCTTCGCCCTGAGCCGCAGTAAAATTGGAAAAACCGCTTCCAGATCTTCGAGGCTTAATTCATTTAAAATTGCCGCGGCCTCCCTGTAAAGAGTCTGCTCTTTTTTTTCTGTATTAAAAAACTCAATGGGAGTAAGTTCAAGATAATCACAGATTTCAAAAAACTGTTTCATGGATGGCATAGAACGCCCTGAAGAAATACCTTGTATATAGCTTTTATTCTTCCCCAGATCTAAGCTCATCTGATATTCCGAAATATTTTTCTTCAGGCGGAGTTCTGTGATTCGGTTCCTGACAAATTGTTCATTCAACATTATCACCTCTTGGTTTATAATAAAGGATATTCTAACCAGACATTACGTATTATATGCGTAATAATGCTCCAAAAACAAGTTGCATATACGGGTAAAAAGCGTTATCATGTATGATATACATATAGAAAAGACGGGTAATAAAGGATTCCGTGAGGTACAGGGGGAAGTATCATGACAGGAAATTCAGAAAGACAATTAGAAAGTGAGAGTAAGGGAATCATACAGGAGTCTTTCCGTTTCAGCCAGGCAGAGCAGCTGTACGGGAACATGAGTTTTTTTACTGACACTGTATTGTTCGAGTATTCCTATCCAGAGAAGCGGATATATCTTTCAGCTAATGCAAAAGGCCAGATTAATTTACAGGCATTTGAGCGTTTTTTTGTAAAGCACAGAGATAATGCTCCCAATGAAGGGGAGATGCGATCCTTTGAATTCAGTATGGCAAAGAAAGGGGAACCATTTCACTGGTGCTGCTGTAATTTAACCGCTATCTGGGAAGACAAAAAGACTGCTCCGCTGAAGATGATCGGCAAGCTTCAGGATATCAGCGGATCAAAAGCACGAGAAGAGCAACTGCTTTTAAAGTCTTTAAAAGACGGATTGACAGGAGTTTACAACAAATCAGCCTTCGAATACCGGGTCGATGAGCTGTTAAAAGGTGATTCAGAAAGCTGGCTTTGCATGATTGACATTGATAATTTCAAAGAAATTAACGATTCCTATGGCCACCCCACAGGAGACCGCATTCTTATGAAAGTCGGCGGAATGCTCTGTGATCTTTTCCCGGAGCCGGATCTGGTAGGCCGAGTCGGCGGCGATGAATTCGTAGTATTTACCTCCGGACCCGATGTGTACAAGAGGGCGGAAAAGCTGTTAAAGCGGGCAAAGAAATCGGTACCGGAAGGGGAAGGACGCCTTTCTGTCAGTATCGGAATCGTTTGCAGCACTGGGAAGAAGGAAGAGAACTATCAGAGACTTTTTTCACAGGCTGACCGTGCCATGTATTATGCCAAGCAGGCAGGGAAGAACCGAATTGCCTCTTATCACGACAATATCTGGCAGGTAAAGTAAGATATATTAAGATAAATAAAGATCAGGCAGGAGATAGGAATCCTGCCTTTTTTTTAGTTTTTCAATACGTTATAGAATCCGGTTCATCGGGAAGATCCACCAGAATAAAATTGTGGTTTATGGATGGGAGAATCCGGTCAAATAAGTCGGCGGTTTTCATTTTCAGGCTGCTGGTATTGATGCAGGGATGGCATCCGAAGAACTCAAATGACAGCACATCTTTGTCAATAAGGAGCTGTACTTTGTTGTCTTCATCATTCATGAGTCCAAGAACAGAAACAGAGCCGGGGGTGATATCAAGAAACTGAATCATAAACTCTGGATCAGCAAATGAGAGCCTGGAGGAGCCAATTTGTTTTGAAAGGCAGGCAGTACGGAATTTCTTTTTCCCTGGCAGCAGGAGCAAATAAAATTCCGTCTTTTTTGCATTGCAGAGAAATAAGTTTTTGCAGATATCAATGTTTAACAGGGTATCGACTTCCCGGCAGGCATCAATGGTTGGGAGTGGTTCGTGGTCAAGACGTTGATAAGGGATTTCAAGCCGGTCCAAGAGATCATAGGCGCGAGTCTCCTTCTCCGATCGGTCCGAAGAATTTGCTGGACGTCCATTGTAAAGTGTTTTATCTATATAGAAGCTGTTGTCTGCATCAGTCATTTGTCGATTCTTCCTTTTCTCTTTTTGAATTATTATAAACGCCGATGGCGAAAATGCAATAGTTTTTCAATAAACAATGGAATTCGGTGGTTTTATGGGGAAGAATATACTATAATAGCATTTGATAACAGAGAAGAAAAGGCGGATTAATGAAATGATAGATAATCGTTTGAAGAAAGAAAAGTTTCGTATAGAAGGTAAAAAGCCGGCGGCAAAAACCGAGAAGAAAGAGTTTGCCAGTGATAATAAGGGGAGAGCGGGGACACCAAACGGAAAGGCGTTAAGCGGGAAGAAACCGAGAGTGGAGACGCGGAGTGAGAAGATGTATAACGGGAAGGGAGAGAATGGGAAGGGGCAGAATGGAAAAGTGCAGAATGGAAAAGTGCAGAATGAAAAAACATTTTCCAGAACCTCACAAAGTGATAAGAGACAAGATGGAAAGACTCGAAATGGTAAGATAAGAAATGATGAGAGACCAGGTAATAAATTCCACAAAGAACGTGGACAGGGAAATTCGTCTCAGTGTCCTGTTTATAGAAGATGTGGAAGCTGCCAGCTCCTTCATCTGCCTTATAAAAAACAGCTGGAACAGAAACAAAAAGAACTGGAAACGCTGTTAAAGCCTTTCTGTCGTCTGGAGTCCATGATTGGGATGAGTGATCCTTATCATTATCGCAATAAGGTACATGCTGTATTTGACCACGATAGAAAGGGAAATCCTATTTCTGGTGTTTATGAAGCTAATTCTCATATTGTAGTTCCTGTGGAAAGCTGTCTGATTGAGGATCAGAAATCAGATGAGATTATCGGAACTATCAGGGTAATGCTCAAATCGTTTAAAATCCGCACTTACGATGAGGATACAGGATATGGTCTGCTGCGCCATGTTTTAATCCGCCGGGGTTTTGAGACTGGAGAGATTATGGTTGTGCTTGTAACAGCTTCCCCGGTATTTCCATCAAAGAATAATTTTATTAAGGCACTGAGGGAACGCCATCCAGAAATTACCACAGTAATACAAAATTTAAACAACAGGGGAACCAGCATGGTGCTTGGAGATAAGGAGAATATACTCTATGGCAAGGGCTATATAGAAGATGTTCTCTGCGGATGTCGTTTCCGCATATCCTCCAAATCTTTCTATCAGGTAAATCCGGTGCAGACAGAGGTTCTTTATAAGAAGGCCATTGACGCAGCGGGGCTGACGGGAAAAGAAAGGATTATCGATGCTTATTGTGGGATCGGTACGATCGGAATTGTTGCCAGCAGCCACGTAAAAGAAGTGATTGGTGTGGAATTAAATAAGGATGCAGTACGTGATGCAATTGAAAATGCAAAACTAAATCATATAAAGAATGCAAGTTTTTATTGTAATGATGCAGGAAAATTCATGGTCAATATGGCAGAATCCGGGGAGCATGTGGACGTGGTGTTTATGGATCCGCCAAGAAGCGGAAGCACGGAGGAGTTTATTGACTCTGTATCCAAAATGCGGCCGGATAAAGTGGTGTATGTGTCTTGCGGGCCAGAGACGTTGGTTCGGGATTTGGAGTATTTTAAGAAAAAAGGGTATGAGGCGAAGAAGGCATGGGGGGTGGATATGTTTCCCTGGACGACGCATGTGGAGACAATTGTCGAAATTTGTCGAAAATAATGAATTTTTTAGGTAGCAAGGTGCGAATTTATCTTATTGCACCTTGTTTTTTATAAAATTAGTATGGGCTTTGAGTTACTTATCAGTTTTGATATGATAAGTTTGATGTTAAGTATTACACTAACACCAATTAAGTTGCACTTACTAATATGTATTTATAATAGTAAATTTAATTTGTTTTGACAGGGGGGATCATAATGCTGCTAAAAATATTTTGGGGTAATGTCCTCTCTCAACGTTTGCTGTTCCCAAGCCTAAGAAAAACACCAATTCTGTACTTGATTTTATTGCTCCTTTTTATACTAGAAAGCCAACCTACATGGTATGGTTTTTAGTAGACTGTACATGGTATGTGTTACATTTTGAATTTTATTTATCCTACCCCCGGACCTCAAAATCGTAAAGGATTATTTCAGCAAGGCCTTCTTAAGATGGTATTCCTAACTATGCGTATATGGATTAAGGGAAGCAGTTTATAACCCATTGGATCTAGTGTTTGTGAAAAAATTGAAATTCGGCTTTTATATAAGCCATATTCCATTGAGGCAAAAGACAAACAGGAAAGGTATAGCTAGACCGTAGATCATTGCCTCTGTGAGTCACTGCTTTCTAGGCCGAAAACCCTGGAAGAGATCAATTGGCTATAATAGGTATGGAGAGAGAAATGCTTCTCATTAGCAATAAAATCTCCTTACAAAGCCTACAAATCCGGCCGTCATGAACTTAAATCCTTATTGGCAGAAGCAATTTATAATTGGTGGAGTAGAAGATAGTAAAGCGCTCCAGTCACTGAAAAAGCAATTAAGTCTTATATCAAGCACTCAATTGCTTTTTTACATAAATTATTATACAATAATTTTATGGAATTACAATAAACAAAAATATTTAGTCGACTTTTGATAAGTATGAGTTTTGAAAGTAGTTATATGCATCATCAGAAGCTAGAAGAATTGATTTAGACCAACCATGCCCAACATTAAAAGAACAGGATTCTGTATTTTTAACTATGCACCAAAAGTAATATGGTATATTATTAAATAAATCTGGGTCAAGTTTTAATTCGATATAATAATCCACAGTATCACCTCATTAAATATTATGCATCGTATTAATAAAAATATGCAAGGAGAGCAAAATAATGCTGAATATTTCAGAAAAAAGCAAACATGAATTAGATAAATTAGTAAATATTGGAATGAAGTATAGAGATGGAACGATCAGTGAATCTCTTTATAATGATGTAATATATAATTTGAAAAATGAAAATGAAGATAAAAGAGAGTATAAGAAATATCTTGAGAGTAATGGAATAATAATTAATTCAGGTGAAGATGACATAGAAAATATGGATGAAGAAAATGAAGATTTGGAAAAAATAAAGCCATATGATACAAATAAAGTAGATATATCACCAAAGCCACTTTCCTTAGATATGTTAATAGCTCGATTGGAAAACGATGAAATTGATTTGCTACCAGATTTTCAGCGAAAAGCAGGCTTGTGGAGTGATCAACAACAGAGTCAGTTGATTGAGTCATTGTTATTACGAATACCATTGCCTGCATTTTACTTTGACGGAAGTAATAGTGAAAAATGGATAGTAATAGATGGATTGCAGAGGCTAACAGCATTAAAGAGATTTTTTGTTGATAAGAAGTTATCATTAAGTGGATTGGAATTTTTAAAAGAGCTAGAAAAAACTAATGTTGATGATATGCCACGGGCATATATTAGAAGAATGAAAGAAACGCAAATAATAACATACATTATTAATCCAGGGGCTCCAATAAACCTAAAATATAATATATTTAAGCGTATTAACACCGGGGGCATAAAGCTGGAACCTCAGGAAATAAGACATGCCCTTTTCCAAGGACGTGCAACAAAATTTCTTAAGAGAGTAGCAGATTGTGAGGAATTCAAAGAAGCAACCAGCTACGCTGTAAAAACAGATAGAATGCTAGACAGAGAGTTTATTCTGCGTTTTGTTGGATTTTACGAATTAACGGTATCAGAGTATAAAGGTTCAATTGAATTGTTTTTGAATTCAGCTATGGAATATATAAATAAAAACTATAATGATACTTATGAAAAAAATGTTGAAGAACTGTTAAAGACAACATTAAAAGCTTGCTATTCAATATTTGGAAAATTTGCATTCCGACGTATGCCTGATTTGGATAAGAGAAGACCTATTAGTAAAGCATTATTTGAAACATGGACATGTGTGTTAGCAAGGTATCCAAAAGAGGATTTGAATATTTTGATTTTAAATAAAGACTATCTAGTTAAAGAATATATTAAGATGAATACAGAAGACATAGACTTTATAGATTCGATTGGAAGTGGAAAAATAACTGCTGTAAGAAGAAGAATTGAAATAATAGAAAAATTTGTGGGGAGAATATTAAATGATAGGTCATATAAAAATAAAGAATTTTAAGTGCTTCAAATATTTAAATATAAATTGTGGTAAGCTTAATGTTTTTTCTGGACTGAATGGGATGGGAAAATCAACTACTTTGCAAGCATTGTTATTGATGAAACAATCTAAAGAGCAAAATTTTATTCCACAAAATGTTTGTTTAAGTGGAAATTATGTTAATTTAGGTGTTGGAAAAGATGTATTGTATGAAGATGCAGATAAAGAAATAATTGAAATTGAAATTGATGATTCAGGTATGGAGTTTTCGATTAGTATTAAATATAATGAAAAATTAGATGTATTACCGGTTGAGTTTATAAATAATCAAGAAATCTCTTTTTTAAATGGTGATTTTGAATATTTAAATGCAGAAAGAATGTCTCCGCAAGTTACATATCCAAAATCAAGTTTTTTTATTGAAACTAAAGCTCAATTGGGAATAAATGGACAATTCACGGCGCATTATTTATCAAAAAAGCAAGATGAGAAAATAACCTGGGATAGTTGCATTAAACCTAATTTAACAATTAAAGAAGCAGTTCAATTTTGGTTAAATGAGATATCTCCTAATGTTAAACTCGATGCAATGGAACTAGAGAATACCGACTCAGCTAAAATCGGATTTTACTATATAGAGAAAGAAAAAAGTAAATTATATAGACCGACAAATGTTGGATTCGGAATTTCGTACATATTACCTGTTATTGTCGCATTAATAAAAGCTAGGGAAAATACTACCTTAATTATAGAAAATCCAGAGGCGCATCTACATCCTAAGGGACAAAGAAAAATGGGTGAGTTAATTGCTAGATGTGCAGCAAGTGGAGCTCAAATATTCGTTGAGACACATAGTGATCATGTTCTCAATGGTATAAGGATTGCAACAAAAAATAAATTGATTTCAAATAAACATGTGAAATTGTTTTACTTTTCAAAGGAAAAAAAGGATAAGGAAATAATGCATACGGTGCAAACCCCAATCCTAAAAGAAAATGGAAAAATCGATTATTGGCCAGAAGGATTTTTTGATGAATGGGAAAAAGCATTAGATGAGATATTATAATATGGGGGAACTAAAGTGAAATTAATTTTTAATGAACTTTCATTGAATCCTGAACTTGTAGATATTTATGGTGCTAGAGATGCAATTAAAGGGTTCGTTTTGACTTATAATGAGGCAATTAAAGAGGAACATGGTTTTGAACGAGGAATAACAACATGTATAGATTTAAATCGTTTAGTTGTTGCAAATGACTATCCTATATCGAAATGGAGAAATGATTCTGAAGTGGATAGAGATTTGATTCGACGATATATTGGCATATGTGATAAGCAAAGTTTAGAAGAGATATTTGATGATGAGATCGAAGTTAGATGCAATAGGGGAGGAGAGGGAAAGGGATTACTTGGTGCATATGAAAATAAGGGAATATGTATTAGTTTTACGCATGATGCTTATTGGAGAAAATTTAAAATAGATTGTGAAATGTATTCATTAGTAGACGATGAAATATCTCATATCTATATATTAAATCTATCAGAGAAAAATCAGCTATCAGAACATTATGATGAACTACAAAAATTGAGAAAAAGAGAAATAAATTCTATTGTTACTCCTGAACAACTTTTAGAGAATTTGGATTTTTTGTTTCCATCATTAGTATTTAACCAAGTAGCGGTAGAACAAATAATACATACTGTGGAAGTACAGCATGTTTCAATAATATGTAATAAGTTACTTGAACTAGAACGTTATTTTTCGAGTTGGGGTGGGAAAGTATTTGATGAATCTGCGTTCCCAACAAAAAGCGTTTCGCCTCAGTCAAAAGAAACACTAAAAAGATTCAAAAAGCAGCATACATATGAATTTGATGGGAAAGAAATTGTTGTGAGCTATCATATGCGTTACACCGGAAATATTCCAGGAAGAATCTATTTTTTTCCTGATGCAGATATACAAAAAGGACTAATATGTAGTTTGACTACAAAATTGCCAACTGTTAGCGAGCCAAAAATGCGTATATAGTTGTATGATTCTATGCAGAAATTGGAATCAAATGTTATGGTTTATAATAAAGAGAATCAAAAATTAAAAAATTTATGATAGTTATGAGTTTAAAGACCATTATACAAAATGTAAACTGGTAGCAAAACTAAATTGAAATATATAATTGATGAATTGTTAAGTCAAGTGCGCCAACTCGTGTAGAAAAACTTGAATAGGGGTTTTCCAGCCCAGGCATTTCCTAGGTCTAGAGTTAATAAGAAATAGACTGTTCGTTAATTCCTCTTGGTGAACCAGAGCCAGATTCGTTTTCTTGGGATAAAATTGACGCAGTAATCCATTCGCGTTTTCATTGCTTCCCCGTTGCCACGAGGAATAGGCATCCGCAAAATAGAGCGTCAATCCTAGCTGCTCTTTTATAGCTACGTGGCAGGCAAACTCTTTACCACGGTCAGTTGTGCCCGTCTTAAATGCGCCTGATGGTAATGTGTTGTAAAGCGTAGTAATTGCTGTTTGCATAGATCCAGCAGTCCTGTCTGGTGTCTTGAATGCGGTATATAGCCGACTTTTTTGTTCTACAAAAGTGGCGAAACAACCCTTGCTTTTTCCACGACTAGAAACCATACTGTCAATTTCCCAATGACCAAAGACACTTCTACTTTTGTCCTCCTTTGGACGTTGGGAAATCGATGTTCCCATGGAGAATTTTCCTCGTTTCTCGGCCTTTCTGCGCTTTCCCTTTTGCCGTAAATTTTGCACGTTGATTGCGGAGAGCATGCCGGAATAGAGCCAGTTATAAATGGTTTTGAAACTGACAATACCCAACGTTACCGTATTGGCGATTTGTTAGGGTGACCAGGTTGATTGAAGCTTATGTAATAAGATTAACTAAATCGTCAGTGCATTTCCCTTTAGGTTTAGAGCGAGTACGGCGAGTCTGGTAAAAGGACTGAGCTGTTTCTCCAATATAGCTGGTACCGGATATATTACAGCGAACCTCTCTGTCAATACTGGAACGATGCCGATCTAGCTTTTGTGCAATTGCTCTGTGGGAATAACCGAGTTTTAATAATTCTTGTATACCTCCTCGTTCAAATGTGGTAAAATGGTGATAGCTCATAATGTTGCCTCCGTTTGAATGTTGTCTCGATAACTCCATTCTACACGAAAGTTTCATTGTGGGCTATTCTTATGCCCGTTTTGGGTGGCGCACTTCATTTTACAATCTATCAAGTAAACGCTCCATAAAGCACTTACTATTGAATTATGCCCTCGAAATAGAAGAATTGAATAAGATAGTGTAATAAAGATACGACTTTAAATAGACTAAAGAAAAAGAGGTTATGTTTTGGTAGATGATGATATAATGCAATCTATTTATCTGTTTTTGAGTATTGAAGATCCATTAGAAGCATATCTAAAATATCTGGTTAATCTTAATTATTTAGCAGATTGTAAATTTATATATTTTATAGATAAGGGAGGGATACAGATGCCCTCATATTATAAAACTCAATCCATTGAAAATTTTGAGATAGTTAATTTACAATCAAAAGCAAATGTTTTTATACTAGATAAAGGTATTTGCGAAGAAATGTATTCTTCAGGAGGAGAAGCTGAATATGGTGTAGATGTTTGTATTGCTTTAGACACCCAAGCAGTTAGTTATCTAAGAAATGTGGTCACAGAAGATTCTACGCTGGTATATGAACGCCTTCACCCATTTATGCACTATCTTTTAGCAAATGATTTAAATTTTGATACATCTCTTTATTTTTTAGAAAATTCAAGATGGTCTAAAAATATGGATTTTATCAAAGTTTACGAAAATCTTTTGGCAATTGAGCGTTTTAAAGCAATCGATATAAATGAATATTGTCAAAACAAAAGGATTATCTATACTTTGACTGAACATGAAATGAAACTTAATGCAGATAATAGCTTTCATTTAATGAATTCAGAAAATCAAGATGCAGAATCATTATTTGATATGTATAAGACAATCTATGCACTATTACTTAATATATGCTTCATTGAATTTAATTATAAAAAGAAAGGTACTAAATATAGAACTCAAAAGTTATTAGATTTTGTATTTGAGGAATTAGGAATTGTATTACAAAGAGAATCAATGATCGGGATATTGTATTTTCTTCATGATACACGGATTGATTATTTTTTTCGTAAGGTTCAGAAAAACTCAGAAAAAATATTAGATACTATAAAAGGAATGGCTTGGGATTTGGCTCATTTGAGATATCTGGAACGTATGTATTCTAATCCGCCTAAGAGTAATATGAAAAGTAGTATTTATTCCCTCATTACATTTGATATTTCTTTAATTGACATAGTAAAACTAGTTACGATTGAACGGTGTGCACTATATGATAATTTGACGATACCGATTAATAATGACAACTTAGAAGGATTGTTAGTTGATATCGATCTTAGTGATTATTATATTGACTTGCGGAATAAGGAAAGAAGACCCTTTGACATGGAAATAGTTAAAAAGCTTATATTTGATTTAGAATATAAAATAAATATGATTATTGTTAAATAATTATTTAGGAAATCTGTTGCTGCCGAAGCAGTTAGTTATGCAACGGCTGATATTACAAAGAGATAAGTTGTATGTATTAGTGCTAATAAAAGTTGAGGTATTTGTTGCAAAATAATTTTGTTAAGATTATTCTAAAACTGAGGTCAGCATTGCAACGTTAAGGTTTACTCTAAGGGACTGCTAGCTTTTTGGACCATCATTATTATATTTACAACTCACGTAGAGACAGTGATTCTAATGACACGTTGTGGTAAAAATGATAAATAGAACACTGAAACCACGATATGTTGCAGTTTCAGTGTGAAAAAGGGCAAAAATCAGGCATAGAAATTGCCCGATTTTTGCCCTGATTTTTAGTGAAGAATATAGATGATATAGGTAAATTATAGGAGAAAAAGAAACATGTGTGCATTGTGTACAATTAACACAAGGGTAAAAGAGCCCTTTGATTATGGTAATAAAGAAGATTTTCAAGTTAAATTAGTTGAATGGATTGGTGACGTTTTGTATGATATCCTTCCTGAGCATGGATACAAAGTTCGGGACGAACAAATATTTACAGCTTTTCAGATAGCTGATGCTGTTTGCAGCAAAAAAGTTCACTTAACGGAAGCTGGACTTGGAACAGGCAAAACATTTGCTTATTTATTATCAGCAATTCCCTATGCTAGGTTTAGTGGAAAACCTGTAGTGATTGCGTGTGCTAGTACAGTACTTCAAGAACAACTTGCTGGTGACACGGGGGATATTAAAACCCTTTCTAGGTTACTTGGATTAGAGATAGATGCTAGGATGGCAAAAGACTCATGTCAGTATATATGCGATGTTCGAGTAAATGAAAATTTAGAAGAATTTGATATGATGTCGGACGAGATTAATCAGTGGTTAAATAAAACAAAATTAGGTGAACGCTCAGAAATATCTACCGTACCAGATCATATTTGGAAGAGGATTAGTTGGAATGAGTCTATGTCGTGCGATATTTGCATGAACCGTGGATATTGCAAACTTGTTAAGGCAAGAGAATATTATAGACTTGCGAGAGATTTAATTATTGTAGATCATGAAACATTTTTTAATGACTTATGGACAAGGGAAGAACGATTAGCGAATGGACAATTGCCCATACTTCCAAATTATTCTGCAGTTATCTTCGATGAAGGGCATAAAATACTGCTACCAGCAGCCATGCAAGCAGGACAACAAATAAACAAGGAGGAGATTGACAATATAGTCTTCACCCTTGGGGAAGTACAGGGAGCAAGAGATTCATTGGTTTCAGTAGCAACTGCAATGGAACAGGCTTCTTATGACTTTTTCGAAAATTTAAATAGGTCTGTGATAATTGCAGAAAGCTCAGAAAGACTATCCATTCGTATGGATGAGACGTTGCAAAAGACGGATAAAGGATTTCGAAAGGCATTAGATCACCTTCATCTAGAGATGCAGATTGAACAAGAACTATATATAGAGTCATTATCCGCAAACCAAATACAAGCATATGAAGGGCAAATTGAAAGAGCCATAATGGCACTAGACAAATTCTGTAAAAATAACAGTACAGATATGATAGCTTGGGTTGATAGAGGGGATGGTAGTTTTTGGGTTGTTCCTAGGAATTTAAATGAGATGTTAAACCGACATTTATTTCAGAAAGAATTACCAGTGATATTTACCTCAGCAACGTTAAGTAATGAAGGAGATTTTGATTATTTTATACGAACGCTTGGATTAAAGGAACCTTCCAAATCTACGGTGAAAAGTCCTTTTGATTTAGAAAAACAAGTTGTTGTCTACTTACCACAGTCCTCATACAGTTTAGAAGAAAAATCTACCCATGGCATTGAAAAATTAGTATCCCTATTAAACATTAATGAGGGAAGAGCTCTCGTACTTACCAATTCGATGGAGGAAGTTCGTAAAATCAGAAAGAGATTGGAAGGATATCAATTTCCATTTGATATTCTGTGGGAAGATAAAGGGGAGAGAGGGCATCTTGTACGAAGGTTTAAAGAGGAGAAATTCTCGGTATTGATTGGTGCAAATTTTTGGGAAGGAATCGATGTACCAGGTGATGCATTAACCTTGCTAATTGTCTGGCAGCTGCCCTTCCCAGCTCTAGATCCTCTTATTGAAGTACAACGTAAAGAGGCAAGAGAGCAAGGATTTGATCCCGTCATAACAGTTGATTATCCTGAGATGGGACTTAAATTAAAACAAGGATGTGGACGGTTAATTAGAACAGAGGAAGATAAAGGCGCAATCGTCTTATTAGATTCTGTTATAGGAACACCTTGGGGAAAAGTTGTGATGGGAGCACTACCTTTTGGAGCGGAGATTAGGGGGATAGAAGGGCTGAAATGAGTTATGATTGAAGAGAAACTTAATAGAACTTTTATTTTGAATATGGATTAATGGAAACTGGTGTATATGAAGAAGTTCTTTTTGAATGGCTAAGCAAATAGAAAGATAATATTAAACTTGGCTTTTTTATTTTTGTGCCAATGGATACACTGATATAATAGAAATTAAGCTTCCAAATATAAAATATATTAGAAACAAAAGTTTGACTATCAAGGACGAACTGCCTCTTTTGGTAATTCTTTTTGCAGTCTCAACACATTGTGAGATTTGTGTCGAAATTTGTCGTGTAAAATAACAAGTGATAATATACGTTATGGCCTCTATATGGTAAAATAAAGGTAGCTACAATAAATTAATTTCTAAGGAATTGATATTAATTGAAAATAATAGTTTGAATGTCTGATTATGCCGATATGGATTAACATCTTAAGTAAATGTCATCAAAGCAAACGCATAGAATATATTGAAGAAGTATTGACTCTCGGAATTTTTGCAGAATGTTCTGGGAGTCTGTTTTTTTAAATTTTTATTATTTATGTGAAAATATGTGTATGATCCCTAGATAAACGCATAAGAAATCATAACTATTATAGAGACTTTTCGTTATTCACAAATGTAATCCTAAAATAAAAATCCAATCAGAGGGGGTGTGATAGATGGCCAATCAAACAGAGGAAATCAGAAAGTATATTTTTCATCTTCTTCAGCAAGCCAAAGAAGATGGGCACACAATAAAGGATATTCGTGCCGGAGATATCAAGAAGGAAATGGGCTTGGGCAACATACCTAAATCAATTTGTGATGCAATGCGCAGCATCTCCTGTTTTTCAAAATATGATGTTCTGGTCACACCTCCAAGTGGTAACAGTACCACCTTAAAACTCAGGTATTACTTGGATGCTGCAGTACCCACACATCCGGAGCCTCCAGTAATATTAACAAAAGGTCGTGTTGGTTATCAATCTACTGAAGTTTCTAACATCTCAAAATGGGAGCAGGTTGATATTACTCTTTTGCTTAAAAATGCACTTTTATTTCATGATAAAATTCTAACAATAGAGAACCACCGATACCGATCATGGGAGCACTGCTATACTTTCTTTGCCAAGAATCATTCCGCGAAAGATGCCGAAACCATCGACTTAATGTGTCTACACCTCTCTAACTATTTAGCAAGCTGGGGAATGTTTCGAGGTGCAGCGTTTCTGCTTCAAAAGGACTATAAGGTACATCTTGAAGTTGTACAATTGATGCTTAACGAACGGTTTCGTATTTTAAAAAGTAAAAATATACTAGAAATTGCACACAATGACGAGTACATAAATTGTATATTTGAATTCTATCACAAAATCTCGGAAATTTATCGTAGAAAAACAACAGATTTAGAAAACCAAAATGGTCGAAATTCCTCTGATACGTTAATAACAAAAATATTACTGGGAGTGTTTGGCTGTGTGCCGGCGTATGACCGGTATTTTAAAGAAGGACTTCGCAGCATCTGCATTACTTCTGCACAGTTTTCTAAGCGTTCTATTCAAGAATTGCTTCATTTTTATGAATATTATTATGACGACTTTGAAGCTGTACGTTTGAAGATAAGCCAATACGGTGTGGAGTACCCACCAATGAAAATAATTGATATGTGTTTTTGGCAAATTGGATTTAATAGCGATGTACAAAAGGAAGGATCAGAATAGGACTAATTGTTATACCTAAAACATCGCTGAGAAAAGAAACACAAATTGAAGATTTTGATAGTTCAAACTGGTATTGAAAATGTATAGTACAGAAATAAGGTGATTAAGTATTATAATGATGGGGGTTAAAACTTATGATAAATAGTTGGTTGAACCAAACTGAAAGACTGGGTCATAAATACAAATTTGCTATTATCGATATTAATGAGCAAATGAAAATAAATGATGATGTAAAAAATTACTTGGCATTATCATTATTACAGCAATTTAGGGACATTCGTCATTTAAAAAGAATGTTCGAACATGAACCTAAAAGTAAACTCATATCTCACGTTCAAAATAATATTTTCCCAGCGATTGATACTTCGGTAGCGTTAAAGATACGTCAACTAAATAAAAATGTCAGACAAGGTGATTGGGGTGAAGTGTTAACATCATGTGTGGCATTAGATATGAGAAGAGTTAATGCACCGGTTAGAAAACTTAGATACAAGTTGAATAAGGAGAAGTCGCTATTAGGAATTGATGTACTAGCATTTGAGGAAGATGTCAGTAAAAATTTGATTAAAGCAATTCTTTATGAATCAAAGACACGAATTACATATAAGAAAAAAATTGGAATCGAGGCATACGAGAGTATATATAACAATAGTAGTAAGGCTTTTGCTGATATGTTAAATTTTATTTCGAATTTTTACTATGAAAAAGAGGATTTTGAAATGTCAGATAAATATGATGCACTAATTAAAGAACCCAATTCAATAAATATGGATTATCATTCATTTATAATAATGGAAAAAGGACTTTGGAAAAGTGATATTCTTGACTGTCTTGATGATGAAATAGTCAAATTTGATGATGTGTATATCAATATCCTTTTGATAGACAATATGAAAAACTTGATTGATGAGACATATCGTCGAGTTGAAAAGATAGCAGAAGAGGTTGTTTATGGAAAATAATAGTAAATCGATAGAAGATTATATCAATAAAAAGAAAACAGAAATAAGTGAAATTCTAAAAGAAAGTAAGCTATCAAATTACTATTACCAAGCGAATGCAAAAAAAATAGGGGCAAATTTTGAACCAAAATATAGCGAAGAGTATTTATGGAGAAGAGCACTTATATTGGTTTCGTATGGATGTAAAATTCTTATGCATGAACCTGATAATTTTGAATCATCTAAAGCAATACATTATGCTGCACGTATTTATGAAGTTCTACATTACACTTCCACGGAGTATGATAAAGAGTATTGTGCGGTGATATCTTCATTATGTTATGATATCGCAGGATATCATGCTAACGCATTATGCCTAATAAAAAATATATATCAATTGGATGATGAAAACCATAATTATGAAGATGAAAACTATATTTTAGCTAATATTCAATTATTTATGTTGAGTAAATTAAAGAGTTTATCTGAAATTAGTATGAGATTTTCAAATAAAGGAGAAATTGAAAATAGTAGCGAGATGTTTTCGATGCTGTCTGATTTTTTTTTGAATGGATCGAATGTTTCAAGTCTTTCTGAATTAAATGAATTTGATGAATTAATTGAAAAAAGAATGAACTTAGCTTTGTCGGAGTGTATGTATTCTGGTGATGTGATGTTTAGTCAATTGTTCTTTTTGCTTAGAGCTAAATATAGATTATTGAAAAATAAAAGCATTCCTCATATTTTTTATCAACAAGGTAAGTTGCCTAATAAAATATGGGAAAGGTACATAAAATTATTAGGACATAATATGTATCGGGATGCGAAAATAATACCTCCTAAAGAAAGAATTTCTATTATAGAATTCTGGAATTCACAACTAAAAGCAATAGAAAAAGGGATTTTGCGAGAGAATAAAAACTATATTATCCAAATGCCAACTAGTGCAGGTAAAACATTTATTGCAGAAATGATTATACTTAATCATTTAATTGAAACAGCCGGCAAAAAATGTATATATATTGCACCATTTAAGTCATTGGTAAATCAGGTGGAAGAGACGCTTAATGATCATTTGGGAAGAATGGGGTTTATAGTATCTACGATTATCGGGAATTATGAATTGGACCAATTTGATAACCTACTGATTCATGAAGCTGATGTACTAGTGGCAACACCTGAAAAAGTCGATCTTATATTAAGATTAATGCCAGAATTTTTTGATAATGTTTCCAATATTATATTTGATGAAGGGCATGTATTAGGTAATGTAGATACAAGAGCGTCGTTAATGGAATTTTTAATTACCAGAATTAAAAATAAACTAGGAGACAAAGTATCATTTGTATTTATTTCAGCAGTAATGCCTGATTCAAGTGTTGAGAGTATATCTCAATGGCTTGCAATTAAGAATGAAAATAAAATAAATTCAAAGAGTAAAGATGGAGAAAAGTGGCAACCAACAAGGAGTTTAATAAGTAAATTTGAATGGTATGGTAATTTAGGTCGACTAGAATACACTGCATTAAAAGTATCTGATAATAATAATGCATTTGTTCCTGGTATAATTGAAAGTAAAAAATATACATTTCTAAATACTGAGACGAGAAGAAATAACTCTACTTATTTCCCATCTACAAGAAGTAAATCAGATACTGCAGTTGAATTAGCAACTAAATTTGAAGATCAAGGTCCGGTTTTGATATTTTGTGCACAACCTAGAAATGCAAATAGTGTTGCAAATTCATATATAAATATGACAAAATTAAAGGGAATCTTAGTTAATAAAGAGATATTTACCCATTTGCCAAGTTATGAGATAGCCTCTAGTATACTTGGAGAAGAAAGTGAAACAGCAAAATTTCTTAGCCATGGTATAGGTGTACATACAGGAGTACTACCTCAAATTATTAGAAAAGCAATAGAACAGGACTATAAAAATAAAAAGCTAAATTTACTCATAGCTACAAATACGCTTGGACAAGGAGTTAATCTTCCAATAAAAACAATTATTATACACTCTGTTAATATTAGTCAGGGAAATAACGTTTCAAATCGTGATTTTTGGAATATAATTGGAAGAGCAGGGAGAGCTGGTAAAGAAACAGAAGGCCAAATAATATATTTGTGCAACACAGAAAATGACAAAGATTTATTTGCAAGCTATATTGATGAAAATAAAATTGAACCGGTCAATAGTATTTTTTATTATATTGTTAAAGCATTAGTAAATCGACGAATTACGAATGATGAACTAAGAGACATACTAGCAGAAACAATTGAACCACAATTATTTGCAATGCTTGTTGAAGAAGTCGTTGATACTCCTGATGAAAATGTAATAAAAAAAATAATAGGAACTTCACTTTTTAATATTCAATTAGAGAAGGAGCCTGAGTTAATTAGAAATAATGAATTAGCTGACGAATTGTTAAATATTTCAAAACGTTTTTATAATACGGCAAATGATATTAACAAGCGAAAAGCGTTCGCAAGAACAGGGTTTTCGTTAGAAAGCAGTACTTATTTAATTGAATATATTGAAAGTAATTTTGGTAATTTGTATTTTAAGATCCAGACTGATGTATTGGAATTCATAGTCGAAGTATTAAGTTGTATAAAAGATGTTAGAGAGATGCAATCTAGTAAACAAAGTATAAATGAATTATGTAAAAGAGCTGATATTTTTGATAGTTTAATTAGAATGTGGATTATCGGGAAACCGATTAATGAAATGCGATCATACTTAATAGATAAAGATTCAGAAACAAGCCAGTTACTAAATGAATTTATTGAGACAATGTTTTCATATAGATATTCTTGGGGAGTGACTTCTTTTGTTATACTTTTTAAATATGTTTTAGACAAGAGAGAACTGGAGCAAATTGATATTATAAATTATATACCGACGTTTGTTAAACATGGAACGAACAAAATTTTCGCCTCATGGGCAAAAAGTCTGGGTGTTCCTACAAGAGAAAGTGCCAATGTTATCGGTAGCTATTATGAAAAGGAGTTTGGTGAAAATTATGATCTGAAAATATTTGTTCATTGGTTTTCAAATATATCACAAGAGGAATTGAAGGAGATACTAAATAATGCTGTGCGATATGAAATTGAGATAATTTTAAATACAGCGCAAAAAATAAATAGTGGAAAGTATTATAATGTTGATAATAATAAAGAATATATTTTCAATGTCATGGGCATAAAATATTATCCCGAAAGTATTGATTTGGCAAAGAAAATAAATGTTAATGAAGAAATAATTCTATTACGTGATTATAATAATCCATATGATTCTTTCGCAATTAAGGTTTTATATGATGACATTTTTTTGGGATATGTACCAAGAGATTTGGCTAAGGAAATATCAATCCAAATAGATTTAAATGGGCTGCAATTTAGTGGATATGTGAAAAAGAAGAGAAAAAAATCTACAGGAATAGATATTATGGTTTCAGTTACGAAAAAATAAGAATACTATTGAACACAAAAAGTATATAAAGAGAGCAATATCGCAGTATGTTGTTAAATATAATTCAGATAGCCGCTATTATACTACCTTTCGCTAAGTAATTAGAGTTATAAACAGAGCCCTTTTTCATCTGGAAAATGTAACTTATTTTCTATTAGTCATGAGACTATTTGAAAGTTTTTTCTTTAATATGTTTTCAATTAAGTAAACGGACTCTATTATGCTCATCTGGAATATGGTATAATTTACGATAATATGACGATTTATAATCATAATAATTTACTATAGGCATGAGTCATGCAAAATTGCTGACTTAAATGCTTAGTAGATTCTTTAGGAAGGTAAAAGTATTTATGGTCAGAGCAGGTTACAGAAAGAATTGCTGAGAAGGATGACGTATAATTTGCTTTGCAAAATCAATTTAATACGTCTGAACCGTGAAATAAAGCACATGTGAGGTTTTTCTAATCCATAGGATGGTGTGACAAGTTAAATAATTTGTGGTAGGTGTATGATTTATGAATATCGAGATGAAATATTTTAATGTATATTATTATTGTAATATTGTCAGCAACATAATTCAGTATCAGATGGAGGAGTTCCTGGTAAATTTATCAGAATTTTCTCATTCATATATAGAATCTATTCCGGTAACTTATCAAAAAGAATCAATGCTAATTCTTTTTTGCCAATGGGCAGCTGGATATATTATGGAAGAAGATATGTATAATGATATAAAGTTGTTGAAAGATCAAATTGAAAAAATAAATAATCAGGGGCAAGAAAATGTTGGCGAAGAATCTGATATGTAAGCGCTTAATAAAACAGTACCTTATATAATGGTTAAGATCCATGTCATAATTAATTCCATATAATTAGAGCTTTTTGAGTTATAGTT
>NZ_DALYXB010000009.1:0-261909 GCF_031982545.1 Lacrimispora sp.
AAAAACCGACCTCCCAAATGTTAGATTTCAGGTCTAACATTTGGGGGTCGGTTCACATTTTAAAGCTGCCCGCGTTTTTATGTTTATAATGTGTTATCTATCTCTGTTAATACTCCCCTGAAAGTTATTACAGAAAATTAAAGATTTGTTCCAGAGGTTCAACCGAGCCTAACTTTGGCTGGCTCATAGTCCCCATCAAAGCGGCATTGGGCACCAGAACCATAGTGGTTGTCTGATAACCTTTCTCTTTAATCTTAGCACAATCGAATTCTACCAGCAGCTCCCCAGCTTTCACATGATCTCCCTGTTTTACCAAAGCATGAAAACCATCACCTTCCAGCTGCACTGTATCAATGCCAATATGAAGCAATACTTCCATTCCATCCCCGGTTGTCATACCAATTGCATGTCCGGTTGGAAATACGGATACAATCTCACCATCAACCGGAGCATATAACTTTCCTTCTTCTGGTTGGATGCCAACACCTGGTCCCATAACTTCTTCTGCAAATACCGGATCGCTTACGTTAGAAAGGGGTATTACAGTTCCCTTTAAAGGGCTGTAAATTGTTTTTGGTTCACAGGTTATACTATTTAGAGCAGTAGTATTTGATTCTGTTTTCTCTTTATTACCAAATAAATTATCTAAAAATCCCATTCGCTCAGTCCTCTATATAATTAGTCCAATGATTCCCAACGTTTTTTTAATACGAAAGCAGCGCTTTTCGGCTGTCTTACCCGATTGAAAATCCCCTTTTTGTTCCCATTTACACGCATGATTCCCTCTGTTGTCTGGAAATCAGCAAAGTTCCAAACCAATTCTCCCTGCACAAACTCAAACTGGTCAAATATTTCAAAATTCATATCCAGATATTCGTTCTGGTATTCCTGGCTCCACATAATACTGGGAAGTTTATGTTCTGTTGCCATGGTATCAGTGCCAAATTCAGTAAATACAAACGGTATATTCAAATTTTTATCTTTCCACTTATTCATTTCAATTAAGAAGGCTTCCCTTGCATCAACAAGCTCCGGGCCTCCTTTGATATACCACCCGTAATAACGGTTCAAACAGATAAAATCACAAAGCTGGTAGCACTTACACAGTTCCGGCTGACTGTTCTTTTCAAATGCCCCTGTCATCGGACGGTTCTGTGGATCCAAGGCTCTTGCGGCATCAAACACCGCAGTGAAATAATCTTTCGACTCTTCGCTGGTGGTTTCCGGTTCATTAAACAGACTCCATGCAATTACACTGGGATGGTTTTTATCCCTTACAATCATCTCCTCCACTGCCTGAAGATGGTTCTTTAACAGATTTGGTACGGTAGGTGTTTCAAAAAATCTGGTGAATTTACCGGTTCCTGCATCTGCAAAGTTTCTGGTGGATCTCATCATCCCCACTGCCGGAACCTCATCAATAATCAGAAAGCCTTCTTTATCTGCGAACTGATACCACTCTTCTGCATAAGGATAATGACTGGTTCGAAAGCAGTTGGCACCAATCCATTTCATGCATTCAAAATCTCGCTTTAAAACACCCCAGTTGAAGCCACGGCCAATCACTTCAAAATCTTCGTGTTTTCCAAATCCTTTCAGATAAACAGCCTTGCCATTCATCTGAATTTCTTTTCCTGCTATTTTTACTGTTCTGATCCCGATTTTAGAGGAATACTCATCAATCAGTGTTTCTCCATCCCAGATACGCATGACTGCCTGATAAAGATAGGCTTTTCCTACATTCCACAAATGGGCTTTGGAAACAGTCACACTTCCTTTCGCACCTGTGCTTTTCGCCACCTGCTGTTTATTCTCATCAAATAATTCAAAGGAAACCACATGATCACCATTTGTCATAATCTGATAATGAACAACGGCATCTTCTCCATTTAACTCATAATCCACACTGAAATCTTCGATGGATTCCACGGGCTTTGAAACAAGCCATACGCTTCTCTGGATTCCGGAATAATTAAAAAAGTCGAAATAAGGCTTGGCCAGTTTTCTTCCGTCACGAAGAACCATGGTGGCTCCACAGGGAAGACTCTCTTCATTTAATTCGTTATTGGCTTTTACGATAAATGTATTTACCTCACCAAATTTCACATGATCCGTCACTCTGGCAACCACCGGCAAAAATCCACCTTCATGGGTTGCTGTCAGACTGCCATTGCAATAAACATTTGCGCGGTGGGTAATGCTTCCGAAACGGATTTCCAACTCCTGTTTCTCCCATTCCCGAGGTACAAATACTTCTGTCTCATACCAGAAATCTCCGCAAAAATCCCGTTCTTCCTTTGTGGTGAAAAAGTCGGAAAAACTTGCGGGAACCGGCATGGAGATGGGATCTGGCAACTTATGCTGCCAGCCCTCCTGCAGTCCTTTTTCCTCCGGATCAAACCGGAATTTCCACATACCATCTAACGGCTGGGACATTCTTGCCTGATTGCTGCATGGGTATAATTCTGAAAAATTCAGCATCTTTCACTCTCCTGTTATCTTTTTATGCTGCCATTATTCACCATTTTTTATTATACTTCATCTTTATAAATAAAGAAATAAGTTAATAAAAATACTATTACAAAAGAAAATGTGATTGATACAACGATAGCCGGACCCGCCATGGCAAAAAGGGCTGGGATCGTTAAAAGGTTGACTGGAACCTGGGCGGTACGGATACATCCTGTAACCGCTGCAATAATACCACTGATTCCGTTAACAATACACATTCCGATAAATATTTTACGGTTTTTCATTAAAACACCGTAGATACCTGGCTCTGTTACGCCACCAATCAAAGCTGAGACGGAAGCAGAACCGGATACTAATTTCATATCTTTATTTCTTGTCTTTAAGAATACTGCCAGACATGCTGCTGCAATACCAAAGTTAGCGCCAAATGTAGCTGGTGAGATATAATCATATCCTAATACGGAATAGTTGTTCATAATAATAGGTAAAAATCCCCAGTGTAAACCAAACACAATAAACACCGGCCATAAAGCACCCATTGCAAATCCTGCAATTGCTGGAGAGAAAGCAAATATTGCCTGAATTCCTCCTGCTATTCCTCTGCTCACAATATCTGTAACCGGTCCGATCACAATCAAAGCCACAGGGAAAACAATAGCGAAATCAACTACTGGAATAACGATACTTTGAATAATCTTTGGAATTACTTTCATCAACCCTTTTTCCAGTTTAGACTGCGCATAAACGGTTAAAAGAATGGGCAGTACAGAGCTTGGATAGCTGATCAGCTTTACCGGAATCGAGAAAAATGTAACAGCAACTTCCTTATCGGCAAACAGAGCCGTCATAGATGGATAACACATCGCACAGGCGATTGCCATTGAAATAAACGGCTTTGCGCCAAATTTCTGTGCTGCACAATATGCCAGGAAAATAGGCAGGAAATAGAAAATACCGTCTGAAGCAGCATAAAGTATGGTATAAGTGGTAGACGTTTTATCAAGCAGGGACAGAGTTGTGAATAATACCAGAAAACCCTTTAAAAGTCCTGCTCCGGCAAATGCTCCCATAAAGGGCATAAAGATACCGGAAATAAGATCTGTCATTTTATCCATAAAACTGCTCTTTTTGTTTCCTGATGCCGAATGATCTGCTTCTGCTGATTCACTCTCATTTTTCTCCCCGATGGAAGTATTCAGTAAAATCTGGTCATATACATCTTCTACATCACTTCCAATTACAACCTGATATTGACCGCCTGCCTGCATTACCTTAATAACACCCTGCATATTTTTCAGTATTTCCGTATCCGCCCTGCTTTCGTCTTTTAACTTAAAACGAAGCCGTGTGATACAATGGGTCAGGGAATTAATATTTTCTTCCCCACCAACATGTTCTACAATATCTTTGGCTAATTTTGCATAATCTGCCATTGTGATACCTCCCTAAATTTTTTTATCAAAAAAGCCTGGTTATCCCCTATTATTTAAGAGAATTACCAGGCTTTGCTGAACTGAATCATAACACTGCCAAAATCTAACTGTTTTTTAATTGTGACAGATGAACTGCCAGATAGACTAATTCATCGTGCCCCGCTTTGTAATGATATTTATCTTCAATGTATTGACATACTTTCTGGCTGCAACGATATTCATCGGGGTAGTTCCTAAGCAGCTCTTCTAGCATACGCGCCCCGCCATGCTCTTTATAATAATACTTTTTCATGACACGCTGGGCAAAGAATTTCAAATGGGTCATATATCGGTAATAGGGAAGGGAATCTTCCTTCACCTGAAAATTCAGTTCTGACATAATCAGATCATTGAGTTCGCTCACCATGACAATCATCTTTTTGGCATTTCCGCTGATCTGATTATGCCGGGCTGTTACAAAATGCATAGCCACAAATCCCGCCTCATCATTGGATAACCGGTAACCGAATTTGGATTCAATCAAATCCAGCATCTTTTGCCCTACCTTATATTCGTCCGGATAAAACCGTATGATATCATGTAAAATGGAATTGGGTACTACAAGCCCCTGCTGAAAATTTTCTACTGCATGATAAATATGATCGACCAGGGAAATATGAATGGTTTCATTGAGAGTCATATCAAAGACCTGAACTGCAAAATCAATGACATCCTCTGCAACCATGATGTACTCCTGGGGCACCGTATCAAGTATTTCCCGGAACTGACTTTTATGGTTTTTATCTTTCAGAATAAATTGTTTTTCAACCCGCTCCTGATCGATGGCATCGCCGATACGGCTTTTAAATCCAAGTCCGCTTCCAAGCAGCAGGACATCCTGTCCATTTTCATCGTTTGATATCACAGCATTTGTATTTAATATCTGCTTAATAACCATTTTCATAAAAGTTTCCTCGATCTCAATGTGTAAAAAACATAATGCTACATATGAATTAAAAACAAAAAAACAAGCATGCACCAAATAAAACAGATGCAGACTTGCCTAATTTAATAGTAACACTCCTGTAAACTACATAGATCCTATCACAGGAGTGTTATTAAAACAATCGTTATTTTAACCAATATTACTCATTACAATTTGTACACTTTTACAACTCTTCCCCATTGGATGCGATCACATTTTTGTACCAGTCAAAGGATTTTTTCTTATATCTGTTTAATGTACCAGTTCCGTCATCATTTCGATCCACATAGATAAAACCATACCGTTTTTTTAATTCCGCAGTAGAAGCACTGACTAAATCAATGCAGCCCCAGCTGGTATATCCCATAACCGGGACCCCATCTTCTATGGCTTCCCCTACCTGAATCAAATGATCTCTTAAATAATTAATCCGATAATCATCAAGGACTGTCTTTGTTCCATCTGGCTGTGTTACCAGCTCATCAACTGCACCCAATCCGTTCTCCACAATAAACAGAGGTTTCTGCCACCGGTCATAAAACTGATTGAGCACATAGCGAAGTCCCTGGGGATCGATGGCCCAGCCCCATTCACTTTGTTTTAAATAGGGATTTGTTACACCGCCCATAAGATTTCCTTCTCCTGCCTGTGCCACGGAATGGTCGGCGGCTTCGCAGGTACTCATGTAGTAGCTGAATGATACGAAATCCACAGTATGATTCCTTAACAGCTCTTCATCCCCATCTGCCATCTGAATCTGAATATTATTTTCCCTGAAATACCGTTTCATATAACCAGGATACTGGCCTCTGACATGCATATCGCCAAAAAATGTATTCATATGATCTGATTTCATGGCTGCAATTACATCATCCGGATTAGAAGTCAGGGCATACATAGGCATGCTTAAGATCATACAGCCGATTTTGCAGCCGGGCATCATCTCATGGCCGATTTTCGTAGCCAGTGCGCTGGCAACCAGTTCATGGTGAATTGCCTGATAAAGATCCTGTTTGTTCAATCTGCTCTTATCCGTATAGATTCCCCCGCTTAAAAACGGTTCATGAAGCACGGAATTTATCTCGTTAAATGTCAGCCAGTATTTCACCTTTCCACCGTAGCGGTTAAAAATAGTTCTGACATAACGCTCATAAAAGCGGATCATATCCCGGTTTATCCAGCCATCGTACTTAACCGACAGGTTTAAAGGTGTCTCATAATGAGAAATCGTTACCAGAGGTTCAATTCCTTGTTTTAGTAACTCATCAAATAAATCATCGTAAAACTGAAGTCCCTTTTCATTGGGCTCTTTCTCATCCCCATTTGGGAATATCCGGCTCCAGGCAATTGAGGTACGGAACACTTTAAAACCCATTTCCGCAAAAAGCTTAATATCGTCCTTATATCGATGGTAGAAGTCAATTCCTACCAGCTTCATATTATCTGGAGTTGGTTCTTTTGTTACCGGTCCTTTAATACCATGGGGCGTCACATCCTGGGTACTTAACCCCTTTCCGTCTTCGTTATATGCTCCTTCACACTGGTTTGCAGCCACTGCTCCTCCCCATAGGAATCCATCTGGAAATTTCATATAGCAGTTAGTCCTCCTTTTCTTTTACAAGATGTCGACTATAATAGCAGATTTTTACGAAATAAACAACTCACAAAAAAATTGAAGTATCATTCAATCATGTTTATAATAAAGGTGGAAATAGAAAAGGGGGATAAATTGATGTTCCAGATAGGTGAATTTTCAAAGCTGACGCAAATAACAATTCGTATGCTCCGATATTATGATGAGGCAGGGCTCTTAAAACCCGCTGAAGTCGACCCTTGGACGGGATATCGCATGTATTCTGTGGACCAAATACCGATTCTGAATAAAATCATCTATCTTCGTGACAGCGGTTTTACTGTTTCAGAAATTGCAGCAGCTCTAAGTATGAAGGATGACGATTCTCTTGTATCGCAGCTTGACAGGAAGCAGCTGGAGGTGGAACAGGCAATTAAGGCTGAACAGGAAAAAATAAATAAAATAGAGTTTGCAAAAAGCGAACTTCTAAATAAAAAAAGTGAAATGCATTATAACATTTTAATTAAATCCATACCAGCTTATCCGGTTCTTTCCTTACGCCGCACAATACCCGATTATTACGCAGAGGGTGATTTATGGCAGGAGTTATCCGCCTTTGCAGCTGATCATCAGATACCAATATCAAAAAATACTTTTTCCATCTATTATGATACCGAATACATAGATAAAAATGTAGATATTGAGTTATGCGCACCTGTAAAGAAACAGGGGAAAAATATAAATGGTTTTACATTTAGAAACGTTGATCCAGTACCAATAATGGCTTGCACAATGGTATACGGAGCATTTTCAAATATCGCAGACGCCTACCTGGCATTTGCACAATGGCTGCAAGAAAACAGTCAATATGAAATGTCCTCCCCAACCAGACAAATCGTACACCGTGGTCCCTGGAATGAAAGCAGTCCCGAAAAATATCTGATTGAGATTCAGATACCACTAGAAATGAAATAGCCCCATTCCTCTTTTTATCCACTTGACTCTCACATGGTGTGAGGGGTTATGCTCTGCTTGAAATCAAGAAAATGGAGGAAAAACACATGAATAATTTTACAGTGAAACCAATTGGAACGGTTCATAACAACGAAGACGGTACGTTTATTGAGGTAAATGAACAATATCTTCCAGCTCTGCAAGCATTGGAAGGATTCAGCAACATCAATATCTTCTGGTGGTTCAGCGATTTTGATGATGATCAATCCCGCTCAACGCTGCAGACAGAGCAGCCCTATAAAGGTGGACCCGAAGTAATAGGCGTTTTTGCCACAAGATCACCGTTGCGTCCCAATCCCATTGCTTTAACCACGGTCGATGTGATCCACATTGATTATGAAAAAGGGATCATTCAAATTGCATTTATCGACGCAAACCATAATACCCCAGTGATTGATATTAAACCCTATACACCAAGCCTTGACAGAGTAGAAACTCCTGGTGTACCTGCATGGTGCAGCCATTGGCCAAATAGCACAGAAGAATCTGCCTGTTTTGCCTGGGAAGAAGTATTCAATTTTTAGGGGACACTTAGAAGCTTTTCAGCAAGTAAAATCAAGAATTCTGATTTCTTATCCGTTATAATTCTTTTAGAGCGATTGAAACGAGGTGAACAGGTAAATGTACGAATGGCACAAGCAAATTCAGCTAATTGTTGATGAAATCGATAAATCAATCAGACAACATCATGATGAATCGCTGACTCTTAAATTTCTTTCCCGCAAACTTGGCTATTCTGAATTTCATACGACCAGGAAATTCAGAGAAATATCAGGTATGCAGTTCAGAGAATATTTACGGCTCAGAAGGTTAGCCTTTGCGTTAAAAGAGGTTCGTGACAGTGAGAAAAGTTTTTTGGATATTGCTTTTGATTATGGTTTTTCATCACATGAAGCCTTTACCAGAGCGTTTAAAAATTCCTATGGTATTACTCCAAGTGAATACCGGAAAAAGCCCAAACCTGTAGTTCTTCGTACTAAAATAACCCCTTTCGACCGCTACTTTTTAGGATTTGGAGAGATTGGCATGATGAAAACAGAAAATGATGTAAAGATTTATTTTGTTACCATTCCAGCACACAAATTTCTGCACATTAAAAACTACGAAAGCAATGGATATTGGGATTTCTGGCAGAAACAAAGTCTGATTCCAGGACAGGACTGCGATACCATCTGCGGCTTACTGGATAGTATTAAGGGCAAACTGGATGACGAAGGCGGAACTGAATCAAACAGCGGCAGCGGTCAGATTATGGCTTATATGAATGACCCAGACGGACGGCTCTGCGATTGGGGCATTCCCCGCACCGAGTGTTATGGTGTACGTCTTCCTGCTGATTACAAAGGGGAAGTACCGCCGCAAATGCTTCTGATTGATATTCCGGAAGCGGAGTATCTTGCGTTTGAACACGGACCCTTTGATTATGAACAGGAAAACAGGAGTGTGGAAGAAAAGATTGAAAAGGCTATGGCAGACTTTGATTTTACAGATACCGGCTACTGCTTTGATCCAACTCCCGGCAGAGTTCTTTATTTTTATCATAATCCGGAACGATTCTGGAAATATATAAGACCGGTGAAGAAGCAGTCCTGATAAAATGTTGAACCGCTTAACTGAATAACCTTATTCTTTTAGGGCTGTGCCGCTGTTTTTTTGTGCACAGCCCTGACTGATATACATATTTTTCCGGTTAAGAGTCTGTTCTACTGAACATCTTTCCAATTGGTTATATTCTTTTCCCAGATATAGCTGTAGTTTTTAGCAAGCTCTTTTGCTGTTAATGGTTTCTTTCCCGTTACTAATTCTACGTCATTGGACGAAACATTCATTAGCCCTTCTGCAATGCTGCCTTCATTGGTAACCATATCATTTCCACACCACGGAACCGGCGACCTGGAGTAGTCTCCTGTTGCTTCTCTCGGAATGTGCATGGAATCAAGATACTCAAAAAACTCCTGGTGGCTGACAGGACAGTACTCTATATTTTTTCCAGAAAGTTCATTGATTATGTCTACAATATCTCGTTGACTGATGGATTCACTGCCGCAAATTTTATAGGTTTTACCGTTTTCTCCCTTTCCTAAAAGTAAAGCTGCAGCTACTCTTGCCACGTCATCCTTAGGGATATAAGTTGCCTTACCTTCTCCTGCAGTTGTATACCACTTATTTCCTGACATAAGGGCCAGCATAACCGAAGTTGTAAGATAGTTTTCCAAATACAGATTATCCTGCATGAAGCTATAATCCACACCGGTCTCTTCGTGTCTTTTCTGAATATATGCTTCCGTAGCTGTATGGTCAGGTGTGACATATACATGCTCATAAGCGGGATCACTGGCGCCCAAAAATGAGGTATACGTAATATGGTTTACCCCCGCCTGAATGGCAGCCTCCACAACATTGCTGTGCTGACGGACTCTGGTCTCCCCAATTGTCAATCCTGATACAATAAAGATTCTGTCTCCACCCTCAAATGCTTTTGTCATTTCTTCAATGGAATCATAATTTGCCTGTTCCACTTTTACCCCTGATAATTCCCATTTTCTCTTTTTTTCCGGCTCCAGTCTTTCTATGTATGGGCAGGTAAAAGTCAGCTCTGTAGGATTAACCTTGCTGAGCATAATTTCAGCAACCCTTCCACCCAATTTACCATCGCACCCTGTTACAATATAGCGCATAAATACCTCCTTTTTATTATCAGTTATTCTTGAATCTGTTTCTGTCCGCTTAGAAACTGGTAATGGAATTATATCAATTATCCGCTGAGAAATGAAATAGAACTATATTATCTTTAATAAATATTATTTATTACAAAGCCATTGATCTCATTCTATATATGGTATATAATATATAGCGTTTCTCAATATATGGTGTTTTGTCCCATTATATATATGGTCATAATACAGATATAAACTGATTTGGAAAGAGAGGAAAAATTCAACATGGATATTACGGAATACTTGGGGTGCGGCAATATTTTAGGGCAGGATATCTGGAACAATAAATACCGGTATAATGAGGAAGAGTTTGACCAATGGGTGGAACGTGTCTCAGGTGGAAACAGGCAGGTAGCAGAGCTTATTATCAATAAGAAATTTTTGTTTGCCGGAAGAATTTTAACCAATCGAGGATTAACTAAATTTGGCAAGAAAATTACCTACTCCAATTGTTATGTAGTAACTCCTCCCGAAGATAATATTGAAAGTATCTTTGATACGGCCAAATCACTGGCAAGAACATACAGCTACGGAGGCGGCTGCGGAGTAGATATTGGCAAGCTCAGGCCAAAAGGAGCCCTGGTTCACAATGCTGCTGAGAATACAAGCGGTTCCGTTTCATTCATGGATTTATACTCTGCAGTAACAGAATTAATTGGGCAAAACGGAAGGCGCGGAGCGTTAATGATCAGTATCCCCTGTACCCATCCGGATTTAGAATCATTTATTGAAATAAAATCCGATTTAACGAAGGTTACAAAAGCAAATATTTCTATCCGTATAACGAATGCATTTATGGAAGCAGTGAAGGAACATGCGCCTTTTATGCTGACCTTTCAGGTAGAAGACACCGGTGAAGTAATTGAAAAAGAAGTAAATGCATATGAGATTTTTTGCCGAATCAGTGAGATGAACTGGGATTATGCAGAACCCGGAATGCTGTTTTGGGATCGTATTGAAAGTTGGAATCTGCTGTCCAATACCAGGGGATTCCAATATGCCGGAACAAATCCATGTGCGGAAGAGCCATTACCGGCTGGAGGCTCCTGCCTGCTTGGAGCAATTAATCTTTCCGCTTACGTTGCGATAAAAGAGAATAAGAAAGTCTTTGATTATGAAAACTTCACAAAGGATGTACGTACCTGTGTAATTGCTCTCAATGAAGTACTGGATGAAGGTCTTCCTTTACACCCACTGAAAGAACAGAGGGATTCTGTGCGGGACTGGCGGCAGATTGGTCTTGGTGTATTGGGTATTGCAGACTTACTCATTAAATTAGGAATTCGATATGGAAGTGATGAAAGTATTGAGCTATGCAATAGAATTGCAGGAGAAATGATTAATAATGCAGTTTATCAATCTGCAAAACTTGCAAAGGAAAACGAACCATTTCCAAAGTGCAAAATAGAAGAAATTATGGAAACTGCATTTTTCAAAGCAAATATAGAGGATGATGTGGCTGCATTTGTGAAAGAAGCAGGCGGTCTGTCCAATTCTCAGCTTCTGACAATTGCACCAACAGGAACACTGTCAACCATGCTTGGCATATCCGGCGGGATAGAGCCAGTCTATTCTAATTCATATACAAGAAAAACGGAAAGTCTTCATGGTGAAGATGTATATTATAAAATATACACCCCCATTGTTCAGGAATATATGAGCGAACATGGCATTACAGATGAAAATGATCTGCCAGATTTTTTTGTAACTGCCCAGTCCCTTCCCTACACGGAACGAATTAAAATGCAGGCAGTGTGGCAAAATCATATTGATGCATCCATCAGTTCCACTGTAAATGTTCCGAAAGAATTTACAAAAGAAGAGGTACAGGCTTTGTATTTTATGGCATGGGAATATGGTCTGAAAGGAATTACAATATTCAGAGATGGCTGTAAGCGTCTGGGAATATTAACAACCAGGGATGAAAAGGCTTCCGGGAACCTGGAACGCGGTCAAATCGTAAAGGTTTCAGATGCCTGTATCGGAAAAAGAAGAACCCTTCGGACTGGTTGTGGAACCCTTCATTGTGAAGCATTCTTTGATCCTCTCACCGGGAAATTTATGGAAATATTCCTTTCAAAAGGTTCCAAAGGCGGATGCAATAGTTTTATGGTTGGATTAAGCCGTATGATTTCACTGGCTGCAAGAGGTGGAATTGAACTGGAAGATATTGTTGATCAACTGGAAAGTACACTGGTCTGCTCCTCCTATGCAGTGCGGACAGCGACAATTCGGGATACCTCGCCTGGATCCAGCTGCCCAATGTCAATCGGAAAAGCACTGACTCAGATGTATGAAGAAATGCAATCAGAATTGAATTTAAAATACCATGGTGATAATAAAAAGGAATCTGACACAGAAACTGCACAGTTGAAAAAGAAGAGTAAAACCTATGATAAAGCGGATGGCGCAAACGTAGTCAATCCCTGTCCCATATGTGGTTTAGAACTTTCATTTGAAGGCGGTTGTAATACCTGCAAAAGCTGTGGATACTCTAAATGTGAATAGAAATATGATAGAAATTGGAGTTCGTAATGTATATCAGGCAATTAGAATGTTTCGTTCAATTATGTGAAACCCTTAACTTTAATACAACTGCTGAATTATTATACATTAGCCAGCCAGCAGTGTCCCATCAGATTAAAACTCTGGAAGAAGAGCTGGGATTAAAATTATTTATCAGAAGCAAAAGAGATGTTTCTCTGACTCCGGCGGGACTGTCCTTTTATAACGATATAAAAGATATTCTGACCAAAACTAATCTTGCCATAGCAAAGGCAAGAAACTATTCAAAGGATTTCAAATCCAATTTTTCTATCTGCTGCGAAGGAAATCTTCTTGAACTTGAACTTCTGCCATGTATTTTAAATGAATTTACTGCAGAAAATGCCTATTCTCAGTTGTATATAAAGCATGGTGACTACAAGGAAAGCAGAAATGCGTTATTGTCACAAAAACATGATATCATTTTTACAGTCGAGGAAAATATCATGGATTACCCGGAAATCCATTATGAACAACTCATATGGGGAAGATTTGTGTGTGTACTCTCTTCCAGTAATCCATTGTCGCTGAATTCCACCATATCCCTAAAACATTTACAGGAAGAATCCTTAATTTTACTTGATCCAATAAAATCTCCTCCTGAAATGTCACGATTTCAAAATGAAATACAGCTGTTTTGTCCAAATGCAACGACCTATTATTGTGATTCCTCTGTAATCTGCTATACAATGATTAAAGGTAATATGGGAATTGCAGTTATGCCTGACTTTGTATGCCCAAATGATTCTAAAGTCAAAGTAATCCCCCTGGACATACCTTATCGTATTTCCTATGGAATTGCCTGGAATGCCAGTAATTCCAAGTCAGAAATCAGGTCATTCTTGAAAACAGCCAAAGCAATCTATGAAAAGTCGGTTCCTCCGGCGGGTGTATTGTAATGAAGCATGTTCCGGATTCTTATTATAAGTATCCGGAACATGCTTTTTATAATTATGGGACTTTGTTTTATATCACTTAAGGTTCTATTCCCCATTTCAGGCTGTTAGATATATATCCTGTAACTTTTGGCGAATCCACGTAGCTCATTGCTGAGCCATCAAAGGAATAGTCATCTGTCTGAGTATAATTTGTCCAGTTAATTTTAGTCACTCTTATCTGTATCTCAGCATACTCTCCTGCTGCCAGACTTCCCGCTCCAGATGTAAATCCAATTTCCAGACAGTAGTCGGCATCTGTCTTTGGAGCAGACAATTTAACAAAGGTTCCGGTAATATTGCTGCTGCCAACTGATGACCAGTCACACCAGAAGTTTTGATCCATCTCTCCATTAATCGTGTAATAATATCTGATTTTAACATCAGAAAGTTTTACACTGGTAGTGCCGTTATTGTAAATCTTGAATTTCGGACTGAGAGATACGCTCTGGGCTAATGTGGCTGCATTATACATCTGTATCTTAATGCTGCCTTTTGCAACGGAAGTATCTACTACAGTCAGAACCATTACAGGGTCTGTTCCTGCACTTAAATCAAACACTATATTGTAGGTTCCTGTAGCAAGACCAGCCAGTTTCGTTTTTAAGAAAGTAATGGAACTTACGGATATGGTGTAATCCACGCCTTCCGTCAACACTCTGCTATCCAGCCTGATACCTTTCAGTGTATGTCCTGCCATTGTTAAGACAGCTGTAACATCTGCCTGCTTTGCAGGGTTCTTATCAAATGTGGCTGCGGCAGGTTTCACAGAACCGCTTGGTGTGGAATCGGTAATCGTTACTGTCAGTACCGGGTCAATTCCCTTATTGAAATCAAAAACAAGCTTTAACTTACCAGCATCCTGACTTGCTAAATACTTTTTAAACAAAATGACCGTACTGTCGGATAAAGTATAGTCTGTACCTTCCGTTAAATAAGTACTTCCGTCCTTAATACCGGTAAACGTATTACCATTTAAGGTAAGCTCTACTGTTATATCTGTTTGTTCAGCTATATTTTTATCAAATGCTGCAGTTACTGGGTTGATTGCAGAGTTGGTTACTGGTTCACCGCCTTCTCCAAACAGCAGGGAATATACACCATTTGCAATGGCAATATCACACTGGGCCCAGAAACGGTGGTAATGAAATACAGGATCGGTATCATTGTTATAAGCAGTAAGAACTTTCTCATAATCCGGATCATCTTTATATTTAGAACGAATGTCTAAAAATTTAACACCGGATTTAATCACATCCCCATTTGGCATTTTTCCGGTCCAGCCCGCTGGAACATAGATTTCCTGGTCAAAGAACCGTTTGTAATCTGCTCTTGATTCTGGTGTTGAAAGCCCCTTATCATCTCTGTACAGATTCCACATACGATCTAATAATTCCTTTGCCAGTACTCTTGATTCATCATCACCAGATGCCTTGCTGTAATACAATAAGGTATTTGCAAGGGAACCTGTAACGCCAAGGTCTGTGGTGTAGCTGGTAACAATTACATGCAGGTTCTTATTACCTGTATAAGTACCTGTCCAGGTATCGGGCTGTCCGGACCAGTCAAGACCGTTTGGAATCGCGAAGGTTCCATCTTCATTCAGCTGTACCACTGATTTAATCCAGCCTGCCCATTTATCCAGAATAGCTTTCGCTCTGTCATCCTTGGTTTTATAATAATATTCAGCTACACGCTGCATGGACCATGCCTGGAAACCAAACCAGGTATTACTTCCAGGATCTGCATAGACGGGATTTTCTACATATCCCATTCCATAAAAGGTTGAAGTACCTGCTGGCCATTCTTCATAACGGCCTTTATGAGAGTTACTGGCTCCGCCTGCAATCGCACCCTCAGAAGTCTGCAGCCACTGATAAAATTCCAGCTGTCTGCTAAGACTTAACTTCCAGTCGCTTGCTCCCTTCTTGGACAGAGGTTTTAAATCTTCATCTTCCGATAATATCCAGGCTGTCATGGGATTCTGATATCCAAAGTGGTTATGGCTGTCTCCAATCTTCCATGCCCAGTCGGAACCTACTCCGCCGCCCCATGCATAATACCAGGACATGAGATAATGAGCTGCATCATATCCGGTACCAGAGGCTGACGGGGTACCGATTTTACGGAAGTATTTATCAAACATGGCATATCTTAAATAATCACCCATTTTGCTGGCTTTGGAATTATAGGTTCCAAGGTCAACACCATATTCATCCGCCCATTTATTCGCCCAGTAAGTAGCCTGGATTGCACGGGCATCTGCATCGGGTGCATCGGTGTATTTAAACTGCCTTGAATAGCTGCTGTCTCCGGTGAACAGATCAAGATATCCATTCTTGCCGCCGTATTTCATTGTTTCCCAGCATGGCTGAGGTATGGTCTCCCAGGTAGACTCCTGTTCCCCTCTCTGGAACGTATTGATATAAGATGGTGTTGACACACCGTCGCCTCTGCTTCCAAAGCCGTACCAGTTATCTGCATCTAATAACCAATGCATTCCATACATGGTATTGCTGCCGTATGTAGCGGCCAGTTCACTGTTGATCGGGTCAGTTCCAACAGCTGCACCAAAATTCAGCTGGGCAGGATATAAGTCTGGCAATTCCCATTCCGGGGCATAAGTAGCAGGCTTGCTGGCTGAATATTTACTCATGCTGGATTCCGGCTGATCTTTTTCCGTTGGTATCATATAGGCTTCTGCTGTATCCCAGGCTGTTTTAAATCCGCTGAAATCTCCAGTAAATTTTCCATACATTGCCTCCAGCCACATATAATAGCTGAGAGTTTCACTTGTCGTTACATGTCCATAGTCCGGAGCTTCTACAATCAAAGTCTCAATCGAATGATATGGAATACCCTTGTTACTGAAATACCCATTTTTCGGATCCTTAATGTCTCCCCAAAGTTCCATAAATCTGTTTTGATATTTGTCTGTGCTTTTGCTAATCACTTTTTTACTCATCTTACAATAACCTCCTTTTTTATTTAACATTTTATTCATCAGCTGGTTCCTTGCCTGTAAAATAACTCTTACCTCTCACCTCTCCTTTCCTGATTATTGCAGGTTGATTACCAATTGACTTCTAATTTTTATAAAGAATATTAAAACTGTAATGTAAACATAGAAATAAATAAGCTGCAAAGTTCTTCCTATATATTTAAGGCGTTACAACAGACCACGTATACATGACTGATAGTCCGTAATTCTTCATTTCGTTACCCCTTTCTTATTTTTATTAATACCGCTTTCTATCACATGGGAAAATGTTTCAGCGCAAGATTATGGATGTTATATACCTGTCTTAAGCTGTAATTGGTTATCTCACTGATCTCTTCCCACGTATATCCGGATATATATTTTAATAAAAGTATGTTTTTTTCTATTTCACAGTCCATACACTCCACTTTCTTTACAATTGCACTGCAAATTAGATTTTTCTCTACCAGCTGCTTTCTGAGGCGGGTAAATACATCCGTCATCTCTGCATCAGGCTGGTTTGTACCAGACTGCGCCGCTAAGACAGACATGGTTTGTCTTTGTTCCTCTTTCATACGATTTATTAAGACTTCCAGCGTTTTAATCGAAAAACCGAGAGCCTGATACGATTGTAAGTAAGTTTTTTTCAGCTCTTTTTTCTCTGTATTTCCATTCATCAGAAAATCCTCCTTGACGGTATTTACTAAGTAAAAAGAGGAATTACAGCGAATTGTAAACCTGATTTTTATTTTTGACTGATATTTAATACCAGGTACAGTGGAAAACCATTGTGATACATGGTAATATGGTCTTAGTTTATTGTTTAGGGTCTGGAAAAAATATTAAATAAGGGGGAAATGACATGATATACCTTGTACGTCAGGGAGAAACCGACTGGAATCTCAATAAGAAATTCAACGGCTGTACCGATATAAAATTGAATCAGACTGGAATTACACAGGCAAAACAACTGGCAGAAAACCTTAGAAATATTGATTTTAAAGCATGCTTTAGCAGCCCTCAGACGCGGGCACGCCAAACCTGCGAAATTATTTGTGGAGAACCCATTATATTAGATGACAGACTTTCAGAAATTAACTGTGGTGAGTTTGAAGGTACAGACGAAACTGCTGATTCCCTCCAATTATTTTGGCAGGCAATTAAAAACGGCGATAAAGGCACAGAGAAATTTCAGGTATTTGTAAATCGAACTTTGGATTTTTGTGATATGATTATGAATGATCACATAGAAAATAATGTTTTAATTGTTACCCATAGTGCTAACGCTCGGATTATAAACTACTATTTTAAAGGAAAGCCTGATGATTATGACTTTAGAAGAAGTGTTGTAAAAAACGGAGGGCTGTTAACTTATGAAATCAAATCATAAATAGTGATTATTTATTGTAATGGATTACATTGTATTGCACGTACCAGTCATTATAATATTCAGTCATAGAAAACGTGGATCCGATTTTCTGTAATTAGAATAACAGGAGGTTTTAAACTATGATTTTAGAAAATTATTTAAATCCAGCTTCTGGTGCTGGTATTACCCTGACAGAAAGCGGGGGCTGGTTTGAAAGTGCTTATATTAAATGGAACCCTCTCAGCAATGCAATCTCCTACAAGGTCTATATTAAACCTTCGGCTGCTGGTGATTCTGCTTATGTACAACTTGATCCTGAATTAATAAGAAAGTATCCCACCTATTGGAGAGCCGATGCAGTAGGTCTTGCAGCCGGCCAATACATTATGAAAGCGGAAGCAATTCTCTCCAATAGCACGAATGAAAGCATTATTTCCGGCGTTATCACCGTAAGGGCAAACGACAGAACCGGATTTGCTTTTTCCGGCGACTCCCAGTATAAATCCGGATCTGGCGCGTATAAGGAAAACGGAGTCTTAAAAGAAAATGCCCAGGTAATTTATGTGACTTCTGAAACAGCAAAAACCGTATCCCTTGATGTTAAGGTAAACAGTTCCGGCAAAAAGCAAACAGGTACCGGTATTGGTGAGATCTTAACTTTGCGTCAGAAAGGATACGACACAACCCCTCTTGCTATCCGCTTCATCGGACAGGTTACAGACAGCAATATGGCTGGAGAGCTTAACAGCAATGGATACCTTGAGGTAAAAGGAAAAACATCCTACAAAGAAATGAATTTGACGTTAGAAGGTATTGGCGATGATGCAACCGCATATGGTTGGGGTTTATTAATCAGAAATTGCGGAAACCTGGAAATCAGAAACTTGGGAATTATGCTGTTCCCTGACGATGGGATTTCACTTGATACGGCTAACTGTAATGTCTGGGTTCATAATAATGATATCTTTTACGGAAAAGCAGGATCCGATGCAGATCAGGCAAAAGGAGACGGTTCTGCTGATGTGAAGAGCGGATCCACATATGTAACCCTCTCCTACAATCATTTCTGGGATTCTGGGAAATGTTCTCTTTGCGGAATGAAAGATACGGCAGAATTTTTTGTAACTTACCATCATAACTGGTATGACCATTCCGATTCCCGCCATCCAAGAATCCGGGCAGCTTCCGTACATATTTACAACAATTATTTTGACGGTAATGCAAAATACGGCGTAGGGGTAACAAATGGAAGTTCTGCATTTGTAGAATCAAACTATTTCAGACATTGTAAATATCCTATGATGAGTTCTTTGCAAGGCACGGATACTTTGGGGCAGGGTACGTTTTCCGGAGAAAACGGCGGTATGATCAAGGCCTTTAACAATCGAATAGAAAATGCCTCCAGCCTGATCTATGCAAACTCCAATGAAGGAACCACAGGTAAAAATACGGTCTCCTTTGATGCATATTCAGCATCTGCAAGAAATGAAACCGTTCCCAGCCTTTACAAAACCATTGCAGGCAGTACTGTTTACAATAATTTTGATACCGGCAAAAACATTGGCGTCAGCCTCTCTGATATTGATCCTGTAAATAATGTTGAAGGAATTGTTACAACAAGTGCGGGGCGGTTAAATCAGGGTGACTTTACCTGGAAATTTAATAATGCAGCTGATGATACTTCTTCTGACTTAAATACAGCATTAATGTCCAAAATCAGAAGCTATACGACAAATCTAATATCAGTTGGAGGAAATTAATCTCCAGACACCGGGGTGCCGTAAAATAACTGAATAATAGTTATTGAGCGGCACCTTCCATTCTGCACTTAATATTTAATAATTTTTTTGATCATCAGCATTTCAGTTTCTGAAATATCAACGTCAAACCAGGACCTGACATATGCGCAAACGTTCTTAAAATCTTTCTCTGATAACTTTTGATTATTTGCCATTTGATTCCATAGTAAAGTGAAAATTACCCTTCCAAAATCAGACAGCATATAATTATCCATATCAGATAACGAAATTTGAAACACAGATCTAAATGCCTCAAATAAATCATGTTTCATGTTATTTAAGTCATCAAAGCTTTTCATTTTTCCATTATCCACCCATTCTCCTGTAGCTATTAAGCCTTTTGTTGATTGCATTTCAGATAATCTTGCTTCTTCTTCCGGATAATCCTTTTTAAGGATTGACAACGGAAGTTTATTTCTACATGATAGCTCCATATTAACATTAAGATTGCCAAGATATTGACAGGCACGATTATTTAGGGCTTCAACTCTTAAGCCATGAAAATCCGAAGTACTTGGTTCAAATAAAACATTAATCTCCCTATTTCTTCTCTTCAGACCGCAGCTCACCCAGCCTATTACTGCAGCATTTGTGAAAGCGTCAATTATTGTATAGGTCGAACCATAAGGAAATCGATATGCAGGAATGATTCTCATTGCTGGAATACCGTACTTATTTATTAGTATTTCTTTCGTATATTCCCCCAGCCGCCCTTGAAAAAAAGAGAAGTAGGATGGCGGAGCACAGGTAGCAGATGCAATAGCAAGAGAAAACTCATCCTCCATCAAAATCATTGCTGCATGAGCAATTCTTTTATCATGTATGTCTTTATCCCAGTTTCCTTCTATAGAAACGAAATGTAGATTGTTCTTTATTTCTGCTTCACATGATATATCATCAATCACAGGGAGAAACCTCCTTTTTTCTATTAAACCGAACTGTATTCTAATTTCCAATCCTATTATATCCAGGCCTGAATCAAAGGTCAACTTCATGAATTTGCTATAATACCTATATTTCCAGGTATTCCAGACGTTGTACAACTCTTTTTATATTTTCCTCTATACTGTTACCCGTTTTTGAAATACGCATTTCATCAACAATGCTGCCATCCCGCATAAATAATACACGCTCAGCATTTGCCGCCACCTTGGCATCATGGGTAACAATCAAAATCGCTACTCCCTCTTCATTAATCTGAGAAAAAAGCTTCATCGTTTCATTTGCAGACTTGCTGTTAAGCGCACCGGTAGGTTCATCACAAAATATAATCTCGGGTGTCATTAAAAGTGCTCGGCAGATGCCTGCCCGCTGTAACTGCCCGCCTGATACTTCCGTGATGTTGCGCCCTTTCAGTTCCTCAATTCCCATTTTCTGCATCAGCATCTCTGCTTTTTTAGTAAGTTCTGCAACATTTTTGTGACTGCCCCGCAACGCAGGAAGTAAAATATTATCAAGAATATCTAAATTTTTAAGCAGGGTAGGCTGCTGAAAAACAAATCCCATGCCAGTCTGCCTCAGCTTGGAAAGCTGGTCTTCTGAAAGCTGGGACAGGTTTTGCCCGTTAAAAGTGACGGTCCCTCCGTCAATGGATTCCATTCCGCTGAGAACAAAAAGCAGGGTGGATTTTCCTGATCCGGAAGGGCCCATTACTGCGACAAATTCTCCCTTTTCGATCTGGACAGATACGTTTTTCAAAACCGTTTGTCTCTCATCTCCATGACCAAACATTTTGACAATCTCATTCCCCATCACCAATGTTTTCATTGTCTACTCCTTTATGTGTGCTGAAACCTGAATATTTTCTATCCCGGTCGTCCCAAGTGCAACCGCAAGCACAACCGCGCAGCCCATTGCCAGCGGGGAAATCAGGTAAGCAGAAACAGGATTCACAACAAATTTAAATGTGGCCGCTCCAAACGATGCAATAACTGCACCAGCAAGCACCTCTCCAAGTGTATTGGCAAGTATTGTACCCGCCAGAGTTCCCATAGACAGCACCAATGCAAAGCGGGAAATAAACTGCATCGTAATGTCCCTGTTTGTAAAACCAAGAGATTTCATGACAGCAATGGTATGACGTTCTTTTACAATCAGCATTTTCATCATAAGCAGCGTCACTAATATTGTTATGAGCAGTGCGGCAATCATGGCTGCTACAGAGATTTTTTTAATCGAATCAATTGTCGGACCAAAAGTTTGGGCTATATAACCATCAATATCCGCGACTTTTGCAAAGGAAAACTGCTTTGTGTACTCAGCTGCTTTTGCCGTACTTAAGCTATTATCTTTTAACTTAACATAAACCGTATACCACATCACATCGCCGCTTTTTTCGCTAAATGCTGCTTTTGCCGTTTTTCCTCCATTGGTAATGTCGGAATAGATTCCGCAAACTTTCAAAATTCTCTCCCTGCCATCATTTGTCAGAACAAGGGTATCTCCAATCTTCTTATTCAATTCCCTGGCATTCATTACAGAAAGGGCGATTTCATCCTCTGTCTGTGGTGTCTCGCCTTTGACATAGTAAACAGGAAACTCTGTGTGGTTACCTAAATCAACTTTAATTGTTTCGCTTTTGCCGTTTTTCGCCTGTACGGCAAAACGTTTTGTGGTGTGTACCACATATTTTGTAACAGCTTCATCCGTTTCAAGGATTTTCTTTATTGCCGTTATCTTTTCACTCATCTGATCGGTCTGCTGAACACGGAACAGAATATCAGATCTGCCGATACCCATATAGCTGGTAAAGCCCGGTGATGATATTGTACTGTATAGATTCTGAGGAATCAGCATGATAAAAGTTGAAACTATTACTACAGATAACATGGTCATATAAAGTTTTTTTCTTGATAAGACGTCCTTAATTCCCAGAAATACATTGGTATTTACCAGCCTGTTTTTCCTCAGCTGCATTCGTTTTACACCTGCGTCTTTTTCCACAACAGTGCCAAACCGGATTGCCTGTGCTGCCGGTATCTTTTGAAAACGGTTGAGTACATGGTTTACATAGGCGATCACAGCAACAAACACGAAAAAAACTGCAGCTGTTCCCCACATTCTGGCAGATGCTGCAGTTGCGCTCTCTCCCATGGTGAGGCGGATATTCCTCATAACACGTTCCTCCAGTGCAGCGGACAGTCCCCAGCCGATCCCACTGCCTGCCCCAGCGATTACAGCATATTTCCCCAGATAAATCTTTTTCATATCGTAAATGCGCAGTCCAATGGCCTTCATAATGCCGATTTCACGGGTATCCTCTTCGATTCTTGCGATCAGTGTAAAACGGATACATAAAAAGGCAATCAGTACCGCTAATATGCTAATCAACAAAAGCACAGCAATCATCAAGCCATCGGAAACGGCATTTATCATTCGAAAAAGGGGATAGGTTACTGTTGGTCCATTGGATTCCAGCCCTGCACCAATATATTCCGCTTCAAATGCGTTAAGTTCGGACAGGCTCTTAATCCGGAACTCAATCATATATTCAACAGTTCCCTTGCTTTTCATAGCTCCATAATCGTGATCGCTTACTAAAAACCGCTTGGAAGATGCCAGCGAAGAATTCATCTGAGAATCACGAAGAAAACCTGCAACTGTAAAAGTTTTACCTGCAACGATGACATTCTTTCCTAATAGCTCATTACCTTTCTTTGCATAAGCCAGAGGAACGTAAATCTCTCCGTCTGCCGGCCGAATAATTTGTCCATCCAGATCAAGTAGGTAATCAAAAGACTTGCTTTGGGTGGTAAGACCGTTATCCTGAACACTGTCCGAAAGGGTACTGTCTCCTATTTTAATTTCTGTCCCATCTATATTTAGGAACTCCATTACCTGAAATTCTCTGACAGCCCCGTTTTCCTGTGCGAAATGCTCCAGCCGCTGGATATTAATCTCCCCTGTATGCATCTGTAAGAAATGGGGAGTTTTTGCCTGTACCATAAGCGAATCAATCGATCCAGCAAGCTGCAACCCCAAAGTTACCGATAAAGAAATCAGCATAGCTGCTGCAGTGATAAAAAGCAGCATAATGGCTGAAATTGTGGGGCTTTTTCTCAAATCATTCCAGATGATTCGTCTGAACATCGCCATCTCCTTTTTCAAGTCTTTGAATTGATTGAAACTGATATAACAAAACGGATGCAATACATAATATAATACCCGCTATTATGATAAGAAATCCGGATCCTCTTCCTTTTCCAGTACCAAGAACACTGCCGACGCTTTTGGATAGTTTTCCATTCACCAGCAGCAGCGGAGTAAAGAGATGGTCTGCAAGAAGCCCCGATAATCCGTAAGCAAACACATAACCTAATTGGGAGATAAGTCCCACAAGCCCCCAGGCACGACCCTGGAATTCGTTATTAATGTTGGTTCGAAGCAAATAATCAATACTCATGTTTGCAAAAGGCAGCATTGAAAAAAATAAAAATCCTGCCACAGTTATCATGATGAGATTCTCACGGAATCCAAACAGCCCCATAAATAAACCTGAACAAAACAGCGAACCGCATAAAATTTTCACGTAATCCTTTTTTATTGAAAAAACACCCAGCAAAAGACTTGTTACCAAAAGTCCAATTGCTGCCAAAGACTGAACGGAACCCAAAGCTCCACTGTCTGAAAAACTTAAAATCATAGGGGAAGCAAGTGTCTGGATAAAGCCAAGGCATAAGGTTATGACAGCTCCTACCAAAACCAGAGTCAGTACACCTTTGTTTATCGCAATAGCTCTCCAGCCATCTCTAAAGCTGGCTGCAAAAGAAGCATTCTCCGCCTGAGGCTTTGCTGTCAGCCCCTTTCGCACGGCTAGTGTTGCCGTAACCGTTACAAAAAAGGTGCAGATATCAAGAATCAGCAGAAGCCTGATATCCCATACTTTCAGCAAAAGCCCAGCTAATACAGGAGAAATCAGGTATTTTGCAGAACCGGCAAGCTGAACGAAACCGCTGGCTTTTGTGTACTGTTCCTCCGTTAGTAAATCAGTTACAGTAGCCCGGTAGGCTGGTTCTAACAAGGATGAGAATACAGAACTAATGGTCACTCCTACGCAGATCTGCCAAAATGCCACCTGACCATCCCAAAGGACAAAGAGAATAAATAAAGGCCCGATTGCGGAAAGACTGTCTCCAAGTATCATCAGAATCCTTCGGTCATAATGGTCTGCCAGTACCCCTGCAGGTGCACTAAGCAGCAAGGAAGGCAGAAAAGCAAGCAACATGACGAAAGAAACTTGTGATGCCATTCCTGACTGCTGATAAACATAAACGCCTAAACCAAAAGAGGTAAGTCCTCCGCCTATTGCTGAAATAAGTTCTCCAGACCAAAGAAGCAGGAACTTTCCAAAGGGGTTTGATGTATGATTCATCTTATCCCTCCGTTTCTTTTTTAAAAATTTGTGAAGCAAATGATAAGGTACCGCTTTCAACACCCAGCAGACGTTCCACATTGAAAATAAGAGCCTGCGCACGGGAAGCATATTCCTGCTGATTGATGTCTAACATGTCTCCATCAAACACCGTACTGGCATAAACCACCAGCATCTCCACACATTCATAGGGGTAGGGTGTGTGAAATAACCCCTGCTCAATTCCTTCATGGATTATACCTGCAAGAATTGGTGTTAGTCCATTTAAGATTGTTCTTTGTACTTTTTGGTGCATCAGCGCATTCTGAGGCCTGTGTATATGTTCAATAATTTCTTTACCATTTCGGTCCATTTTTAGAGCCACAACTGAGTCTACAATACGCTCATATACCGTTTTACCTGTGTCTTCGGAAATTTCCTTTGAGGCCTTTAAAAGCTGGCTGCTATGGCGCTCAATCAGAGCATCCATAATGTCCTCTTTTGATTTGAAATGGTAATACAGCGTTCCTCTTGCAATTTTGGCAGCCTCCAGAATTTCATTTGTGCTTGTGCCGTCAAAGCCTTTCTGTGTAAACAATATCTCAGCTATATCCAGTATTTCGTTTTTTCGTTCAACCGCATCTTTTATAATTCTCATATAATCACCTTTCACCATAGACCGACTGTCTGTCTACAATGTAATACATTTTTTACAGAATGTCAAGCCCACCTTCTCTTGAGAACAAATGACGTCGCAACTTGAATCCTGATCCTATTTTCATCCGCGGTGCATAATACCCGGCACAGCCCATTACAAAAAGCACACCCTCCCATAGTGGGATGATGTGCTTTTTGTATTCAATGGCTTCTGCGGGGCATCTATGAAGACAAGCCATGCAATGGGTACAATCATTTTCCCATATTAAGTAAAGTCAATTCTTTTCTCAAATTTTACTTGTATTTCTCCCCAAGCTTCTAAGGCTTCTAAAACAGGAATAATTTTTTCTCCTTGATCAGTTAATCCGTATTCTACGTGTGGAGGGATTTCGGAGTGTTGTTTTCTCCAAATCATTCCATGGCTTTCTAAATCCTGCAAAGAACGGGTGAGCATAATATTTGTAATACCACAAAGCAGTCTCTTTAACTCGTTATATCGATAGTTCCCTTGAGATAAATACCACAAGATGGGGAGCCTCCATTTCCCACAAATAAAATTAAAAGCATTGACCAGATCACATGAGCCATCGTACCAATCACTTATATCCATTATAACCACGTATAATCCAATTAGATGATAATTGGATTATTTCCTTTCTCCCAAAAATTGCTGGGTATTTCTATCCATCTCTGATCTATTTTGAAAAGGCACTTCAAAATAATATTTCCAAGGCACAAAAATGTGCGTACTTGCAAAAATGTATCTTAAAAATATAATAATATTAAGGAGCCTTTAAAATATAGTAACACTAAATCATGAAAATCAAAAGGAGAGTGAAGTATGATATTTTATTTTTCAGGTACAGGGAACAGCTTATGGGTGGCGAAAAAGCTGGCCGAACTTCAAGATGAACGAATATTATCCATTGCAGAGCTTATGAAAGAAAAAAGTGGATCCTTCTCATTCACTTTAAAGCAGAATGAGATGCTTGGATTTGTATTTCCAGTCTATGCCTGGGCACCTCCTAAAATAGTTTCCGAGTTTGTAAATAAACTTGTAATTACTAATACTAATGAGCACTACACTTTTGCAGTCTGTACTTGCGGTGACCATACAGGGCAGACCATGGACGTTCTGTCAGCAGAGCTGCAAAAACGAAAAATCCAATTGAACAGTGGATTTTCTGTTTTCATGCCCAATAATTATATTATTGATTATGATTTAGATTCGAAAGAGTTGGAAAATAAAAAGCTGGAACAAGCTAAACAAAGGGTCGACGATATAAGCATTCTGTTATCGAAAAAAACAGAGGACATATTTGACTGCTATAGCGGAAGCTTTCCCTGGTTCAGAACACAGATTTTCAACCCATTTTTTAATAGGTTCTGCTTAGGAACAAAGAAATTTCATGTTAAAGATAAATGCATTTCCTGTGGCTTGTGTGAACGGGTATGTCCGACTAAAAACATTCAACTAAAAAATAATTTCCCAACATGGGGAAAAGATTGCACGAAATGCATGGCGTGTATACATCGATGTCCTGTCCAGGCCATTCAATATGGAGATAGAACAGAAAAGAGAGGACAGTATTTCAATCCTAATATTTAAAAATGCCTGGTCTAAACACGGAAATGTGACTTCTAACAGCGGTTATTCCACTGCTCTATCTATATTAATTATCTTTTTGCTGTCTGCTGCTGAGTTTATTTTAACTTTTTACCATTTAAAAACAGAGGATCTGAAATGAAAATTTAATATGGTTTTCAGTAATGATTAACAGGTTGAATAATTTCCCATTACCTGCAAATAATAATTTTTATTAATGGCAAGTAATAAAAATCAATTTTAAACAGAGGAGCAAATAAAATGAATCACGATAAACTTATAGCCCAGGTAAAAGATGAATATGCAAGAATAGCTTCATCGGAATCCCAGCAGCATTTTCATCAGACAACAACCGAGGTTACACCAGAAGCGTATTATGAAAATCTGTTAAGTAAAGTTATTAATGAAATTGACAAAGGAACTTTTGATAATTTTAAATCCGGCGAAGAAGTCGTTACCGCTGTTGCAAATGACAAAACCTGGCTTTCGAATTGCCAATAAACAAAAAAAATAGAAAAAAACGCAGTCCTTTTCTATGATATGATACCCCCAAGTAGGATATTGAAATATAAAGATTTACTTGGGGGTGATTTTATGTGATAAATCACCAAGTCACGCTGCTTTACATTATAAACTAAATGCTTTTTAAGTAGAACAATATCTATTTAACCTTTCTTTTAAGGTTCCTGAATGTAATTCAAATAAATGATTATCGTAATCATATTCATTAATTTTAAGAGCAAAATGATTATAAGTTCTAGTCAAAACCTCTTTCTCACTTTCCATTATAGCGATCCACAAATCGCCAACCACAAAGAACTTCTCGCTGAATATGGAGAAATCATTACCATCACTGGAATTAGTTCTGGTGGTTGAAAATTATAGATGTCTTAATTTCAACTTACAGTATTTTTCTAAAGTAGTGACGTGCATTGGATAAAACATATTTTTATTATGCTCTAATAATTTATTTAATTCCATTAACGGTATCCATCTTATATTTTTCGTTTCATTACTTTTATCTAATAACTCTCCATCCGCATTACATATAAACGTTTGTACCAGAATCGGATATGTTCCCTGAATATTCTGACTGCTGGAAAACGGGGTATAGTTTAATACTTTATATCCATTTGATTCTATAACTATTGCTTCAGACTCTCCTTTAATTTCAGTTACTCTAAGTCCTGTTTCCTCCCAAATTTCTCTTCTTAAACAATCAAATATATTCTCAAACTCTCTGATTTTACCCGCAGGAATTTCTAATAGTCCATACTCTGATTTAGCGTCATCCTTGCACCTGTCCTGCACTAGTATGTAATCGACTCCATCAATATTCTTCTCTATTATCCCACCTACCCCTGGTTTTGCAAATAACTCCATAAAATTCCTCCTATATATATCTTTAACTAATCTTAAGTATAGCAAAGCTTACTGCTCTGGTACACCATTTTTTTCAGCCAGATTGAGAAGTTCCTCGGTAACCAGATCCAATTGGGCTGACCAGGAATAAATATCATTTAAATACATATACGGTTCTGAAAGCACAATAATATTTCCCTTCTGCACCGCAGGAAGAGACTTCCACACAGGATTATTTTCAATTAACTGATAATTGCCATATTCTGTTACCAGTATGTAATCTCCCATATATTCAGGCACTGCCTCAAAGGAAAGTGTGGCACCCCAGTCAACTCCTGCTTTCACCTCTCTTAACGCAGCTTCTGTCTGGGGCAGTTCCAAAGCGCCAAATAAAATCTGTCCTCCCAGATTATTACTCCAACGCACACCGATTTCATTTTCGCCCTGCACCCGGATAACACTGAAGGTTTTATTGTATAAGCCGGTGTCCTTTAATCTGGTCTTTGCGTCCTTCACCTTTTCTTTATAGTTATCCATCACTTCTTTTCCTTTTTCCCTCCCCAAACCCAGGGCATCCGATAGAAAAGAAAGCATTTCTCCCGTTTCAAGCTCATAGACCGGCACATAAATGGTTGGTGCTATTTTTGAAAACTGCTCATAATTTTCTTCATTCAGAGTGACAATCATATCGGGTTTTTCCGCCATAAGGTACTCTGGCTCCCATTTTTCCAAAACCTTTACCTCTTTGATCAACTCTTTGTATGCCACATCTGTAGCGGTATAATCTTCAATTGCAACAGGAGTTACACCAAGGGCTAAGACATCACCCAGCAATCCACAATCCGTAATCACCCGTTGCGGATGCACAGGAATTTCAATCTCTCCTTTGTCTGTGGTGAACACCCTTGTATCTGCTGATTCCGCGTCACTTTTATCTGCCTGTGTACCGCCTTTCCTGTCAGCGCCACAGCCCGAAAGCAGAAGCAGTATCGTAAAAGATACTGCAACAATCTTCCTGCTTATCTGTTTTTTTAACATTATGTACGTTCCTCCCTCATTTCATCTATCCATTCATTATGCATGGGCACCATGCAGGCCTGCAAATATCCCTCCCCGTTCCATTAATTCTTCGTGGCTGCCTATTTCCGCAATCCCCGTTCCATCCAGCACTACAATCAAATCTGCATCCCGGGTTGTAGAAAGCCTGTGTGCGATCATAATGGTGGTACGGGTCTTGGATATTTCGTTTAATGCCGCCTGAATTTCCATTTCTGTTTTGGTGTCTAAGGCAGAGGTCGCCTCATCTAAAATCAGGATGGGGGAATCTCTTAAAATAGCCCTGGCAATCGCAATTCTCTGTCTTTGCCCCCCAGAGAGCAAGACACCTCTTTCACCAATGGTTGTATCGTAACCATGTTCCATTTTTTGAATAAAATCATGGGCATTGGCAGCTTTTGCCGCAGCAAGCACATCTTCTTTCGTGGCACCTTTCCAGCCATAGGCTATATTCTCATACACTGTGCCGTTAAATAAGAAGGTATCCTGTAATACCATAGAAATATTATTGCGCAGACTGGAAAGGGTAACATCCCGAATATCAATTCCATCAATATAAACCGCACCGTTTTGAGGATCATAAAATCGGTTAATCAGATTTGCAATGGTACTCTTTCCCACCCCCGTGGTTCCGACCAGTGCCACCGTCTGTCCTGTTTGAATTTTTAAATTAATATTTTCCATCACAGGAATATCTTGATGATAGGAAAAGGTTAGATCTCTTAGCTCGATTTCACCCTTAACCCGCTTCATGACAATGGCATTTTCTTTTTCTTTTACCTCTGAAATTTCATCAAACACATCAAAAACACGCTTACACCCCGCCCCTGCCTCTCCGGCGCGTTCAACAAGAGCGGAAAAATTTTTCACTGGTCCATAAAACATAGATAAATACATGGCAAAGCCAACAATGTCGCCAATGTTTACCTCTCCGGTTCCTATTAAATATCCGCCGTAAATCACCACAATAACTGTACCCAGTGCAGTCACAAATGCCAGCAAAGGATATGATGTTTCAAAAAAGAAACTGGCACGAAGATAGGCCCGGCTGTGGAGCATAGCAAGGTGGGCAATACTGTTTTCTTCATGACCCTGCTGATTGAAAATCTGTATTTCTTTCATTCCTGAAAGGTTGTCCTGAACCTTGCCGGCAAGCGCTCCTCTCACACGGGAGTTTTCCTTCCATATGGGTGAAACGTGATGTCCCTGCCATAAAGTAATGCCTAATAGAAACGGAATGGTAACCAGGCTTATAAAAGCCAGTTTTACATTGATTGTAAACAGCAGGATGCCCACTCCGATAAAAGTAAGGATATTCACAATGAAATCAGGAATCACATGAGCCAGAAGCACCTCTGCATCTAATGTATCATTTACCACCCGGCTGGTAAGGTCGCCAGTTCTGCTTTTGTGAAAATAACTCAGGCTCATATTCTGCAGCTTTCCATAAAGCAGTTTGCGTAAATCTGCTACATAATGCAGTGCCGCATAGTGGTTCATATATCCGGCCGCTGATGCACCAGCCGCCTGCAGCGTTGCCGCCCCCAGCAAAAACAGGCCGATGCGTAAAGCTTCTGTGCCAAAATCTCCCCTACCCTCTGTGGCAAGAGAGGTTAACTCTCTTAATGCCCACGGGGTATAAAATCCGGCCACTGTAGATACGACCAGGGCAAAAAATGCAAACACCAGATAGATACGATATTTTTTTGCCTCGCAAAATATCCGCAGTGAAATTTTCATAGAGAAATCGCCTCCCTCTTTGGTAAGTCCTCCTGATGCAGCAGCGAGTAGGTCAGGCAAACTGGCCTTCCCGTTCTGGATTCATGCACAACCTCTGCATCAATCGAAAAGGTCTCCTTTAAAACCTCAGGAATCATTACCTCCTTGGGTGACCCGTGCTGTATGATTTTTCCACTGCGAATGGCAATCATATAATCAGAAAAACGGGCTGCTAAGTTTAAATCATGAAGTACCATAGCAATGGTACACCCCTGATTGCGGTTTAAACTGTATAAAAGCTCCAGCACCTCCAGCTGATGAGCCATATCCAGATATGTAGTAGGTTCATCCAGTAAAATCAAATCTGTCTGCTGGGCAAGTGCCATGGCAATCCAGACTCTTTGCCGCTGACCGCCTGACAAGGTGTTTACCTCCCGATGCTCCAGGTCAGAAAGCTTTGTTGCGGAAATTGCCCACTCGACTATTTTTTTATCTTCCTTTGTTAACTTTCCAAAGCCATTTTGGTGAGGAAATCTTCCGTAGGCAACCAGTTCACTTACCGTCAATCCACCAGGTGCCGAAGGGGTCTGGGGTAAAATAGACATTTTTTTTGCAATCTCTTTTGTGGGTAACGTGGAAATGTCCCCGCCATTTAAATAAACCATGCCTTTCTTCGGCTTCAAAATGCGCCCTACCGCCTTTAACACCGTTGATTTTCCGCATCCGTTGGGGCCGATAATTGACGTGATTTTATTACGAGGGATTGCCATCTCCAGATTCTCGACAATCAGTGCATTGTCATAGGCAATGTCTAAGTTTTCTGTTGCAATACTATTCATACTGTACTCCTTAATTATTTGCTTTTGCCAATAGATACAAAAAGTATGGTGTGCTGAGCACTGTAATTACAATGCCCGTTGGTACATCCGTACCCAGGCTGATAGTTCTTGTTATCGTATCTGCCAGCAGAACGATTATCGCTCCGCACAGCCCAGCCGCTGTAAGAAGCAGTTTATGGTTAGAACCAACGATTTTTCTTGCCATATGAGGTGCAATCATTCCAACAAAAAAGAAATTGCCTCCCAAAGATACACTTCCGGAGGAAAGCGCCACAGCCGCCACTGTCAGCCCGATAAATTCCGGCTTTACCGCAGTGCCCAGACCTGTAGCCGTTTCATTTCCAAGGTTTAAAATATTCAGCACATGGGATTTATATAATGCATATGCGCACAAAATAGCTGTCCATGGTACCAATATCGCCAGATAACGCCAGTCATCTCCCCACAAACTGCCTGCACTCCAACGCTGTATAAATTCCATTTGATTTTGGTCCAGTTTCAGAGTAAGCAGTGTGGTTAGCGCACCGTAACCGCTTCCCAGTGCCACGCCCGTTAAAATCAATCCTGTGGGGGAAATATCTCTATTCTTCCGGTAGGAAAGAAGAAAAATTAACGCTGCGGCAGTCAGCCCTCCTGCAAAAGATAATAAAGGCATTAAAATTGCCGAAGAATTGGACTTTGCAGAAAAAATTACCACATAAATTAATACAAAGAGTCCTGAACCGGAGCTGATGCCCAAGGTACCCGGGCTTGCCATATCATTTCTTAACAGACTTTGCATAATACAGCCTGAAATTCCCATGCCGATTCCAACGAAAACCGCCAGTATTATGCGGGGCAGACGAAATTCCATAATAATCAGGTTCTGCTTCGATGTACCTTTTCCTAAAATCACACTGATTACCTCTGCAGGAGTAAGGTTCATTTTGCCTGAATTAATACTGATAATTCCTACAATCACCAGCAGTACCGTCATAATTAACAGAATATAACCTTTCTTTTTCATTCAAATTCCCTCCTTTGCTTTCTTGCCAGATAGAGGAAATAAGGAACGCCAATAACGGCAAAGATAATGCCTATGGGTGTTTCGTAAGGTTTATTGATTAATCTTCCTGCCAGATCCGCAAAAACCGTAAGCAACGCACCGTACATTCCTGATGCCGGAATAATATAGCGGTAATCCACCCCCACAAAATACCGGACAATATGAGGAGTAATTAAACCCACAAAACCTACCGGACCAACAATAATAACGGAAAGTCCTGTAAGCAGGAGCACAATAATCGTAGAAAGTGCCTTCACAAATTTTGTTTTTAATCCCAGACCCGTGGCAACATCTTCTCCTAAGCTGAGCACTGTGACGGAAGGTGAAAGTGCAACGGCTCCAACCACACCAAGAGCAAAAGCTGGAAAAACGGTCAGCAGCTCACTCCATTTTGCCCCCGCCGTACCTCCTGCTGTCCAATAAGCAAGGGCATGTCCCAAATGATATTTGATGGAAATATACTGGCTGAATGCTCCAAACAGCATGGAGATTGAAATCCCAGCTAAAACAAGGCGCTGGGGCGTCATTCCTCCCTTTCCCATGGATGCAATAAAATAAGTCATTGCCGTTGTGACAGCGGCACCCATACATGCAAACAGCATGGTCTGTCCGTAAGTCCTCATCGGTAAAAATGCCATACAAAGTGCCATAGCAAACGTTGACCCCGAACTAATACCCATCAGTCCGGAGTCAGCCAGTGGATTTCTGGTTGTCCCCTGCATGATTGCACCGCAAATGGCTAAACTGCAGCCTACCATTAAATCCGCCACAGTTCTTGGAAGGCGTAGTGTCTGGATAATCTGATGCTCTGTTAATTCAGGGTTAAACTGAAAAACCGCCTCCCATGCAGTTGCAATTCTCATGTCGGCAGCACCAAATGTAATGGAAGCTGCCGAAACAATCAATAAAAGTCCAAATCCAAGAGCCATGTAAAAGGCAAAGTTGATGGAACCCTTCCATCCCTTTGTTGTCGTATTTTTCATGGTGTCGTTCCTTTCCGTGGTGATAATAACATTACTCTTGTGTTTTCAGCAGAGCATTTAACAGATAATCCAGTTGTACGTTTGAGGAGTAAATATCAATATCGTAAAACAAGGTAAAATCGATAGGAATCACATTTCCTGCCTTAACCGCAGGCAGAGATTCCCAGATTGTGTTTCCCTTCAATTCCTCAAGACCTCTGGCAATTATGATATAATCACCGATATAATTACTGATGACCTCCATGGAAACATCCCTGTATTGTTCCGCTGCGATAATTTCCTTCTCAACGATTTCAGGCGCCTGAAGTTCCAGCTGGCTGTATAATAAATCTCCCCCGCGACCCCATTTATCACCGTAAACCCAAATACCTCCGCTTCCGTCACTTTCAATCACGCTGAAGGTTTTATCCATAACATCCTTTTCCCTAAGAGAAGCCTTTGCCACCTCCAGTTTTTCGTGAAACGCGTTCAGAACTGCATTTGCCTTTTCCTGTTTGTTTAATACATCACCCATAAAGCGTACGCGCTCATCCATGGACTGCGCCGTAAAAGGCAGCAGAATTGTGGGAGCTATTTTGGAAGCAATATCATATTGTTCCTGATTAGCAACAATTATCAAATCAGGTTCGTAAGAGATTAACTGTTCTGCTTCAAATTCTCCCCAGACAGGCACGCCTTCCAATTCTTTTTCATAAGCTGTGCCAGCTGCATCATAAACTGCTACAGGCTTAACTCCAAGAGCCAGGGCATCCCCCACACAATATGTCACTATGACTCTTTTGGGATCAGCAGGTATTTCTATCTCCCCCTGCTCCGTATTGATCACTCTGATTTCTGCAGATCCTTCCACTGCTGTTTTTGCTGGCTTTAAACTACAGCCTGAGACAGAAATGCCAATGGCGAAGGCCAGTAATAATACACCTTTGTTTTTGAACTTTAACATGCAGATTTCTCCTTCTATGATTACTTCGATATTTTTTTGATGGCATCAATGGCATAGTCCAGCTGTGCAGTTAAACTGGCCATATCATCATAGTAGAACAATCCAAGGTTCTCTCCCGGAATCTCCGCCACTCTGCCTTCTAAAACAGCAGGTATGCTCTTCCAGATATCAGACTTTGCATATTCAGATTCCTTGCCCTCCTGCTGGAACCACAAGATATAATCACCGAAATATTCATGGGCGACTTCATAACTGAGCGTTCCTCTGTTTTCTCCTGTTTTGACAATCAGCTGTTCCAGTTTTTCTGGCATTTTCAACCCAAGATAGTCATAAACCAGGGTGCCACCTCTGGAGCCGGTTTCATATGCTACACCACTCCACTCGCCGGTAGATCCCCAGTCTTCCATGATACTAAAGGTCTTTCCCTCATATGCTTCACTTTGAAGCTCTGCCTTTGCCGCCGCAAGCTTTTCATCAAATGTTGTGACCAGTGCCTCCGCTTCCTTTTCCTTTCCTGTGGCTCTGCCAATCATTCTCAGCCGTTCTGCCGAAGTTACCTCTCCTTCGGGAATTACTAAAACAGGTGCAATTTTATTAAAATTCTCAAAATCAGCTGTGTCATATGTAATAATCAAATCTGGCTCTACCGCCATAATATCCTCTGCCGCCCAATTTTCCAATTTTGCAGATGGTGAAAACTTATCATAAAATGGCATGGTCTCCTGTTCCCAGGCTAAATAACCCACCACATTTAAATCCAGAGAAAAGGCATCGCCGATATACCAGTTCACTACCACACGTTCAGGATTTTGGGGCACTTCAATCTCTCCCATAACCGTATCAATTTTATTGATATCTGTCCCTTTATTATTTGAAATGTCTGCGTTTCCACATCCTGTTAAAACGAATAATAACATCATGGAGCAAAGTAACAGCCCTCTTTTTTTCATATTCATTCTCCTTATACTTTTTATATCTGCATCATGACAAATCCGAGTTTTTGTTAGTTTAGACTAACCTAATAAATACTAGCATAATAAAAAATAATCGTCAATATAGCTGTTCTCCAGGATAAGGAAGTTCCATTCTTCCTTAAACTCAAGAAACTCTGTGTTTATATGTATTTTCGACTGAATTTCATTTCTTTCTGTTTTATGATTGGATCATAATTAAAACAAAATGGAGTACTTTCAATTGCATTAAACTCTTGTTTCCAGTATACTTTCAATATCTCACGAAAAAAGGAGGCTTTTAATGAATAAATATGATGATGCATCCTGGGGTTCCATGGCAAAAAAATACAACCTCCATCAAACCCCTTATGGACCGGGTAAAGGGCATTATTTTCCTCCCCATTGGTCAAACGGCTGGATTGTGGAAGTCTCACCTGCCCAGGGGCTTTATGTCTCCAGTGCGTGGTTTACGCCCAACCAGACGATTGTTCATAAAATTGATATCAAAGAACCATGTCTCTGGCTTTTATGCATCGATTGCGGTGATATTATCTACTCTCAGCAGGGAAAAGCTGCAACCACATTTTCCCCCCTATGCCATAAATTAGTAAATCCTCAAAAAGCGTTCCAGTTTACCTTTCCAAAGAATGTCCATACCTGTTTTACCAGCATTTTAATTTTCCAGGACTTTTTAGAACCCTTCCTGCAGGCAAGAGCTCATGCGCCTAAAATCAGCATTGAGGATGGAAAATTATGGGAAACAGAGCATTTGAATTCCCCAGGTACCATGCTCATCTTTGAGCAGATCCGCTGGGCAATCAGAAATGGGGATATGCCGCCCTTTGCATTTGAGGGCATGGTGATTCACCTTCTTGGTTCCATTGCACGCAATTATCCTGTTATTTCCGATCGGAGAAGTAACAGACGGAATTATGTTACATGGGAAAATGAGAAGAAAATGTATGCTGTGAAGCAAAAACTGGATGAAAACATTCTGGATGTTCCCTCTATGAGCGAACTGACAAAAATTGCAGATATGAGTGAAAGCAAACTTCGCCTCAGCTTTAAAAATACTTATCATATTCCTCTTTACGATTATATCAGAAGGGAAAAAATGAAGCGGGCAATGCAGCTTCTCTCCTCTGATCATTTAAGTATCCATCATATTGCTGAGCTGTGTGGTTATAAAAATCCGTCAAAATTCACCGCAGCATTTCAGGAAGTTCACGGAATAACACCCAGCCAGTTCAGAAAGACTTTTAACTTATAATAAAATTAAAAATATTTACTTAATAGTAAATTTTACCCGCACATTTAAGGGAATTAAACCGTTAATCAATTTGAGAGGAGGGGTTAAATGTCAGTTGATATGCAGGAGCAATATGATAAAATCTATCGCTATTGCTATTATAAAGTAAGAAATTCTGTATTGGCAGAAGATCTTACTCAAGAAACCTTCCTCAAATACTTTGCACAAAAGGCATACATCGACCGTGGAAAAAGACTTGCCTATCTTTATGTTATAGCACGAAACCTCTGCGTCGATTCGTTTCGGAAAATTCAGCCTGAACTACTGACGGAAGATATCCCCCACGCAGATTGCTATGAGCAGATAGAACTTAATTATACACTCTGCCATGCAATTAAAACCTTGCCAGAACAGGAACGGGAGTTACTGCTACTGCGATATGTCAATGAGCTTTCTGTGGGAGAGATATCTTCTATTATGGGTATTTCACGCTTTGCTATTTACCGGAAAACAGGTTCTGCAATAGACGCCTTAAAAAAGCTATTAGAAAAGGAGGATTTTCAATGAACCGAAATCTGAAAAAAGGACTCATGTCATCTTTTCAAGCACCGCCTCCAACCGATCGGGAGCGCTTTTTAAAACAGCTGCGCTATCCTAAAATCACTTATTGGGAATTCCTGTTGGCGCAGCTTGCATATATCCGCAAGTGCATTTGGATTGCATTTGCTTTGATTGTCTTTCTTGGCTGGGTTATTGCTTTCCGTTTATCTTCTTTTCAATATTGGAGTGGAGATGGATTAAGAATATGGAGTATTTCCGCGATTCTTCCGTTTCTGGCGATGATGACAATTACAGAAATCTACCGCTCTTCCGCTTACATAATGGCAGAACTGGAGGCAAGCTGCCGGTTCAGCCTGCTTCAGATTGTTATGGCACGAATCAGTATTTTTGGAGCAGCCAACTTTATTGTTTTAATCCTACTGCTGATATTTATCAACCAGATATCAGCATACAGTCTGCTGCAAACCATTCTGTATACTATAATGCCATATCTTTTTGTGTGTACAGCTTGCCTATGGCTATTGAATCGGTTTCATGGTTCAGATGGTATTTATGCTTGCGCGGCTGCAGCAGGTTTTGTCAGCGTATCCAGTATTCTTTGTGAAGGCTTAGTAACTGTACTTTATACTGATGTGTATCTAAACAGCTGGCTGACACTTTTCGCTATCTGCCTGGTTGCGATTGGATTTCAAATGCATAAATTCGTCAAAAAACTGGAGGAAAAACAATGGAACTGGAACTTGACCGAGTAACAAAACAATATGGGAACAAAACAGCCTGTGACCGTATTTCCATAACTTTTCAAAAAGGAGTATACGGTCTTCTTGGCGCAAACGGAGCAGGAAAAACGACTTTGATACGTATGATATGCGGCGTATTGGCCCCGACTTCCGGTACAATTAGTTTTAATAAAATTGATGTCGGCCATGAGGATTATCGCGATGCGCTGGGATACTTACCACAGGAATTTGGATACTATCCGGAATTCTCAGCGCTGGATTTTTTGTTGTACATTGCAGCCTTAAAGGGCCTGCCAAAACCACAGGCAAAAGAAAAAGCATGGGAGCTTTTGGAACAGGTATCCCTTGAAAAAGATGCCAGGAAACGGATCAAAACTTTTTCCGGTGGTATGAAACAGAGATTAGGTATTGCTCAATCCATGTTGAACAATCCTCAAATATTAATTTTAGATGAGCCCACTGCGGGTCTCGATCCCAAAGAGCGGATACACTTTCGCAATATGATTTCCCGTCTCGGAGCAGACCGCATTGTTCTGCTTTCCACCCACATTGTTTCAGATATTGAGCACATTGCAGGTACCATTCTTGTTATGAAAGACGGTTCGCTTATTCATCAGGGGACGCGGGATGAAATAATAAGTTCCATTGATGGTAAGGTTTGGGAATGTACGTTACCCCAATCCGATGCTGTTGCCATCTGCAAAAAATATCCAGTGATTAATTTACGTCAGGAAAGCGACGGGATAATGCTTTTACGTTTGATTTCAGAGGAAAAGCCATGTGCAGAAGCGTTCATCACACAGGCCACGTTAGAGGATTTATATTTATATTATTTCAGCGAGGTGAATGAACAATGAAGGGATTTTGGAATTTAGTTGGCTTTGAATATAAAAAGATATTATGCAAGAAAAGCATACAATTCACTATGATTCTATCTGTTATTCTGACTGTATTCAACGTATCTGTCACGCTCTACGGAGATTATTATGTGGATGGCACGCCCTACGAATCTAATTATGCTGCGATGGTTAAGGATAGAGCCTATGCCCGGTCACTTTCGGGGCGTCCGCTAGATTCCGGATTGATTATGGAAACAGTTCGTGCCTATGCACAGATTCCACCCTCAGATGTTTATCAGGCCACGCAGGAATACCAAACCATCGCAAGACCTTACAGTGAGATCTACGGGGTCATCCGCAGCGTTTTCAATACAGCCTCCAAACGCTTTAATATGGAGGATTTTCAAATTCTGACCAAAGCGGAGGCGGATGGTTTCTATAACATCCGACATGACAAACTTGCGCAGCATATTCTGCAAACACACATGAGCGATAAAGTTAAGAAACAGGTAATGGCGATGGATGCGCAGATAAAAATACCATTTACGTTTTCTTATACAGACGGCTATACCCGTTATTTTATATTGATCAATACGCTGGGATTATTCTGCGAATTTGTGATAGCCGTCTGTTTGGCCCCACTGTTTTCGAGAGAATACACCTATGGTACGGATCAGCTTATTCTATCCTCCAGGTATGGAAAAAACAAGTTGATTGCTGCAAAAATATTTACCGGCTTTTCATTGACTGTAATCTTTGGTTTGCTTCAGCTTACACTGGCCTTTTGCCTGTCATTGGCTATCTATGGAGCGGAAGGCGGTAGTTCACCCCTGCAATTATTTAATATGCTTTCCCCATATCCACTTTCCATGGCTCAGACCTCATTGCTGCTAATGGTTGTCAGCTTGTTTGCGTTCCTGATGACAGGTGCAATTACTATGCTGCTTTCCGCAAATCTTAAGACACCATTTGGAGTTATTATTTTGGTGAGCGTATTACTGATAGCACCCATGCTGGGCAGTGTTTCGGAACAGAATATACTTTTCCATAACCTGTATCAGCTTTTCCCGACACAAATGACTTCTCTCTCATCTGTAGCAACTATAATTCAATATGAATTCGGGGGCTTTGTGATTCACCCTTATGTATTTCTGCCTCTGTTTGCGCTTACTCTCAGTGTAATACTGACATTTTTGGCCTATCATATATTTAAAAATCATCAAATTGAATAATACGACTAGAGAAAAGCAGAGTCAGATTGCAGCGCCCGACTCCGCTTTTCTCAATGAGACAGTTAATCATCAATCCCCAACCCATGAAAGATTTTATCCATACACTTTTCAATCCGTGATATTCGGGTTTCAGACTTCTTGGCTCCATTAAAATAAAAAATATAGCCCCTTTGACGCCCCGGTGTCAATGCGTAAAATGCATTTTTAAACGCGGCATCATCATGAAACTTTATTTGCAGTTCATCGGGAATCGGGATCTCCGCTTTCTTTTCGACAGGTACTTTTAAACCAGCCGTTTCAATTTCCATGGACTCTTCGATATATGCTTTGATCATCGTCTCTCTTTCAGTAATCTCCTCCACTGAGGTAAATCGCAGCTGCCGGCCAGCCTGAACACTCTCCGTCTGCTGAACAAGTTCTCTGTCCTTATCCTTTAGCAATGCTCCCTTAAAAAAGGTTAGCGCAATATAATTTTTAAAGCCTCCAATTATAACTACATTTTTATTATTTAACGTGTAACAAGGCTGTCCCCACTTTAATTCTTCGGTCAGCTGACAGGCAAGACAGAGCTCCCGTAGTTTTTCATGCTCAGCCCGCCATTTTTCAAGGTGCTCCAAAAATGCGTCAACCAAAGGATTCTCATTACTATTTAATTGAAAGGGTTCCAGTTTGTCAATCTTTTCAAAAAATTCCTCCTTGGTATCACAAACCGTAAATACACCATTAAGAAATCCATATACTTTTCCATTTAAATCCGGGTTATGTTTGGAACATTTTCCAATGCAGCCGATCTTTATCTTCACTTTATTCTTTAACTCATTGACATCAAATCCAGAACAGTATGAGCAAACTTCTATTTTAGGTGTTTTATCCATATTTGCTGACTCCTTAAATTAAATTTCAACAACGTTATTATTACCTGATTTCTCCTTGTTTAATAGAATTTTATTTAGTAAAATGAAAACAGGGAGGTGGTGATGTCATGCTTAAGAAGGATTCCATTCAAAACTATATGAATAATAGCCGTGTACTAATACGAGGCGTTGATTTCATTTATATTCAACCACATTCAGGGCTTAGAAATTTCATTTCTAATTACACAATTACTTTTCCAGGCATCGGTATGATGTCAGATAATTACGCCGTTATGCCACACGGGAGCGCTACACTTGTGCAATCATGTACTGACAGCCATATCCATGGCAACTTGTTTGGTCCTATTACGAAACCTTCCTTTGTTGGCAAGTCAGCCAATAACTTCAGCCTTTTGTTTATTGTAGAGTTTCAGCCGGCTGGATATTATGCCTTTAGCGGAATGCCGCAAAAAGAAATAACAGATTGTGTCTTTGATTTTGCAAACGTTAACCCCTCTATGAATCGCCTGATGGCAAATGAACTGGAAACGTCGTTAAGTGTAGAGGATCTGATTTCCAAAATGGACAGGCTGTTTCTTGCTCATTTAAAAGGTGCCTTTTATCGCCAGGAGTTTTCCCAGGCAAGTAATTTAATTATAAATAGTGGCGGGACTTATTCAGTAAAAGAGCTCTCGCAGAATGTTTTTTATAGCGAACGCCATTTAGGACGGCTTTTCGACGAATATATGGGGGTAGGGATAAAATCATTCTCCCGCCTTGTACGTGTAAACAGGTCTATCCGCCTTTTACAGCGACACGACTATGGCTTAACGCAGGTTTTTATGGAAACAGGTTTTTATGATATGCCTCACTTCATCCATGATTTTAAGGCCATTTGTGGTATTACTCCTCAGGAGTACCGGGATAATATGTCCGATTTTTACAGCGAAATTGCTAAATTCTGATATATAATTTAGTAAAACGAAAAAGGAGTGATCATATGCAATATCAAGGTACTTTGATTGCCGTATCTGATATGGAGAAGGCAAAGCAATTTTATGAAACTGTGATGGAGCAAAAGGTTATAATGGATTTGGGAGTGCATGTGGCTTTTGGCGGATTTTCCCTGCAATCCAATTACGCGGAACTTGTTGGTGCAGATTTGCCCGGCAAGACACAGCCGAATAACTTTCAGCTTTACTTTGAAGTGGAGGATTTGGATTATTGGCAGGATAAAATCAGCGGTACACAAGGAATTGAATTTATTCACAAGGCGAAAGAATATCCGTGGGGACAGCGGGTTATTAGATTTTATGACTATGATAAATTTATAGTTGAAGTGGCTGAAAGCATGGCAAGTGTGGCAAAACGTTTTTTAACACAGGGGCTTAGCGTTGAGGAAACTGCAGAAAGAACCATGTATCCTGTAGAATTTGTTAAAAGCCTTATGTAACGATTTTTAATTAATCAATATATGAATTTGAAAAGAGTGGGTAAAGCGTTGGCTTACCCACTAATAAGCAGCCCTGACCGCTACTATAAACAGCTCCTGCGTCCATGCATGCACTCTAATAAGTTTACTACCTCTTTCAACGAAACGTTATGGATGCAAATCTCATCCTCCCCACTGCATACAGATAAATAATAATCTGTAGCAAATTGGTAACTTCTTATTCTTAAATCCTTTTTTAACTCACCATCGTTACAGGTTATCAATCCTTTCGTAGCATCTACAGAGAATGATTTCAAACTTGTTGAAAGTCCTGTTCCAAGAAATTTTATATAGCTTTCTTTCATAGTCCATAATTTTGTAAACTGTTTTAGCTGTTCTTCTTTTTCTATGTAATTATAAATTGTAAATCTTTCTTCTTCAGAGAAACAAAAATCCATTAACTCTTCTCTGCCTTCCTGAATTTTCTCAACATCTATTCCGACCTCAGTGGCACCATATACAATTGCCACCCACTTTCCAGAATGCGTTATGTTATATTTAAATTTTTTCCTGTTTTTTATAAATGGCTTTCCAAATTCATTGTACGTGATTTCAATTTCACTTAATTGGCCAACTTTGTGATAAAGTCCATATTGAAGTAATAAGCCAGCACAAATACACCTTTTGGAATCATCTGCATAACGATAACATTCTGACTTTCTCCTCCTTTCTTCCGAAACTATATGGCTGGCCTTTTCGTAAAGTTCATTTTTGCACTCTGTTATATCCATACAATTGACAAATACCATACCTATCCCCTGCTGTGATTTCTTTGGGTAACATTTATTTTATATAATCAACAATCTAATATTTCCTTTAAGCCTTTGTTAATGCAACGACAGGTTTCTGATGTATTGGTATTTATAAAGAAATGAACACCCGGTACAAAATCCAATTGACACTTTTTGCAATACCATGCCCACTGATCCAAAAAGCAGCGGCTGATTGAATCATTTAAGCCATTAATCAAATAAAACTTAAAATCAAATTTAATGATCTGCCCTGTGAAACAATATGTCTCACAAAGCTGAAAATCCGCTCTTAGGGCAGGTAAGTACAGGTCAAACAGTTCCTCACATTTTGATACTTCCTCTGGTATTCCGCCTATGGAAATCATTGCCTGTCTGAATTCCCTATCATCAAGCTTGTGATATTCTGTCCCGGATTTAATGTGGGGTGGCTCTACGCCCAGAAAAAAAACTCCGGAAGGAAGTCTTCTTCCCTTTTGCACAATCTTTCTGCACAATTCAAAGGTAAGAATCCCGCCCATACTAAAGCCCATGATACAGTATTCCTCCTGGTCAATCCAGCCACTGATTTTCTGATATAAATCATCCACAGCACTGCTCACATCTGCATAAGGTTTTTCCGCAAAACGGCTGCCTCTGCCAGCCAGTTCCATCGGTCTTACCTTTACATTCTGAAGCATCAGATCCTGTATTTTTTTAAACATGGCCGCACTTCCGCCAGCACAGGGGATACAAAATAAATTCAACTGCCTCTTCCCCTTTCATTTATGAATTGGCTGTTCTCAGTTTAGAAGTAACTAACTCTTTTAATAACCTCTTCTTTTTCAGAATCTCTTCTTTCTTGCCGGTATCCAATGCTGTCTTTAATGCTGAATAAATATGATCCGCAATATCTTTTGTGATAATAAGAGGTGGAAACAGCGCAATCACATTTCTGTTGTAATAAACAATCACTCCCAAAGAAGCACAGTCAGCAACTATTTCAAACATCTCAGACTCGCTTAAAGGTTTTCTGGAAACCCGGTCCTTAACAAGCTCCATACCAATCATAAGACCACGTCCCCGGATCTCACCTAACACAGGTCTTTCTTCCATCAGACTCTTTATTTTTTCCATTAAATATTCTCCTGTTTTCCTGGAGTTCTCTACCAGATTCTCACGAAGAATAATATCGATATTGCCAAGAGCCACTGCACTGCATACGGGATTTCCGCTGGAAGTACTTCCGTGCTGAAAATAGTGATCCTCACCTTTAAAATTTTCATAAACTTTTTGAGTTGCCAATACGGCGGAGACTGGAAGATAACCGCTGCTGATCCCCTTGCCGAGGCAGAGGATATCCGGCCGTTTTCTCCACCTGTCTGTGGCGAAAAGTTCTCCTGTTCTGCCAAATCCTGTGGTCACTTCATCCGCAATCATTAGCATGTCATACCGGTCTAACAGTTCCATCAGAGTATCGAAAAAGCTGTCACTGATTGCTATAATTCCTCTTTCTCCCATAAGAGGCTCGGCAATAAAGGCCGCCATTGTATCAGGCCCCTCTCTCTCGATCACTCTTTGGATTTCTTCCAGACATTTCAATTCACATTCCGCCTGATCTTTGGTCTCATATGCCCCGTGATAGGAATAAGGAGGTTCTACCTGCAAAAGTCCTCCCGGCAGCGGCGCATACAGCTTTTCATTGATTTCATCGCCAGACAGACCTATGGCTCCATAGCTTACTCCGTGATAACAGCCTTTAAAGGACAGGATTTTATATTTTCCCCGTTTCTCTTCTGCCTCACTCTGGCGAAAAAACTGCCTCGTCATCTTAAGAGCCGTTTCAACTGCTTCCGAACCATTGCTTCCCAGATATGCTTTATCATAGTAATTCCCCGTCAGGGCGCACAAACAATCTGCAAGCTCGCAAGCCTTTGGATGAGTCTGGCGGAAGCAGGATGAATAGCAGAGTTTTTTCATCTGTTCAAATGCTATATCTGCAAGCTCCTCTCTCCCATGTCCAACTGCCACATTCCATAAAGAACCGCTGGCATTGATAAACTTTTTTCCGGCTTCGTTATAAACAAAAGGGCCTTCTCCTCTGACAATAGTCATAGGACCCACATCCTTATAAGGCAAAAATTCCTCCAGATCCGTAAACGGATTCCATAAATGATACGCTCTTTCCATGTTTTTCCTCCCCCTTCTAAAATAATTTGTAAAAATCTCCTGAATTTAATTGCCCAAGAATGGAATCTGCTTTTCCTTTCCATGCTTTGATATCCTCGTCAGAACTGCGGATGGCCTTTTTCGCCCACTGAAAGCAGTAATTACACTCTACTCTGCTGTCAGCCACAACTTCCCTGCATACGTGATCTCCACAGGTAAATTCACCATTTACAAATTTCATCAAAAATCCATCTAACGCTTTATTGTCCATATATACATCAGGGATATTGAAAATATCCTTATACTGCATAAGGCCCTGAATGTTGAACTGGGGTGCTTTTGGTATTACCCCTTTCATATCAATATTTTTAATTGCTTTGGTTGATGGAAGATTGACGATATCAAGGAAATTGCCGTCATAACTTCGCTGCGTATAAGCCTTAATTACCTGTTCCAGAAACTCTGTAGTTCTTGTTCTGTCAAGTAATTTGATAGAAAAATCATAATTTCCCGTTTTTTCCATCAGAGCCTCGTAATGAACAATATCCTCCGGTCTGATCCAGGCGGATTTGATGAACTGTGAGGGGTCTCCCAAACGGGTCATTGTGCATTTGAGCATGCAGTAGTCTACACTAAAACCCGCAGAGGAACTGCCTTTCTCACTGGCATGTGACTGAGAGTTTCCATGGCTGACACTGTAAGGGCAGTCATGGAGGCATATGTTATTGGCTATAAGCCGAAGCTTTAATCCTGTTCCTTTTGTGACCAGTAAAAGATTTTCCAGCTTATTAAAATTTCTCATAAAATTGTCATTCAGTGTGATTTCATCTGCCCCCAGATCCTGCCAGTATTTCACTTTCTGAAGTGTGTCCACCAGTGCATAAAGACCTATGGTTACTTTTAAATGAGGAAACCGTTTCCTGATGCTTTCCAGCATGTAAGGCGAATTCGTAGTAATAATGTCCACACCAATCTTAGAAAGTCTGTCTAAATATTTATCCAGTTTCTTATTATAATCCCGTTCCATTTCATGACTTCCATAGCACATTGGATTTATCAGATAATTAAACCGAATGTCCTGCTTATGACACTGGGCAATATACTGCTCTAAGTCCTTCCAGCTCACATCAGGAAGCACCATGGAACATCGTCCTCCCCCAAAATCATCAATTTTCAATTTTCCAAATACAGATTTAATTTCATTTTTGATGTCATATTTTTTAATGACATCCAAAAGCTCCAGATCAAAATTTGTACCTACCGAATAAATCAAACCGTCCCCTCCTCTTTCCCATTTTTAACAGCAGTAACCAGAACATAATCCGGGGTTCCAAACAGAATTCCCCATATTTTAGGATAAAAACTGCTAAAAAAGCTAACTCTTCCAACACGTATCTTTATTTGTTCAATGGGTTTATGGGGCATTAAGAAACGGGAAAGAAAATACCACGCAAGTCCTGTAAAAACCTCATGCCCAATGTGCTTTACTTTAATCTGGGAAAAACCAGCCGCCTTTAGTTTCTTTACATAGCAGTCAATGTCATACATGTTTTTTTCCGGTATAAACAGCCCTTCCCGCCATTTTTTCTGCCAAAAGAACTTTTTTTTCGTCTGCTTTTCAGGAAGCATGTCCGTAGCGGTTAATAATCCGCCTCTTTTCAGCACACGATGGGCCTCCCGAAAGAAATCTTCCCTGGTGTCAAAATGGTAGGCGCAGTCCAGTGCAGAAACTTTATGAAATGACTCGTTGTCAAAGGGAAGCTTGCTGGCTGTTCCAGCCATGAACCGGATGGATGTGCCTTCCTCATTTTTTTGCCGTACAATGGCCTCTTCAATGTGCTTTTCCAATAAATCCATGGCTGTGATGGATATTCCCGGATATTTTCTGCTCCAGAAAAAATCCTGTTCTCCGCTTCCGCATCCCACATCCAATACGGAATCCGACTCATTAAATTTTCCCGCTCTGCTTAACAGCATGGCCAGTTTCTCACACGCCTGATTATAATAGGCTGCATGTTTCCAATAGCCTACATTCATCCAACGTGCATGATTGGTTCCATTGAGTCCCGGCACAATATCGTAATTCATATCCTGGTAATATTCCTTAGCGCTGCTATGAACCGCATTCATGTGGTCTATAAAATTTTTCAGCCTCATACGATCACCTCCTTCTTAAAAAACCCGATTTTTTTGCCATATTCCAACATGCCTCTGATATGTTCTTTACTTACTCTTGACCAATTAAATCCCATAGACTCCAAAACGCCTCTGGTGTAGTCATTAACAATGACACGCATTGCTCCTTCCAGAGACATATATGCGCTGGAATGAAGCAGAAGCGTATTAATGCAGTCTTCCAGGGACTCTTTTTTATAACTGTCGTATACAAAATCGAAAAATTGGCTGAATTCCATAATTTCCAGATTTTCCTTCATTCCTGCATGCTTTAACTTATCATAGAATTCATACATACCAAGCTTATTCTCGTTATAGATATGATAGATTCCATCCTTCACTTCTTTTTCCATTGCCAGTTTCACAATCGCTTTGCTGCACTCATCCACAAATGTAAAATCCAAAAGTGTAGCATCTACATTTGGCATGGCTCCCAGTTCAAAAAACGCCTGCATGATCAGATAAAATGAATTAAAATCTATATTTCTCTGGAATTTCCCGTTTCTGGAGTCAAATACAATGGTACCGATTCTAAAGATTTTGACCATAGCTCCCTTTTTCCGGTATACTTCAATTAAGTCTTCAGCCTCTTTTTTCGACCTTACGTATAATTCTTCTGCATTCCCGTTAATTTCCTCGTAATCCTCATGGAACAAAACTTCTATATCATTGCTGTCTATGGATTCCATCACTCTGGTTGTGGACATATGACACAATTCTTTTTGTTTTCCTTCCATGCTGAATTTCAGAAGATTTTCCACACTTTTAACATTGCTTCTGTAAAAATCCTCATACTTTCCAAAATGTTCCACTTTGCCAGCGCAATGAAATACTGCATCTACCGTATGGCACAGACTTTCGTATCCATCCTTTTTCTGTCCCAGCATTTCCTGGGACAAATCTCCCTGAAACGCCACGATCCGATTCCTGAACCTGGAGTAGAACTCTTCACCAAAGTAAAAGATCAGATTCTCCTTCAGGCGGTTTATGTAGTCATCACCTCTGACCAGTGCAAATATTATCATATCTGTGGTGGTCAGCAGGGTTTCCATTAAATTGGCTCCTAAATATCCGGTTCCCCCTGTCAGTAATACGGCTTTATAATCTTTGCTGCCCCTGGCCTTAAAGGTTTTTAATTTTTTTTCGGCATTGTCAAGATAGGTATTATAATCTTCAGACAGTTTTTTCTGTGCATCTGACGTATCTACTGCGGCGATATATTGCTGCTTAAACTGCTTTAACCGCTCCTCCTTATAGTCAGATTTTCTCTTTATAAGTCTGGCTGCAAGGGCTTCCACTGTCTGATACCGGAAGATCAGGTTCATATCCGCCTCAAATACTTCATTGATTTTATTATAAAGAGATATGCCTTTCATGGAGTCGCCGCCCAGTTCAAAAAAATTATCTTTTATACTGAACTGATCCACACCCAGAACCTCTTTAAAGTATTGATACAGAATTTTTTGATTTTCAGTTTCCGGAGCCAGAACGATTCGTTCATCAGGCAGCTTGTCCATATAGCTCAGCTGTTTTCTGTCTATTTTCCCGTTAGCAGTAAGAGGAATGGTTTCAATCTGTCTGATCAGAGCAGGTAACATATAATAAGGCAGCTTATCAGTAAGAAATTCACGAATCCGTTCAACAGGTATTTTTTCATCTGAAGTAAAGCATGCAATCAGCCTGTTTCTATTGTCTGCGCTGACTGTGCCCACTGCACGTTTTACACCCTCAAAGCGAAGCATGGCTGATTCAATTTCGCCTAATTCCACCCGGTAGCCATTTATTTTTACCTGATTGTCTCTTCTTCCCAGGAAATCAATGTACCCTTTTTCAGTCATTACTCCCATATCTCCGGTCCTGTATATTCTTCCAAGAGACGCAGTCTCAAGAAATAAACGGGAGGTTTTTTCCGGGTCATTGCAGTATCCCTGTGCTACGCCTGTTCCGCCAATGACAATCTCTCCAGGAACACCAATGGGACAGATTTTCTGGTTGTCATTGAGGATATAAAGCTTCTGGTTCCCCAGGGGATATCCATATGGTATGGTCGTCCATGTGGGTTCCACTTTATTAACCGGATAGTAAATGGACCAGATGGACCCTTCTGTTGCGCCGCCAAGACTGATCACTCTGGCGTTTTCATACCTGTTTCTGATCCGGTCCGGTAAATCCACTGGTATATAATCACCGCTGAGCATGACAATCCTTAAGGATTGTGTCTGTTCAAACTTTACCTCCAGTTCCTGATTAATCTCATCGAAGTAGTTTTCTTCTTCCGTTTCTCTGACGGATAAAAGGAGCTGGAAAAGTGCAGGTACGGAATTCCATACAGTGACTTCCTCCTCACTGACAAGCCGGTTTAGTTCTTCCGCATTTTTATTGTCTCCGGCAAGAATCAAAGCCGCACCTGCTGCGAAGGTTCCGAAAATATCATATACGGATAAATCAAAAGTGAAAGATGATACTCCAAGTATTCTATCATTATCCGTAATTTCAAACCTTCTGTTTACATCCAGAATGGTATTCATAGCCTCTCGGTGTGTGATCACGACCCCCTTTGGAACACCAGTGCTGCCTGACGTATAGATGATATAAGCAGTGTCATCTGCTTCTGTCTTGATTTCCTTATGTAAGCAGCCTGATTCCTGCTTAAGTTCTTCAGCCAGATCAGCCGTTATTGCCAGCTTACTTCCACTGTTCTCCAGAATATATTCTTTCCGGTTCTCCGGAATACCCGGGCTGATGGGAACGTAGACACCCCCGCATTTTAAAACGGCAAGAATTGCGGCTATTGTCTGCGCATTCCTGTATTCGTATACTGCAGCCTTATCCCCATTTTTCAGTCCTCTCTTCTTTAATCCTGCAGCCATTTTTTCAGCCATGTCGTTGATCATCTGATACGTATAGGTGCCTTCCCCGGTGACCAGTGCGATATGGTCTCCCCCTAAAAGGACCTGTTTTTCAAATGCTTCTGTCAGCGTTATGGATTCTATATCACAATCCGTCTGATTATATTGATTTACAAATGCAGACTCACTCTCTGAAAGCATGCTGCCCTCTCCAGCCGCTTCAATGACAGCGGTAAAACGTTCAAACATGCGCTCCATCATAACCGGGTTAAACAACTGCTGTGCATAATCCCAGGTAATACTGAGCCCGTCATTGCCTGTCATTACCTGGCAATCCAGATAAACCTGAGATGTCTGGCTGACGCTGTACACCAGTTTTCCCATATTTTCCAGACTGATTCCGTCCTCATTCTCAAAGATCATGCCTGTAAAAACGAAAGGAAATAAAAGTTCACCCACCCGATTCTGCCTTTTGGAAACCTCTCTGATTACACTTACTCCGTCGTATTCCATGTACTCTAAGTTCTCGGTAATCTTCCTCTGAACGTTTAAACACTCTTCCCACAGTTCTACCGACTCGCCGTTGATATCCAAAAGCATGACAGATGTAAAATCTCCAATCATGTTTTTTACTGCCTGTTCAAATGGGAACCTTGTAAATACCGTGACGTTTAAGGTAACAGTATTTCGATTGCTGTAAGCGGCAAGGATTCTGCCATATAGTGTCATGAGAAATGTGGATGCAGTGAAAGAATGTGCATTTATTTTTTCTTTCAGAGCCTGCCATTTTTCAGTGGACATTTTATGAATCAGTCTGCGAAATACCGGTTTTTCAATTTCGTCCGGAGTCTGAATCATTGGAAGATCCGGCGCTCCTGCAAAGCATTCCGCCTGTTTTTTCCAATAGTCCTCTGCTGTTTTATAAAAGGGACTTTTTTTCATTTCCTCTACGGAAAGTATGTAGTCACGGAATGTAAAGGTATTCTCACTCAGGACGATCTGTTCGTCCTCATACAGTCTCATAACTTCTCTGATCAGGATTCTCATACTGATTCCATCGGCAATCAGCAAATCAAAGCCAGCCAGCAACCTTACCCGGTCTTCAGCCAGGCGATACGCAAAAAAATCAAACAATGGAAACTTATTCTGCTCAAAGACTTTATGGGAATATTCTTCCCTCGCCTTTCCCAGGATCTCTTCTTTTTCTTCTGACGTCACCCCGGTTAAATCCAGTTCTCTTATCTCAAACCAGCCCGGATTTTCTAAAATTTGTTGTGTTCCATCTGAATTGACCACTGCTCTTAACATGGGATTTGCACGGATTACTTTATTTAAACTTCTGGTCAGGCGGGGAATATCAAAATCATTTTCAACCTCATAATAAGCATGAGTGGAAACGCCCCCCATTTTTAACCCGCTGCTTCTTCCTACCAAATACGACCTCTGGATATCTGTTAACGGAAAGCATTCATACCTTTCCTCTGTTTTTCCTGTAACAGCCGTGTATTCCTTTAGACCTGCCGCACCCTTCTTCCTGCCGTTTTCAATAAATTCTGCAATACTTTCCATGGACCCACGCATCATAAATTCCCGAAATGGAACCTCAAGACCAAATTTCGATTTAATCTCATGAACCACTGAGATCATGGTCAGAGAATCTCCTCCCAATTCCATAAACGGCCTGCTGACGGATAAATTATCTGTTTTTAAATACTTCTTCCAGATCTCATAAAGATCCTTTTGCGTCTGAGTTTGTGGTTCCCGGTCCATAAGCTCTCCGGACTCCTTAATGACAGGCAGATTTTTTCTATCCAGCTTTCCGTTTCCGGTCAGCGGTATCCTCTCCAGAAAAACAACGGTGGAAGGAATCATATAATATGGGAGAATGCTGTTTAAATCATCTCTTACTTTGCGTTCACTAACCGTTTCATTGGTACACACATAAGCACAGACGGATTTAACTCCGCTTTTATATTCATGAACAAGGGCTGCTGCGTTGCTGACGTAGGACAACCCTTTGATGGCATTTTCAATCTCTCCCAGTTCGATTCGGAACCCATTGATTTTTATCTGCCCGTCCTTTCTCCCCAAAAAGATTATGTAGCCCTCTTCTGAAAACACTCCATAATCACCGGTATGGTATATTATTCCCAGCCCCTCTTTTTTATAAAATGCTGCATCTGTTTTTTCCGGATCCTGATAATAGCCTTCTGCCACGCCGGTTCCGCCAATGCATATCTGCCCCTTTACACCGACAGGTACAAAATCATCGGCTTCGTCCAGTAAATATACGTTCTGATTGGCCAGAGGATAGCCGTAAGGAATGGACGCCCACTGATTCTTTACCTCCTTAATGTCATAATAAATAGACCAGACTGACGCTTCTGTGGCTCCACCCAGGCTTACCATACGGCAATTTTCAAAATACCCGTACGCCTCCTGTATCAGATTCTTGGGTATCCAGTCGCCGCTTAACATAACCAGCTTAAGAGAAAACAGACGGCGAATGGTATCACCGCTTTCCAGATAATCGTCAAAATACTCTTCACTTTCTGATCTGTCATTCTTCAGACAATCTGTCAGCATCTGAAAAAGTGCCGGTACGGAATTCCATACAGTGACTCCTCTTTCAGAAAGAATGGTCATCATCTGCTCCGTATCATGGACATCCGGTATCAGGGCCAGCTCAGCTCCTGAAATCAGGGCACCAAAAATATCATATACCGACAAATCAAAGCCAATAGAAGAGACACAGGCAATCACATCCTGATCTGACACTTGAAAATTTCTGTTAATATCCAGTATTGTGTTTACGACGGCTCCGTGTTTTACGTAAACTCCCTTGGGCTGTCCTGTACTGCCTGAAGTAAATATAATATATGCAATATCGTCTGGAGAACTGACTGGTTCTTCCTGTTCCCCATCATCTTCAATTTGGGTATAATCCATATTACGTTCAAGAATCACAGAGCAGCTGCTTTTTTCCAGAATCAGCTTTCGTCTTTCCTCAGGCTGTATTTCATCAATTGGAATATAGGCAGCTCCACTGCGGATTACTCCCAGAATGTTGATCACAGTATCAAAATCCCGTGTTCCGATTACTGCTACGTTACTTCCTGCCTTTATACCTTTCATTTTCAAATAATTTTTCACCCTGCCTGATTTCTCCCACAAACGTTCATAGCTCATGGTTTTTTCTCCACAGGATAAAATAGCCTTTTCTTTGTATTTCCCATATGCCTGGATCAGAAGTTCATTTAAACTGACATAAGGAATATCTTCTTTTGTGGCATTGTATGCATGGAGAATTTCAATATCCTGGTGCAGCAGCCTCTTTAGAAAGCCTCTGTCTGAGATTTCAGAGGAGAATCCGGTGTCTGTACAAAGTCCTGCCAGGTCATAATGAAACAAAGTAAACATACGTTCCAGAATGTTACCCTCAAATACCCCTTTTTTGTAGTCCCAGTTTATTACAAGAGAACCTTTTTCCTCATAAGCCTGACAATCCAGATCCACCTGGGAAGTCTGGCTGTAACCTCTGACCATACGTCCGATTTTATCCAGATTCAATTCAAAAGCATCAGAAAGCAACGATGTAAACACGACAGGAAAGTTGGCTTCTTTCGTTCCCCTCACCTTTGCAATCTCCCGCATAAATTCGATTCCGTCAAAGGACTTATGCATCAATGCTTCCAGCATGTTTTTTTGTACGCTGGAGCAAAGACCCAACAGGTTCTCCCTGGACAAATCTATGTCAAGCAGTAAAACAGACGTGAAATCTCCGATTGCATCTATTATTCCGCGGGTGCTCTTTCTGTTAAATACAGGAACATTCAATGTAAACCGGCTGGAACCGCTGTATAAACCCAATATCTTTGCATACAGACTCATAATAAGAACAGAAGGCGTAACAGAATATTTCTTCAATTCCTCTTTTATCCTGTCCCAGCTGGGTTTGTCAATTGTGACAGTCTTTCGCCCAAATCCCTGAGTATTCTCCTGGGGAATACGATTTACGGTTAAAGGAGGTGCTGATGGAAATTGGTTCAGTCTGTTCAACCAGTACATCCTGTCTTTGTTGTATTGCCTGGAATGTTTTTCCTCCTGCTTCTCCAGACAGTAAACGAAAAAACGCGGATCTTCCTGATCGCTCTGATGCTCATGTTGGTAATAGTCTGCAATGCCATCTACGAAAAGCTTCAGACTCATTCCATCCGCAATCAGCATATCCATCTGAATCAGCAGCCGTGTGTCACCTTCTCCCATCTTTATGGCCTGAATGGTAAAAAGCGGTTCTTTTTCGGTATCAAATACCTTACTTTTCTGAAGTTCAAACTCCTGATCCAGTGTATTTGCTTTTTGTTCTTCTGTCATATGGGAGAGATCCATTGTTTTTATGTAGTACCAGTTCCCGGTTTTATCCGCGTGCATAACCCCCTCTCTGGAGATTCGCAGACAAAGCGCAGGCTGACTCCTTATCATGCAGTTTACCGCCTTTTCCAGCCGGTCAATCTCCCATGAAGTTGATAATTCATACAATACCTTTGTAGCGATTCCCTCTTCACGCCCAATCAGATAAGCTTTCTGAAGTTCTGTTGCCGGTATGGTATCTGGCAGCTCCCTGATTTTTTTATCTGCTGCTGCATCATTTCTTACCGTCTCCTTTTTCTCTGAAACACAGGTGTTCAAATAGGTAAAATAAGGTTGCTTTAAGAAATCTTCTACTTCAATTTCTACTCCAAAGGTCTCTTCTATCTCACTTAACAAAGCAATCAGTTTAATGGAATCTCCCCCCAGATCAAAAAAACTGTTGGTATCTGCTGGTTCCGCATCAAGGATCTGCCTCCACATCTGGGCGAGAGGCTCACTGATAGGGAAACCTTCCTCTCCCTTCCCCCAGATCATATCGTTGTTTTTAAATGTTTTTCGGTAATCATTCAGCAAATGATAGCGCTGCACCTTACCACTTGTCGTCTTCGGAATATTGTTAACAGTTAATACATACCGGACAGATATCTGGAACGTTCTCTGAACCACCTCTTTTATCTTTCTTTCTGTCTCCAGAGCCTTTTCCCCTACTCCCAGATGCTTGACAAAAACAATTAACTCATTTTCCTCTTCGTCATAAACGGCAGCACAGTCTTTGATTCCACTCTCTGAGAGAACGATATCCAGGTCACTGAGATAACAGTTTTGGCCGTTAATAAAAAACATATCTTTTTTTCTGCCGGTAATAAAGAGCCTTCCATTCTTGATAAAGCCCATATCTCCGGTTTTTAAATAGCCGTTTGAAAAACTTTCCTCATTGATAAGGGCACTGTCGTAATAACCACAGGTTAAGTTGGGACCATGAATTAAAATATCTCCGATCTGACCATCTTCCAGTATCTCTTCATTTTCATCTGTTATTTTCACATCGATTCCATCCAAAGGTTCTCCCACAGCAACATAACCTTTCTTTTCTGCCGGACTTTTTTTCACCTCAACCAGCCGGTCGCCGCAGTGGGGGATGGTCACACCGATGCACGCCTCTGCCATCCCATATACCGGAAGCATTGCATTGGGATCAAGCCCACAGGCGGCAAACCTCTCGTTAAACCTCTGTATGGAGTGAATATTAATGGGCTCTGCTCCATTTAATACTGCACGGATGCTGGAAAGATCCAGGGTCCTCATATGCTTTTCTTTTACCATTTTTACAGACCAGTCAAAGGCAAAATTGGGCATACCCATAATTGTAGTCTTATATTCCTTTACTTTTTGATAAAAATAGGTTGGATTTTTTATAAAATTCATAGGTGAAAGAATAATCTGATTCATGCCTCTGCAAAAAGTCGTTATATGAAATCCTACAAGCCCCATATCGTGGGTCAGAGGCATCCAGCTTTCGGAAACATCTTTTTCCGTCAGATTCAGCCGTCTGCCAATCTGTTCCACATTGTAAATAATATTGCTGTGCTTTAATACCACACCTTTTGGCGAATTGGTGCTTCCTGATGAAAACTGGATATATGCCGTATCTTCTCCCGTAATCTGTTCCGGACAAAATAAAAGAATGCTGCTTTCTGCCTGCTTTTTCATATCCTCATAAATCAGGATATTTCCCCGTGCTTTCACATCTTCCCCAAGAGTACACAGCAGTTCTTCTTCCAGAATCAGCCGGGGCCATTCAAGCTTTTCCAGAACAGCTTCCAGTTTTTTATTAATATTTGCTGTTTTTATTTCCGCTGCAGTTGTTACAGGTACTGCAATAATACCGGTATAAAGACATGCCCAGAAAGAAATGATAAAGGACTGGGGATTGCTGATCTGAAAAACCAGCTTATCCCCTTTTTTCATTCCCATTTCTAACATAACACACCCCAGCTGTTTTGCTTTCTTTCTGATTTCTTTAAATCTCAGTCTGGATTCTTCTCCCTTTCTGTCAGCAAAAACAATAAAACCGTCATCCCTGGCTCTTTCCATGTAATCAGGCAATGTGTGATACGGTGCTTTTATCGTAATACTCTTTCCCCGTAAATGTGATTTCATAGATGCTTCCCCCTTTATTTCAAATTCTCATACGTGTTCAGCTATGTAATGCAGCAGCTCCTCTGTCTCATTCCATCCAAGGCATCCATCGGTAACCGACTTTCCATACACATTTCCGGAAATCTCCTGTCTTCCTGCTTCAATAAAACTTTCTATCATTACCCCCCTTACCATCATCCGAATCTCTTCTGATCTTCTCCGGCTTTCCAGTACATCATAAATAATCATTGGCTCCCTGGAGTAATCCTTTCCTGAATTCGCATGGTTCACATCACAGATGATAAAGGGATTTTTAAGCTTTTGTTTCCTATATCTCTCTCCTATTTTCAGCAGCTGGTCATATTGGTAGTTGGGTACATATTCTCCCATAAAATTTTCGTACCCTCTGATAATGGCATGAGCCAGAGGATTTCCAGAACTCTTTACCTCTCTGTCTCTGTATATGAATTTATGTCCATGCTGAGCAGCAAAAATGGAATAGAATAAAGTATCCGGATTCCCGTTTGTGGGATTCTTCATACCAACGGGACAATCCACTCCGCTGGATACAAAGCGGTGCTGCTGATCTTCCACGGACCGGGCTCCTATGGCCAGATAGCTTACAATATCCTGAAAATAAGCAAAAGCTTCCGGATAGAGTAGCTCATCAGCCGTTGTCAGACCTGATTCCCTGGCAACCTTTAAATGAAGATTTCTTGCCGCTCTCAAACCTTTAACAAGATCGGAATGGGTACTGCCCTCCGGATAATGAAGAATTCCTTTATAACCGTATCCATTGGTTCTTGGTTTAGCTGTATAGATCCGCGGAATGATAAATAGCTTTTGATTTAGTTTCTGATTGACTTTTGACAGGCGGCTTGCGTAATCACAGACGGCATCCTCGTTACTTGCGGAACATGGGCCAACAATAACCAGGAATTTATTGGTCTGATTCTGGATCACTGCAGCTAATTCCCTGTCTCTTTCCAGCTTAATGGAAGCAAGCTTACAAGAAACCGGACTTTCCTCTCTTAACTGTTCCGGAGACGGCATATCATGCAAGGGCTTAAAGCTCATATTATTTCTCCTTTGGCTGCACACTCTCAGCTTCATCCTTGTAACCGCACTCCATGGAATGCAGAAATAACTGGCTCTTGTTTAAATGGAAGCAGGATTCCATTTTCCCATATAACATATCTCCAATGGAACAGGTCCCAATTCCCTCCTCTTCGCTTATCCGGGTAATAAGGCCTGCCATAATACCACAATCCAAAATCCCGTAATAGTATCCCATACCACTGTATTTTGGCATACTGCATCTGGCGTTGTACAGAAAATATATGGTAAACGCTGAGCCTGCAAAAATCTCCTGATTGGTGATAAACTGGGACTTATCCGTGATATTTTCTCCCTTATCAACAAAGGTAATTCCATTTATTACGGGGTTATAATAATATAATCCCTGTTCCACACCTTCCACTCTGCCGGGTTTTACAAACACATAGACATCAACCGGGTACAATCCGCCTGCACTGGGATAATATCTGGTTCCCTTTCTGTCCTCCCTGTTTTGCAAAGCCCCCAATATTCTTGAAAGAGAATGATATGTAATGATTTTTTTTGAAAATTCCCGAACTGTTTCACGGTAAATTATGTTATTGCAATAATTGGAATCCTTTAAAATATAGGTCAGCCCTTCTTTTACAAGCTCCCGTCCGGACTGCTCCTTTTTAAACTCTTCCAATTCCTCCTTTACAAATCGTATGGTTTCCGGATAATCATTCTCAAACAGCTTTGTCTGACTATGAAACAGTTCCTTTGGTGTGATTACAGAACACACCAGAATTTTCTTTTTAATAAAATCCAGTATTAAATTTTTAAGCAGACTCTTGTTTTCTGTCTCAAACCGCTTTTCCAGATCATCGGTTACGGCTCCATTCTGAGTCATATAATAAAACTCTGGAAAAAACTGAGCCGCCTGCCTGCCGTATCGAAACCGTTCCACATAAAGTTCTTCTTCCTTTACATAAAACTGTACTCCAGGAGACCAATAGTAAATCTCATTCATATTCCCGCCCCTTTCTCTATCCATTTTTTAGTTAGTCTAAACAAACCGCCCTGTAGTATTTTGAGTGAATATTGAAATACTACAAGTTTTAACTGACTAAATATTGGATTTATCTAAGAATTTTCATAAATATACAGATCTGAGATTATTTATACTACATGTATTAACCTATAGTTTTTAATTTGTCAATCTACTTTTCCTGATTATTTGGTCTTTTAAGCGCAAAACTCCTGCATTGTTCGACCTGTTTACTTTTATTTCGACTTGTTTTTTCTTTTTTCAGTTTTTTTCTTGGTTATTCTCCTTCATTCTATTCGACAAACCAGTAAAATGTTTTCGATTTATTGGGTAAATAATCAGAGTAAATCTGATATTGACGAATTTAAGGCAGCAAGTTAATATAGAATTACATGCTGGAAAAGGAGGTAATCATCATGGGACGACCTTACACGGAGGAAGAACGGGAAGAATTAAAGAGAAAAATAAAGAACATCGCTTCTCTCATGTTTATGGAAGAAGGGTTTAAAAATTGCAAAATACAGGAGCTTACCAAAAAGGCCGGGATTTCCATGGGAGGATTTTACACTTTTTACAAAGACAAAGAAGCTCTTTACGAAGAAATCCTGCGGGATGAGACCAACAGAATACGACAGAAAATTCTGACAATCATTGATGAGGAAAATCAGACACCCCAGGGGTTCTTCTCGGATCTGGCAAATGTGTTTCTGGAAAAAACCTCTACAAACAAATTTTACACCAGTGAATACAGCGGCCTTTTAGAATCAATGGTCTGGAACAATGATACGTACGCATCACAGGATAATCTGGACTTTATCAAAAAACTGAAACATATCTGGGCTGGTAAAGGGTATTTCCTGAAAGCTTCCGAGGAAGAGATTGCTTCCGCAGTTGCCACACTGGCTGTATTATGCATGCAGAAAAAAATGATTGGCAACGGTTTTTCATTCTGGTACGAAAAAATACAAAAATTAATACTGGAGCTTATTTGATAATTTTTATTAAAGCTATGAATATTATTTGATATTTTCATAGAACAGTGCTATAATCCAGAAAAAGGGGGTGGGTGTGATTATGAAGCAATCAAAAAAGATTACCATACTTACAGGGTTACTTCTCTGTATGGGTGCGTCAACTGTCATGCAGACATACTTCAGCAGTGCACTGCCTGCAATCAGCAGACAATTTCAATCCACTGCCTTTTATTCATGGGTGCATGTCAGCTATATTCTGGCATCTTCCGCAGTAATCCTGTTATCCAGCAGTCTATGTGAACGATTTGGGAATAAGAATAATTTCATTGCCGGATCCCTGCTTTTCGGAATTGGCACTCTCACCGCCCCCTTCAGCAGTTCCATGCTGCAGCTCATCGCTGCAAGAATCATTATGGGAATCGGTGCGGGAATTGTGGTTCCGGCTACTTATGGCATAATCGGAGACCAATTTGAAAAAAGCAGCTATGCTTCCGTATTTGCTGCATTTGCAGTTGTGCAGATTATCACCAATGGTCTTGGCAGTCTTGCAGGCGGATATCTTCCGGAACTGGCATCCTGGCAGACTATTTTTGTTATTTTGCTTCCCATTGAAATTATAAGCTTTTTACTTGTGTTTCGAAACATTTCTGCCAAAGCAGATCCGCTTACTAAATCCCCCTTAAAGCTGCAGCGACACATTTTAATGATTGCAGCAATTCTGCTTCTGACCTTAGGTATTGAGTTTGCTTACCGCAGCCAGTATTTTCTGCTTCTTGCAGGCATGGCGCTGTTATTTCTTGTAGTAATAAAAGACACACAAAAGGATAACGCCATACTTCCAAAGGAATTTTTAAGTGATTCCCTGCTCCGCAATCTCTGCCTGCAGATATTTCTTCTGGGAGCATTCTATAACATCTGTCTGGCTTATCTCCCTGGCATTATGCAGTTTACCCTTCATATGAATCCTGACCGGTCCGGTACTCTTTTAACTGTATTCGTTTTGGCTATGGGAATTGGCAGCGTTGCTGGCGGAGCGGCAAAGCATAAAGAGCGGGAAATGATTGCTGCTGGCTGGATCACCTGCCTTGCAGGAAGTCTTTTGATGAAATCATTTATTGTAATTGCCCTTACAGCACTTGGACTTGGTTCCGGTATCCTGATGTCTGCACTTTTAGGATATGCCGCAACCAGGACGGTTCACCATGCTGCAGGAGTTAACAGCATGGCTCATCTCATACGCAATTTAGGCGGCAGCCTGGGAGCCATACTATTTCAATTTACACTTCATTTTCCTGAAAATTATTTTATCACAGGAATCACCATAATTGCCCTGTCAGGTACTGCATCCATTCTTCTGGCATTTAAATATACCCCCGGCAAGACGTTAAAAAAAGAGGAGGCCTTATCTATGAAATATGTTATGAAATTCAGTGAAATAAGAAAGGAAGACATCTTAGCTGCTGGCGGTAAAGGTGCGAATCTGGGTGAGCTGTTTAATGCCGGTTTTCCAGTTCCCGAGGGGTTCAGCATTACCAGCCATGCTTTTGATGAGTATATGAAACGCAATGGATTTGATTCTTCCCCATCAGGTAACACTCTTACCAGTGAGGAAGTTGCAAAAGGCCAGCTGTGGAAGGAACTGGAGGATGAAATTGCAGACTACTATCATGCTTTGGGGCCCAATTCAAAAGTTGCCGTACGTTCCTCTGCAACAGCCGAGGACCTGCCGGAAGCAAGCTTTGCCGGACAGCAGGAAACTTATCTTAACATAGAGGGACTTGATCAGCTTTATCTTTCCGTCAGAAAATGTTTCGCATCACTCTTCTCATCACGGGCAACAGCCTACCGGAAGCAGACGAACTTCGATACAGGAAAGATTTCGTTATCGGTAGTGGTTCAGCGCATGGTGAACAGTGAGATATCCGGTGTCCTTTTTACAATTGACCCTATTAGTAAAAATAAAAGCAGGATGATGCTCAATGCCTCATGGGGACTGGGCGAATCCATTGTATCCGGGAAAGTGACTCCTGACATCTATGTGTACGACAGAAACCACAGGCAGATAGCTGAGAAACGATTAGGTGATAAAAAGATTTTGGTCTGCTACAGTGAGGAAGGAACCGAAGAAAGAGAAACATCCTCACAGCAGCGGAGGGAATTTAGTTTAACGGATAAACAGGCAATTGAAATATTTGAACTGGGAAGAAAAACAGAGCAGCACTTTCAGTGCCCACAGGATATGGAATGGGCCATCTCCCAGAACAGGTTATATTTACTGCAGGCACGGCCAATCACTACGTTGAACGTAAAAAACAGCACCGATATCCATCTTACAAAAACTCAGCGAGCCGTATTAAACAACTGGATCGAACACTGCCCCAACCCACTCTACCCCCTTGATGTGAAACCATGCCTGATCGTGGACGAAGCCAAAAATAAAGTATTTCATGAGCTGGGGATTTCCGTGGAAAGTGAGCTGACCATGGCTGATAATGGATTGCTTTCCCTGTCTGCCGGAAAAATACATATCTCACCTAAGGTGTTAAAAATTCCGTTCCTCCTGAGCAGTTTTAACGACTATTCCATTAACTCAGCCAGGACAAACGAATCTTTCCATAATATAAGGAAGGATTTGTTCACGAAACAGAGAACGGATCTTTCTGCATTACCAGCCAATGCATTAATCCGGCAGATCATGGAACTGATGGAACTGTCTGAGGAACTTGCTTATACCCGTTTCCGTTACAACATCTTTCCGTCTGTGGCGGTATCAAAATTAATTCACCATGACCTGAAAAAAATTGACAAAAATATGAGCGAATATGATTTGCTGAGTAATCTTTCTTATAAAACGTGGGATCTAAACCTGAAACTAAAAAGACTATCCGCTTACATTCAAAGCACCCCAGGACTGGAACAGTTATTTATGGAACTGGACAGAACCAATCCCCAGGCAATTCAGGATTTTCTGGAGAATCAGCCTGATTTTAAATCAAAGCTACAAGATTTCTTAAATGAATTTGGCTGGAAATCAAGCAGCAGCTACTGCGCATTTGGCTCCGTATCCTGGTTTGAAAATTTGGATTCCCTGTTTTCCATGCTGAAGGTGCTGCAAAGTTCCGGCAGAAACGATGACTCACCTGTTAAATTCCAGAACATAATGACAAAAATCACAACGACGTTTGGTAAAAAGAAAGCAGACCGGTTAAAAACCAAAATTGAAGAAATAAGAGCCTATCACATGAATCGGGAAGAAAGCCTTTATCTGATAGAAATGTGCTATGGTCTTGCCCGCAGGGCTGCATTTGAACTGGCGAACCGTTTCCCTCAGTTGTTTGAACAGGCGGAAGATATTCGATATCTCACCTTAGATGAGGTTTATGAATTACCGGGTAACATAGCAGATCTTAAAGAATTGATTTCTGTGAGAAAAAACAACCGTCAGAAAAACGAAGTACTTTGGTCTGGCGTTTCAATTGGCACGAAAGCAAATCACCAGAATACTCTGTCCGGTGTTTCCGGGAATGGCGGACGATGCCGGGGCCGGGTACGGAAAATACTGACTCAGCAGGAGTTTGATAAAATGCAGTCCGGTGACATACTGCTCTGCCGCTATACGGATCCCTCCTGGACTCCCCTGTTTGTTCTTGCTTCGGCGGTTATCTCGGATACAGGTGGTCCTCTGTCCCATAGCGCAATTGTTGCCAGAGAATATAACATTCCTGCAGTGCTTGGAATTGGGAATGCCACTGATCTGCTGGAGGATGGGGATGAGGTTTTCGTTTACGGCGACACTGGCAAGGTAATTCTATTAACAAAAAAGATATAATATTGAAAAACGGGATTTGCTCATGAGCAAGTCCCTGTTTCTTAGTCTGATACTATACGGTATAATCTATGTTTTTATGACCTGATACTTCCTGTATATCTCCATTCACATATTGTCTGTAATATTGATCCTCCGTCTTATTAAGACGAGAGAGAAACGTTTGCTGCATGGCTTGCTCCTGGGGTGTATTCACATGATACCAGTTCCCGGAGGTATACCCCATCACTACCTGGCCCATCTTACTTTCCTTTAACTCAAATGTATCTGGTTGTAAATCTGAACCAGAATGAACCACTTCTATACCTTCCTTTTTATTTAAGTAATCAATTAGATTCATGGACGCGTCCGGGTCTGTTCTTCCAGCCTTTGCCTGTTTCATCATTTCTGTAGCATCTTTCACCATGCTCTTTCTGTCTGGTGACACAGCTGATATATATTGCGCCCTCAACTTATCTCCTTCCAGGCTCAGATTCTCGTATTGAATGCTGTCATTTTGCAGACGTGCTTCTGCCAGACCTTTTGCCAATTCATCGATCTTTACATTAAACTCAGCTTCTGATGGACGTTCCATCCCTTTATGGGGTATTCTTTCCCAATCCGGAGCACTGGCTTTTGATGTCAGGGAAAATGATTTGTACTGAACTCCAGATCTTCTGCTAACATTAAAATTAGTCATGACCCATCACTTCCTTTCCTCTTTTTTCTAGAAATAGAAAATAATTCATCTACTATATAGTATCGGCAAAATCATTGGACAATTAATGTAAATTGCGAATGTTATGGTTCAAATTAACATCTGATTCATGTACATAAGCCACAAACATTTACGTTTGTGGCTCACTGATTCACTGATTCACTGATTTACATATTCTCTCGTTTCACATAATAGGTATGGAGAAGTTCATGTGCCTTTTCTCCATTGGGCTCACCCAGATATTCCTCATAGAGCTTTTTAATTGCTGGATTTTCATGTGATTTTCTATATTTTTTGCTTTTATCTTCTTTATATATTCCTTCCATTCGTTTTTTCAGAACGTCGAAGTTTCCAAAATGATATGGCTGACCGCCCCCTCCGATACAGCCTCCAGGACAAGCCATAATCTCAATCGCATGGTAATGGGATTTACCGGCTCTTATATCTTCCAGAAGCTTTCTTGCATTTCCAAGACCATGGGCAACGGCAATATTGATATCCTGGTCATTGATTTTTACCACAGCTTCCCTGATTCCCTCGAAGCCCCTTAGCTCATGGAACTCTACCTCTTCAAGAGTTTCATTGGTAAGCCATTCGTATGTGGTCCGCAAGGCTGCCTCGATGACGCCGCCGGTTGTTCCAAATATAACTGATGCACCAGTAGATTCTCCCAATGGTTCATCAAATTCTTCATCCTTTAAATTCATCAGATCAATATTAGCCTCTTTTAACATATCCCCCAATTCTCTTGTAGTTAATACTGCATCCACATCCTGCATATCATCATGCATAAGCTCCGGTCTGGCAGCTTCATACTTTTTTGCCAGGCAGGGCATTATGGAAACCACAAAGATATTTTTGGGATCAATTCCAATCTTTTCTGCATAGTATGTTTTCGCGATCACCCCAAACATCTCATGGGGGGATTTGCAGGTTGACGGAATATCAAGCAGATCATTGAACTGATGCTCAAAAAACTTAACCCAGCCTGGACAGCAGCTTGTTAATATGGGAAGCCTGCCCCCATGCTGCAGCCTGTGAATGAATTCCGCCGCTTCTTCCATAATCGTAAGATCTGCTGCAAAGTCTGTGTCGAAAACTTTATCAAAGCCTATCATCCTGAGAGCAGCTACCATTTTTCCCGTAACCACCGTCCCTGGCTCTGCACCGAATTTTTCCCCAAGAGCCACCCGCACCGCAGGTGCTGTCTGAACTATGACGAATTTATCTTTCGCATTCAATGCTTCCCAGACATTAGGGATGTCATTCACAACCGTTAATGCGGCTGTGGGACATACGGAAACGCACTGACCACAAAAGGTACAGATGGATTTATCCATAGGTAAATTAAGCGCTGGTGCGATAAACGTATCAAATCCCCGGTTAACGGCAGAATACACATGAACCGTCTGTACCTCATTGCACATGGTCTCACATCTTCTGCATAAAATGCATTTATCCATATTTCGGATCATTGCCTTACTTGAGATATCCTTTTCATGAGTTGCCCTCGCTCCATGAAACTTAATCCGGCGTATATCCAGTTCTGCTGCCAGTGACTGTAATTCACAGTTTAGATTCTTTTCACAAATCAGACAGTCTGTGGGATGATTGGACAATAATAGTTCCACTACCAGTCTTCTGGCTTTAATACATCTTAAGGTGTTTGTTCTTACCACCATGTCCTCTGATACGGGAGTAGCACAGGAGGGGGCGAGATTTCTCCTTCCCTCGATTTCCACCACACAGACCCGGCAGGAAGCAGAGCCATTTACCGTTTTCACATGTTCCAGATTAAGGTAACAGAGTGTGGGTATCCGAATATCCAGTTTTTTTGCAGCCTCCAGAATCGTTGTGCCTTCCTCCACTGCAATCGTTTGATTATTAATCGTAACATGAACCAGACCCATAAGTTCCTCCTCCCTTACCCTTTTTCTATGGCATTAAATTTACATGTATTATAACATGCACTGCATTTGATACATCTTGACTGATCAATCACATGAACGATCTTACGTTCTCCTTCGATGCAATGAGCCGGACAGATTCTTGCACACGCAGTACAGCCCACGCACTTTTCCGGTAAAATGTGAAAGGAAAAAAGTGCCTGACAAACTCCGGCAGGACAGTGTTTATCCTTTACATGAGCCAGATACTCATCCTGAAAATAATGCAGGGTACTGAGAACAGGATTGGGGGAAGTTTGTCCAAGTCCGCAAAGGGATGTATCTTTAATCACATCTCCTAACTCAACCAGATCTTTTAAATCCTGTTCCGTCCCATTTCCCTTTGTTATCTTTTCAAGTATCTCCAGCATTCTTGTATTTCCAATCCGGCAGGGCGTACATTTTCCACAAGACTCATCCTTGGTAAACTCAAGGTAGAACTTTGCAATGTCCACCATGCAGTTATCCTCATCCATGACGATCATTCCGCCAGATCCCATCATGGAACCGATACTGTTCAGCGACTCATAGTCAATGGGAATATCTAAATTTTCTTTGGTGATACAGCCACCAGATGGACCGCCGGTCTGCACTGCCTTAAACTTCTTGTTGTTTTTTATTCCTCCTCCGATATCATAGATCACCTCACGTAAGGTAATGCCCATTGGCACTTCCACCAGCCCTACATTATTTACTTTACCAGCCAGAGCAAAAACTTTTGTACCTGGTGATTTCTCCGTACCGATACTTTTAAACCAGGCAGGTCCTTTTAAAAAAATGGGGGGAATATTGGCAAATGTCTCAACATTATTCACACAGGAGGGTTTATCCCAAACACCTCTTTGAGCCGGAAACGGGGGTTTTGAACTGGGCTCCCCTCGTTTTCCTTCTACAGAATGGATGAGAGCAGTTTCTTCTCCGCAGACAAATGCACCAGCGCCATACCGTAATCCGATATCAAAATTAAATCCTGTGGAAAAAATATCTTCTCCCAAAAGTCCCAGTTTCCTTGCCTGCTTTATGGCTATTTCAAGACGGTTAATGGCAAGGGGATATTCCGCTCTGATATAAATATACCCATACTGGGCTCCAATGGCATAGCCTGCAATTGCCATTGCTTCAAGAACGGAGTGGGGATCTCCTTCTAGTATGGACCGGTCCATAAATGCACCTGGATCTCCCTCATCTGCATTGCATATAATATATTTTTCATCCGACTGATTCCGCCTTGTATATTTCCACTTGAGGCCGGTTGGGTAACCCCCGCCGCCTCTTCCTCTGAGACCTGACTGTACGACTGTATCAATTACTTCATCCGGACTCATTTCCGTTAAGCATTTTGCCAATGCCTGATATCCATCTGCTGCAATGAATTCATTAATATCTTCCGGATTGATAAAACCACAATTCCTAAGTGCGATCCGGATTTGCTTTTTATAGAAGGGAATGGATTTTTGTCCTTCTAATCGTTTTTTTGTATTTGGCTCCACATACAGAAGACGTTCCACCTTACGGCCTTTTATTACATGCTCCGTAATGATTTCCTCTGCATCCTCCGGCTTTACGGTGATATAAAACACATTATCCGGATAAACTTTTAAGATGGGACCCTTCTCACAAAAGCCAAAGCAGCCGGTAACCACCACTTCCACCTCATTGGTTATTTCATGTTTTTTTATTGATTCCTTTAGCATCTTCACCAGTTTCAAGCTATCGGATGCGGTACAGCCGGTACCTCCGCAGACCAGTAAATGCATTCTGAAGTTACTCATATGCCCTCCTCCTTATTCCATATTTTCAAATGATTTATTGATAATTGCATTTTGGAGGAGGCGGCCATTTTTTATATGCTCAATCACAATTTCCCGTCCTCTATTCTCGTCCACTTTTCCATATAGAACAGACGGCATTCCCTTGGAGACAACTTCGACCACCGGTTCCTGGGCACAATATCCGATACAGCCAGTCTGTGTCACGGAAACATTGGCAAGCCCCTGCTTTGAAATTTCATCCAGAATGGCTTTCATGGTTGTTCTTGCACCGCTTGCAATCCCGCAGGTCGCCATTCCCACCCGGACTAAAATCTTATCCTCGGATTCGGCAGTGGACCGTAAGTCTAATTGATTAAGAGCTGCCTGTCTGATCTTTTTCAGTTCTTCTACTGTTTTTAACTTAGCCATCACGCTTCCTCCCGATATTCTTCAACGATTGCTTTAACCTGATTCAGTTCTACCCTTCCATATACCTTATCATTGACCATTACGACCGGAGCAAGTCCACAGGCACCAATGCATCGTAATCCGGATAACGTGAATTTTTTATCTTCCGTTGTTTCACCTGCCTTAATATTCAGGATCTTTTCAAATTCCCGCATAATAGCATCTGCACCTCTTACAAAGCACGCGGTTCCCAGGCATACATTAATCACATACTTCCCTCTGGGTTCTGTGGTAAAGTAAGAGTAAAAACTAATGACACCAAACACCTTCGCACTGGGGATTTCAAGCTTTTCAGCAATAAAAAAAATCACATCATTGGACAGATATCCATAGAGATGCTGAGCCTTATGCAGTACCGCAATTAACGCTCCTCTCCGGTCTTCCATGCTGTCAATAAATTTCTGCAGGTCCTTAAATTTCTCCTGGGTATTGCATTTGCTTTCCATAAACAGATCTCTCCTTTTGGCTTTATGTAGACGTTCTCTGTCATACAAAGGATAGATTTCCTGTTTATCCTTACTTATATACATATAATTTAAAATTGTTATAAGAGTGAAAGAACCTATTTCAAAAATCAGTTCCAGCCGTATACAGTAATAATACAAAATGCCATACAAAAAGAGCTGCTGCATCAGCCGACCGGCCAGTGCAACAACTCCTCTTCTGATATGTTGATTATTTATTCTTACATCTATTTACTTGAAATAAAAAATACTGCAGAATCTCAATATTCTCCATGCAAAACAATGTACCATTTCACTATCCGGCTCTTCTGCAATAAAAGCTATTGTATTATATGGAAGCGTTTTCTAATTATTGGCAAGTTAATCTCTTACATAAAGACATGGTACTTTACAAAAAGATATGGTACTCTAGCTTTAGATAAAACACAAAAAAAATCTATTGACCTTCACGGAACGTCATAGAGTATAGTTATCCTATCAGGAGCAGGAGGGCAGATCGTATGAGAACCGTAAAGGAAGTATCAGAGCTTACAGGTATCAGCGCGCGTACGCTTCACTATTATGACGAAATTGGCTTGTTTCCACCCACAGGAAAAAGTGAAGCTGGATATCGGCTTTATGACGATAAAGCCTTAGAAATTTTACAACAGATATTATTCTTCCGTGAGTTCGGTATTCCTCTTAAAGATATCAAAACTGTCATGAAAAACCCGTCTCTTGATAGAAATAAAATTCTGCAATTGCAGAGAGAAATGCTGGTTGAAAAAAAAGGACGCATGGAACGCCTGATTGCCAGCATAGATAACGTTCTGAAAGGAGATAGCAAAATGGATTTTTCAGTTTTTACCAAAACAGAGATCGAAAAAATGTTTCAGCTTATGTTTGACAGCATGCCGGAGGAAATGCGTCAGACAGCCATTCGTGAATTTGGCAGCTTAGAGCACTGGAAGAAGCATTATATTGAAGCCGTATCTTCAGAAGATATGCAAAAGCGCTATGCCAAAGTAGTTGAGTGGTATGGCGGGAAAGATGCTTATTTGTCCACCCTTGAAAATCCAATTAGCAGAGAAGTTGCCGAAAGCTATAAAAAACGGGAGGACACAATCCGTAAAAAGCTGATAGAAAGACGTGGTTTTGACCTCAATTCTTTTGAAGTGAAATCGATTATCGGAGAATATGGTTTCGTCATGAAACAGGTTTGCCAGATGAAAGAGGAAGAGGGCTTGATGCTGGCAGTTGCCCACTCCTACCGAAACAGGCAATGTCAGCAGGCAATCGATCAGGAATATGGGGAAGGTGCTGCAGAATTTTTTGCACAGGCAATCGAAGCATTTTATTGTGATTAACTTCCCTTTCATCAAATATCACAGAGGAGGTAACAAAGGTGAGGAAAGAAAAATATTTGTATCTTTATTTGCTTTTATTCTTGTTAATGACAATTGGTGCATTTGTATGGCAAATGTTTTTTCCCGATGTCGCAGAAACTTTTTCGGTATGGAGGATGAGTCGGGGATGGCAGGCCGAAATCGCTTTATGGAATGTTGGGATTGATATGGGCATTGTTATTACGCTGATCAGGCGTAACATTGAATATGCAAAAATACTCTCGCTTATCTCGGTTGTACTTTGCATTTTATTGGGAGGACACCACCTTATTTATGCAGTTACAACAACGAACGGCAATATCACTTTGCATTGGATGGGCGCAATTGAAGTGTTTTTTATAGGCGGAGGGTCCGGTATTTTTGCTCTTATTAAGTCTGACTGTTTTAAAAAAGCAGCATAATAATGACTACACAAAAAAAACATAATCGAACTAGTGGAGAAAAAAAGATGCCTCTCCTATCGTACCGCCTAAATTCATTGTTAAATAGAAGCGTATTTAAAAAGAGCCAGCCTTCCATTGATAAGGAAAGGCTGGCTCTTTCGAGGTGTTAAGATTTATAAGTTCTTATGAACAATTTCTTTTAAAACGGGTAAAACATCCTCTTCATACCATGGATTTTGCTTGAGCCACCCCAGGTTTAAAGGAGAAGGGTGTACCAATGGAAAATATTCAGGTAAATAATTTTGAAAATTACGTACTGTCTCCGTTAAACTTTTCTCACGTCTTACATTTAAATAATACTTTTGTGAATAGCTGCCGATTAGAATAATGATTTCAATATCTGGCATCTCCTCCAGTAAACGTGGATGCCACTTTTCTGCGAAACCTTTTCTTGGAGGTGCATCACCATTTTTTGCTTTTCCCGGATAATAGAAATCCATAGGCAATTGAGCGATACGGTTCGTATGATAGAATATCTCTCTGGATACTCCCAGCCACTCTCTTAACCGGTCTCCACTTAAATCATTCCAAAACAATTGAGTTGCTTCTGCTTTACGTCCCGGTGCCTGCCCCACTATGGCAATTCGTGCATCTGCTGAGGCTTTAAATATTGGGGGAATTCCCATTTTCGTGTAGGATTCATTCATTGGGTCAGCCATGATTTCCTGTTTAATTTTTTCAAATATATTCATACTTACTTCTACCCTTACCTTTTTTAACGATTTTGTTTATTTTTGAAATGGGTATCTGTTTCTTTTGCTTTAACATTTGATCAAAGACAATATGTTCTCTTTTTTTCTTCCCCATTTTATACCTCCAGGCTAAAATGAGCTGAAACCATTTCTACTAAATCTTTAATACCTGTTTTTCCATCGTTAACTACTGATAGATATCTGTTTTCCCCACATTGCCTGATCACTTCTTCTGCAAACAAACAATCTCTATCCATCCAATTATTAAAGGCCTTCTGGAAGTCACTACATCCATCTAACACAGAATGGATCCATTCTCTCTGTATATAGTGATTAATCTGAAAGTTTTTTGTTGGGATTATCGCTAAATACCGATTCCATGGGATATCTCTTTTATTCATGAGATTTGGTAAATATGCAGTCCCTTCTGTAATAATATCCCTGCCTTCACACATTGTCTCCAAATCTTGTAGGATAAAATCAAATATCTCATCGTAAAACTGCAACTCTTCTTTACACTGTAAAGTGGCTTCTCTCATCCAGATTTCTTCCGAACTCATTTTATATTGCTTCCTGCATATTTCAAAGTTCAACAAAGCGCCGTAATTTGTATATTTCTCTAAATAATCATCAACCTTAAAATAATACAGACCATATTTTTTCGATAATATCTCTGCTATTGTGCTTTTACCACTACAAGGTGAACCACCTATCCAATATATTCTTGTCATCTAAACCTCCTGAAATTTATTTGATTTCATAGTTTAATGACATTGTCCAGATATCCATTCTAAGACCTCCGTTAAATCCGACTTTTATACCGCTCAAATTCATTGTATCTATATCTTTTGTAAACATAACAATTATATATCAGTTGATGTTTCAATGCAATCTGCTTAGTTTAGCTATGACAAAAGCATTTAATTCATTGTTTACGTGAAAAAGACCGGTCATTCTCTTTTATATTGAGAATAAACGGTCTCTTATTACATTTTATATGAGATACACATTATGTTTGTTCCCGATTGATCGCCATTCCAAGATAGCGGTCAAGCTGCTGTTCCTCCAGTGTAGCTATCATATCTGTAAAGGGCTTAATATCCTTTTCTACTGCATAAGCTTCCAGAACATTAAAATATTCCAATCGATTTTCCTTTGCAATGGACACCGGCAAAAAGCCATTGGTCATCAGCTGGTAGTTCATAATCAATCGAGAAGTTCTGCCATTTCCATCAGCAAAAGGGTGAATTCTCACAAACTCAGCGTGTGTCCATGCTGCAAGCTCTACAACATTATCTTTAGCTCTGTCCTGTAAATCCAGATAGAACGCTTTCACCTGACGATACATCTCGTTGGGGCTTGGAGGAGTATGCGCTGCACCAGAAATATATACATCAACGTTCCGGTATATCCCTCCAAACATGATATTTTCCATCAAAATAGCATGTAAATCCTTGATAATCTGCTCATCTAAAGGTTTTTTTTGTCCGATACAGTCTTTTACATACTGATAGGCTTTGTTGTGATTAATAACTTCATAGATTTCCCTGAGCATTTTGCCACCGACAGATAAACCATCTTCCAGTATCACCTTGGTTTCCAGCAGGGTAAGTGTATTCCCTTCGATGGCTGTAGAATGGTGGGTATATTCAAGCTCAAACGCCTGTGCGTAGCTTTTTACCGTAATTTCCGGGAGTGAATCCTTAATCTGTTCATAGTATTCTTTTTTTTGCAATAATGTCTTATAATCCAAGTTATTCACTCCTATCCTCTCTGTTCTCTATTATGTTATTTTACCATGTAATAGTTAATTATTCAACGCAAGCCTAAATATTATTATTCTATCCTTCACCGGTACCCCTCTGGATTACCAATCTGCCACCGCAGGGAATCCTTACACATTTCATCAATTCCCCTCTCCGCTTCCCAGCCAAGTTCTTCTTTCGCAAGGGAAACATCTGCGAAGCATTCTCCGATATCTCCAGAACGGCGCGGTCTGATGGAATAAGGGATGGGTTTTCCCCATGCCTTTGAGAATGCTTCTATCATCTGAAGCACGCTGAATCCACGTCCGGTTCCCAGATTATAAATTCTGACCCGGGAATCATTGGAAGAAAGTTTCTCAAGAGCTTTAACATGACCCAGAGCCAGATCCACCACATGGATATAATCCCTGACCCCCGTGCCGTCTGGTGTGTTGTAATCATCGCCGAAAACGCTGACTTCTCTAAGCTTCCCTACTGCAGCCTGAGTGATGTAGGGAGCCAGGTTATTAGGAATTCCCGTGGGATCTTCACCGATCAGTCCGCTTTCGTGAGCTCCCACCGGGTTAAAATAACGAAGGATGATGACGCTCCACTCCGGATCCGCAGTATGAAGATCTGTAAGAATCTGTTCCAGCATCCCTTTGGTTTGTCCGTATGGGTTGGTGATGCTCCCTTTGGGACACTCCTCCGTAATGGGAACAAAGGCCGGATCTCCATACACAGTAGCAGAAGAACTAAAAATAATCTTTTTTATCCCATGGTCTCTCATGATCTCACACAAAATAAGAGTTCCGGTAATGTTGTTATGGTAATATTCCAGGGGTTTTAAAACCGATTCTCCCACTGCCTTTAGACCCGCAAAATGGATCACTGCCTCAATTGCTTCCCTATTAAATATCTCTTCCAGCGCATCTTTGTCCAGTAGATCTGCCTTGTAAAAAGTTACCTGTCTGCCGGTAATTGCTCCCACTCTCTTCAATGACACGTTTGAAGAGTTCGATAGATTATCCACCACAACCACATCATATCCTCGCTCTAAAAGCTCCACACAGGTATGGCTGCCGATATATCCGGCACCCCCTGTCAACAGTATTTTCATCCATTATCCCCTTTCTTTCCTTATTGATATTTATTTATAATTTCTTCTATCTCCATCCACTTCTTCTCCATATCTGCTACCAGCGCAAACTGGGTTCTGGCTCTGTCTAAGTTGTGATTATCCCTGCTGGTGTGGAAATAGGTATCTCCCTGAAGGTAATCCGTTAAAAAACGCATACCGCATTCATAAGTCATCAATTTGGCACCCATAGGCAGCATTGTCTTTTCCTCTGCCGTCAATACCTCTTTGCAGCCCTCCATATAGCCTTTGGTATAGATTTCAAACAATTTCAGGGATAAGGATGCCTTGCTGGAATCTGGATCATCCTCTTCCGCTGTATTGGCTCCGAACCGAATTGCATCACCGAAATCAAAGATAGAGAGCCCTGGCATAATGGTGTCTAAATCAATAACACACAGAGCCTCTCCAGTCTGGTCATCAATCATGATATTGTTGAGTTTGGTGTCATTGTGGGTTACACGGAGTGGCAGCCGGCCCTCTCGCAGCAGTTTCATTGCAGTATCTGCCTCGCTCTCCCTGTCCAGTACAAAATTTATCTCCTTGATGACTAAGTGTGCCCGGTTACAGACATCCGATTTGACCGCTTCTTTAAAAGCTTGCAGCCGAACCGGCGTATTGTGGAAATTTAATATGGTTTCCTTCAGCTCTCCGGCGGGGTATTCCCCCAGTCTGCACAGGAAGCGACCGAAGGCTCTGCCGCTCTGGTAAAAGTCTTCCGGATTTCTCACCTTATCATAGGTGGTAGCCCCCTCGATAAAAAGGTACCCTCTCCAATAGTTTCCATCGCTGTCCTGACAGTAATCCTTTCCATCCAGCGCCTTTACAATATTTAACGTCTCACGGTCCGGATCCCCAGCCTGGGCAATAATCGTTTCACGCAGAAATGAGGTGACACCTGAGATGTTTTTCATAAGAGACACAGGATCCTTAAATACCTTATGATTGATTCTTTGGATGATGTAAGGTTTTATGGCTCCCCTGTCCATGCAGACCAGACGAAATGTATCATTAATATGGCCATTTCCATATCGCTCACATGAAATCATTTCTCCCTGAAAGGCCAGCAAGCTGATGGCCTCTCCAATCTTTTTACATTGTGCGTCTCCCATTACTGTTCCTCCCATAGTCTTTCTGGATAAATACCGGTTTTTTTAAGTTCCTTAATGGCATTCACCACTGTTTCCTTATCCTCTTTGTAAGTGACGCCGTACCAACGGTCCACGCTCTTTAAAACGGTAACCTCCGCCTTATATTCTTTTAACAGTTCATCCACCACAAAAGGAAGGAAATATTCACATTTTAACGGATTTCCCGGAAGTTCCTGATCCAGAAAAACGGCAAACCTCTCATCAAGCTCTTTGATGATGCTTTTCGTAAAACCCCACATGTTCATGGAAACAACGGTGTCCTCGCCCAGCTCTGTCCAGGTTCTGCCGTCATCCTCTGTAAATTTCGCCTTATCTCCCTGCTTTTCAATTCTGGTGCGTTCATGGATATCTACAAGCTTTTCATCTTTACTGATGGTGCACACGCCCCTTGCCACATGACCATTTTCCGTCAGGGTATTATACAGGCGGTAGCCTGCCATGGTATACTGATACTTCTCACCGTCGGAGATCTCCGACAGCTGATCGAATATAGACACAAAAGCGCTTTTTCCATAATAATCATCCGCATTAATCACGGCAAAAGGTCCGTCGATCACATCCTGGCAGCATAAAATGGCATGACCGGTTCCCCATGGCTTCACCCGTCCCTCCGGCACCTGATATCCGGCCGGCAGCCGATCCAGTTCCTGATATACATATTCCACTTTCACGTGGGCTGCTATGCGGTCTCCAATGTTCTCCCTGAATTCTTTCTCAATGGCCTTCTTAATAATAAAAACAACCTTTTCAAATCCAGCCTGAACCGCGTCAAAAATAGAATAATCAATAATCTTGTTCCCATATGTATCGATAGAATCTATCTGTTTTAATCCACCATAACGACTGCCCATGCCTGCAGCCATAATCACCAGAACCGGTTTTCTCTTCATTGCTGTTACCTCCTGAAATTTACTATGCTCAGTATAATGAATATACTCAAAAAAATATTTGCACTATCTATTATTTTATTTGTACGATCGTACTCTTCTTTCAATTTTACAGGAGAATGTGGTATACTAATTATAGGAACAAACATCACAAGAAAGGATAACCCATGGCCTATAAAAGCACTTCGCTCCGTCCCTCAGCTGTCATAAAGAAAATTATAACTGTTCACTATTTCGAATACATGAGCAATTTCACTTTTCCCGGTGAACGCCATGACTTCTGGGAATTTGTCTGCGTTGACAAGGGAGTCATTGACGTGGTTGCAGACGGGAAACGGATCCCTTTAAAGAGGGGAAACATCATCTTCCACAGTCCGGGGGAATTCCATAACATACTGACCAATGGGACGATTGCCCCAAACCTGGTGGTGGTTGGATTTGAATGCAATTCTCCCTGCATGAAAGCATTGAAAGGAAAAGTTTTATCCGTTCAGGAAACGGAAGCAGCTCTGCTTGCCCAGATTATCATAGAAGCCCGGAACGCATTTGCCGGAAGGCTTGACGATCCCTATCAGGAAGAACTGGTCAGGCGGCAGCCCGTCGCTTCCTTTGGCGCGGAACAGCTCATCGGCAATTATTTGGAAGAGCTGATGATTCACCTCTATCGTAAGTACAATTCCAATTTGGAGCAGATTCTCACGGATCGCCCGGCAGAGAGCCGAATCCATGGAGATATTCATAACCGGATCGTACGCTACATGGAAGAACACTTAAGAGAGCATCTCACCATTGAATCCATCTGCCGCGACAATTTGATCGGACGGTCCCAGCTCCAGAAACTATTCCGGGAGGCCCACGGCTGTGGCGTTATTGATTTTTTCATAAATAAGAAAACGGAAGCGGCCAAACAATTAATCCGCAACAACCAGATGAACTTTACGGAAATTTCAGACTGCCTGGGTTATAGCTCCATCCACTACTTTACCAGGCAGTTTAAAAAAATCACCGGAATGACTCCCACTGAATACGCGTCCTCCATACGCTCTCTCTCTGAAAAGGCATAGAGGCTTGTTTTTGTTCATTGATTCATTATATCGTGCATATACATGCTGGGGTAAAAAAGATTATAATTAATATGAATTACAGCAATCTTTAACTGCTTATTTAAACGGAGGCACTCCATGCAAAATTTACCGATTCAAGATAATCCTTTACAGACTCGTCAGGATTTAGTGAAAGCTTTAGAAACAATTGTTCATCCTCTTATCCCATATTATTCTGACAGGAACACACAGCTAATTTTAGGTAACACTGGTACGTGGACCGTAAGTCGTACTGCTAATATGGAAGCACTGGCCAGGCCTCTCTGGGGGCTGGTTCCTGCAGCTGCAGGAGGTTTTGCAGATGATATCTGGCTAATTTACCACGACGCGATCCGCTACGGCACCAATCCTTCCTCCCCGGAATATTGGGGCAATATTGAGGATTATGATCAAAAAACAGTAGAAACTGCTGTATTAGGACTTGCCCTTTGTATGGCACCTGAGCAAATTTTTTATCCGCTCTCCAAAGAAGAGCAGACTCGATTCGCAGACTGGCTCTATCAGGTAAACTATCATAAAGTTCCGGAGAATAACTGGAGATTTTTTATCGTTCTTGTTAATCTTGGTTTGAAAAATGTTGGAATGCCTTATTCCAGTGAACGCATAAAACAGGAATTAGAGGCTCTGGATACTTATTATCTGGGGGAAGGCTGGTATTCTGATGGTGCAACCGAACAAAGAGATTATTATATTGCTTTTGCTATGCACTATTACGCCTTAATTTACGCACATTTAATGAAAGAGGAAGATCCTGTTCGAAGCAGGCTTTACATAGAGCGCGCTAAGATATTTGCTCAGGATTACATCTATTGGTTTTCGGAAGATGGTGACTGCGTCCCTTACGGAAGAAGTCTGACTTACCGCTTTGCACAATGCGCTTTTTGGGGTGCACTGGCCCTTAATGATGTGGAGGTTTTTTCCTATGGGGTTATGAAAGGAATTGTTCTAAGGCACCTTCGAAACTGGTTTCAAAAACCTATATTTAGTCGTGACGGTATCCTTAGCATTGGGTATTGCTATGAGAATCTGGTTATGTCTGAATCTTATAATGCTCCTGGGTCACCTGCCTGGTCACTAAAAGCCTTTCTTCCTCTTGCGTTACCAGAAGACCATCCCTTCTGGCAGGCAAAAGAAGAACCATTGCCTGCCTTATCCTACAAAAGAGTTATGCCTCATCCTCATATGGTATTTGTAAGAAAACCACATCATGTAGCAGCCTTTACCGCTGGGCAATATGCTGGCTTTGAGCCTGCTCACATGGCAGCAAAATATGAAAAATTTGCCTACTCCAATGTGTTTGGTTTCAGTGTACCAAGAGGCGATTATGACCTTGCACAAAATGCTCCTGACAGCATGTTAGCGTTAAGTGAACAGGATAGTTATTACCGCGTCAGGAGAAATTGTGAATTATTGGAACTAAATGAAGAACTTATCCGCTCTCGTTGGAAACCATGGCCGGATGTAACGGTTACAACTACCGTTTTCCCAGGATTACCCTGGCATTATCGTATTCATGATATTGAAACCCAACGCCCTCTATTTGCAGCAGATTGTGGATTTTCCATTCCACGAGCTGCTGACAGGGAGGGAGATTTTATCCCTTCAGAAGCACAAAAAACTGAAAATGGTTACCTGATCTATGAGTGTCCTTATCAGGACGAGAATGAAAAGACCCGCTACCATTATATCAGTGGAATATACGATTTAAATGGGGAAGGAAAAGCACATTTTATCCTGGCAGATAGCAACAGCAATCTGATCCATCCAAGAACCTACATACCCATGATTCAGTCACAGCTGAAACCTGGTAAACACCGACTTATTTCTGCTGTTTATGCTGGAACAAAAGAAGCGCTGCCTACCCATATTCCAATGACTACAGAGATGTTGCTGGCACTTTTGGAAAATAAATAATTAGAAAACGCCCCTGGTCTCAATCTTAAAAGACCAGGAGCGTCCAACCATGAAAAATCACTCATCAAAGGTTTTTTTCTGCTTTTTATTCAAATTCTTGTATTGTCCGGGAGTCAATCCTGTCTGCTTCTTAAAAAAGCGAATAAAGGCATTACAATAGAGAGATCCCACCAATAGAGAAATCTGATTAACACTTAAATCAGTTTCAACTAACAGTTTTTTAGAGGCTTCTATCCGAATACTATTAATTGCATATAATAAAGAGTTTCCTGTTTCACTTTTGTAGATCTTTGATAAATATGCAGGAGTCAGATGAAAGATTTCTCCAAGCATTGCAACATTTAGATCCGGGTTGAAATAATTTTCTTTGATATATTGATTGATATCCTCTTCTATACTGTATTTCTGCATTTCTTTTTGTGACAAATTCAATTCACATGCATAAGAGCAAAAATTCAGAAGTATCTGTTTCATTTCTACTATATTGGTATATTCTTTCATAATACGAATGGGGTCTTTTTCAACCGGCATAGAAGAAAAGTCTTTCTCTTTTACTGATCTTATAATTGCACCCATTATATCAAACATTAAGCACTGAACATATCCTATTCTCAGATTGTGATTCTTTGTGTTTTCACAAACCACTTCTTCTATTATATGGAATGCCTGTTCCTTATTACCTGTCTTAATGTAATTTATCAAACGAGATTCACTTTCTATGGTGAAATCATACTGATTGCTCAGTTTTTCTACATCTTCTACATAAGATATATTTTTATCTTTTTGCATTGTGGCATTTGTAACTGCTTCCAGGCTTTCTGTATATGCATCTGGAATTTTCCCAATATTATTATGAATATGGCTAATGCCAATGAAACACCTTATTCCATGATCATGATAAATGAACTCAATGGCTTCCTGCAGATGGCTTTGTAATTCTTTAATTATAATACTATTTTCATCAGTATTAATAATAATGGAAATACGATGTTGCAATTCTGCACTCTGCAAAGAATAATAAGTGGATAATATTTCTTCCACTCTGTTTTTTATAATAAATTGAGAAGAAATTATCTCAGAATTACGATCCTCTGCTGCCCCATCAAACTCAATTGTGATAATTTGGAAGCCGTTCTGGTTAATAAAGATACCCAGCTGTTCAAAATTTTCTTCTATATATTTTAAATCCTTTACATCGCCTCTCATAACATATAAAAGGAAATTATTCTTCAAAGTTTTTTTCTGCTGAATCAGATCCTTTCTCATTTTTTCTTTAGAATATCTGATTTTTGGTTTTTTTCTTTTCATAACTGTCTCTTAACATGCAGATTAAAGGATTGGTATATTTGTATATTCTAATTCTCCAAAACAATTTGGTATGTGAAAATTGATCATCCCAGTGGGTGAGCATGCCAGATACTCAACATCATCTCCGAAGCTGTTATTGATCCTATATGCGTTAAACAGCCAGATATCTCCTGTTTCAGGCGGAATGCTTGATGCTGTAATAAATTCAGTAAATGGGATCGCGAGCTCCACCATAAATTCCTTTTCTTCCTGATCTTGAATAACAGCTGATATAATATTATTATTGACTCTGGCATATTGTAAAATCGTACCAGCCAGATCATTCTGTATATAATAATGAAGTACCGCATTTAACGGATTTACTTCAATTTCCATATAGGTTCTTCGATCACTATTATCATCAATAAATACTTCTACCACATCCTCTTCATACAGTTTTTCATTGAAACCACTCATAGTTGCACTGATCTGTTCATACCTGCAATAAAAACCAACGTACAAAAAGGTATCATTCCACAAGAACTTAGCTATTGTCTGGTTATTACTTTCTAATCCTGTTACTGTATCCACTAGGCGAATACCTTCTGCAGCCTCCCATTGGGCTTTTCTTAAATTACCATTGATAATAAGTTTATTGCTTATTTTCCTGCATTTATATCTCATAATAATTCTCCTTTCTGGAAATTCATATTGCGCGACAAAGGAAAAAGCGGGGTGCTATAAAACTAACTTACGTTAATTTTGCAACACCCCTTATTCCTGATTCTCTTCTAGCGATTCCACAAAAACGGATCTTCTGTCCTGCTTAAATAAGCTCTAAGCCTTTCCCTGAATTTAAGAATTTCACTTCTCTGACAATCCGGCTTTAATAATTCAGGATTAATTTGATAAGGATCCGTTTCATTATCATAAAGATATTCTTTCTGTTCCTCGCCTGGCGCATAGCCGTTAGATATGGCATAAGTGTAACGCTTATCCTTTATACCGCGCCAGCCATAGGATTTATGACTAAGACCTTTAGAGGAGAAATTCTTTACCATCTCCTCTCCTCCCGGATAAGAGCATATCAACATATCCTCAGGCTCATTCTCATCCGTACCAAACATTCCTTTCACATGACTATATCCTTCGCATGTCTCTGGAACGGGAATTTCCAAAAGTTCCAGAATCGTGGGCATGTGATCAGGGCTGGCAAACATTCCATCGTTGTCAGCCGCCTGGATTCGTCCTTTCTGACGAATCATAAGCGGTATATGAATGGACTCCTCATACCAGATGTTTTTACTCATCAATCCATGGGAACCAAGCATCTCTCCATGATCCGAAGACAAGATGACAAGGGTATTTTCCTCCATGCCATGATCTTTTAAATATTGAAGGATTCTTCCAAACTGCTGATCAATTCCATAAATTGCAGCATAATACTGCCTTGTCTGAGTCTCCAGGAGCCCTCCCTTTTCTCTCATCTCTTCCGGAACATTTTCACGATAGCAGACCTCCAGATCCTGAAACCGTTCGTAATACTTATCCGGAACCAGCTCATAGGGAAGATGAGGCGGATTGTAGGATAGATACAGCGCAAATGGCTGTTCACCTTCTTTCCTTGCTTCCATGTATTCAAGAGCCTTGTCTGTTTCAAATTCTGCTGACCATTTACCTGGCTTTATCTGGCTTTCACCGTTTTGCCAATAATGGGGATTCATGTGATCATCCCAGGCTCCGTAAGACAGCCAGTAATCAAATCCATGTCTTCTTTCTCCTGGCGGCGTATAGGCATCCCAGTCCCTTGCACCTGATATTGGATTAGCAACAAAGTTAAGCTCCGATGCATCCAAATGCCATTTGCCAATGTAGCCCGTCCGGTAACCTTCATCCTTCAGCACATCTCCAATGCAACGCTCCTGGGGTCTCAACATGACCTTTTCTTCCAGCCCAATCTTGCAATTGGTCCACATTCCCAGGCGGAAGGGGTATTTTCCTGTCATAAGAGACGCTCTGTGGGGAGAGCATAAGGGATAAGTACTGTAAGCATTGGTAAACCTCATGCTCTCCCGGGCAAAAGAGTCAATGTTCGGTGTTATCACCTGATCCATGTTCATAAATCCCATTGCGTGCGCCCGCCACTGGTCAGCAAACACATACAGCAGATTTGTCTTCATTCTCCTCCTCCTCCAGCACTTACCAGTACAGCTTCCAGTCCCTGGAGAGCCTTGTCAGCGCCTCCATATAAAAATAATCTCCCCATGTATTGCATTCATCTACACCACGGTCTGTACAGGTATTCTCTTTGGAATTCCTTGCATAGGTGCCATGAAGCAACAATCCATTGGATTTTTTGTAATCCCTGTTGGCACAAAGGTCTGTCAGCGCCTTAAGCATCCGGTCAGCTGCTGTCAGATATACCTGTGCCTTCTCTTTTTCTAAGTATTTCGCCATTTCCAGGATCCCGCACACAGCAATGGCAGAGGCAGAGGAATCTCTCGGTTCCTCACTGCCTGTGTCAAAGTCAAAATCCCAGTAAGGTACCAGATCTTCCGGCAGATGTTCAATGAAATAATCCGTCACTCTGCAGAATAAGTCCATGTACTCCGGATTCTTCAAATACCGGTAGCTTAAGGCAATCCCATAAATCCCCCAGGCCTGGCCTCTGGCCCATGCAGAACCGTCGCGATTCCCCTGATGGGTTACTCCATACGTGGGTTCCCCTGTTTCCACATCAAAAAAATGGGTATGGTAGGTAGAATGGTCCGGACGCAAAATGCATTTCATGGCAGTCTTTATATGGTTTTCCGCCTTATCTTCGTAGGAAGGATCTCCCGTAACTTCCGTTGCCCAGTAAAGTAAGGGGAGATTTAACAGGCAGTCAATAATCAGCCGGTATTCCTTTGGTTCACCCGGATTTCCCCAGGCCTGAAGGAACTTCCCTCTTTCCTTGTATCGTTCTGCCAAATGATCCGCTGCCAATAAAGCAGCCTTTTTTGCATGTTCATTGCCGGTCAGCTTATAGGCTGCGACGCAGGATAGACTATATAGAAATCCCATATCATGATGGTTTACATCAATTTTATTTTCAATTCTGCTCAAAAAGCTTTCAACCTGTACTTGCGCGGCTTTTTGGAAAGCTTCATCACCGGTGTGCTCGTAAGCCAGCCAGATCACGCCTGTCCAGAACCCGGTTGTCCATTCCACGTTTTCTGTTGCCTCATAAAATCCGTCGAAGCTGTTGGAAGACTGGAATTTATCCGTAAATTCCGTCAGGTTCTCTCTCACGATCTTTACTGCATCATTCATAGCCTGTTGAACCATCCCCTCTTCCATTCCAGGATAGGTTTTTATTTGTTCCAATGTCTGTGCCATATGCCACTCCTTTCCTATTCACTGTCCATCTTTTTGGACATAAAGGGATACCCACAGGGTATTTCCGCTTTCTATCCTTTGATTCCGCTGGCTGCAACGCCCTCTACAAAGAACTTCTGACAGCTCAAAAATACAATGATAACCGGGATCAATGAGCAAACGGAAGCAGCCATGATCCATGCATAATCCGCTCCGAACTGGGATATAAACATCCGGATACCCAGCTGGATGGTTTTCAATTCCTTTGTTTTTAAATAGATAAGGGGTCCCATAAAATCATTCCACACATTGGTAAATGTAAAAATGGTCAGGGTTGCCATAGCAGGTTTCCCAAGAGGAAACACGATTTTTCCAAAGATACCATATTCATTTAACCCGTCGATCCTGGCAGCTTCGCATAATTCATCCGGAATGCTGATATAAAACTGGCGGATTAAAAATACACCAAACGCAGAGAACGCCTGCATTAAGATCAATCCTAAATGAGTGTCGTTAAGACCCAGCCTGGAAACCAGAATAAACTGTGGAACCATGTAGACCTGCCATGGAACAGCTATGGTAGTAACATACATGAGAAAGATCAGATCCCTGCCTTTAAAACGCGTCTTTGTAAAACCATAAGCAGCAAAACAGCTGGTACACAGCTGGATGATTGTCGTAATAACCGTCAGCTTGGCTGTATTGAAAAAGAAGGTCACAAGGGGCAGCTTCTTCCAGATGATTTTGTAGTTCTCCCAATGCATCGCATCGGGCCACCATTTCATTGGTACGGAAAATACATCTTTATTAAGCTTTAAAGAAGAGATCACCATCCAGTAAAAAGGCACCAGCATAAAAAGGGATAAAGCAATCAGTCCCAGATACAGAGGTATCCTTAAATTCTTTGTTTTTGTATTCATCGCTTTCCCTCCTTACATCAAATCCTTAGACCACTTCTTTTCACCCGCAAACTGAATCAGGGTGATCACAAGCACGACTGCGAACAAAACTATGGCTCCCGCACTTGCCGGTCCAAACTCCCATGAGGTAAATGCCTTTTCATAAATATAATTGACCAGGGTCTTGGTGGCGTTGCCGGGACCTCCCCCTGTCATTACATATACAAGATCAAATACCTTAAAGCACTGAATTGTAAGCATAATCAGCACGAAGAATGTGGTCGGAGTCAGCATGGGAATCGTAATATACCGAAGCTTCTGAAAACCATTGGCCCCGTCAATCCCTGCCGCTTCATAAAGGGAACCTGAAATTCCCTGGAGAGCTGCCAGATACACGATCATATAGTAACCCATATACTTCCATACACTTACCACGGAAATGGCCACCATGGCCCATTTCACATCAACAACCCATCTGGGAGGCTTGGAAATGCCAATGAATTTTAAAAATTCATTGATGGGTCCAAAATCTGGCTGAAATAACATGTTCCAAACCGCGCCTACCGCCACGATGGAAGCAATGTAAGGGAAATACAGCGCTGTACGGAAGATCGCGATCCCTTTTAATTTATGATTCAGTAAAACTGCCAGTAAAAGTGACAGCACCAGAGTTGGGAATACCGTAAGCAATGCATATTGAATGGTGTGAAGAAAGGATTGAACAAATATCCTGTCACCAAAAATCTGAGCGAAATTTTTTAATCCAACAAACTCCATGGGAGCCTTGGAGCCATCCCATTTCATAACACTTAAAATAAAGGAAAAAATAACAGGGATGAATACGAAAATAGCATATCCGATTAAATTAGGCAAAATAAAGGAATAACCGACCAGGTTACTTCGGATTGCTTTCTTCTGATGTGACGACAATGTGGTTTTTACTTCTTTCATACTGGGTTAACCTCCTTTTCACCTGCTTTTTGCCACAAAAAGAGCGCCTTGCTTAAATTTTAGAAAAGGCGCTCTTTGGCAATCAATTATATTTTACCAGCCTTTGATCTCTGCAACACGTTTGTTCAGTTCTTCGATTCCCTGATCAACCGTATACTGCTTGATCATGATCATTTCATGAACTTCATCAAGAGCCTTACGAATTTCTTCGATCTTTGGGTCTAAGGGACGGTCAAATGTGTAATGAGTATAGGACAATGCTTCAATATTAGATTCTCCCTCGGGGAAGAACTGTGCGGAAGCGATGGTTTTTAAAGATTCCTCTGTCTGGATACCGGTAAATACACCCTGTTCAGCCAGAATATTTGCGGCTTCTTTGCTTGTGGCAAATTTTACAAAATCCCATGATAAGTCAGGTTCGTCCGTATAGGCGCTGATTCCCACAGGAGTGAGAGCTCCTACCGTATATCCGGATTCTGTATCAGCAGGATGAGGAAGTCTTGCAATACCCCAGTTAAAGGAAGTCTCATCTGCTGCACGGGACTGGATCATGGTGGCGATAAACCAGGTTCCCATTGGCATCATAGCGCACTGCTGATTCTTAAATATAGAGGAATAATGAATATTTGCTGTCTTTAACGTAGAGTAATCCTGAATATATCCCTTATCCTGTAAGGAAAGAGCTGACTCATACCATGGCTTTAAAAAGGAATAATCTTTTTCAACAACCGTATGCTTGCCATCCTGAACGGCCCAGTTTGTTACAAGCGCCTGCCATGTATGATTATGTCCGCCGTATACCTTTGAGCTGCCTTCGCCGGAAGTCATCTTTGCTGCCAGTTCATTATACTCATCCCAGGTCATATCATTGGAAGGATATGCAACACCTGCCGCGTCAAAAAGATCCTTATTGTAGTATAAGACATACCAGTCGGAACGGTACGGAAGTCCGTAAGTCACTCCGTTGTACTGAAGCTGCTCTGCCGCACCATTGTAAACGGATGTATCAAAGTTGTCTTTTTTCATGAAATCATCAAGAGGAAGAAGCTGTTTTTTATCAGCCATCTGAAGCATGGAACCCATATCCTTTACCCAGATAATATCCGGATCCGGCTGAGCTGCGGATAAACTGATTCCTAAGGAATTGTTGTATTCATCAGCAGATGTATCAATAACTTTGATCTCCACATTGGGATTTTCTTTCATATAGGCATCAACCACTGACTGAAACTGAGGAGATGAATCATAGTCCCATGTTGTCACGGTAAGAACTTTCTTTTCACCAGAGTTCTGTGTTTTATCGCCTGCCTTTGCAGAATCTGCAGCAGTTGTTGCTCCGGTTGTATCTGCAGCGCTGCTTTCAGCTGTTTTGCTGCCACATGCAGTTAAAGATGCACACACCATTCCGGCTGCTAATACCATAGCTAAAACCTTTTTTAATTTCATTGGTTTGAAACCTCCCTTTTTTTAGAACTACGCGCGTGTTCTTTATGCTATAAAGATACCAGATCTGAGGCTATATCGGAATAAACGATTTGCATAATTATATTATTTTTTTTACGTCTTTCGTGTCTTTCTAAATTAAAACATATAATTTATGCAGATTTTTATATTTTTTTAAGATTCATATCGATTTCGTTGAATTTCTCAGGAATAAAGGATATGATATTACTAAATTTATTCTCGTGCAGGCTGAGATGGAAAATCTGACATTCAGCAGCTGTTCACGGGGAGGGGAGAAAGGATGATATCATGCCCCGAACATTCCGGTATAAATTTCTTTTATACAATCTGCTGATGGTTATCATCATTGCATGCGCCGTGAGTTTTTATAACTATCACTCTTATTATAAGGATGCTTTAGAAAACGAAACCAAAAATACAGTAAACCGGGTTCAGATTTTGTCAGATCGGATGGAAGTGGCTTATAAGGAAATGGTCAACATTGTTGTTACCTGCTCCGAACGAAAATCGTTATTTTCCTCTCCTTCTTTTAAAATGGGAGACCACGGGGAATCTGCCTATATTAAGCTCTACGCCTCCAATGTGCTGAGAGATTTTTGTGCCATCTCAGGATACAGCAAATATATTTATAAAATCACTCTTTATAATAATGGAGAAGTTTTACAAGCCGGTAACGCTTACGGTTCCACCCGGGATGTGGGTGACATTCAAAATGCCCCCTGGTTTCATGATCTGCTTTACAGAGAAAATACACAATACCTTCTTTCTCTGGAGGACAACCCTTTTTCTCCTACCAATTATACCCCAAAGATTCTTCCACTTTTAAGGCCATTAAAATATGCTTCCAGCGGGCAGCCGGAAGACGCATGGATATTTCTTGCTGTCTCCCCCAGGCTGTTTTCTGATACTCTGAAAAGCATGGGAGACGGTCAGATACTTTATGCGGCCACTTCAGACGGAAGTATTATCTCCTCTGTGAACGGAGATTCTTTTGATGTAGACCCTTTGCTGGCAAACTTAAAAGAGCGGAAAGAACCCCAGGGAAATTTTCGCACCATGCTTGCTGGGGAGGAATGCATCATTGCCTATGAAAAACAGGCAGTCAGCGGACTGATCTTCTTTCAGGTTCTTCCGGTTTCCTCTCTTAATCTGGACCATGGAGTGATCGGCGGTACCATCAGCCTTATATTCTTTTTCTGTGTTGCCATCGGCCTGACCCTGTCCTGGTTCATATCCCGCCAGTTAAGCGCTCCCATCAGCCGATTGAAAAAACGTCTGGAATTTATTGCCGGAGGTAATTTTGATCCGGACCGTTCCATTGAAACGGCTGATGAGATCGGAAGCATTGGAAAGCAGATTAATCAGATGTCCAGCCGGATCTCCAACCTTCTGGAAACAAGAGTTCAAAGTGAGAAAGAAAAAAGGGATTTGGAAATTAAAATGCTTCAGGCACAGATCAATCCTCATTTTCTTTATAATACCCTGGATTCTATTAAATGGATCGCAACCATGCAGAAAAACAGCGGAATTGTCCGGGTAGTCACTGCTCTGTCTTCTCTTCTTAAAAACATGGCAAAGGGATTCAATGAAAAAGTAACGCTTCGTCAGGAATTGGATTTTTTGCAAAACTATGTTATCATAGAAAAAATCCGGTATATTGAACTTTTTGACGTTTCAATCCAGGTGGACCAGGAGGTTCTTTACGATGCCAAAATCGTGAAGCTCACCCTTCAGCCCATTGTGGAAAATGCTATCTTTAACGGAATTGAACCAAGCGGAAGAAACGGTCTTATAGAAATACACATTTATACGAAAAACGGGATACTCTATATTTCAGTAAAGGACAATGGCATTGGCATATCACCTGAAAATATAGAAAAACTGCTGACTGATACCTCCCGTATCACAAGAAGCAATATGAGCGGAATCGGCCTTCCAAACGTGGACCGAAGATTAAAGCTGGTTTACGGAGAAGACTACGGCTTAAAGCTGGAAAGCGAATTAGACCAATATACATTGATTACCATTGCCCTACCACTGGAATTTTAGAATGAACTGACAAAGGGGTGCGAAACATTATGTATCGAATTATTATTATAGACGATGAACCACTTATCCTGGCCGGCATCGCCTCTCTGATCATATGGGAAAACTTTGAGTGCAGCATAATTGGAAAGGCCACCAATGGTCCTTCTGCCTTTGACATGATTATGGAGCTTCAGCCGGATATTGTTATAACGGATATTCGTATGCCCGTATTAAACGGTTTGGAACTGGTGGAAAAATGCAAAGAAAACAACTGTTCTTTTGCTTTTATTGTATTAACCAACTTAGAAGAGTTTCATCTGGTTAAAAAAGCTCTTTCTCTGGGTGCCTCTGACTATCTGGTAAAAATCGATTTAAATGAAGAGGCTCTGATCGCTGCTTTAGAACGTGCCAAGGAATCCTGTGACTTATTTCTTAATAAAAAATACCGTCTGATGGAAGGACGTCAGGAAAACAGTCAGGAAGACTTAGATAAGATAACGTTTAGACGTCTTTTATTTTCCCCGGAGGAAGTCCCTGATATCCCTGATGAACTTAAGGAGCAGTATCCGGCTCCTTTTGTCATCCTTTTTACCTTAAAACCCATCCACATAAATTTTGAAGCAGGGGGAGGAAGCTACGACTTGCATTCCGTAAGCAGGCAGATGATTGATATCTTAGGCGGAATCGCGGCAAGATCTTTCTTTCATCATACAATTTTGGAATACCGGCAGGATACCTTTCTCATTATTGCCTCTTTAAAAGGAGATACTTTTTCCCAAAGCTCTATCAGTGAGTTCTGCCATAAATTCAGTGTGGCTTTAAAAACCTATTTTGAGTTATCTGCTGTTTTTGGGGTAAGCCGTTTAAAGGAAACGATGTCAGATCTTCTGGAAGCGTTCTCTGAGGCCCAGACCGCACTGGATTATTATTACTTTGATTCTTCCTCCCAGGTAGTACTATACCAGGGTCAGCCCTCCCATTTCAGCCAGGCGAAAAATTTCAACATCAATGTATTTAAAAAAGATCTGGCGGCTTATATCAGTCAAAATGACAGCGAAAAGCTTGCTTCAATCTTTGAAGACATCATCACACTGTTTCGTGAAAATAAGCCCCGGAAAGAACAGGCAACCAGTGCCTGCATCAATATCTATACTTATTTATATTCCTTTTTTGAAACAGGAAATGGCAGCTATCAGGATATTTTCCCTTATACCATCAATATTGCGGAGCAGCTCAGTCAATTTAACAGCATGGAGGACATACTGGAATGGCTGAGAAGCTTTTGCCAAAAGCTTTGCAGGCTTTTAAACGACAGAAAGACCACCCGCTCTGATAAACTGGTAGACCTGGCCAGAGGCTACATCAAAGAACACTATATGGAAAAGCTGACTCTGGTGGATGTTGCGGAAGCTTTAAATATTAGTTCCGGCCATTTAAGCAATACCTTTAAAAAACTGACCGGTACCACTCTTTCTGATTATATTGCTCAGGTAAAGATCCAGCATGCCATGGAGCTTATAGACACTCACCAGTACCTGATGTATGATATCTCTGATAAACTGGGCTTTGATAACCCTTATTATTTCAGCAAGGTATTTAAGAAAGTTACGGGGATTTCACCAAGAGAGCATGAAAACAGGAGTAAATATCCGGGTACGGATAAGGAGAGTTAAATTCATGTCTTCATTATATTGGCTCAGTCAGAAAAAATCCCGCGGATTATTCCGCGGGATAATCGTTATTCTAATGTTTTGTAGATAGCTCCAATCTTATCAATATTTGCTTCCGCTCGTCCAAAAAATCCGGCAATATATGTTCCTGCAGGTGCAGTTAAAGTAAGTGCAGTTCCACTTTTTACTCCACTTTCCAAAACACGGCTCTTGTTTGTTGTCAACTCCAAATAGAATATCCGGTCTGACCCCTTATAAGTATTTTTATAAATAACCGCCTTTATGATATATTCATCTTTTTCCAACGCCAAGGTCTTCTGAGTTCCGCCAGCTCCACCATTGCTAAGCACTGTACCATCAGCATAGGTCATAGATATGGCATCCACGCGATTTTCTCCCCTTATAGTAACGGACACAGGTCTGCTGAACGTTGGTGATGAATTTCTCAAAAAATTGAACGCTATGCCACCAGATCCTCCCCATAACTCACTGTAAACAATACTATTATCCCTGGTATAGCTAAAGTTTGCACTTATGGCATAGTGATCAGAGAGCTGATTTCCTTCCGTATCAGTGAAATAACTATTTTCAACCTTATAAGAAGTAGGATTCAGCGTAATACCGGCACCGCTTCGATAAAAGATTTTATCTACAACTTCATTGTTGGCACTCGTCTCTCCAGACACCCCCAGCAATGCTTCTCCTCCCTTTTCCGGATAAATCCCATTTCTGATTTTTTCTATCCAGACATCTCTCATATCCAGCCTGTCGACAAATAAAGATTTTAAATTGTCATCAGTTCGGGTATATCTGCAATTGGTATCTCCAAACACAATCACTGCATGCCCCTGGGAATATTCCTCAATATATGCAGCAAGCTGATTTAAATTACTACGCCTTGCAGCCTCCGATTTCGCATCCGTATCCGCATCTGCGTGAAGATTATAAACATCTACATAAACTCCATCTGCTATTTTAACTTGATTGTACATGAATCCCTTTGGAGTCAATTCATCACTACCGCTATCAAACTTACCATAACGGTCTGTCCATGTCTCCCGGTCTGTATCTCCAAAAGGATAATTTGACAGGAAATTCATACCATCACCAATTCCTGCTCCTCCAGAAGTAGGGGTTCTATATGCATGAGTATCATTTGCATAGAGCGAAGCGTGATAATTGAAATCTTCCTGTACATTTATTAAATCGTAGGCATAAAGCTTTGATCCAATTTGAGGAATATATTTCTTAGGATCTCCACTACTTGAAAACATTTCTGGCAGCCCCCCGATATTATAGGATAGAACACTGAAATTACCTGTATTATTGCTTCCAGTACTTGCAAAACTGGAAATATTACTTCCAGTTATAAGAGTAGTTAATACTAAAAAAATTAAACATTTTAATCCATTCTTACGTTTTAGCATACTCAATAATCCCCCTTCGAATCGTGCATTTTTACAATTATAACAATTTAGATTGTATTTTTCTATGTACAATTTGCCCTGAGGCTCTTTAAATTATTGTATTTTTTGCTATTTTTTACCATATTGGAGTAGTATTTAAATAAGCAAAACCTGCTCTTTGGCGGTCTGTTTTTTCTTCCAGCTATGGTGGTTTTTATGAGAGAAAGCGGTTCCCCGGCCGTACTCTGGCTGTCTGCATTGGTCATTTGGCTTCTGGCTCCGTTGCTTCCTATGATTGCAGCCATGACTATTGGAGCGATCATCGGTGTGATGGCACTTTCCTTCTGCATGCAGTCAGTAAACGGGGATTTTCTGGCTGATTTAAGTACCCAACTTGGGCAGGCAATCGGGCGTTTTTATCCGCCAGCGGCACTGGTCACCGCCGCACTGTGGGAGAGATCCGTTTTAGCATTAATTGCATTTGCGCTACTGTCAGTCGCTGTACGCAAGGGGATTCTTGAATTAGTAAAAAATTTGAAGAATTTTTTTTGAATAGGATTATAATCTTAAAGAGAAAGGATAAAATATGAAAATGAAAAAATTCGAATCCTTAACAATGCCGTTGGGCATGATTGGCGTAATCTTTTATTTATTCCATACGCTTTTGGGGCAGCTCCTATGGCCGGATTACAATCCTATCACTACCGATATTAGTTCTCTGACTGCCGTGGGCGCACCGAACAGAACCTTGCTTTTGATTTTTACCACCATCTATGGCGTTGCTACAATATTATTTGTCATAGGAATGCTAGTCAAATCCTTTCGTAAATACCACTCTGCTGTTCGCACGGGATGGGGCATTTTTCTGTCAATGAACCTTGTTTCCATATTCGGATATGCATTATTCCCACTCACTGGTGATAAAACTCAGATGACATTCGGCAACATCATGCACATTATCGTCACGGTAATTGTAGTGTTTACTACGATTACCGCAGGTTTTGTTCTGGCTGTCGGTTACTTAAAGCAAGAGAAAATGAAACGGCTGGGAACCTTTACTATAATTATGTCTGTGGTTATTACGGCAACAGGTGTACTCAACCCCATTGGTATGGTAAATAATTTAAATATCATGGGACTCACAGAAAGAGCGGTTATTTACTCGCTGCAGCTAATGATGTTTGTGTTCTCGGCGTATTATTCATTTTCAAAGGCGGAAAAGCGGTAATAACTTTTATTACGGACCCAATCATATTGATTGCGCTTTCCGGCTGGACTTAATTCCATGGTTGAACTTCTGTTTTTATGGCTGCATGCGGCTGCTTTAGAGCTTCCTGCATCAATAAGAAAAAATAGTTATCCTGGCAGCCCTCCGCAAAGGAATAGAAACTGTTACCAGTCAATAGATATTCTTCCATTCCAAGGAGACAGCCTGACATGGCAACTTCATCATCCGTAAGCCGTTCCCTTGCAAAAGGATTATGATAGAGACATTCCTCCCCAAGATTAATGGAATACGTAGACAATGTATTAATGTCCTGGGTAATCTGAAAGGTTTGAACTAACGGCTGGTTATCTTTGGTCAAGCTGCGTACAATATCATCATCCATTTCACCACGAACCCCTTGTATATTTAGATGACGGGTTCTGATTTTGGAACGGTATTGTACATTTGACGCGAAATCATAAAAAGCTACTTTTCCACTTTCAAATTCTATGGTGTATCTTGACCGATCAGCAAAGACCATCTCTCCTTCCGTCTTAATTCCATCTCTGGAGTCGGTGACTGTCACGGGAAATTGATAGTTTTTACCAGTTATCTGAGCTCCTTCAAATCCAACTCCTAACAGCTTTCGAATTAAGCTGACACCGTGATAGTCATGAGCCCAGGATATGGATAAGTTATGAACCTCGCCTAATATTCCTTTTTTTAGAGCCATCAATTTCGCCTCATAAAGCGGCTGTAAAAAATACTGTTCCGCGATCTGAATCCTGGCATCTTGTTTGATAGAAATATCCCACAGGGAATGAAGGTCATTTAAGTTCATGGCAGGCGGTGTCTCCACTAACATTGGTATGCCATAAGGAATTAACTGTTTTATCATCTCAGGATTACCATCCCTCCCAATGGCTATTACCACAAAATCAGGATTCGTAGATAAGCATTCCTTTATGGTCAAAGCTATTGGAACGGAATGGGTTTGGGAAAATTCAGCTGCTTTCTCTTTATTTCGAAAAAAAACAGAAGTTACTTCAAATTTTGCAGATAGAACAAGGCCTATTCTTAAAAAAGCCATTGCCCGGAATCCGTTTCCTATTATAGCATATCTAATTTTAGTCATGGGGCCCTCCTTAGATTATTAAATAACAAAACTGCAAGGCATCGTAATACTTACCATCTACATAATAGTTATCTTTTAGTCGGCCTTCCAGCTCAAATCCATTCTTAATTAATATCCGAGCAGAACCAATAGACTCACGTTCTAACATTGTTTTTACATGCTGTCTCGTTTCATCTATTGAACTCCTTAAATTCCAACCAATAAATCGTGATACTTCCTTATCCAATGCATAGCTATGTATAGCCTGATCATGACTCATACTTAACGCCTTAAAACAGATCTTTTCAGCTTTTAATGAATGAAATAACTCAACGTTTCTCATTATCTCCATCTTCCTTTTTGTAAAGAAATAAGCAACTCCTTATCTCTTGTTCTGTCAATCAGTTACGTAATTCAATGAATCTTTCTCCGCTTCCTTATGTATGTAATTTACGTAGAATATTTTACCACTTTCTATTGAAATAGACTATAGCAATAACTTTTTCAAAGGTAAATTTTAATTGACTAGTTGAGAATCATGTGCTAATGTAAGAAACAGAGGGTATACTCGGTTTTATACAGGAGAACAAGCAATGAAAAAAGGAAGCAAAAGAAAACTGGATATTCAACGGGCAACAAAGTTACTTATAATTGAAAAAGGTTACTCATCCGTTACAATGACGGACATAAGCGAAGTGCTCTCACTGTCGGTCGGGGGACTTTATTACCACTATCATTCTGTGGAAGAAATCTTTTTAGACATTGTTGAGAACGAAACCGGTGACGTATGGGGGATATTTTCCGAAGTAGAGGACATTGAAAGTTTGATAAAAGCTTTCCGCTTATATCACAAGCTTGAAAAAGGCGACATGATGAATTTTGAAAACACGCTAAACTGTATATTTTACCCGTACTTTTTTAGTTTTCCCCCTGATGTAAGAAAAGAGAAAATGAAAGAAGCCTATTTGAACACAATAAATGCAATAAACACAATACTTAAAAAGGTTTACAAAAATAAAATGCATGTTAAGTTTTTAAGTCACCGCATTTATATAATGTTGCATGGGTTAAACATACTTGCCACCACCGGACAGATTGATGAATTAATAATCGAAAATGAGTTTTCGGAAGTGGAAAAACTCATGTGGCAACTGTACCATGAAAGTGAGGGAAGGCAATGAGCATTTCCATAGTAAAAAAACACGATTTTGAAAATTTCACGGCAGTAGAAAAGGTTCTGACATTAGATGGAAACCGTTGGAGATACACGGTTAGCGGGAACGGAAAGCGCTTTTTGCTTGCCATACTTTCAAATATTACGGGGCACTTGCTGGGCCTTCCGCTGGCTGAGGAGTTTCGGGAAGAATTTATAACAATAGCGCTTTCAGTTCCGCCTATGCATACGTTTGCCGACACGGCTAAAGGCCTCAAAGCCGTTTTGGATGCTGAACAGGTAACAAAGTGCAGTGTTATCGGCAATTCAAATGGTGGCGTATACCTTCAGAACCTTATAGAGCAGTACCCGGATATTGCTGATAAAATTGTGTTTTCCCACAGCTTGACATCCATGAATCCAAGTGATGTCAACACCACGAATGCATCAGAAGTTAAGATCTACAGCAAAATGCGTAAAATACTTAAAGTGCTGCCGGTTTCCGTATTGACATTTGGGCTGGGCAGAACGTTTTGCCCAAAACTGCGGCTTCAATCTGGAAAAACAGATACAAATAGATTAATTGAACTTTGCAAAGAGGATTTTAAAAGAATAACCAAACAGGATTTTTATACCATGGCAGACTGTATGGAAGATTTTCTATTTAACCACTTATTTACTTCTGAACCGTACATAAATAGACCGAAGGATATTCTGATAGTGGATAGCGAAACTGATAATTTAGCCAACCCAATGCAGCGCAAAGAGATGCTGGAGCTCTGCCCTAACGCCAATGAGTATCATTTTAAAACAGGTGGGCACGTTACAATTATAAACTGCCGAGAAGAATATTTTTTGTTGCTGCATAAGTTTTGGGATAAGCCGAATTTATAGGCTTTTGTGATATTGGGCGTACAGAAGGCAAATTCTACATATTCGGTTTAAGCGATAATAAAAGCTTACAGGAAGGTGATAATATTCCCCGTTTTGGCGAAGATGAAAATAATCGAGCAGTTTAAGCCACATGACCGGCTTCTTCATTTTTTCTCTCCCCCAATAGTCTGGATATATACACCGCTGCACCACCGCCGAACATAACTGCGTGAATTTCCTGTTCCGCTTTTTTATATATCAAGTCATACAGAACGGGATCGGGATCTAAGTAATCAATTTGTATTGTGGTATCACAGTCTATTTGCAAATAAAGTTTATAAGAAATTTCATTGGCGATGTCGCTTAAAATAACACTGTTTTCTTCCTCTCCCTCGATATGCATGGAAGCTACATAATGTCCAAGACCATAATCATGAATGATCAAGCTATTGATACCTTTTACTTGGGGATACTTCATAATTAGATTTGTAATTCTATCAACCAAGTCTACAGCCGGTGATTTTCCCAGCAGTCTCTCTATAATTTCTGTCATAGATTTTAAGCCTGAAAACATAATAAAAACAGAAACCAGCAATCCGCACCAACCATCAATCTTCCATCCGGTAAAATACTGCACAATAAGTGAAATCAAAATAGCTGTCGTTGCTGCCATATCACTGATGCAGTCAGAAGCGGTTGCTTTCATGGCAGAAGAATTAATTTTGCATGCAATATTCTTGTTGTAAAAAAACATATAAAGCTTAACAAGAATGGAACAGATGAGTATTAATAGTATGACCAAGTTGAATTCAATGTTTTTAGGGGTATGTATTGTTGTAACTGAACTTTTCGCTAATGTACCGCCCATTACAAGTACTGCAAGCGCAGATAGAAATCCCATCAACCACTCATACCGTCCATGCCCGAATAAATGATTTTCACCAGATCCGATTCCTGCTAAGCAAAAGCCCAGAAATGAAGCTGCGGAAGTAGCTGCATCCGCTAAATTGTTAAAACCATCCGTTAAAATAGCCGTTGATCCGCTTATAAGCCCGGAAAATAATTTAACTGTAAATAAAAGAAAATTTAGTAAAATTCCAATAACGCTGCAAAGTTTCGCATATAAATTCTGTACTGATGGTGACGTAATATTCTTATAATTTTTTATTAATAGTCGAGTCAGCAAAGTCACCATTTATCATCTCTCCTCTCTTTGCCAATTGATTTTTCAATGCTTTAAACGATACATCACTTATAATATGTTCTATACAGCAGGCATCGTTCTCTGCTGTTTGCGATGAAACACCCAAATAGATTAACGAATCCCTAATTGTACAGTACCGTTCATAAATTTTATTTGCATACTTTTGCCCGTCTGCAGTGAGGCATATATTATTTCCGATAGCCGTTACATAATGAAGTCGTTTTAAATTCTTTATCATATGGCTTACACTCGGTTTTGCATATCCCATAGCTTTGGCTATGTCTACATTTCTAACCTCATGAGACTGCTTATGAAGCAGAAAAATTGTTTTGATGTAATCTTCTCCTGACTGGTGTAATTTCAAAAAATACATCCACCTCCCTCTGAGTGAATAATTTTATTCATTCATATAATAATCCTTTCTGTCGAAAAAGTCAATAAATGAATTTATTCAATGCATTGACAATAAAAAAGTACATAATAGCCAATTAGACTTTTTATGTACTTTTTTTCACTTATATTCTATTTTATATTCTAATCTGCCTTGATTCCTAAAACACGAACAAGCATATCTTGTGTAAAATCGAAAAAGGATTGCATATATTCCTTCGTCTTTTCCTCTGGCATTTCTGCGTGGAACGTGTGTACCAAACCCGAAATCAAAAATTGAGCAGTTCTTGGAGCATTGCTGCAGCTAAAAGTTTTTTCTTTCATTCCTTGTTCTATAATCGGTATCATCACAGTCATCCATTGATAGGCTACATCATCCAACAGAATTGCCCTAATACCTGACCCCTCATTATATCTCGATTCATACTCTGAGTGATTCACAGAAAAATCAAACATACGCTTTATGACAAGATTCAATTTTTCAATTGCCGGCATATCCTGTGATACTGGAATTTTCATTTGTTCTACCGCTTGTATTGCATAATATTCTGAAGTTGCCGCAAAGATTTCCGTTTTAGATTTAAAATAGCGGTAGCATAATCCAGGTGATACATTCATCTTTTCAGCAATATCTTGAATGGTCGTATTTTCATAACCTTTTTCAGAAAACATCTCTAATGCTGTTTCAACAATCTCCTGACGGCGTTGATCCGGTTCTTTCGAGATTCGTATTTTACGGGAATGATCATTCTCATCCTCTGTGAATTTATTTTTTGATAATGCCATAATTTGCCTCCATTAAAATCATTCTACGAGTGAATGAATATATTCATTATCATGCATTTTTAATTTTTTGTCAAGGCAACGATGAAATATGTACTTTCATTCTATCCAAAGTCAATCCAACTTTCGATTCCATTAGCTGCTATAATGATAACTTTATATCATATTTCTATAAGCCCATAGTACTTTCATAACTTGCCATTCAGCATCTGATATATTGGGTAGCTTTTTCATAATATACTCCTTGGGATTACCGTTGTAATATTAAAATTATCATATATCTTAAATTGTTATCTGTCAATAATAGTCCAAGCTTTCATGCCTGCGACTTATTGTTTAAGTGGAGATAGCGGACTGAAACTGATTCAAGATATCCTCTTTGTTCCAATAAGCTTTTCGTAGCCTTCCATAGCTTATCCTGCATGGCGTTGTCACCGCCAGGATATATAGGTACAATGGATTTTCCTGTTCCGACGTTAAAATATCCGGCAGTCACACCTTGATACTGAGGGTCCGAAGCCAAACGGACGATAATATCAGCACCCTTTCTGGGGTCTCCTATATGCATAGTTTTCAGTATTTTAGAAAGAACCGAAGAAAACCCTAATTCCCGACCAAGACCTGTCACGTTAAAACCGGGGTTCAAAGCATTTGCGGTAACTCCCGTTCCATCAAGCTGACGGCCAAGTTCCCCTGTGAACATGATATCAAGCAATTTGGTCTTTCCATAAAGCACAGATGAACCTCTGGCGGTAAATTCTGATGTATCTGTTAAATCCACCGGTAATCTAAGTTCACCATGATTGCGTGATGCTTCGGAAGCGATATTCACTATTCGTGCGTTTTTTGAAGCTTTCAATGAATCTAATAGCGTATGTGTTAGCAACCATGGCGCCAGATAGTTTACTGCAATCATTTCAGGAAATCCCTCTTTGGTTACTCGCTGTTCAAAGCCGTGCAGTCCTGCATTATTCACCAAAATATTAATTTGGGGATATGCAGTTTTAATCTGATTCCCAATTCTTCTTACGTCCTCCATAAGTGACAGATCACCGAAATAGAAATCTATTTTTGCGTCAGGTACCGCATTCCTTATTGTATCTCCGGCGGATTCCGCGCGTTTTTCATTTCTGGCCGTCAATACCAGTTGTTTTCCTTGCCTGGCCAACTCAATTGCTGCCAGTTGTCCAAGACCGCTGGTAGCACCTGTTATTACTGCAATTGGGAATGTCGACATATAATCCTCCTTATTCCTAGCGCTAAACACAAAGTTTTATTGCTGTGTATGGTACAGTTCAGTTACTTGACAGAAACCAGAATTTCAAATATACTTGATATATGTTAACTATATTATATTACTTGATATATGTCAAGTACATTTAATTGAGGTAAATTTATGGATGAAAATAACATTGTTTCACAACCGAATTCGTCACGAATGCAACTCGAACTAAACCTTGGCAATCAGCTCAATGTACTGCTTAGTGCATCCCATGCGTTAAATGTAAGAACGGCAGCCATTTTTGATCCGACATTACAACCGGCTGCTTTCCTAATTGTCCGCTGGCTTCTGTCCAACGGACCGGCATCTGCTACTCTTTTAGCCGAATCCACCGCTATGGACCGAAGTTCCGTAAGCCGGCTTGTTGTTCAGCTGAAACACTTAGGTTATGTAAAAAGTGAGACTCACCCGGAAGACCGCCGCGGAGTTTTGTTATCATTAACGGAACTGGGTAGTGGAAAAGCGCTGAAAGCTATTAAGGATAAAGAAGAAGAGTTTTATAAACGCATTTCAAAATGGGAAGATTCAGACCTTGAAACATTTGTTTACATGCTCAGGTGTTTTAACGGATATGAGTCCAAATAGATGGTTGCTATGCCCTGGATTTATGAAGTGTACTGACCCTATAAATTAAAATTCAAGCCACAAGCAATCATGCCTGCGGCTTATTTTATTAATAAAGCTAGTCTTCACTTATTGTTTGATTATAAATCCATTCGTACCACTTTGTGTCCTAAAAATTCCTCAAGTCTCTTATCGGAGTATTGGATATTAACTGTTTTATAGATATGCTGGTATCCGCTGCCTAAAGGCCCTCGGTTAAACGGTTTATCCGCTAAATAATTCTGCTGAAATTCTCCCGAAAAACATTCAATGTATGCGTCGACATAATCTATTGTGATTGGGAACGTCCCATGGGCACTATAAATATCTTTGATATCATTTTCTAATTGTTTTATCTTTTTCCAGCTGTCGAGTGCCATGGAAAATGGTGCGTTTCTATCGGATTCAAAAAAGTAAATGATCACATAATCACAAATCATATCTCCTGAAAAAAGTCTCTTTTTTTCCCTATCCAGCAGCATGATATGCCCATAAGAATGCCCTGGTGTAACTATCACTTCCAAAGTTTTTCCGCCTAAGTCAAACAATCCCCCATCCTTTACAAAATGCGGAGTCAGGATTCGAAGCAGACTCCTTTCAGCGAATGCCTTGCTATCGAAATATTCAATGGCTTCAGGCTTGTTTTCCTTCAGAAAATTCACTCCCATCTCAGCAATGAACTGTCTTTCCTGTTTTGTGTCAAAGCCTATAATCTGACCATAATCAGGCTGGTACAGCCATATATCTCCAAAATATTCGCTTCCATAGCTGTGGTCAGGATCACCATGAGTCAATACCAGCATTACTGGCAGACTCGTTATACTTCGTATCATAGGCCTGATGTCCTCAAATCCATAACCAGCATCAATTAAGATCGCTTTTTTTTGCCCTAGAACAAGATAAAAATGCACAAGTTCAGCTTGAGTAATGACATATAAATCATCGTCCAGTTTTTTTACCTTACAAAAATTTGTTGATGTAATCATGATTATCACCTTCCTGCCACATAATTGCCTGATCACTAACACAGATGGTGCGGCGCTATATAAATGTTATCGATATACACATTCTATATTTGCACAATAATTATATCAAGTACTATAATTTTTAATATATACTATTGAAAATGATAGTATATAATTTTGTATTCTTCTATCTTTACTTTTGAATCATACAATGTATAATAATTATTAAGAAGTACCATGTTATTTGATTGGTACTATTAAATATGATAGTAATGAGGTGGCATATGGAAAAAATGTCTGAAGATGATTATGTAGAAAATTGTCCAATATCTGGTGTGCAAAAGATAGTCCGTGGAAAGTGGACCATGGTTATCGTGTTTTTTTTAAGCCAGGGTACTTTGAGATTTGGGGAACTTAGCAGGAAAATGCCACAGGTGACACAGGCTAATCTAACGAAAGAGCTTCGAATGCTGGAAGAATACAAGCTTATTCACAGAGAAATTTATAAAGAGGTTCCTCCTAAAGTAGAATATTCATTAACAGAGTTGGGTGTAAAGTTTTTACCAGTGCTGAAATCCCTGGAAAAATGGGCAACCGAATACGAAAAAATGTTAAAGTAGTCGAATACAGACCAGAAGGTAATTCCTGTTTTCTACGAGATAGGGACGACTACCAATCTAAAATTCACATGTAACTTCATTATTGAACATTCCCCTTTTTGGGGAACTTCTTTTTGCTTATCAGGGAATACGCCTGTATTCTTCTGACATTCTAAGCTCTTGCTTTCTTTATCATCTTCTTACTTTCATTCCATACTGCACATTATTACTATCATTTTTAATAGTATCTATCAAATATTATTGTACTTGTAAATAATTATTATACCTAGTAATATTATCGGTATAGCGACAAATTGAATAGGAGGCAATTATATGAAAGTTATAATATTTGGTGCATCAGGTGGCATCGGCAAATTTGCCGCACAACATGCCCTTGAAAAAGGTTATGAAGTAAAAGCATTCCTTCGCAATCCATCGAAATTGACAATCAAACATGAAAATCTAACCACTATACAAGGTGAAATTAATAATTATAACGATATAAAAGATGCTATATCCGATTGTGGTGCTGTCATCTGGTGCGTTGGTATCCCTATGAAAAGATATAAACATATGGATTCTCTTGAAGGTCATAAGAACCTTCTTAAAGCTATGAATGAATATGGTATTAGACGTCTCATTGATTGGTCTACTCCAAGTGTTCGTTTTAAAAAAGATAAAAAGTCCTTAAGTACCATCGTTCCAGGATTCCTGGCCGGTATCTTATTTCCAACGGCTAAAAAAGAACTAATATCTATCGCAGATATGATTACCGCATCTAATCTGAACTGGACAATTGTTCGCTTTATGGCTCCAAAAGACACATCATTTACCGGTAACGTTAAAGTAGGATTCGGTGAAACAAAAATGAATTTTAATATTTCAAGAGAAGATATCGGTGCTTTTATGGTAGAACAATTAAGCAACAAAAGCTATGAATATTCAATGCCAATTATAGGTAGTTAAACAAAGGAGCTGGATCGAGTGGGTAAACCTCAGAAACAATTTTCTGAGGTTTTTCCTCTCACAAAACCACACGATCCCTGAATTATAATCCTTTCAGAAATTCTGCTCAAAGCTATATGTCTGATCGACCGCACTACAATAACCTAACTTAATCATTGGTTTTGCTTTACCGTGGAAATTGCTACCCCTCGTAAAAAATAAATCAAACTGTTTTACCTTATCACAAAACCATTTGGCAGTCTCAGGCGTATGATAACTGCTGTATGCTTCTATTCCATTAAGCCCCAGAGGAATCAATTGATCTATCATCTCAAAATTCCCTTTTAAATTAATTCCCGGATGAGCCAATACAGATTTTCCACCATTACGATGTATTATATCTATAACATCCCTCATATCAGGAAATGTCATTACAACATAACAGGGTTTTTCTGGTAAAAAGTAATCCCTCTGGAAATTAACATAGGGATTATCACTCCGGTTACCGTTCTCTCTATAGGGCCGCAGAAGGTCACATTCAAGATATTTTTCATTTGTCAGCAAGGCTTCAGCGAAATCCTCTCCCATCCACTGTTCACTCCAATAGCGTCCGTCAGTTACTGCTCTGAGATCTGTTTCTGTTAGGTCAAAGCCCATCTGATTTATCAATCGAAGTCTTTTTTTTGAAACATTAACATATTGTTTTCTCATGTTCTGTTCAATGCATTCGAAATCAGGACTATCAAGTTTAATATCATAGCCCAGGACCTGAAAATTAATGTTCTTAAAAGTACAGTCTATTTCGATAGCTGAATAGCATCTTATGCGTTCACACTTAGCTTTATCCATAGCTTCCTGAGAACCTTTTACACAGTTATGATCGGATATTGCCATCATGCGGACACCTGCATCCTTACACATTTGAATTAACTCAGCAGGAGTGTATTCACCGTTTTCGCTGTAACAGGAATGAATATGTAAGTCTACAAAATAGAAATCATTCATATTTACCTCTATATTCATCAATTTACCTCCGATAATATGATAAAAAGAAAACCGATTGAACTATGGGGTCTCCGGAATATAAACACTTAAAATTATTTTTTATTTTCTTCACTTTCATACTGATATAAATTGTGGATAAATCTTTCATACTGCCGATTTGCATATCTGTGAGTTTGGGGCATATCAACCACTTTCCGTACAACAAAATAAATAACAAACAAAAATAACAGTCCTAAAATTACCTGAGCGATCACAGACATATGATATAAAACCTCCTTTTTAACTATCAAAATTATACATTATTTGGCTTGCATTTGCCCACAAAATCGTTTATATTAATATCAAAATCATATATTATGAGGTGTTATTATGATTTCTGCGCTTGAGATATTTTCAGATTTATCAGAACGATTAAGGTATAATATACCAAATTTTCCGCTTTATGTGCGTAAAGGTACGCTGCATCAATTTGATCGATATACAGCCGCATGTCATTGGCATCCCGATTTAGAGTTTATTTTAATACAGGATGGCGAAATGGACTATTTTATAAACGGACAAATCGTAACCATTGGTGCAGGTAATGGCATTTTTATTAACAGCAAACGTATGCATTATGGGTTCTCAACCGATAGAACCGATTGCTCTTATATTGTGGTAACTGTCCATCCTGTACTGCTTGGTGCAGGTACACTTGCAGGTAAAGCGTATCTGGATGATATATTTGGTTTGGATACCGACAATTATCTATCGTTGACACCCCAAAGCCCGTGGCAGAGGGATGCGTTGCTTCTACTCACTCAAATATATGATGAAATGCACAGTGGAAAAGAAAATTTACTTCATCTATTGTCTCAGGCAGTCTCACTCTGTGATTGTATTGGAGATCATATAAAACAAAATTCCAGTCATAATGCCGATGAACAATCCTGGCTGTTGCTCAGTGAGATGACCGGATATATTCATCAGCATTATGATTTTAAGATAACTATTGATGATATAGCGGCTGCAGGTACGGTATGCAGAAGCAGATGTTGTGAACTGTTTAAGAAATATATTGGTCAGACACCAAATAATTATCTGATCCAATATCGCCTCTCAAAAAGCTGTGAGATGCTGCGGGAAACCAACATACCTATCTGTGAGATAGCAATTGCATGCGGTTTTCAAACTGCAAGTTATTTTTCATATGTTTTTCGTAAAGAAACATGCGTAATGCCACAAAATTTTCGTAAGCAGACCATACCAACAGACTGACTATGATTCTGTGGGAGTGAAATGGCATTTGTTTACTGGCTTTAGCCCATAAAAAAAGCAGATCCTCTTCGACTATACTTGAAGAGATCTGCAATTTCTTTTTTTAAGGTAATTACGCTTTAAACTAACCCCGGTATGTGTTTATAAAGCGAAACGGCGATCCCATCTTCTTCATTAGACAAAGTAATCTCATCCGCAGCCTCTTTCAGTTCTTCTGCCGCATTATCCATAGCCACACCAATCCCCGCATATTGAATCATAGTTCTATCGTTCTGGCCGTCACCAAATGCAATTATCTCATCCTGCCGATACCCCATAGGATTCAGTACTGCTTCCAGTGCTTTTGCCTTATCAATTCCCCGGGCTGTAAATTCAAAATAAAAGGGGGCCGTAAACATACAACTTAATGTGTCTTTAAACGGTTCCATCATCTCCAGATAATGCTCTTTCAGATAAAGGGTATCTCCGGCTGTCAGAATCTTGTTGAGAGGATAATCCGCAAACGAAGCCAGATCATCCATTTCGCAAAGTTTATACTTTCCACCACGCGACTCATATTGAATGATGTTAATCTCCTGCTCTCCATTTTTAATCATACAGTCATAAACATCGTTGACATACATATAGTTTCCTTTGTCTATCATCGGCCGGACATTAAAACCTTTCATATGTTCTAACACGGCTTTTCCCTGCTCCACAGTCATTGTTTCATTAAACAGCACTTTCCCTGTCTGACAATCTGTCACCCTGGACCCGTTAAAAGAAACAAGTAATCCGTGATGCCTGCTCATCTCCAGTTCCTTTGCAAAATCAATCAACCCCCTGTCAGGTCTTCCTGAAGCCAAAATCAACTTTACGCCTTTTTCCTGTGCTTTTTTTAATGCGGCCTTTGTTTTGAGGGTGATCTCCTTTTTGTGATTGGTCATTGTGCCGTCTACATCCATAACAATTACTCTAATACTCATTTCTATCACTCTTCCATGGAATCAATCAGCTATATCAATTCCGTCCCTTTCTATTACTTTAAATCTTACTGACGATTATATCTAATACATGCAATAAGATACATCACCCCCTAAGCCGTGCTTCTTCCAATAAATCTTCATCTGTTATTTCGTTGTCTTTATAATAATATTTCATGTCATGCTCGTCGATTTCCCGGATAACCCTGCATGGATTACCAACTGCAACGGAACTCTTTGGAACATCTTTTGTAATAACACTACCGGCACCTATCACACTGTTTTCACCTATTGTAACACCAGGGCAGATTATGGTCCCCGCTCCAATCCAGCAATTATCTTCGATAACAACAGGTTGGGCATACATATATTCACGCATATCAGGACGAATCGGATGCCCCACCGTTGCGATGGTTACAGTTGGTCCAAACATTACCTTCTTCCCAATTATAATTTTTCCGTCATCCACAAAATTACAATTAAAATTGATATATGAGCCGTCTCCAATAGTAATGTTCGTCCCATAGCAACAATAAAATGGCGGCTCGATCCATACTTTTATTTCTTTTCCAAACAGCTTGTTCATTAACTCCTGACGAAGCTTTAGATTATCGGGTTTACTTTCATTAAATGCGGTCATATACATTTTACAATTCAGTCGATCCTCTGGTAAGCCTTCACAATAATCCGTAAACAGTTTTCCGGATACAATTCTTTCTCTCATTGTCATAATTGATCTCTCCCTCTCCCCACTCTTTTGTATTGTTCTACTGCCTATAAACTGTCATTTCAACGATTTTTTTAATCAGATTAATGTCTTCTTACTTTTAATAGTCATGATTTTATTATAGTATATAATAAATTAATTTTCCTTCAAAATCATATCTATTTCTATAACAATCGTATATATTGCACAATCGGACGGCAAATATGTTTTTCAACTTCTGTATCCTGTTTATTTATCATAAGGAACCTCACTCCAATTATTTATTTGTTCTATAACCATATTAAATTTTCTTCGAAATTACTATTTTCCCACGTTTTGGGGACTGTTCACTTTTACGGTATGCCTGGTATAGACCTTGAGCAGTAAATGGATAAACTCCATCTACATGAATTTTGAATTTTTTGTCCTGTATTTTACGGACAATAGATTCCAGATCAGCACGCTTAGGCCTTCCTTGAAAAAAGATTGAATCTATCTCTCGAACCTTTTGACATTGTCCAATAGCAAATGCAACGATTGAAACATATTTACCAGCATTTTTCAGCACAGCATAGCTTTTATTTCCCACTTCTCCTGGCAGTCCTGTTTCAAATGTGGATTTTTCCCCGATTGTGTCCAAAACAATATCTACAGGTTCGGTAATTTTATTTACTAAATCATCTTTTGTGTAATCAATTACCTCATCTGCACCTAATTCCATGACGAATTGACGATTGTATTCCCTCGCCGTTGTAATTACATACGCTCCATGCTGCTTTGCTAATTGAATTGCTGCATGGCCTACACCCCCTGATCCGCCATGAATTAAAATACGTTGACCCTGTTGAAGTTTTCCATGTTCAAACAGAGCCTGCCACGCCGTTAATGTAACTGTAGGTATAGCACCAGCCTCTTCGAAGGAAAGACTTTCCGGAATGGCAGCAAGGCTGTCTTCTTCCACGACAACGTAATCCATGTAGGAACCTGCGGGAACCATTCCCATGACACGGTCACCTGGTTTAAAATGATGCACCTTATTTCCAACATCTTTTACAATACCTGCTACATCAAAACCAAGAATATAAGGAAACTGTACTTGAAACATTTTCCCCATTGGCCCCTGCTGAATCGCTCCCGAGCGTAAATGAACGTCTCCGGGATTTATGGATGAGGCATACATCTCCACAATTACCTGTGTTTCTTTTATTTCAGGAATAGTCATTTCCTGTTCCTCAAATGATTCAGGTATTCCGAAATCTGTTAGAGCAATTGCTTTCATAGTGATTCCTCCTATTTTTTATTATTTGTTGAAAATCCAACATATGTTGGTTATAATATATATTATAAAAACTTTTACTATGAATTCAATTGTTAAAACAGCCTCATTTGTTGATTATCCAACAAAATTAATAAGGTTGTTAAATAAGTTAAGGAGAACAAATGGACAGACGTATTCAAAAATCTAGGCAAGCCATCATGAATGCTTTTTTAACCCTTATGTCTGAAATGAATTTTGACAGTATTACGATTAACAAGATTGCTGATAAGGCAAATGTGAATCGTGGAACTGTTTATTTACATTTTGCAGATAAGTATGATCTTCTTGATCAATGTGTGGAAGCACATATCACGCAGTTGTTAGCAGAATGCGCTTCAAAAGAAGACGCTTCTAATTTTACTTCCAAAGCGGCAATTCTACGAACATTTGAATATCTAGAGCAGAACGCTTTTTTTTATTCTACAATGTTGATTAATAGAGGAACTCCTTCTTTTAGGAATAGTTTGCTGAAAACAATACAACATAGTCTAAGCAAACAATTTGACTCAAATCCTCTCGATTTAAATCTGAATAAGGAGATAACAGTACATTTTTTAGCCTCCGCTGCTGTAGGTTTATTGGAATGGTGGATTACTCACTCAATGCCATATCCGCCATCAGTTATGGCTGAACAATTGTGGTCATTACTGGAACGAGTTCAGCCGGTAAACCATTGACCGATTCTGCATCCATAACAAGGGCTACCGTCGCCGTTACTCTGAGAATTGATAGAAAAGGCTTCGCCGGCTAAAAATGGCCTGCCGTATTCTGTGAAATCACACAACCCGCTTTTAATCAGGCTGTTACCCCTATTTATGGTCTTCCGGCTGAGTGATAACATTCAGCTCTGCTCTGCATAAAAAAACAAAGGCACCGAAATTTTGCATTCCGATACCTTTGTTTTTTCCTCTATTAAAAGCCCAATCCTAAAAGTGTTTTTTCATCGACATTAAATCAACGGAGTCTATTTGCCCATCGGAATTTAAATCATCCACGCTTCCTGAATTACTTCCTTTACCAAATCTGAACCAGTTCAGGTTGAATAAATATCCGCTTCCTCCCGTAAATTTCAGGTATAAGTCATGCTTTCCGCTCACCCCACTAACATTGCACGTCGCAGCCGCCCAGGTCTGCCACCCCCCGGTTCCGGTAACCGGACAAGTCCCTATTAAAGTCCCGTTAAGACTATCAAGCCTGATCTCAATATTACCTCCGCTGTTGGAACTGGAGACTCTGGCCTGAAAGCTTACTGCACCATTGCCGAAATCGATATTGTTGTAAACTGCATAATCACCGTTTTCAATATACCCGACATTCTCCCCTCCTTCGCTGCAGCTTTCGGTTTGGATTCCAGACTGGGTGCTGTAGTTTTCCGCTTCTATCTGTGAAAAAGCCGATGTCTGACCAGGAGTTGCACCTGTGCCGGTGAACTTCCACCAGTTGAAGTTGAATAGAGCACCGCTTCCGCCGGTAAATTTTAAATATGGATCATGTACTCCTGTTGCACCGCTTACATTACAGGACTTCGTTATCCAGTTCTGCCAGCCTCCGGTATTTGAAACAGCACAAGTTCCCAGCAGTTTCCCTTCACATAATAGAGGTTACCGTTCCCCCAGTAGAGATACGCCTGTCCGTTGTCATCAATGAATACGGTAGGGTCGATATCCTGCGCCCCGTTATTGGTGATTAAGGTTTCCCGATAGGATCGGTGAACGGCCCGGTTGGGCTGTCTGATACTGCTACACCGATTACCCTTGCGCCCCCGGCGTTTTTCCGGGTCATCGGACCGTAGAAATAAAACTTCCCGTTCCTATTAATAACCTGGCCAGCCCATGCATCGCCTTGTGCCCAACTGAATGTGTTGTAAGACAACGGTGATCCATGATCCGTCCAGTTTTGCATCTCGGTGGATGAATAACATCTCCAGTCATTCATGGTATAAAAATTATTGACGATGGTGTCCTCGTCATGAGTGGTATACAAATAGCAAGTCCCGTTATAGACCATCGGGGCAGGATCCGCAGTATAATTCGTTTGTACGATAGGATTGTCTGCATAACACTCTGTTGAATGAAATAGGGAAATAGCCAACAGGGTAACTACAACTCTACATACTTTTTTCATAGATTTACCTTAAAACAAATGTTAATTTCCGCCCTCGTTACAAGTTTCGGTTTGGTTTCCAGACTGGTTATCGTAACTCTCTGCTTCGATCTGTGTGAAAACCGATTTCGGGCCAGGCGTTGCAGTAGGGGTTTTGGTGCCATAATCCGTAAATCCTTTCATACTCGCCATTTGTGCAAAATTCCACAGACTTGGTTTCCAAACAGTCCAATCGTGACCTCTTCCTGGAATTTTATAATAGGTGCATGGGATATTATTGCTCTTACAAAAATTTGCTATGCCGTCACTGTAAGATAAATTATCATTGGTTCCAATGCAAAGAAACAATAGCTTCATCTGCTGACGGGTAGCTGCAGGATCTGGGAACAACTTGCTGGTCGGATAGGCAACAGGTCCGCCGCCTGAAAAACCTCCGACATAGGCGAATTTGTTCATATTTGTACACCCAATATTAAATGATTGCGGACCGCCATACGAGAGACCGGCAATTGCTCTGTGAAGGCGGTCAGTATAAACGGAATAGTGTGAATCGATGTATGGGATGAGGCTGTTGAGTATATCATCCGGAAGCTTACCATCAGATATTGACGATGTATTAGCATTTGGTGTTACAATGATAAATGGCTGAATTTTTCCATCGGCAATAAGGTTGTCCAGAATGACATCGGCTGCGCCTCCGCCTGTAAACCAATCCCCTTCACTCCCGCCGTAACCGTGCAATAAATACAGAACGCTGTATTTGTTGCTTTTTGAATATCCTGGTGGCAGGTAAATTCTCGCCTTCCTCTGGCTGTTTGTTGCTGATGATTGATAAGTAATACTGTTAACCTGCCCGTGTGGAATGTTGTTCCTGGCTTGGTCATATCCTGTCGGCGGCATGGTTGGGAGCGCTTCCGCCGTCTGCCAACCGCCAGTCCCGGTGATAGAACAAGTTCCTGCTAAAGGACCAGTAAGACTGTCCAGCCTGATCTCAATATTCCCTCCACTGGCACCGCTGGCTACTCTGGCCTGGAAGCTTGCCGCTCCGGCACCGAAATTGATATTGTTGTACACGGCATAATCCCCATTTTCAATATACCCAATGTTCTGTCCTCCTTCGCTGCAGGTTTCCGCTTGTATACCCGATTGGCTGCTGAAACTCTCCGCTTCAATCTGTGAAGGCGATCCGCTTACCCGGAGCAGTGCCGCCGATTCCCCCATCTTCATGCCTTGTGAATTTACTACACACAACCGGTACGTACCGGCGACGGCTGGGGCAGTGATCGATGTGGCAGTTCCTTCCGCTTTCGTCATCGTAGATCCCTCCGCAAAACTGGTTCTTCCGGCCGGGGCAAACCATACCGTATTTGAAGAATTCCCGCTGCTCCTTATACTCATGCCGGTTCCGGCTGCAGCAGCACAACTTGCGGGGAACACATAATCCGGTGTTGGAAGCAGGTTTGCCGGGATAATATCCCTATAGGCTTCCTGGATTCCCGAATTCAGACAGGTGGTGTACTGTGCCAAAGGCCATACATTATCCGGTACGACAACCGGGGGATCAATTATACTGTTTGGAGGATTAACGCCCATTTTACTTACGGTAGCATAGGTCCGAAGTATGGTTAAATCATGTTTTTCTCCAAAATCCTCACAGTTGATGGTATACTTTACCCCCGGATCAATATCCAGTACGTTGTCGTTTTCATTGATATAGGCAGTTCCTTCATCGTTATGCAAACCATAGGTCGGACCGGAGGTTGCAGGAGGAATTCCCCTGACATAGTTCTGGTTAATGTTCGTGCCCGGCATCTGTCCGATGGTATAGATGGCTCCGCTGTCATGAAGCCTGGTTAAGGTATTAATAATCCGATTATTACTTACTGTGTTGTTTTTACAGGTAGTGGAGTCAGTAAAATTACGCCAGCCCCATCCCAAATGGATCCCATTGTATGCTGTTGATTGAACATGGTTATTCGTTATTTTGATGGTATCCACAAAGTAAGCCGTAATGGCGGCACATCCCCCAAATCCGTGAGACGTGCTTATGTTGTACAATAAATTATTGTTGATGGTGTTATTTTTACAAACCCCTTCTACTCCGGGAGCATATTTTGCATGGTTTCCACCGTCTCCGATATAAACATGCTGCGGATGCCCTACCGTGATGCCGCTTGATGTGATGTCCGTGATGTAGTTGCCGATAAGACTGGAATTTATAACATCGTTTACCATGGTAATTCCATCATTGCCGCTGTGCTTCACTGTATTTCTTATAAAGTTGATGGAATCGCTGCTGCTTACGTTGATCATTCCCGGCAATGTATCAACAAGATCATACTTGGTGTTGTGCCAATTGTCGTTATAAAAAGCAATAAATGCCTGTGCAGCCTGACAGGTGGATTTACCGTGTGAGCCTGCAACATTCACAAGGCTGTAATCCGTATTTTCAAAAGTAATGCCCTGGAAAGTAATATTCCTGACCCTGTTAGTCGTTGACGTTCCTGCAATGTCGATCAGCTTCTCTACAACAGGAGCCTCTACATCGGCTGTGGCCATATTTTCACCAGGACGGATATAGTAATAAAGCGTTTTGGCAGTCTTGTCAAAATAAAATTGTCCAGGAGAATTTAAGAATTCGAAGGCATTATAAATCGTATGGGTACCGGAAGCGCTAAAGGCTGCCCCCCACCCCGGAGTCTGTGCTATCGCCCCATAAGGCTGCTGCAAAAGAAGCACTCTGTAACTGCCGGATGTAATGACATCCCTGGTACAAACTATATTCTCATTCCAGGTAGTACCGTTTACGATCTCAAGGTCATCTTTGTTGCTGGCAATTGCCGGTACATCCGATGTATTATACTGAACCCCGTCACTCTTACTGCCGCTTGTCCATGCCCAGCTGGCCTGTCCTGCAGTTACGGAATAAGTCCCGTACCCTCCGCGGGCTGTTAAGGTTTTGCTGGTCATCGAAGCCCTCTGGTCATTCACATAAAGATTTCTCAATTTGGTCGAACGATTGAGCGCAGCCTTATAAATATTGCCGCTATGCTGAGTCCAGCCTGTAACTTTTGTTGCACCGTTCAAGACAGGCGTTTCACCTGGGTATGCCTGGTAATAGATCCTGTATCCGTTTGTTCCCGAATCCTGTGGTCCGAAAGTAACGGTACTGGTGATGCTGTAGTTTCCGCCCCGCAAATAAATATAGATATCTCCGGTCATATTGCTGTTGATCATGCGTACAGCGTCCCGCGCCTTTGCGATTGTCTGGAAGGGTGCTGCAAGCGTTCCTGGGTTGCTGTCACTTCCTGTCGGCGAAACATAATAGGTTGCCTGAGTCGCAGCAGATGCAGCTATCGGAAAGACAGTAAAAGTAATCTTCTTTTTTAACATACCCGTTTCCTCCTGGTTTTTTTTAACATGTCTTTATAGCATATGAGGTAATTTCGAAATTGTACACAGCAAGTACTTTTTAAAGACGGTAAAATCATAGGTTTTATATGCCAACTCACCAGCCGAGGGCCTGAATCATTTTTTCAGCATATCGCTTGCCCAGGGTAACTGATGAATCATGACTAAAATGGAGACGGTATTGTGTATCGCCAGGGTCTACTACCAGACCACTTGCAGAGACTACATAGCAATTCGGAATCAGGGAAGGCAGTTGGTTTACCAACTTATTGTGACCTGCACAAGGACCACTGTAAAGCAGTTCACCTGGGAGGAAAGGAACATTCCCCAGGTTTAAATCTTTTCTAAGGTCTTCCACCAGTGTTTTTACCTTGCCGGGCCAACTGGGGTCGCCGCTGTTGGATTCGCCCTGGTGAAAAATGATGCCCTCAATGACGCCTCCATTTTGCTGTGCAAGTCTTGCACGGTTGATGATCCAATTATATTTGGTGCCTCCCGATTTCATAAATGTCTCGATCTTTTCACCGCTGATCGCACAGGGTATCAGTCCGATGGTATCACCCGCCGGAACTTTCTGTATCATGGTCTTGCCAAACCAGTCCCCAGGACCGATCGCATTAAGCCAGGAAGCATGAAGAGGTGGACATGCCACATCCCACTTATTGGTTACCCGTCCGAGTGCAGCATTATTATCATACCCCAATACCAGTACGCGGGGGTCTTCCACTTTATCAGACGCTTGCGCCAACGCATAACCTGCCATATTGGATTGACCTAATAACAGAAAACAGTGGAATTTGCCTGCTTTTGATGTTAGAGTTGTTGTCGGCTCGGGTGTCTGTGAAGACGTAAGAGTAAGACCTTGTCCGTTTACAACCCCCAGGCTTTCCATACTGTATGTCGCCGTAAATTTAAACCAGTTGAGGTTGAATAGGTATCCGCTTCCGCCTGTAAATTTCAGATATACGTCATGTTTTCCGCTTGCCCCGCTGACATTGCAAGTTACATCGGTCCAAGTCTGCCAACCACTGGTTCCTGCAACCGGACAAGTACCGATCAAAGTACCGGTAATACTATCCAGCCTGATCTCAATATTACCACCACTGGTGGCGCTGGCTACTCTGGCCTGAAAGCCTGCCGCGCCGGTGCCGAAATCCATATTGCTGTAAACAGCATAATCCTCATTCTCGATATACCCCAGATTCTCCCCACCTTCGGTACAGGTCTCGGTTTGGACTCCCTTCTGGTTATCGAAACTTTCCGCTTCAATCTGTGTAAAGACCGATCTCGGATCAGGGGTTGGTGTTGGCGTGTTCTGATCTGTAAATCCTGCTGAGCACGCCATCTGGGCAAAATTCCACAGACTTGGCTTCCACACGCTCCAATCATGGCCTTTACCTGAGAGAAGCCATTCAGTGTAGCGAATATTATTGGACTTGCAATAATCTCTTACCCGATTGTTATTGGATATAAGTCCATCTGAGGTTCCGCATGAGAGAAACAGCAGTTTTGAATTTGCCTTAACCTTTGTCCCGCCGTCAGGAAACAGCTGGTTAACCTGTTTGGTGATGGGGGAGGAGGAAAAGCCACCGATATAGGGGAACTTATCCACGTTCGGCAACCCGATATTCAGCGATTGGGCACCACCCTGTGAAAGGCCGGCAATCGCCCGGTGCTGGGCATCAGTATAAACGGAATAGTGTGATTCGATATAGGGTACAAGAGAATTGATCAAATCTTTTGTGAAATTCTCCCAACCATCCCTTACTCCCGTTCCCGTAGCATTTCCGTTTGGTAATACAAGGATAAAGGGTTGAATTTTACCGGCAGCAATGAGATTGTCAAGGATGACATTGGGTGCGCCGTTGTTATACCACTCGTCTTCATTCCCGCCAATGCCATGCAATAAATACATGACGCTGTATTTTTTGTTCGTTGAATATCCTGGCGGCAGGTAAATTCTCGCCCTCCGCTGGCCGTTTGTTGCCGTGGACTGATAAGTAATATAGCTGACCTGACCGTGTGGAATGTTGGTCTTGACTTGGTCATAGCCTGATGGTGGAGAGTTTGGGAGCGTTTCCGCCGCCACTGAGCATACAGGTATTGCGAAAAGTACAGCGAGTATGGAAAATGTTCGTCTCAATTTCCTGCTTATTTCTTTCATTAAGATCTTTGATTTCATTTTTATTTCTCCTTTCTTATTGGTTGTTTATTAGGTGTTTGTGAAACGCCAAAACTTCAAGCTCTGCGTTAAGTCGCTTTACTAAGCCGGATTGTATTGATCTCCCCCCCGCTATTGTGGCAGTAAAACCGTTTACTACTTCACTTTTAACAAAGGTTCTCTTGTTGAGTGCTTTGTATAAATCATTATTAGAATTTGTGATATACACCGTTCCAGCGTTAAATGCCAAAGAAGCAACGGCATCATACTGGGTCTGCGTAAACCCAGATACTTTTGGATGTTGATTAATGCCACTTTTTATGATTATCTGCAGCAACTACCTTATGGCCATACCCAACTGTAAGGAATCCAAAGCCATCATCATAGACATCAAAACGGTATTTCTCATAAATCTTTATAAGATCTTTACCAGTAGTACTAATGTTCATAAGCGCTTATACTATTTAAAAAAGGTGCAATATTCCATTTTGTAAACTGGCAAGAAATAAATTTTAAAAGACTATTTTTATAAAAGGTGCAATTATTCTCACACCCTCTTGAAGCTTCTTTGCCACTTCGAAGATGGAGCAGCTACACTCCATGACTTTACACTTATTAAAAGCAAATATTTTAGGGATTAAAAATAACCTTTTTTCTTAATTATCATTACGGGGGGATATTTGTGCGTATAGCAATTTGTGATGATGATACTAGCATAGTCGGAAAAATTGAAATGCTTATACTTGAACATCAGCACCTGATCAATGTAAAGTTTGAAATATACGCATTTTATTCTGGTGAAGAGCTGCTCAGCTTTGTACATGCTTTAAACCTTACTTCCAATGAGCATTCTCATGCCCTCCATAGAAAAGGGCAAAAAATGAAAGGCACATTTTCAGAACTGAAAACGTACCCTTCATTTTTTGCCCTTGATTTACCAAGTGTCCCGTCCCTATGAGTTATGATTTAAGCCACAAGTTTTTATGCCTGTGGCTTAAATTTAAGTGGAGATAGTGGATTGGAACCCATAGCCTCTTTAATGCTATTCAGCATCTTCCCCGTAGATAAGGGTTGTTTTTTTATAAAAATACAACCCTGACGGGATGATATGATCACATCAGGGCTATTATTTAGTAAAACCATCAAAAGCAACTCCTACCACTTCCACACAATAAAATTTGGAGTACTTCTATCCCATATTAAATACAGGAAAAGTCGTCACTTCAAACCCTTTACCCCTGTCTCTAGTATTTCCATTTGCAATAATGTTTGTTCATCCGTGATTGTTTTATTTTTGCCGTTTACAATTGCTTCATATAAATCATCATATACCTTTCCATAATCTCCATTCACTGATTTTACTTTTTCCTCATGAATTTCTCCCTTATCATCGATATAAGTGATTATACCGTAATGATCAAGTGTATCAATGCCGAAATCCTTGTTATCGGGCATATAAAACAGCTTCAAATGCTCTTCCTGACGATCTCTTTTCTCTTTTACAAAACACCCTTTTTTCCCATATACAACAAAGCTTGGCCTGCTCTTTAATCTGAAATAACTGGATTTTACGGATACCTTTAGGACCCCATAATACAGATCCAAATCAAAATAGTCATTCATCCTGCCCTTCCCCAGCAATTGTCTCACATCATAATGAATACGATCTGGTCTGCCGAAATAGCTGATTACCTGGTCAAGAGTATGACAGCCGTGACCATATAAATATGACATGTAAGATTTAAAGCTTGCAGTAGATTCCGGTATTTCAGGCCTGAAATAATCAAAATGCATCTCTAATTCAAATAATTCACCTAATTTTCCTTCCTCAATAACTTTTTGAACGGTTAAAAAATCACTGTCAAAGCGTCTGTTTTGATAAGCTTGTACAATCAATTTTTTTTCTTTTGCCAAGGTAAATATTTCTTTTGCCTGCTCTGTTGTTTTCATAAATGGCTTCTCAACCAAGCAGTGTTTGTTATGTTCCAATACCAATTTTGTATATTCATAATGGCTGTCATGGGTCGTACACACTACGACCAATTGTATTTCTTCATCATTCAGAAGTTCATCTAAATCAGAAGTATAATATACTCCCTCAATTCTTTTCCATTTTTCATGCTCCGGGGTTCTTTGATAAATAGTTTTTACTTTTAAATTTTTTCCTTGCAGAACAAAGGGCAGATGATACCTGTTCGTACTTTTACCATTCCCAATATAACCAATTGTAAGCATAGTGCCTCCTTTAATATAATTTCTCTAAAATCACATGGTTTAAGTATCATAAATATTCACTTAACACACATATATATCATTGACGGACAAATAAACCTTTCATAATCGCTCACTCTCCCTCCGTTTTGTCTCAGCCAGCGCGGCTTACATGATCCATAATATCCATGATTTTAATAGAATCATTCCAGCTCATTATCTCACTTAGATGCCTTTCTTTACAAACCACTCCACAACAAAAGGAGTTTCGTCAGATTTTCTTCCTAGTCGATCAAACATAAACACCAGCAGAATGTCAAATTTCCCTTTTTCGCATGCTCTTTAACGAGTTGAAGTTTATCTCGATCCGCTGCACTAACCTTAAATCCGGAAACGCCGGCTTCCTGTTCTTTACGAACGATTGTCCAACCCCTGTGCTCTGCAAATTCACGGCAGGCCTTTCTCTGCATAGGTATATCTGCTTGATTTTGTTCATCACGATCTACTTGCTTGGTGGTAGAGGCTCTGTATAAACAATAAACTCTTCCAGCCTTATTATCTTACACTATTAATAGGAAAGCTATAAAAACAGTTTTTTTATCTGATATCAATATAGGATTTAGTTCTCAATCAATATACTATTTTCTCGTATCTGATATTTTTCAAAATACTCCTTTTTTTTATTTGATAAATGTCTCCAAAATAGGGATGCTGACAATATGAACCCTCAATAATATTTAACCGTTTAAATGAAAGTTCTTCCCCAACCTGTATCGTCCCTAAAGTACAGTTATAGGGACGATATTTTATAATTTGCTTATTTAGCGTCGGAACAATTACCTCTTTCTTAAATCTTTCATAATCAACATTTCCACCAATTTCATTGAGGCGCTCCAGTGTTCTTTGATGTTTTTAAAGAAAAAAATCGTCCATATGGGATAAATTACAATCAAATTCATTTTGTAGATAATATCCAAGTGTTGTCTTCCCCGAAGCACACATTCCATCAATTCCAATCAGAATAGATGAACTTTCATTTATTTTTAGCATTTCACTAATATACTCTACTATCGGAGCAAACTTGTTTTTACAAGATTGCGTTATCACTAACTTCTCTTTTCCCATATAAATACACTTTCATATTCGTTTTCTTTAAACTGATTACAATCGTAGGAACTATCCCCGGCACATGCAGCGTCACCGTCGGTAGCATAATTCCAATTGCCAAGAACAATGCTGACAAAACCAGCTTTCTTGTATTCATTCACATCCTTTATCTCTCCTAATACTATTCTTCATGCTTTTTTAAATTTTTCTCGAATTTCAGCAAACGTTCTTCATAACCCTCGATTTTCGTATCAAGATATTTTAATGTATTCCTCAATTCCTCAATTTTATCTGCAATCTGTCTTCTTTGTTCTAGTAATAATTCTTTTCTGGCGTCAATCGTATCATTTCCATGTTGAAATAAACTTACATATTCTATTAGGACTTCTATCGACAGCCCCGCACTTCTCATGCACTTGATAAAGTGTACCCAACGGCAATCTTCTTCTGTGTAATCCCGATTCCCGCTGCTGTTACGTGTTACATGAGGTATTAGTCCGATGCGTTCATAGTAACGCAAAGTGTCAGCTGTTAAATCATACTTTTTACTTACCTCTGCAATCGTCATAATCTGCTACTCCTTTTCTATATATTACTGCCCATTGTATAAGCCTCTTTCATAGTTTCACTACTAAAGATTTCACCCTTATTCCATGCGCCTGACCTTTAGTTTTTCTGCCTTTCTATGCCTTTCATAGCAATCACACCAGAAATTCCTCTAAGAATCCATGTTGTTAGACCTTTTTTGTCTTTCAGTAAATTTCTGCTAAATGCTTTCAAAATCATATTCCAGTGTAATCCTAAATGCACTGATACAAGAAGCAATGCCCACTGAGCTGCCGTAGTATGTATACTCCTACATACAAATTCGCTTTTTAAATCTAAAAAAGCAAAAATATCTCTGGATATCATTATACTGCTTCCTACCAGTACTAGCATACATAGAATGATTAAAACATTGATACTGATTGATAAAGTCCGGAACCTACTATAGCTGCCTGCCCATAGATTCTTATACCACTTTCTATTAAGAATAATATGAATGATAAAGAGTATAAATAATGAAACTCCAATCACTTCATGATATAGGTTATCCGTCAATTGATATGCAAATGCAACACCATCAATATAGTCATCGCAGTATCAAGAACTATCTGATATTTTTTCTTCTATTCCTCCTCACATTCCCCCATTTCAATTTCGAGTCCTTCTAACTCTTCAATCACAAAATCTACTCCTAACAGGCATAACTTTCCGTCAATTTTTTGAAATACAGCATTTTCACCGATGTAGTTTCCTGATTTAATTTTTATAATTTTGTCCTCCATACATTTGCATGCATCTACACCGACAAAGCAGTCGTCGCCTACAACACAATAGCACTCATCACAAAAGCATTCTATGTGGCCTTTCATCTTCATTTCCTCTTACATAAAAAATATTTCTAAATACCAAGTGAATCAATCCATTCTGTTATATCGTTCTTTGATTCACTAACCTTGGATCCGCGGATTGCCAGCCCTTCTAAAATCACAGAATCCGGACATAGTTTTTCGATATCTGAAACTCCGCTTCCAAGGCCGCTGCCCTCATGACTGCAAAATGGAATAATTGTCTTTCCTGAGAAATCATATGACTCTAAAAAACTAAAAACCGGCATTGGAATGGTACCCCACCAATTTGGATATCACACTTCTGGTTACACGCTCTTCAAAATTCAGGCGCAACCTGAAAATAACAGCAATGAATAGAACTAATATAGCCACTTTTCTTCTCATAGGCACCTTCCTCCCTTTTTAATAAGGGGGCAGATTGCGTCTGTCCCCTTTTATTCTTATATGCACATCTTAAAAATCTTTACTACATCTTCTTCATTTAATGGTTTAAATGCAAAGCCAAGACCGCCACTTGCAACTGCTTTTTTAGCCATAATTTCAAAGTTACTATCATCAATTCCAATCTCAGTAAATGTACTCTGAAGTTCTAATGTCTGGAATAAAAATTCCTTCACCATTTCGATGCTCTTCTTAGCAACTTCCATCTGCGGCAGTGATGCATCTATGCCAAACACATTACATCCGAACTGATAGAATTTGGAAACAGTTGTTTCATCTAAAGTGTATTCCAACCAGCGAGGAGTAAGAATTGCTAACCCAAGACCATGAGTGATATCATAATATGCAGAGATTTCATGCTCCATAGGATGGCAGCTCCATGCCTGTCTTTTTCCTCCATTGACAAATCCATTGATTGCCCAGGAAGATGTCCACATAAGATTTGCTCTCGCTTCATAGTTTTCCGGCTCTTTCATTGCGACAGGGGCATATTTGATGATTGTCTTCATTAATCCTTCCATAACTGTATCGAGCATATACAGATCCTGATTCATATTAAAGTAGACTTCCATGATATGATTCAACATATCTGCTGCACCGCATGCTGTCTGATATTTACTAACTGTATAAGTACTGGTTGGATCAAGGAAGGATACCTTTGGCTGCATAACCGGGAACATCAATCCAATCTTATCCTTTGTTTCCGGATTACTGATTACTCCGCCACAATCCATTTCAGAACCAGTTGCCGCCAGAGTTAAGATATTAATAATTGGAAGGCATTTTTCAACAGAAACTTTCTGCATAAGAATATTCCATGCATCTCCGTCATAAAAAGCGGCTGCACCAATAAACTTCGTACAATCTATAACAGAACCACCACCTACTGCAAGTAATACATCAATGTTTTCTTTCTTGCAGATTTCTGCACCTGCGTTTACGGATGAAACTCTTGGATTTGGTTCAATCCCAGATAATTCAAAAAGTTCTAATCCAGCATTTTTAATTTCTGCAACGACTTTGTCATAAAGTCCTGTTTTTTTGATAGATCCTCCACCATAAGTGAGAAGAACTCTTTTCCCATATTTGCTCAGTTCCTCTCCAAGATGTCCTAATTGATTTTCTCCAAAGTATACTCTTGTCGGTATATCATATATAAAATTATTCATTACTTTGTCTCCTTTTCTACTTTAATGATTATATGTTTTAAAATACTCTGCAATTTCTTTCATCCGTGCACTTTGAGATACGTGGAACGGACAGCGGCTGTCGCAATGACCGCATTCAAAGCAGGCATCCGCCTTGATATTCAATTTTTCATAATGATTTGTTGCCATTTTGTCTCCAGCAAGAGACAAATCGTAATATTTATTGATCAGCCCGATATCAATTTTCGCTGGGCACGGCTGGCAGTGATTACAGTATACACAGTTCCCAGTGTCAATGATCTCCATAAAACCACCAATAGCCGAATAATCCTTTTCCGATGCAGGTGCCTCGGAAAATTCAAGCAGTTGTTCTAAATCCATCAGGTTTCGGACTCCCGGAACAACCGTCAATACGCCGGGGCGATCAAGAGCGTATTGTATACATTGATATCTTGTCAATGATTTTCCGAAAGGGGAGGATTTTTCATCAAGAAGCTGCCCTCCGTGAAAGGGTTTCATGACGGAAATTCCTATCCCGTCCCGCTCACATCTTCGAAATAACTGGGCTCGTTCAGAGATAGAACCAATTCCATACTCATCGCCTTTTTCAAAATCATAAGCAGGATTGATGCTGAACATCATCATGTCAACCAAGCAGGTATCAATAATTCCGTTAGCAACAGCAGGTGTGTGGGAAGAAAACCCTATATGACGAACCTTTCCTTCTGCTTTTAATTCCTTCAGATAATCCAGAACTCCAGAAGTAATCAATTCATCCAGGTCGTTTTCTGTATCAACACAATGCAGAAAACCAAAGTCGGTATAATGGATTCCAAGACTTTCAAGCTCCCATTGAAAGGTATCTTTAATTTGCTTTAAATTTCTTGACCAGCCGTAATCTCCTTGGGAATTATATACAGCTCCAAAGTGAAGCTGCAAAAATACTTTCTCGCGCTGTCCAACTATGGCACGCCCAAAAGGAACATATACATTCCTGCCTCCGGCACAGAAATCAAAAAAATTAATTCCATGATCGATTGCTTTTCGGATGACCTTTTCTATTTCGACTTCACTGCATTTTTGAATTCCTCCCATACCAAGACCAAGAGTGCTGAATACTTCATTCTCTTCTCCGTGCGGAAGCTTTCTGTATTCCATCATATATTCTCCGAACTTCTTACATCAAAATTTATCTTCTTTCAAATTCTTCTGCTACAGTAACCAGCAAATCACGGATTCTCAAATGCTGAGGACAAACATGCTCGCACTTTCCACACTTAATACATTCACTGGCTTTTCCATTTTGCACCGTATGTACATTATGATAATAGTAGTCAGTATTCCAGTTATGAAATACCTTTTTCGCATTCAGGCAGGCAAATAAATCTGGAATAGCAATCTTCTTAGGGCAGTCATCGGTACAATAGCGGCATGCTGTACAGGGAATCAGATTCTGAGCCTTGAACACTTCGCATACCTTGTTTACTGCCTTTAGTTCTGTTTCAGACAGTGGATGGAAGCCTTTCATGTAACTGATGTTATCCTCCATCTGCTCCATATTGCTCATTCCTGAAAGTACCATCATAATTCCCTCAAAACCAGCAGCAAAACGAATTGCATAACTAGCTGTACTTCCACCATGAAGCGAATCTAATATCGTTTTTGCATCATCTGGAAGATTTACAAGATTACCGCCCCTCGTTGGCTCCATAACGATAACCGGTTTCCCATATTTGCGACAGACATCATAGCACTTTCTGCTTTCAACAGCCGGATCTTCATAATCTACATAATTGAATTGAATCTGAACAACTTCAATCTGGGGATACTCCGTCAGGATTTCTTCCAAAACAGAAGCCTTGTCATGAAATGAGATTCCGAAATGTCTGATTTTTCCTTCTTCTTTCAGTTCCAGTGCAGTTTCGTATGCTTCACACCTTTTAAACTTTGCAAAAATATCTTTACTTTGTGCATGCATCAGATAGATATCAAAATAATCTACACCACAGGCTTCTAACTGACTCTTAAATAACGGACGTATCTGTTCCTGTTTCTCAAAAAAGTGGGTAGATAGTTTATTCGTTAAAATATACTGTTCACGGGAATAACGCTTTGTCAGGCAATCCCTAAGTGCAGTTTCACTTTTACCACCGATATATCCATGAGCTGTGTCAAAATAGTTAAATCCATTCTCCATGAAGGTGTCAATCATAGCTGAAAATTCAGCATAATCCACTTCATTCTCTTTCATTGGCAAACGCATACATCCAAAGCCAAAATTCTTTTTTATATTTTCCATGAATAACCCCCTTGATATCTATCGAATAAAATTTGTAGAAATACGTTCTTCGCGTACTGGAAAGGAAACACCATGTTTCATGCCTATTTCTTTACAATTTAGAAACCATGCCATGTTTCTAGCCAGAGTTCTCATGATTTGCATACCTTCTTTGTCTTCACGAACTTGTTCTGGCGTGGCACCATGAACCATGTTCCAGTATCTCGATGGAATCACCGGCATCTGTGATGTAGGAAATATTTATTTATCTGGTCAAGTGTTGCTGTAGTTCCTGCTCTTCGGGCTGAAACAATTGCTGCTGCGGCAAGCCACCTCTTCTTTCAAATTACTTATATCCACTTTTCAATTGCTTTTTTTGCATTTCCTACACTGCCGCCATGAATTGCAAGTCCTTTTTCGACTTTTGCTCCAGGACATAACTTTTTAATATCACTCTCACTATGTCCCATACCGCTTCCTTCGTGAGTGCATAGTGGTTTAATGGTTTTGCCTGTAAAGTCGTATTTTTCCAGTAATGTCCATACATGCATAGGCATAGTTCCCCAGTAATTTGGGTATCCAAGATAAATCGTATCATATTCACCAATATGATCCAGAGCATTCTTAAACTCCGGTCTGGCATTTGCCCTTAAATCTCTTTGCGCTTCTTTTGTACAAGTATCGTAATCAGAATCATATTCTGTGACAGGTTCAATGTGAAAAAGATCTCCTCCTGTTAACTCCTGTATCATTTTTGCTGCAACTTCTGTATTGCCAACTGACAGGTTCTTAATTGAACCATTTACATAGTTATTTCCTTTTCTAGAAAAATAAACGATTAATTCTTTTGACATTTCATTTTTCTCCTAATATTTACTTACCTAGTCCTGTTAAAAATTCTACTGTCTGTGGATCATAGTGTGAGAAGAATGCACTCTCCGCTTCGTCCAGAGATTTAATTGCTTTTTTATCCTCTTCCGTTAATTCAAAATCAAAAACACTGATATTTTCAATCATTCTTTCTTTGTGCGTAGATTTTGGAATTACCACTACATTATTCTGGGTTAAATACCTTAAGATTACCTGAGCAACCGATTTGTTATATTTTGCAGCAATTTCGGAAATCACCGGATTAGTAAACATATCTTTTCTTCCTTCTGCAAATGGTCCCCATGACTCATGTTGTACTTTGTATTTTTCCATGATTTCATGAGCCTGTGCCTGTTGGTTAAATGGGTGTGTCTCTACCTGATTTACTGCCGGGGTAATCTCAGTGAACTGACAGATATCAATTAATCTGTCTGGATAGAAATTACTCACACCAATGGCTTTGATTTTTCCCTCTTTATAAGCTTCTTCCATTGCACGATAGGTTCCATAATAATCTCCAAAAGGCTGATGTATCAGCAATAAATCAATATAATCTGTTTTCAGCTTTCTTAGCGACTCTTCAATAGATGCCTTGGCTTTTTCGAAACCTGCGTTAGAAATCCATACCTTTGTGGTAATAAACAGCTCTTCTCGTGGAATGCCACATTTTTCAATTGCATTTCCAACTCCTTCTTCGTTCTGATAAGCCTGAGCCGTATCAATGGATCGATACCCTGCTTCAATTGCATCAAGTACACATCTTTCACATTCTTCTGGTGTGACCTGATATACTCCATATCCTAAGATTGGCATTTTAACTCCATTATTTAATGTTACATAATTCATAGCAGAAACCTCCTATATCTCTTTCTATTACAACTATATCACTTGGAGTTAACTCCAAAGCAAGATTTTTTTACTTTGTTATTAACGTTTGTGAAATTCTCATTTATTGTACACACGCTGGAGTTAACTCCATTTGTGCATAATTTTATAACATCATATCAATATGTTGAAGCCACTGCTTCTGTAATTAACCATTGATTATTGTTCTTTATCATTTTCATTGTTAGCTGTAATGACCAAATATGTCTGCCACCACATATCTTTTCTTTAACTTTTGATCAACATAATCACAGCGGCGACATTAAGCATTTTGTTCTCATCAAAAAAGCGAAGAAGTTTCTGTTGATAAGGAACATCATGAACAATGTTTTTTTCAAATACTTGAATTAACTTTAATACCTCCTGCATTCCAAACTGTTCTTTATAAAAACCCGCTATGCCTACTAATATATTTTTAATAAACGCATAATGTAATGCCATTAACACGTATTCAGTAAATACATTTTTATTCACAAAAAAAACATCGTTTTTAAAAATACTAGACTGCGTACCAAATGGAAAAAGCATTTTAAAAACGTAGTTTGTATAATAGTTTTCAAAAATATAATCTTTCTCTTTCATGAAGGGCATATAGTACTTAGACTTAGTTTCCGAATAGGTGGCATACAGAGACTCGTCTGAGTTTTGAACTGAGTAATTTAATCCTTTCTTAAACAATTCAAAAAGATCTGTAAACCGCTTGCTGATGTCACTTGTCTTTATTTGGTATTCGATCAGATTGGTTAACGTTTTTAAAAAGGCTGCCGGCTGATCGGGAATACTCTTTATAAATGAACCAAAACCATCCGTGTCAACGAAGTGGCGATATTCACTAATCAGTTCTAAGACTTGTTCATTTGATGGATTAGTACTTAAATTGAGATCGTCGCAAAATCGACCTAAAATCACCAAACGATTTTCAAAACAATAGTTTCGATTTTGCAAAAGTTCTAATATGAAAGTACGTACATAACCAAAATAGGAATAAACACTATCAGGATAAGCTGTATCGGATAAATTCAGTGTCGGTATTTTGTTAATTCGTATAATATCACTCAGGTGCCGTACTTCAAAACGCATCGAGCTGGGGTTAGATAAGGCAAGGTTGGCTGCATGAGGGCATGACATATCTAGTACCAATTCTAATTGTCCGTTTACCAGATTGTAAATGCGGGGAAAAATACTACAAGTGACAGAAATATAGCTCTCACCATATATTTCTTGAATACTGCACATCTTTCTCTTATTTAGAAATGGGCAAATATTCCCTGGGAGCATTATTATTTCTGCACTGCTCCCATTTACGGGAATAGTGCATTCATTAGTGATTGTGCCTTCAAACAAATTGGGGGATTCCGAGTTCAGAAGCTCTTGATATTTCATATAACTGTCTTCATCAACCATTACTCGCCATCCGCAACAACAGGTATCATTGCACTCGGATGTAATACAATTAAATTTAGATACATATTCCGGCTGAAATACTTCTCTCATCATTTTCTCCTATAAACTCTATATGTAGGCGTTTGTAAAACGCCACAACCATTGATTTTACTAGGTTTTCTAGCTTCTAAATTAATTTTTTCTCCGGTAAATGGTATAGTATAAGTAACCAATAGAGCCCATTTGTCAAGTGTCATCAATTACAGGCCAGCCCTTTTACAAAATCAACGACGACCTGGTTGACCTCCATTGCTTCCACTGAGAAGCGGGGGAATCTGGCACGCAAGTCTCCTTCCCCAAATGTGGAGTTTTTATCGAACCGTCCGGTCAGAAATCCTTTTCCCAGTGGACTGAACGGCACAAAGCCAATCCCGAGTTCTTCGAGCACGGGCAGCAGCTCATCTTCCGGCTGTCTCCACCACATGGAATATTCGCTTTCAACAGCAGTCAAAGGGAAGACCGCGTGGGCGCGGCGGATTGTCTGAACACCGGCTTCGGAAAGTCCCCAATGGCAGATTTTGCCCTGCTGCTTTAATTCCTTCATGGTATCAGCAATTTCCTCTATGGGAACGGAAGGATCAACGCGAGGTAAATAATATAAATCAATGCAGTCAGTTCTCAGGCGTTTTAAAGACCCTTCTACCGATTTGCGGATTACTTCCGGTTTTCCGTCTACGACTTGTTTTCCCTCCAAAACTTTGATGCCGCATTTCGTTGCGATAACGACTTGATTTCTGTAAGGCTCCAAAGCTTCACCAACCAGCTCCTCATTGATATAAGGTCCGTAAACCTCCGCTGTATCAAAGAGGGTAACGCCTTTTTCTACGGCAGAATGAAGCATTGAAATCATCTCTTTTTTGTCCGCGGGCAACCCGTAACCGTGGCTCATACCCATACATCCCAGTCCGATTGCAGAAACTTCCAGTTCTTTTCCTAAAATGCGTTTTTTCATGAAATATCTTTCCTTTCTATTTGAAATTTAAGCGGTGCAGTATCTTTAAAACCGCTAATTATCTTAACTTCATTTGCACAATACGCAACTACTCAAACCTGTTTTCCGATCTAAAAGCCTCAGTCATCGACTTATTTCTTTCAATATCACCTAACAGCCATACGCCTGCTACATAAACAACTCTTTTACCTTTAGCTTTCATGGCGCTTTTTCGGCCGCTGAATTCGTTTCAGCCCTTCGGAGAGATAATGACCCACGAATACAAACAGCCCCATAGACGCTATGTAATCCAGGAGAAAAAGAATCAGCGGTTCATCAAAATCGAAAAACACAAACTGCTTTTTCAGAAGCATATAGCTACCGATATTTCTTTTCATAAAAGCATATATGCCATAGCCTGCAATCTAACGGCAAGCCCGCGCAGTATCCACTTACGGGTTTGAGACGACTGCTTAATATGCTTTTTCGCCATACCCATCATCATGCTCCAATAGAATCCTAAATGAAGGCTCATCAGTACAAAGCCGCCATAGGCGCAGACCATGTGTAAATTTCTTGCAAAGGAACGTCCTTCCTGAATAGGGAGAAAGGAAAGGGCATGGCGAGATAAAATTATCCCGCTGATCATTGAACCAAGCATAGTCAGCAGAACTGTCATACCAATATCCACCGCTATTTTTAGCATCATTTTAGGCTTTACGCAAACCGCCACCTTTCTACGTGTTATCGGATAAAATTCGTAAAGATGGGCGTTTCCTGCTTAGGTAAAGCAATACCAATGTTTCGCGCTGCCTCCTGGCAACAAAGCAGATAGGCCATGTTCCGGCCCAGCACCCGCATGGTATATAAGCCTTCCTTGTCCTGACGAACTTGTTCCGGATTTGTACCGTGAACCATATTCCAGTATCGGGAGGACACAACAGGCATTTCCTGAATGGTGAAATATTTGTTGAGCTGGTCGAAGGTGGCCGTTGTTCCGGCGCGACGGGCAGAGATAACAGCCGCCGCAGGTTTCATATAAAATGCCTTGTTGCCATTGCCGCCAAACTCTGAATAGAACAGGCGATCCATGAAAGCGGTCATGTTACCGCTGGCTGCAGCATAATGTACCGGACTGCCGAAAATAAAGCCATCCGCATCATAGGCTTTTTCTCTGAAACGGTTAACTGCATCGTCAAATACGCAGACGCCCTTTTCCCGGCATTTCATGCAGGCGATGCAGCCACCAATAGGCTTATTTCCGATCCAAAAGATCTCAGTTTCAATTCCTTCTTTATTCAATGTATCGGCCACTTCGCAGAGTGCCGTATAAGTACAGCCCTCTTTATGCGGACTACCATTTACAAGCAATACTTTCATCGTGTTTCCTCCTTTAGTTTTATAGAGTGGTTTACTTGATATGTGAGAGAATCCAGTTCAAGATTGATTCATCATTAAATAAAATATTTCTGCCACCGTGATAATCAAATTCCAAATCATTACTTACTTCACATTTGCCTGTATCCACTTTTCAACATGATTTGCAATCACATCATTATTCAGATCCTGGAACAGGAAATGGTCATTTCCTGTAATGCCTTCCTTAGGTAGATCCACCACCGTACAGTTTCCACCCTGGGCGGTATAGGCTTCTGCAAAATCATAGCAGGTCTGGCGCGCCTGCCACATACCAGTCGCCTGAACTGACGGATTGTTCAGTATTTGTTCTGTGATAAAGCCGGTTTTCACAGGCGGCATTTCTTTCTCGACGGAGGGTTGAACTGTCGAGGAAGACAGCTGCAATTCAGAGGTAGGTGATATTTCCTCTGCGGAAGATTGCTCAGCAGGCGTACCTGCGCAAGCGGAAAACAACATACAAAATGCAATCAGAAAAACAAATACTAATTTTCTACTGTTCATTTTAGTAACCCAGTTCATCCAGCCAGGAAGCGACATCTCCGGCAGCATCGGCAACCGTTCTCTCGCTGACAGTAAAGCCGTCTTCGACTACTGTTGCCTCCGGCTCCAGCTCCTGAATGGTCTTGATGGTGCTGGAAAAGCGGCTGCCGTTGTGCACATTGAAAGGGATGATGGTCTTGCCCGCAAAGTCATATTTTTCAAAAAAGCTGTACATTACCATGGGCATATCGTACCACCAGTTAGGGTAACCGATGAAAATTGCGTCGTACTGATCAAGGTTTTCAATCTGGCGGGTCAACTCCGGGCGGGCATTGGCATCCTGTTCCCCGGCAGCATAATCGATCAGTTCCCCGCCATCGGTGGGATATACCACTGAGGTCTGAATGGAGAACAGTTCTCCGCCAGTTTCCGCCGCAATCATATCGGCTACAGCACGGACACGGCCCACTGACGTACCATTTACGGTGGTATAGCTGGCAGAAGTAACGGCATCTATACCACTGTTTTCAGCAGCTGTAAAGTAAGCAATCAGAATTTTACTCCCGGAGCCACTTTCATCCTCGCCGGATGAAGAGGCATCTTTTTCAGGGAGCTGTGCAGCCTGTGCGCTTTGTGATGTTATCGGCTCCTGCGAAACGGAAGCAGAGGTCGTATCGTTTTGGCTATTCCCGCAGGCGGCAAGAGAAAACGCTAAAGCCACGATTAATAATAATGCAAGTAATCGTTTCATTAGAATTATCCTTATCTGTGCAACCCCGTCATCATTTCTACAGTAGCCGGGTCATAATGGGAGAAAAACAGACTCTCTTTCTCGTCCAGCGCCTGAATCGCCGCCATGTCCGCCTCATCCAAAGTAAAATTGAACACATCGAGGTTCTGAATCATGCGTTCCTTGTGAGTGGATTTCGGTATGACAACAATGCCACTCTGAATGAGGAAGCGAAGAGCGATCTGTGCGGCACTCTTATCATGCTTTTTACCGATTTCATTCAGAACAGGATTTGTAAAGAAGTCCTTGCGTCCTTCGGCAAAAGGCCCCCATGATTCATGCTGCACACCGTATTTTTCCATATATCCGTGAGCGGTCTTTTGCTGCTGGAACACATGAGTTTCCACCTGATTCACAGCGGGTGCTACTTCCACAAAATTGCACAAGTCGATCAGACGGTCAGGATAGAAATTGGAAACACCGATTGCCCGAATCCAGCCTTCTTTATAGGCTTCCCCCATTGCCCGGTAGGTACCGTAGTAATCATTGAAAGGCTGATGGATTAGGAGAAGGTCGATATACTCAGTCTGTAATTTCCGCAATGATTCCTGAATGGATGCTTTTGCTTTTTCATAGCCGCCGTTGCTGATCCATACCTTTGTGGTGATAAACAGCTCCTCGCGGGGAACACCACATTTGCGGATAGCGTTACCGACAGCCTCTTCATTGCCGTAAGCCTGTGCGGTATCGATGGAGCGATAGCCAACACTGATGGCATCCAGCACACAGCGCTCACATTCTTCATTGCTTACCTGATACACGCCGTAGCCCAACACCGGCATTTTGATCCCATTATTCAAAGTTACATATTCCATGATTGATCCCTCCGTTTTGAGATGTTTATTTTGATGCTTCTATTTTATCGGATATAGGTTTTTCAAAAGGTATATAGAGATTATTTCAAAGCACTGCCATCCTGAAAAGCATTGCCCACCTTTTCCCCCAATACCAGATAGTCATTGTGAACCGGATCAAAGGAAATGGCACGCAGCTTTGCAGCATCCATCAAACCGTCCTCGCCCAAGATGCTTTCATCTGCACTGACATTGACGATTTCTCCGATAATATTCCCATCCTCGTTTACTTTGACCAGGCGGCATTCCAGGGTCATCAGCAATTCGCAGATAATGGGCGCATCTACAAAGGCACTCTTTTCGGTGGTGAAACCTGCCTTCTCCAGCTTTTCTGAGGTGTTATTGGCCGAAACCATACCAACATAATCCGCCGAAACTACATGGGTGTCATCTGCAAAGCTGACGGTGAATGCACCCTTAGCCTTGATATTCTTCGTGGTCTTGTGTCCTGCGCTCAGACAAAGTACAACATGGTTTGCATCGTAAATACCGCCCCATGCCGCATTCATAGCATCGGCCTTGCCGTTTTCATCATAACTGCCCACAATCAGCACTGGCAGTGGGTACATCCAGGTTTTTGTTCCAAAGTTTTTTCTCATGATGCATTTCTCCTATCTGGTTTATTTGTTGTTTTCGTACCGCCGAATACATCCGACATTTCCATAGAATTAAGTGCCTGATCGAAAGAGTGAATCTCCTGAGTAGTCAGGCAAACAACTGCGGCTCCATAGTTCTCCTTTAGTCTTTCCAGCTTACGGGTGCCGGGAATGGGTACAATATATGGTTTTTTGCAGAGCATCCATGCAAGTGAGATTTGTGCCGGAGTGGCGCTTTTCTCACTCGCCATCTGATACAGCAGCTCTAGCAAGGCTTTGTTTTTGTCGATGGCATCCGGCGAAAATTGAGGCATCACATTGCGATAGTCGGTGCTGGCATCGAATTTTGACCCCTTTCCATATTTTGCCGACAGGAAGCCATTCGCCAACGGCGAAAAGGCTACATAGCCGATATTCAGTTCCTCCAGCACAGGGAACAGTTCCTCATACCACCGTGCCATCATAGAGTAGCGGTTCTGAATGGCCGTCACCGGGCAAATCGCGTAGGCGCGGCGGATCAGTTCCTCCGTGGACTCCGAAAGCCCCCAATGTGTGATCTTCCCCTCTTTGATCAGATCTGCCATCACACCAGCCACTTCCTCGATTGGAACATTCGGGTCAGGGCGATGCTGATAGTACAGATCAATGTGATCGGTGTTCAGTCTTTTAAGAGATGCCTCAACCGTTGCACGAATAACCTCCGGGCGTGAATCCGGTATCAGCGGCTTTTTCACCTGGGGGCTGTTCATATCAAAACGAATGCCAAACTTCGTCGCAAGGACAATTCTTTCCCGGTACGGCTTCAGCGCTGGACCCACCAGTTCTTCGTTTTCGTGGGGGTTTTCCGGCGTACCGTAAACCTCGGCTGTATCAAAAAATGTGTAGCCCATATCCACGGCCTGAGCCAATAGCTCGGTCATTTCTTTTTTATCTGCCGGAGCGCCGTAGGCATGGCTCATGCCCATACAACCAAGACCAATAGCAGAGACCTTCAAATCTTTTCCTAAAATTCTGTGCTTCATATTTCCTCCGATGATTTAAGCATATAGCGCAGCCAAAGACTGTCGCCCTCTAATTTCTTGATCTCCTCCAGACGGAAAGCGGCAGGCATTCTTGAGGGGAGAAACTCTGATTTTTCAAAAATCGAGACAGAGGTGGTATTCCCATCGGCCACCGGTGCAATTACAAGGCTTAACTCGTCAATCAGATCATTCTGTAAAAACGACCAGTTCATAAAACCACCCCCGGCTATCATCAGCCGGTCGATGAAAAACAGGCTGTGGAGTTTCTCAAGAAGAAACCCACAGTTAAGCTGTTCTTTCCCTGCAAAAATATAGGAAATATCGAATTTGTGCAGGTAGGCCAGATAATCGTTTGATACCGCTTCGGTCAATACCTCGATCACATGGGCTTTCGGACGATTCCTTTTCTCGATGTAGTTGGATTTCCACTCTAAAGCCCCTTTTGGGTCAACCGAGACAATATAATGTGCAACATCCGAAGCAGCGATATAGTCCTCTTTGGGATAAGTAATTTCGCTGACCGGCAGTTTACCCGTCAATCCGTCTGAATAGCTGCCTGCCATTGTTACTGTGCCATACAAGGTCGCCTGACACTCATAAAATTCTCGGAGGTTTCCGTATGACGCAAGAGCAGGCGCACATTCCGGTGCAGCCATAAACGCACCGTCTATTTTTCCGTCCAGTGAGGTGAGCATATGGCAGACAACATATGGTTTATTCATGGTATACTTCTTTTGCTATCCGAAGGGCAGCCCACGCTTTCGGCCAGCCTGCATAGAAAGCAAGCTGTGTGAGGACTTCGGAAATCTCCGTTTCGGTAATGCCGTGCTCCTTTCCCATACGAATGTGGTTGACCAGTGGACCATCCAGAATGCCGCTGCCTACCAGCGCAGAAATGGTGATCAGGCTGCGGTCTCTCGGAGAAAGCTGCTCTTCCCGACTCCAAACTTCTCCAAACAGAACATCATCGTTCAGTTCCGCAAATTTAGGTGCAAAGTCGTTCATGGCATCTCTGCCGGTTGTAATTTTTCTCATGATATACTTTCCTTTCCAATCTCTGTTTTTGTTTATCGCATGCTTTCGTAATCCTGCGGCTCCACCGGCTCTAGCCACTCTGTTTCTGCCCCTTCTGCCGGAATGGCAATCGCAACATGCTCAAACCAGCTATCCGGCGCAGCGCCGTGCCAATGCTTCACTTCTGGGGGGATTTTCACCACGTCACCGGCTTTGAGTGCCTGTGCAGGCTCGCCCCAAGCCTGATAAAATCCATGTCCTGCGGTACACAGCAACAGTTGACCGCCCTTATGATGGATGTGCCAGCTATTGCGGCTACCCGGCTCAAATGTGACATCGCACACGAAAACACCCTCTGTGCAGAGTGGATTCAAATAGCTTTGGCCGACAAAGCGGCTTTCCGGCGCATCATTCGGTACACCAGCCGGGAAAATCCCCTTATAATCCTGATTCATTTTGAACATCCTTTCTTGGTTGAAATGTGTGATTACGTATTTTTATCAAAAATGTTTTCCAGCCACTTGGCATACGCCGGAATCCAGCCCTCGGTATATCCGTAACCGTGAGGTCTGCCGTCCAGAATATTGACCTCCACCGGGACATCCGCCTGAAGCAGGGCTTCGATACATTCTTCAAACTCACCCACAAATAGGTCACGGGTGCCATAGCAGAAATAGGTAGGCGGCAGATTGGAGGCCGCAAATTGGCGCTGGGAAGGTTACCACATAAGAGTAAAAATCCGGGTAATCAAAATAGTTGCCTGTATTCTCGGTGTATTCCGTGGTAGTAGGAACATTGCCCTCCTCCCATAGATAAAGCGTCTGCTGATTGACAGGATCGGCTACGACAGTTGCTACGGTATCGGTGTTGTTTTCCGGCATTTCATCCTCCGCATGAAGCCCAAGGCTTACTGCCCAGGCAATCACTTCATCCTCACTGTCAGCCACATCGTTTCGGGAAAGCGAAAGTGTGTTGTCACTCACAAAAGCTCCCGGCTGTAGCTGAGAAATGGTATCCCGTGTATTGGAAAATCCACTGCCGCCGTGGGGCACAAAGGGGATAATCGTCTTTGCACCGAAGTCATATTCCTCTAAAAAGGTATAAAGAGGCTGGGGCAAATCTCCACACCAGTTGGGGTAACCCAAAATGATGGTGTCGTATCGTTCCAGATTTTCGATATGGGTTGCAAGTTCTGGGCGTTCATCCGCGTCCTGCTCCTCCGCCGCCTGCTCCACCAGAGGGTCATGAACCAGAGGATAGGACTCGGTGGTTTCAATGCGGAACAGATCGCCGCCTACCGTTTCCTGAATCATCTTTGCAACATACTCCGTATTGCCCATTTTTTCGCCTTCCTTTACCATAACGCTGGCTCCGGCAATGGCATCCACTCCGTCAGTACTTACATCTTCCGGGATAGAGAAGTAGGCAATCAAAACGCGGGAGTTTTGCCTCGAAGGTTGTGGGGTTTCCGGTTCACTTTCGGAAACGCTTTGCTCACTTTCGGGTGATTCCGTTGATGCATCAGAACTATTATCGGATGACTTCCCGCAGGCGGCCAGTGAAAATATCATAGTCAATAACAAAAAGAGTGCTGTAATTCTTTTCATCGGATACCCCCTCCTTAGTTCGTTAATCCATTCTGCTCCAGATAGGAGGTGATTGCCTCGGTATCATCCGCATCCGCAAACAGGCCGTCATGTACATTTGCACCGGCTGCTGTTTTCCGAACAAATTCCATAGAGTTCTCGTACTGCTCGTTACTCATGGAGGCAGACTGTGTAAACGGATAAACATCTACATTGTTCAGATCGTAGCTTTCAAGGAAAGTACCGATAACCATAGGTGCAGTGTGCCACCAGATGGGGTAGCCAATGATGATTCGGTCATATTCGTCAATTAATTCCGGCAGATTACCGATTTCCGGACGGGCATTATTGTCCCTTTCTTTTAAGGCTACATCGGTACATTCATCGTAATCTTCCGGGTATGCGTTCAGTGGAACGATCTCATAAAGCTCGCCGCCAGTCTCGGTTGCGATGGTATGTGCCATTTCTTCTGTATTGCCCGACCAGGAGAAGTAAACGACCAAAGTTTTTTCATCCTCTGTTTTAGTTTCTTCTGGCTCGTTAGAGATAGGGGCAGAAGTTTCAGGCTCCGGAGTTGCTTCGCTGCCCGACTCCGACAAAAGTGCAGATGTACTGTTCTGAGGCTGCTGATTGCTGCTGCAAGCGGCAAGGCTGAAGCTGAGCATCAGACACATTAAAAAAGCGGTTATTTTCTTCATAGAGCTGGACTCCTTTGTTAAAAGCATTCCTTTAAAATTTCAAAGATTTCTTCATGGGTCATTTTCTTGTAGCTGCCGGTAACGATATTGCAGGAATCGGCAATGGCTTTCAATTCCGTGACCTCTTCCACGCCCAGCTCCCGCAAAGTAGTGGACAGACCGATTTCTTTGATAAAGTCAGCAAGAGCTTCCACACCGGCTTTGGCCAGTACTATTTGGGATTTTCCTGCCTCCGGGATACCCCAAACTTCCATTGCAAAGCGGGTAAATTTCGTTTTTCCCGCTTCGCAGATATGGCGATAATAAACGGGGGCAAAACTGCCAGGCCTGCGCCATGATTGCAGTCTGTGTACGCGCCCAACTAATGTTCCGATGGCACTCAAAGTCAGTCCGCTTTCCCAGCTTAATGATGCGTTTTTCCGCCATCGTGGCATCCCACATCAGATTGCTGCGGGCGGTATAATCCTCCAGGTTCTGAATGGCAACCCTCAGGTTGCGAATCACATTCCGCATCAGCGCCTCAGCAATATCGTCGGAAACATTGTTCTCATCCGGCGCGCTGAAATAGATTTCCATGATGTGAGAGAGAATGTCGAAGCTGCCGGACACCATCTGCTTTTTCGGAACGCTGTAGGTATAGATAGGGTCAAGCAGAGCGAATTTAGGGTTGCATTTCGGATAGTCCCGCCCGGTCTTGGTTTTCAATTTTTCATTGGTAATCACAGCACCGCCATTGCACTCGCTGCCGGTGCCTGCCACGGTTACAATCACGCCGAGGGGCAGCGGTTCAAAATCGACGACACCGGGTCTTGCCCAAAAGTCTGTCCAGACGACCCCCTCATACCGGGCTGCCAGAGAGATGGCCTTGCAGCAGTCCATCACAGAGCCGCCCCCCTCGCTTATGACCGCAAAGGGCGCATCCGGCTCTCCCCGGGGAAAAAATAGTCCGGTGTTTTCTTTCGTTGGATCAGCCTCTTTTTCTTTGTCAGTGTAAATGTTATAAATGATGGTTTCGCCGCGATCCAAAGCATCCATCATGGAATTTAGAACATCCACCGTGGTGTTCGTATTAATATTAATATGATTATGATAAGGCAGCAGGGAATCAATATCGCTGAGTTTCATGCTGCTCTCCGGCATTCCGTGTTCTGTTGGAAAAAGGAAGCGTCCGAAGCCTTCAAAATCAGGCATATTAATCACATCGATGACAGTTGCATCTGCATTCACATCTGTATATTCTCCTTTGGTCTCGCCGGAATCCGCTGTGCTGTAGGAATGCTCGTTTTTCGATGGCTCTGTGTTGTCGGAGATACCACTGCCTGCTGTACAACCTAAAACGCAGATGATAATCAGTGAACCAATAATCAAAAGATTTTTTCTTTGCATAGCCTATACCTCCGGCAATTTAGTTATACGAATATTATAAACAAATCGAGGCTTCCGCAGAAGTCTCGATTTGTTATGCAGTGTATACCCAAAGGTAATCACTAAATATTCTGTTATAACTCTATCACGGCTGTCACCGCCTCCAAAAAGCGTTTCACAGTCTTAGAAGGGTTGGGAGAGTGCAATAATCCGAACGGAATGGTGTAGTTCCAGTCGATCGGTAAAACTTTCAGCAGCGGATGCACAAGCTTCCAGTTATTGATTGCCATTAGAATGTCATTGCTGTTTTCGCATTGGTTGAAGATATCTACATTATAAAAGCTAAAATCAATCACTTGGATTTGCGGATGATTTTTCCAGAGGTCATTCCGCAGTAAATCTACATAATGACTCCAGCCGCGCCGCATGAGCAGCAGGTTCTCCCCATACAAATCCTGTATGTTCAATTTGTCTTTCGTAGCAAGTCTATGATGTATGGACACAGCACAGCAAATAGGGATTTTTGATAATTCCGTTCCAGCACACTGACGGTAGTCAAGAAGGGATTCATCAAAAATCCCTGCGATAATATCTATATTTTGACCAAGGTTTTTCAGAATCTCCCGTGCATTTTCCGGTGTGTTCTCAAATGGAGTAATCTGAAATTTGATATCCGGGCAGCGCTCTTGTATTTTAGGCCACAGTTCAACAAGACTCTGTGCCGGCGTCATGGGCGACGAACCGATCCGAATGATGTTGTCACCGTTTTTCATTGCATTTCTTGCCCTTGTTACGGAATCTTTACAATACTGCACCACATAGTTCGCGTCGTTATATAGAGACTTACCTGCATCTGTCAATTTCAATCCCCGATGGGTACGGACAAACAGCGTAAGTTCCAGTTCCGCTTCCAGCAGGTTGATCTGTTTAATCACCGCGGGCGGCGTGATATATAATTCCTCCGCTGCTTTATTAAAGCTGCCTGCATCTGCTACACGGATAAAAGTTTCGAGTTGAGGGTTATACATTGGCATTCACCACCTTTCCCAAAAGATACTTTTATTTATTTTTAATTTGACTTTTTCTTAAATCGTCCGGTTTTTCTGCATATCTCAGGATCATCCAGGAGCGTCCAAAACGCTGTATACATCCATCACGCGGACGGCACCTAAAGCAACCACAAAATCACAGACATTTTCCCTGGTAAATTTGCCGCTCTCTTCCGCGGTAGCTTTTAACTTTTATTTGATAACCTTCTTCATCCTGGGCTATGAGAATAGCATAATACCTAAACCTAAGTTTAGGTCAATATTTTTTGAAAGTTTTACAAATTATTATAACATTATATAGATGTAGAGGTGATTTAATTGCAAATTATAGTATGCCATCAGAAACAGTAAACTAACTATCATATTCCGATTTATTTCAACAATGCAGATTATTGCAATCTTGCAGAATAATAAAATAACCTACTTAACAAAGTTTGTTTAATTTTATAACAAATTAATGACTATGAAAAAATGCGAAATAAAGGGATGCCAAAATTTTCTGAACACAATTACCGGCATCTTTCCAATGTATTTTGGCCTCAGAACTTATCTCGATTAAGGAAGCTATAACTCCTTTCCAAGGCAACACTCCTGCCCTGCTGCAACACATGGCTCATTATGCACTGCTCGATTATGAGAATAATCTGGCACGTAACAAAAACCACTATACTTCATTGCAGTACATCTTAAAACAGTATTTAAACAAGCAATATGTTACAGAACAGAATCTTGAAAAAGTGCTAGTATACCATAGCTGGAAAACTTATTACAACTTTTATATATGATATATTGAATTATCTGAAATGTCTATTCGATACAATATGATTAAATCTCATATCCGTAATTGTCTTTAGCTTATATTGCATTAGTACTCATGGATTATTAACCATAGATTTTTAGAGCGTCAGAATGTGATGATATGCCATTTCAATAGAATTCTGTAGCCTTTTTAACTTCTCTCTTGATACCTCTGTGCTACAAATTATAGTGTTTTAAATAAGAAAAATCAACAAATTACGGGTAGTAAAAACAAATATGTTATGATATTCTACAAACTAGTGCTGGGTTTCCAATCAAAAATAAACTATAATATAAGGAGAATTTGTATGCCAATTATAAACATTAAAACATTAAAGTTAGATCAATCTGTAAAAAACATTTTTGCAGATAAAATTTATGAGATATCCTATAACAGTATAGGAATTCCGGCTATCGAAATTTATTTTAATGAATACGACAGCTATCACATCAATGGTAAACTTATTACAAGTGAAAACCCGGTGGTAACTGTAGAGGTTCAGGGGCCTCCGATTGGAAAAGAAAAGACTGCTGAACTTGCTGTGGCTGTTAAGGCTGCAACTATTGATATTCTGGGTGAATCAAAGACAAGTATTTTTGCCTACCATTATTTAGACGAAGATACCTTTGCCATAAACGGCACCTTGCTTAGTGATATGGAAAAACCTAAATAAGAAGATGATCTATCAGCTGGTACCCAGCTCTTTTTATATACTTTTAAAGTTTTTACATTTAGGGTTTATGCACATTATTTAAGGTTACAAAGTTCCTGTTCATTTGAAGCTGACAGCCCTCTTCAGTGATAATACGTATACCACAATTATGAGAATCTCTTTTGGCTTCTTACACTATCCATTATTTTCATTATTTCAATTGAATCGTTCCAACTCATAATTTCACTTTGAATTTTCCCCTCATTCATGCACTTTACTACTTCTCTAACCTGATACTCCATACCGTTTATCTCAAAAGGCATGTGTATTTTTTCTTCAACTCCATTAGTAAGAATATAAGCAGTATCTGCATTTGAAAATTTGGGGACACATATCCTCCCTTTCGTTCCAAGAATATTGGCAGCTCTTATGGTATCAAGGTTTATAGCGCTATAAAGTAATGCCTGCTCTCCATCTTTATAAGATAAAATAACTGAAACGCTTTCATCTACTCCAGTTTCTCCGATAAATATATTACTACAGATATCTGTAGGAGTTTTATCAAAAATAAATGAACTATAAGAAATATTATAAACACCTACATCTAATAAGGAGCCGCCACCTAATTCTTTTTTAAATAGTCTGTTCTGTAGATCAAATTGTGCTCTAAATCCAAAATCTGCCTGTAATAGGCTTACTTTTCCTATTCTTCCTTCATCAATCCATTGTTTTATTTTTTGATTAACTGGTAGGAAACGGGTTTTCATAGCTTCCATAAAAAATGTTTTATACTCATTTGCAACACTAATGACTTCTTTTATTTCATTTTCATTCATTGCAACAGGCTTTTCACACAATACTGACTTGCCGTTTTTCAAGCATAAAATAGATATTTCTTTATGAAAGACATGAGGAACTGCAATGTATATAGCATCTATATCCTCGTCCTTCGTTAAATCTTCATAATTTCCATAACATTTATTTGAGTTAATTCCATACTCTTTACCAAAATTCTCTGATTTTTGCTTGTTTCTTGAAGCGACGCCTTTAAGTTCAACTTCATTCATTTCCCTTAGTGTTTGAGCAAATTTATTGGCAATATTACCAAGTCCTATTATTCCCCAAGTTATTTTCCTCATCTATGTTCCTTCCCCTATTTTCTCTGCTATTTACTACAATATATTTATGGATATAGTACCTGACTACCATTCATGCCTACATCCATCTAATTGCTTAAGCTGTTTTTAGTGTACCATATTCTGATGCTTACATAATCTTGATACAAGGTCCATGTCCAGAAGCTACAAACACAGGACTAAGTGTTTTCAAATCATCAATCAATTTCTTTTGCATATCGAGGGTGGGAAGAGACTCTGCGCCACTGTCACCCACCGCATCGTCCCAACTCGCTTCTAGAACATGTCCATGGTTTTCTCCCATTCCAAACATCAAATCGCTGCTGAAAAAAATTCTGTTCTTCTTTTCCATGAACAGAAGGCCTTCCCATATATGCACCTCAGAGGGATAACTAATTATTTCAAAGTCAAAGTTACTTCCGGAGAAGAAGTCTCCCGGTTTTTTAATTTCAACATTTGCTGCAATTCCAAACCCTAAGATTTGCCTTGCAGTCACTTCCGAACAAACAGCAATTGCATTTGGATACTCCTTTATAATCAGTGACAGACCTCCGCACTCATCCGCTTCAAAATGAGAAATTAAAATATATTTGAGTGAGCAGTCACCTAGCAACTCCTTAATCTTAGGTAACATGGCTTGAGCTTGTGTTACAGAGCCTGTTTGAATAAGGATGGGCTCATCCGTTAAAAGCAGGTATTGGTGCATAGAAAGTTTAATTGGCTCAACAACATCCGTGAACTGATAAAGATTTGGATAAATCTGTGTCATTTTTATAATCTCCTTTATTACGTTTGTATTGTCAGATAACTGATTAATCCGCTTATCCTTAAATAGATACGGTATATATTTCTTCTGTTATCAACTCAAGCATTGGTGCTAATTCACTTTGTAACGAACGGTATTCTTTATTATTTCTTAGGGAATTAAGCGATTGTTGATCTTTCCACAAACTGATAACACCAAAATGCGGGTTATCTGCCTCATAGTTAGGCTCTAGGAAATGTACTTCGATACAACCAGCTTTAACATTTAGTGAAACCAACTTATTCTTACCTACCCTGATTAATTGATCTTCCATCCCTGTAATACATTTTATTTTAACAATCCTCGCAATCATAGGTAGCTCCAATAATCTATGCCTTATAACTAGCAGTAAATATTTACTTTATCTACTAAAGATTATTTAACGAATAATATTTACTGTTCCTTCCTTTCTTGGAGCCGGAGATGGCTGTGGTATGTCTTTATATCCAAAAGTTGCTGCACCAACAAAGACATGATTGTCTGGAATTCCTAATTCGTTTTTCAATGTTTGTCCTTCCTCTGTCTGGAAAATCATGGTCAATGCATGAATCCAACATGAACCAATTCCCATAGATTCAGCAGCAATCAACATGTTTTCTAGTGCCACACTGCCGTTATTGAGATAAGCGGCCACCTCCTTTTCACCACATGCTATAACAAACGTCGGAGCACCATGATATACACAAAAATCATCAGCCTTTGCTCGATTCTCAAAAACTTTAATCCCTGAACTGAGGTAGACTTGCTTGCACACATCATTAATTTTTTTTAGCATCTTTTCATTTTGTACTACAGTAAAGTAGGTAGATTGTTGATTCAAGCCACAAGGAGCGTATTTTCCAGCTTCCAGTATCATTTGCAGCTCCTCATCTTTAACCTGTTCATATTTATACTTGCGGATGCTTCTTCTGTTTAATATAATTTTGATTGTCTCGTTCATCTTATCTTTCTCCTATCCTGAAAATTAATTTTACACAGCATACTCTTTATACCAACATATTGTTGTTTAATTTGAGCATGATTATATTCTACTCCTGCATGTTAGAAATAGATAGCCGTAAACTATTGCTTTTTTCAATAAAACAAGCTACAATTTGTAGTGTTTATAAAGGAGGTATAATTATGCATCTTAATGTTTCTATTCTTCTGGAACAATTATCAGATATTATCCTTTGTTCAAAAAATGATAACTACTCCGATGAATTACATCTGAATCGACCAGAACATTATATTAATCAGGAGGTATTATTATGTGACCATATATATATTTCTTCTCAGCAATCATTACCGGCTTCTCTCAAGACAGAGCTCGGTGCTTGTTTAATCTGTGTAGGAAAGCCACCGGAAGTTTTTTTTAATAAGAAGCTTTCTATTATCTGTGTTAAGGATGAAATCAACATCCTTGCTCTTTTCAATGAAGTACAAGCATTATTTGATCAATATGACGCATGGGATCAACGTCTGCAACAATGTGTCAATTACAATGCAGACTTACAAGATATTATTGATGTGTCAGACATTATATTCCACAATCCTATTTACTTCAGTGATGCCGATTATCGTATACTTGCAGAGTCAAAAAATAACCCACTAAATATTAAATACAACTATATACCAGAAAAATGCTTGACTGATTTGAAGCAAAGTGAAAACTATGAGCAAATGTGGAACAACGGGATACCAACATTTTCCGATCACGATTACCGGCACCTTTCCATCGTAGTTCGATCTCAGAGCAGATTTGTACTTTTTATCTCGATTATGGAAGCGCGCGCACCTTTCCGAGAGAGCGACCCGATTCTGCTGCGACACATGGCTCATTATGCCCTGCTCAATTTTGAGCAAAATCAAGTTCATAAGCAAAACCACTATACTTCGTTGGATTATATTCTAAAACAGTATTTAAATAAACAGCAAGTTACAGAACAGACACTTGAAAAAGTGCTCACATCCCATAGTTGGAAGGCAAACCATAATTTTTATTTCTGCTTTATTGAATTATCTGAAATGGATATCCGCTACAATATGATTAAATCCAAATGTGCCCAAATTGAAAAAATCTTTACTACCTCTGCCATCGTATTCGAATATCACAACAATCTCTGTGCAGTAATCAACTTGTCCTTACTGAGCGATACTAAAACTGAAACAAAATTACACTTACTTCTTCAGAGTAGTAACCTTAGATTAGGTAAGAGTAAAGAATTTAGCGATATTACTAATGTGAGAAATTATTATATTCAGGCTTCCTCTGCACTGGAACTTGGCAAACATTTAAATCCGAATTTGCATTGCTATAAATTTGACAACTATTGCCTTGAGTATATATTAAATAGTCCCTGCCAGAACCTTACACCAGAATCTCTTTGTCCAGATGGTCTGATCAAGATGCGAGAATATGATAAGAATCATAATACTCAATATGTCCTCACTCTAAAAACATATATTGATCAAAAATTCAATGCAACACATGCTGCAAAAAAAATGTTTATCCACCGCACTACTCTCTTAGAACGATTAAATAAAATCTCTACTTTTATAAATATGGATTTAGATGATCCTCTAAATTGTCTTTACTTGATGATTGCATTAGTACTTTTGGATTATTAGCTATATATTTTTAAAAATGTTAAGCAACCAACGTAACCGGCATTGCTTAACACTATAGTGAGAATGGTTCGGCATGAAAGGTAGACAGTGTATCACAGCATAGGGTCTTGACATGAGATCAAATGATGTAGAAGCATTGCTAATAGCAAGGGTGTCGCCAACGATTTCCAATTTGAAATAAGCTGGCTGCATCAGAATTACGCACTCGATATGCCTCATATATAAAAAAACGTAACTATCATTTTTTAATATAATCATTAATTCAATTTCAATCTGTAAAATAAACTATTAAAAAGGCACATTTTCAAAACTGAAAACGTACCTTTTTTGCCCTTGATTTACCAAGTGTCCCGTCCCTATAAGTTATAATTTAAGCCACAAGCTTTCATGCCTGTGGCTTATTGTTTAAGTGGAGATAGTGGGATTCGAACCCATGACCTCTTGAATGCCATTCAAGCGCTCTCCCGATATGTCGGGTGTGCACCCCCAAAAAACACTTTTTTATATGTAAGATATATTTACTCAGCTGTAAAGAGCTTATTGCGAATGTGTGTTACTTTACGATGCTACTGTAGTAGCTTTTTCCTCGGTTATACTATCAATTCCGTTAAGAAATTGCTGTATATCCATGTTTAACTCAATATCCAGTTTATAATCCTTAAATACCTTTACCCGTTTTATAATGTAACTGGTTATCATCTTCTTTACTTCCATATTACTTTCATCAAAAATTTCTGACCATGTGTGAATACGGGAAAGTTCATTTTTCATTTCCATGACCTTTTCGTTCCCTCGCTCAAGCTCTGCCATAAGTACGGTTAGTCGCTCACTGGTTACAAGTAACCTATCACGGCTTTCATTGACTAATTCCGACAGGACATCCACGGGCATTTTACTTTTCCCTTGTACTGCTTTGACAACTTCAGCCTTTAATGATTCATATTCTGTATTTGCCTTGGTATTCTCAGCTTTCACCCTTTTTATTTCTGTCCGGAGTTCTGTCATATGACGATCTTGTGCACTGCTAACAACCATGTTGTCAGGAACTATTAACATACGCTCAAAAATTTGATGCAGCACTTGAGTAACAGCATCGTCAAGTAAGTGCATTGTATATCCTGTCTGACCATCGCACTCAAGACGGCGTCTTGTTTTATTATAGCAAATATATCGTATTCGCTTAACGCCTTTTGTTTCACCATTTGCTAGTCTAACTACTTTGCCGTTAGTTGTTAAGACCAGACGGCCTCCACAATGACCACAAAACACATTCCCCGATAGAAGTGACTGTCCTGAAGTATTTAACGGAGTAGTTCTCTCTTCCTTCTTCTCATTGATGCGTTCTTCTATTAGCTCCTGAGCAAGATCAAAAGTGTATGGATCAATAATTTGAAGTTCCTTAAATGGTTCCGAAAAAGTGGTTCCGCTTCGGAGTACCCCTTTATAGGTTACATTCTTTAGTATTGCTCCTACTGATGATTCATGCCAGTTTGCACCATTTCGGGTTTTGATACCTTTGTCATTTAAAAACATAGCGATACGCCAGCGTCCATATCCGGAAGATGCACATAAGCTATACATCATACGTATTACTTTAGCTTCTTCATCATCAATCACCAGCTTATTGACCTCATGCTTACGCTTATTCACAACTCCGCTTTTTTCAAGCCGATACCCATATGGCGCTACGCCACCGCGGAAACGACCTTCCTGAACCATCTGTCCAAGGGCAGTTTTGGTTCTTATGGAAGTTTTTTGACTCTCACCATCAGCCTGCCAGAATCGTATGTAATTTGTTAAACGGTCAGTATGTGACTCAAAGCGTTGTTCACCTTCATTGACGCTCCATACTTTGATACCTTTCTTTACAAACCATTCCACAACAAAAGGAGTCTCATCAGACTTTCTCCCCAGTCGATCAAACATAAACACCAGAAGAATATCAAATTTTCCTTTCTCAGCATGCTCTTTAATGAGTTGAAGTTTATCTCGATCTGCTGCACTGACCTTAAATCCAGAAACGCCGGTTTCTTGTTCCTCACGAATGATTGTCCAGCCCATACGCTTCGTAAATTCATGACAGGCTTTTCTCTGCATAGGTATATCTGCTTGATTCTGATCATCATGATCTACCTGCTTGGTGGTAGAAACTCTGTATAAACAATAAACTCTTTCAGCCATATTGTATCCTTCCTCTCATATAAAAATTGTGTGAGAGACCGGACACTTGATATATAAAATTTTCAAGGAGCTTTGACTTTAGCCAGCCTTATTATCTCACACAATTCATTGGAAAGCTATATGAATAGTTTCTTAAATATTAATGCAAAACTAAAAGTACCCTTATAGCCATCGGCATACTGTATATACAAACATCTTATCTTTCACTAATTAGCTCGTCTACAACTTTCATATATGCATCCATTACATCACTAATTTGTTCAAATTCAAATAGATTACCACTTTTCGATAAAATGTGATCCACTTCACTATTATAGGGAACTATTGTACTAAAATCTTTTACTTTGATACAGTTTATTTTCAAGAATAATTCTTTCGCCTTTAAAAAATCTTCATATAATTTACTATGCAAATTTGCCAGCAAACCCATTGAATTGAGAACCCATATTTTCTTTTCTACTTTATTTTTCCTCAATGCGTAAGCAATAAACGACATGCCTCTATAAGAATTACTATTTTCACCTATAGGAATAACTACATCTGTCGCATTCAATATAATATCCTGCTGAATTGACGCATCTCCTCTACCACAATCACATACTATAAAGCCATATTCATCTATTTCTAAAAGATATTCTAAAACTCTATTAAATGAGGATACGCCATAATTTTGTTCCTGCCACATTTTATTATTTTCTAAACTGTATCTACATACAATATCTACCTTAGCTGGAGAACTAAAAATATCTAACGCTCTGGTTATATTATAAGTATTCTTTTCTTCATTAACCTTTTTTATGACGTCATAGCCTATACCTAAAGCCATAGGAGCATTATCCAATTCTGCACAACTTATACAAAGAACTTTCTTTTTAGTAATTTTAAACAAACAATATGCCAAAGCTGCTGACGCAAAGGATTTTGCCACGCCACCTGCTAGATTCGTTACAGCAATTACTTTTACCTTATTACATATTATTTTTTCTAAGGTATTATTTCCTAAAGATATTTTACTTTCTGCTTGTTTCTTCCATCGTTTCAACAATTCAACTGTATATACCTCTGGATCAATATCTACTGCATGTGCACATATTGAGCATAGCCATATTCCATTTTCTATTGAACGTCGCTCCTCAACTGTCATATTAGGACTATATCTAGGGCCCCTTTTCGATGCGGCTTCAATATGGGAAGCGATTCCTATTGTGCAGGATTTGTTTGGGTCACTATGCCCTCCAACAGTTAGACAGGTACACGCTGGATTGCTACATATAAAACCACATCTTCTGCCTAATGTATTTATAGTTTTACTCCTAAAATCACCTGGTCTTTTACTCACAAAAATACCCTCCATAAATATAATAAATGATGCATAGCACATTTTTAAGTTGAACATAAACTTTATCAAATTCGCACCCTTGTATACTATGATAGGTATTACTTATTTACTTGATGACCTATGGCACTCATCTAATTAGTTGTTCGCTAGAGATATAAAAGTTAATATCTACTGAGTTTCATTCATTCTCCGGTTAACTTTCCAAAAAACTTTCAGTTAGCGAAGAAGATAATACTCAACCAATCTCCTCAAATGGGCAGAATAGAGATTCTTATTCCCCCTTAAATAATAGTTGTCGCCAGATTAGCTTATTGCTTACATCTTCTATTTCTAAAGAAAACAATCTTTTTTCTTTAGCTGGCTTGCTTGGAGTTCCATAAAACTTATAGCTATCATCTTCAAAAGATATTGATACCTCAAATACAATTACCTGATTTCTCTTTCTCAATATATCCTGTAAATATTCTTTTTTTATAACAACCATGTTTCCATATGTACTATGTTTTTCATATCCACTTTCCTCTTCTGGCTCACTCCAATGATAAGTTTGTACAGGAAACATATTGAGATCATATACTCTTGAATTTAAAAGTTGTTCCTCTTTTGATACAGAAAAATCTTTTGCAATATCATCAGATAAACCCATTAAATAGTTAGATGTAATTAGATAGTCTTTTAATAATAGGTCTTTTTTATCGAGCGCATCATCTGGAAATGTAGTGATTACATCACATGTTGGGTAAACAGTAAATCCTATTTGCTGGTCATACCTGTCTTCTTCATCATAATATAAATATTCAATCGTTATATGAGGTTTTTTCATTTCTTTTATTAGATTATCAAGCTGTTCTTTTTTTAATAATCCGCTGCCAATACGAATGTACTTATTGCTCTTTTGAAAATTGGCATGATATTCCATATTAAGAGAAATGCCCAAGCTATGTTCTAATATTGTTTCTGCTAAATGATCAGGGATAAAATATTTTTGATCGGGCTTATCATCTACTAGTTTTGTAAAATCCCAAAGAAAAGGAATAAGTGGAATATGATTACGAAACTCAAAACACCAGAAACCTGATTTTCCTGGGAAATAGCAATTTAGCCAATCTTCATATGATGTACCCTCATCTTTTATCTGTTGTTTGGCCTGCTTATATTTATCTGCAACATAAAACATAGAATGCCATTCAGCATATTTTTCTAATGTTTCTATCGTAGGAATAAAACCATGATCATTCGAGATCTTTTGGTAATCATCATTCATTAAGTAGCACTTACTCCATTCTCTTGCATCCTGATCAGTAATACCAAACTGAGCAACAAAATAATCGCATTCTGTCGCTATTTCTTCTTGTGTGCATGCAAACATTCTTGCTAAATCATTATACCAATATCTCAAAGTATCCATCGTATCAAAATGGAATTTCCAATTTTTAGCACTGCTTTTACGTTCGCGTTGTTGATAAAACATTGATTCCATATAACTAACGCCACTCATACACTGGTCAAATACAGATAATCTCTCTATTTCTTGAGGTGCGCAGGCTGGAGCTACTTGTAGGCATATATCTCTGGCTATTCTGCGCTGCAGAGCATGTACTACCCCTTCACTATATGCAATAGATTTAAAAAAGGAATATAATGATACTAGTAATTCAGGAGCAGATTTTCCAATACGCAAACACGTACTCAAATACCAGGTTCTTGCCGACTCTATAAAAAAGTAGTTGTTTTTATCTAAATAATCTTGAGATAATGGTTGGTGGTATAATCCTGAAATCAGTTTTATTATCTTTACGTCCCCATACAGACTAGTGCGCAGTATAACATGAGCAGCCTTACAACGTAATCCTTTATCTTTGTGTCCCAGCAAACGCCATATAAAACATGCTAAACTACTATCCAAATCTCTATTTAACCCCATATCTATTTTATAGCTTTCACTGTCTCCAGAAGCAGGATGGATTTTAGACATCTCAATCTCTAGCGCCCAGGTCAACAGTTCTTTAGCGTCTTCTATTGATAGAGCAACTGACATCCTGCAAATTGCCTTTACAAGCTGTTCACCATAAAGCTTAATATGATTTGCTACGTATTCTATAAAGGCCTCATATTGAGTCGAAGAATTCGCCTGAAAAATATGAAGAATTGTATTGTATTCTTCCTCATATCCATCATATAAATGTAGTAATTCTCGCGAAAATGCTTGTAAAAAGTATTTTTGTCTCGGAATATTATTGAGCCAATCAGCCATCTTTGGCCACGCTTTTGAATTTTCAACAAAGTCTTCAATGATACTTAGTATTTTTATACTGCTGTATCTGGAATCATTTGAAATTATCTCAAATAACCATGATAAAGCCGTCGTATACTCATCAGGCAAAAGGTTTTCCAGCCATTCCTTAACAAATACTTCTCTGTCAGAGGAATTTAGTGCTTCCAGACTTTTTTCAAGCATTTGCTTGGATACAATGCCGCTTTCAGATACGTATTCCTTCACATTTACTTCACTTCGTGTAATTGACCTGTTGCTATCATAGTTATGGTTTGTAGTTTTTAATTGCTGGAGAAAACTATCCATTGTTCTAATTTTATCAGTTTTCAGTTCTGGAGAAATCACAGTAGAGTCTAAATACTTCACAATACAGTGACTTCTATACTTCTTTTCATCCATTGGAATATTATAAAGTACGTCATGTATTAGAATTTTAAGTGTTGTCTTTTGCTCTCCAGGAGTAATTTGGGAGATCTTCTTTAAAATAATATCTACCAAATCATTGTACTGAGACGATAAATTTGGAAGTAGTAACCCTATTAAGGCCGTACATTCCTCTATCGAAATTCGATTTGCTTCTAACAGTGTAGTTAGTATAATTGGAATGGTATCTCGTAATGAAAATCCATCATAATTATCCCTATCATCCAGACGGCAAAGTGCACCCCAAATACTTTTTTCACAGAGCAAAGTTGCCGCCGATAACGCTTCATGATATGGAAAATTCTTTGTATCACCTATCTTTCTGCAAAAGTCTTCACTTAAACGAATAATTTTATAGGATAGAGCAGAATTGTTTGTTCTCTCTTCACTGATTTTTTTAGCAAGAGTCCTATAAAGATAGATTTTTCGATAAGACTCATAATCTATTCCCTTGGTAGCATCAATCGCCTTGGTAAAATATTTTGAGCCAAAGTTTTTTTCAATTCTCCGCTCCATTTTAGCGCAACCTAAATACACTTCAGCCATTTCTTTAGATGAAGCCGGATAATTTTCATAGGTAGCGTCGATTTCTACCATTATAGCTAAGCATGCATGGAAAGTAAGTTTATTGCATACCAATTTTTCTAATAACTCCAGCTTAAATTGGGGTGATGTATTACTTACTTTTAAAACTTTATCTATTAAATCCTTTATTTCTTTTGGCTTTAAAACTTGTGTTAAAGAAACTGACTCTGTGTACACCAATAATCCTGTTTCTAATAACTTGTGTTTATCATATGAACGGAAGTTCCATGAACAACCATCAATCTTTGAAAGCATTTCGTTGTACGCTGATAGAAAACCTCTATCGTTATTTTTCTGAATAACTGATAAGCGAAAAAGATAGAGTGGTAACAGAAAATCAATCATTTGTACAATAGACTTCTTGTTATCTTCGGCTTGGCGCTGTCCAGAAGTTACCTTAGCTCCCCAAAAATCAGCTGAATTAGTAGCTACTCCTTTACACACATGCCTTAGTGCATAATACCGAAGGGCGACAGATAACTCTTCCCGTTCATGTTCTCTATAAAAAGAAGGTACATTTGAAAATTGAAGAGTTACAGAAAGCTTATCTATTAGATCCGATACAATCTTTATATCTTCGATATAAAGCATATACTCCATAAAAAGTAGCAATTGCTCTTTACTAAAACGAGTTTCCGGAATTATAGTTATTCGTTTAAATAGTTTTAATAAATCAGAAATATAAACTTGAGGCGGAATTTTCCCCAATACGATATAGGCACAAACAATAGCCAGCTTATTCGGACTTGTCCATTTATGCAATAATAAAGGTTCATAAAGCTCACTATAATCATATTCTAAAAGCTTTTTAAAAAATTGATAAACATATTTATTTACAGCCTTTGCAGGATACCAACCGCATATCCAATTAATAGCTTTTTCATTTTCTCCCAATCTCAACATTGCTTCTGCAATATTAATAATATCTTCTGCTCCCGGCTGCGGATGATACCCCCTCTTATCTTCTTTTTTCATATAATAAACTTTAATTTGTGCTAGATAACTTTTAATATATTGTCGAGACTTATCTTGGTAGATAGGTAAGCGAGAAAACACAAGTGCTGCCTTAGCCAAGCTATCAAAATCATTTGACTCCGTATAAAAAATATTATATACCGACAATTCATCACAGTATAAAACCGCCTCATCCGGTGCACTAAAGAGAAATTCTTTCAATGCATCTTCTTTGGCATTATAATCTATTAATCTATATACTAATTTACATGCTAAAAGGCGATTTTGTGAATCATATACCTCCTGCCTTTTCAGAACACATTGTATACGCTGCTTCATGATTTCGTTTGTTTGTGCTATTCCAATAGTGGTATCATCAACTCTCTCATTTAAAGAAATCTGAACTAATCCATCAAAATAATCCGCTTTATCCATAAAAATATGTAGATATCTAGCACAATACGAGTTTGTTATTCTATTTTCGTACATATAATTGGCAATAAGCTTGATTGCAGATACATTTTCCCCATAGCATGTTCTTAAATATGTCTCAAAATCCTCATCTCTAAGAAATATAAAAGAATCTGCTATGTAAAAACCCCGGCGACATTCTATACTAATACTTTTTAAAGTATCAAAAGATACAGAGCAAAGTTCATACAATACTGATGCTGGAATAGGTCTTGGTAAGTTTATTAGAACAGAAAATAAAATTTTTATATCCACTATACTGCTATATTGCTTTTTGGCAGCATTAATAAACTCTTTGAACAAAGAGTCCATCGTCTTTCCTATTGGTTTTATCTGTGACAGCATTTCATCTATCGAATCAGCCTCAGATAACATATATGCTTGTAAACGGGGATTTCTATCAGTAAGCAAATGGAATTCTTCACACTGCTCATTAGTTGCCCCCGAAAATACAGCGCGAATATGCTGGGCGCTATCAGACAGTTCGAAAGAAGGAATGTTGAGGATTTCCACTTCAGCCTCAAACGGAATGAGATGCTTCCTCTCTGTTCTTGTAGTAACGATTATCCAGATACCATCAGGAAAAGTTTGACTTAACAGGCCCTGCAAAAAGCATTTTTCTTTAAAAAAGTCAGCCGCTACTATGCTGTTATCTGCTGCATCTATGATAATTGCTACTATTGCTGATGGATTTTGCTGTTTCACAAACGATACGGCCTTTTCCAGTCGTTCATTTAATAACCGCCAATATTCATAATCTTTAGAAGGATGACCAATTAACCACTCAGTTCCACACTCAGTTGCTAATGTATTACAAATTTGTGGGATTGCAACTTCCGTTAAATGTCTCCGCTCACTTGGTTGTAGAAATGAACCTCCACCATAGCAATCATATAATATGGTTACCGATGCTTCGGGTAAATCATTTTGTATATGACTTACAAAAGTAGTTTTACCCGCACCTGCGGCAGCCTGTAGACAAATAACCTTTTTTTGATTTTCTCTAATACACCGAACAATGTCTCTACTAATATTACGATCAATGTAGGCGAATAAAGGGGCTTCAATTTTTATAGGTGCCGGAAATACCTCATTGATACTAGTATCTAGCGCTGCTAAAACATATTCTTTGTCCATTAGAAATCCAGGTGTATTTTCAGGCAGCATCATTTCCCTCAAATGCATAATTAAAGAATTATATCTACTCCGGATACTATTGGCATTCCAAATTCCTAATTGTTTTATTATTTCTACTTTATGGATACTCCGAATTTCAGTACCGCAATCATCAAAATTTAAAATCAACAAAAAATCAATGAAAGCAGACGAACTCAGATTTGAGGTCTTGTATATTTTATTAATATTTTCTTTACATTCTGGGGATAGTTTTGCCAAAAAACTTGTTATGCGTTTGTACTTTTTTTCTTTTAATACGTTTACACATTCATTTAAATTCTCCGAAAGGCGCGGGTGCAAACTACGGTTGCTGACTAACTTTAAAGTAAGCTTTTGATTAACAGATGTATGGTTTTCACAAAATCCTCTATACGTATCTGCTAATCTCCTGATAATAGAATTATTCTTTTTATCATCGACATTTGTACTGGAACATAAATTTGATGCAGTCCATGGTTTTTCCATTTGAAAAGCACTATATTTCAGCTGTGAAAAGACAACATATTGAGCTTGTTCAAAGTTGCTTCCGTGATAATACTCTGCCAGATCAATAGAATATAAGGTACTCTCATTCTCAATTTGAATAGAGTCTTCCCATGCAGGTCCTTCAACAGATATAGCTGTAATTTCACTATTTGGTTTTAATATTGCTAAAAGCTTTTTACAGGCCCAAATTAAGTGGAAATCATCTCCTGCATTAGATGCTATTGCTCCAGCATTGTTCTTTTTATCCATAAAAAACACACTGCCTTTCATCATTGCTGTTTGATTTATAACAAAATTTCTTGCGTTAATAACTTTATATACAGATATAAAATTTTGATATAGGCTTTGTATTTATGTACTTTATACTGATATTCTAACATTACTTGTTAGATACCAAATTATAATATTCACAGGCTTTTTCATTTTCCGTCCAACTGTTAAAATAAAACTGAGATACCTAAATTTCTATTTATATAAATGATAAAACCTTTTTACTTAGTAAGAACGTTAATCTGCAGTTCACCCTTCGACGCGTTCTTTTATTAAATTTACAGTAATATCATCCCAATAACTTATATAAACCAGTTTTATGCCATGCTCCTGGCTAAGCTGTTGTTTTATTTCATCTCTCTCCTTTTGACGCCTAAAACTTTCTTCCCCACCAAAAATTTCTACTGGTTCATAGTGCTGTTTACCTTGATATTCTATTGCTATGCGCAGTTTGCTAATGTAAACATCATAAGATAATTGACCTTTTCCTGAGTTGAGAAATGGCGGCCTAAATTGATAGCATACGCCACATTGAGGGTAGATTTGCTTAGTTAATTCAAAAACTAATTGCTCTGATTTCCATTTATTCTCAGGTAATACATATTCATATTTATCAACATCAGAATATACCCCCTTCTTTATATCATCAATCAACTTGCCATTAAAGTATTCTTCTGGATTCTTTATATAGGCATTAATCCAGAAAAATTTCATTCCTTGCTCCTCTATTCCCATCCTACCAATACCTAAATTCTTTTTCTTATAAGAGCTTGCATTCGGTGATGCTAATCGTTGCATAATGATATCTTTCATATTTCTATCTAGTATGAAATAATAATCATTCCCACTAGTAGCATATCGTTGTCCAAATTTACTATACATCATATCAAAGTCTGGTGCTCCCACGCAGGCAAAGACTAATGTATTTCCAATATCAATTACCTTTTTCATAGTCTGCTTTGCATTTGTTTGGCATGCTGCATAGCCTACCTTTTTATTCCCTGTCAGCTCAAATATTAAGTATGGAATTGGTTTCCCAGGCCAAACCGTAAACCGATAATCTATATTCAACTCAGGTAATAGATGATTAATCTTTTCATATTGGCTTCGCATAAAGGGGGTAGATAGACCAAGACTTCCATTGTATGGAAAGTACTGAACCATACTATCTTCTTGCTGAATCAAAAATTTTTTCAACATTAAATCATACCTATAATCATTGAATATTTCCTCAATAACTAGACGACCATAATCTTCTTCCCTTATTGACAAATACTCAATAATACTATCCTCAATTAAGTAGACCCTTTCTTGCGCTGAAATAGTATATACCTTAAAAGAATAATCAGATATGTAATATTCAAAGCTTTCAATTAGGCGTGTATATCTTTTTAAATCTTTCATAATATTTATTCTTTCTCTCGATATTAGTGGTCTTTTATAACAATCAATTAGAATCATTGGATATCTCTTCCATATACTCTTTACTATTCAATAGCTTAAATGCTTCTTTCTTGTCATTAAAATTATAGATTTCTACTTCTTTATCTCCTAACTCCATCAATCTGTATTTATCAGCATTAATAGCAATAAAATGTCTTTCTTCATAGAGGGTGCATGGCTTTACAAATACTTTTCCCTCATATATTGCTAATATAACATACTTCTCTCCAGCTTCGTCTTGTATGACTTCAAACTTAGTCGTATCTTTACACTTATCTTTTCTATTATTATAGAGGTTAAAACTAATATAAAGAATAACACATATTATGTAAACGGCCAAAGCTAAATGCCATATTGTAAAATCTCTATTAATAATTTTATTTTCCCGCTTATGCTCTGCTTCTTGAATTATCTTAATATCTTTGCAGTCTGTCTCAGCTATTTCTTCATTTACTTCTTCTGAAGGCTTTTTCTTCTTAACTATTGTTGCAGGTCTTTTATTTTCTTTTTTACTCTTTGATACACTTTTTCTTTTAAATAAATGTATGAATCCAATTTCCATGGGATAGAAAATACATTCTAACCAAATATAAAAATAACAAATATCTTCATTTTTTAGATTCAAAACCTCAGAAAATGTTCCACCTATTCTATAATTAACATACCAAACTATAAGAATATTAATTAGTAAAGGGACTATATGTAAAAGAATTCTACCCTTCTTTTTGCATGAATCATATATCTTAATATATATAATACAAAATGTTATGAATACAAATGTAATAGAAAAATTATAAAACAATTGTATTAATAAATTGATTTGGTCAATTTCCATATATCTAACAGGTATTTCCCAGTAATCAAAATAACCTTTTTCATACCAATAGAAATTGTATCTTAATAAACCCGTAAATATTATGCCAAATAAAGATGATAATGCACTTATTAAGCCAAGATGTACTTCCATAAAATCTATAATTGACGATTTTTTCTTTTCTTCCATTTTCCTTCTTCTCCACATTTTTTATCATTAGATTATAAAAAATTAAATAATTATTATTACTATGTTAAAGAATCAAACATAATCTACTACAGGATAATTATACCAAATAGAATAAGAATTCACAATGGCAATGCATTCAGCATATTAATACTGGTAAGCTATTTACATTAGCCAAATCTAATAATTTTTATTGTTATTGACCATAGACAATCATCAGTCCACATTAATATATCAAATCCAACTTAGACCCAATAATTTACCCCTGCCTTCTCAGCTTGTCTCATTTGATTCTTTCTCTCAATAGTATATACCTTATTGCCTTTTTTGAATCTGCTCCCCGTCTGCTTAAACCAAAAGGGCACATCGTAGTCCATACATTGCTGCATGGTATTTAATATCCAAGCAAAATCGCAAATTCTAGCCTCATTCCCCGATTCTCCACCACAAGTAACCTGTTCTATTTTTCCCATGGACAGATAACTCCGGATGTTTATTGGCTCCAACATTGGTTCATGAATAATCATCCGATGTTTAATTGGCAGTTCCATGAAAATAGGTAAGCGATAATCTGCACGGTTCTGGTTCTCACATGTGCAACAGATTGTGACATTATTGTAGCCATCTCTCCAGTCTTCTGGTAGTCCGACATCGAACCGGTGAATTCTCTTTGTAATAATTACAAACTGTAAATCGCTTCGTTCTCGGATCATCTCCCACGCTTTAGCACGCCATGCATCTGCTTCCTCCAAGAAAAAGTCAGAAGTCATGCAAGTATATACACATTCTCTAACAGGTTGTAACTTATACTCTCGCTTACGGTCACGCTTAACTGGCAAATCAAAGCTTGCCATCCTTGTCACAATACTACTATCCTTACCAAATTCTGCATCTCTACGATAAACATAGCAATTCATACAGCCAGGACTTATTTTTTTGCATCCATGCCATGGATTCCAAACTGCCATTTCACCGCCTCCTTATAGAACAATATTATGAATGTTTTTTTACTGAGGAACCAGAATTAACCCGCATTATATACCATTAGATACTCGTTCTCACCAGTTTCTTTTTCTGTTAAATAATTTTCAATACAAAAACCCTCTTTTTTATAGAAAGCCACCGCACCGTTATTCTTTTCATAGACATGTAAGGATAATCTCTTTTTTCGCTTCATTGCATCTATCAACTGATGACCAATCCCTTGTCCTTGATGGCCTTCTGCTACAAAAATTCCAGCTATATAATCTGCATCCATTCCGATAAATCCCAGTATTTCATTCCCAACCTCATACACGTATACTTCCGCATTGGGTAATATGGCTCTTACAGATTTATAATTATCTTTCCAATAGGATTCTTCTATAAATGAATGGGCGTTTACATTCCCCTCCAGCCAGATCTCCATGATTCTATCTACATCTTTAAACTCAAATAATCGTATCATCACATCTTCCTCCCACATCTCTTCTAACATTATAACTGAGTATATCGTGGAGTGCAACATGCAAAAGAACATTTGTTCTGTTTTGATTAGATTAGTTTTTCTGCAAATAATCAATAATAATTCTTAGCTACTACGCAGGTCTTTGAATATCACCGTTTTGCAGAAAAAAGTTTTGCCAAAGAATTTATTTAATCCTTTTTTATTGAAAAGGAACTTATTAAAGTTTTTTTTATAAATTCTGCCACCTCTAAATTAGGTTCTGGCGCAAATGTTAAAGTTACCAATTTGTCATTTATCGTGAGTTTCAAGGAATTCTTTTTTAAATCATTATTTATTTCATTCATAGCAATGCCTCCTACCTGCTAAACGTGAAATCCTCCATGAACTCTGTCGGAATCAAAGTTCTTAGATACAGTCGTGTAGATACAATTACTTATTTATAAACAGATTGCGCTTAATAGTCCAATAAAATTGTTTCTATACCTTTATGTCGAATTGATTTTCTCCGACTACTTAGAACTCGGAAGAATCCATGACTGTCCAACCATATATAAAAACAGCAAAGTTTTCCGGCAGCCTGTTAATAATAACAGGACATATTTTACATTCTATTTCATTTAAATGTATTTTCATTTATTCATAAATTTTCCAATACTATGTCTGTTTAAATTCATTTCACAGGAATGCGGCAGGGCAATTTTGCTCTGCCACATGATCTCTAAAATGAATATTTCTACTTATTCTTCATTTTTGCATTTTTATTCGACACAACTTCCTAAAACGCAAAGAACCAATTGATTCTTCTATAGGGCGGCAACAGTAACAGCCTGTTGGTTAAACGGGCCTCATAGGAATTTCACCTCTCTCAGGATCTCTGCGAGCCGCCCCCATTGCGATGTCTGTGGCTGGACGGAAGTAGCATTAGCACTGTCCATTTCATTGCGAAACAGTCCACCATAGACTGTTTTATGACCAGGCGTTCTCGCTCATCACCTTCGATGCCATCGGTTCGACGGATGTCTCTCAACCTTCCGCAGGCAGTTCTGGCGCGCCCGTCAATGTCGCTGCCGCTTTTATACGGCTGGACAGATCATGTATTAATGCTGCCGGATATGAAGTTTTCAAGGAGCAATAGAAGGAATAGATAAACCCCCTCACTTACTTTCACGTCAAGCGAGGGGGGTGAGCGGAATAATTTTTAATTTTCCATCAGTTTCTTTAATTTGCTAAGGATTCTTACCTTTCGATCATGTATGGTTCTCTGTGCGATATTTATTTCTCTGGATATTTGATGTTCGCTTTTTTCTTTGAAAAACAGCTCTTTTATCAGTTCTTGCTCCTTTGGTGTAAGCATTTTTAAGCAGGAGAGCATTTTTTCAATTAACACCGCTTGGACTGCAGCATCTTCAACACTTATTTCATCCGATGCAAACTGGTGATTTGAGTCCTCCAGCCGTTCAAAGGAATCCTCCCTGCTGGGAATGAGAGTAATTGCACAGCTAACGCAGTCAATATGGTAACGTTCCACCTTTAAGTCATACTGCTGATACTCCATTTTGCGGTCACTTTTTTCCAGTACCTCAATAACCGCATCACTTGCTTCGGGATACCTCTCCCGATAATTAATTCTTCTAATTCTTTTTGCCATTTGGCTTGTCCTCCATTTCATGATTTTCAAAATCAAAGAATGAAGAACAAGCGGTGGAGACCTGCATCGGGGTATTGACGGGATTCCGTATAAAGCGACTTTTTCAGTGACTTCTATTGTACTATTTAGTCGTTGGAACAATTTTATTGTCGAAACAAAAAAATCAGTACTACGCCAGGTTAGGTGCAGTACTGATTTGTTATTATATTTATTTGTAGGTGGGCAAAGTGTATGTACTCGGCTGTCTTTATCTCCACCTCAAAACACAGTTGTTGGAATGAAGCATACAGATACCCCTTTTATTTAAGCAATAAGCAAACACCGGTATCTTAATTTCTTCCATGTTTAAAAGGTGTTAAAAAAGACATAATCCTACCCTCAAATGAGGAGAAGTGCCATAAAGCTTTTTCTGGCGGCTAGGCTATCATAGTGCAAGAAACACCTTAGATCCTTGGCTTTGCGTCCCCGTTTTTCAACTGGTTTGCCTTTGACATATTTTATTGTGAATAAAACTATTTCTTATGACTACGGGTACTTCTGTTTTTAACGAATCAGATATAACCATACACACACATTGAACACTGTAAAACTTGTTAATAATTACAAACACACCTATCCTTTAAGAAATTCACCCATAACAAAGGAATGCGTCTGTTATTTTCTGTAACTATGTAAATTATAACATGCAAATACCACAAAAACAACGAATAACGACAATCAATACTATTGTTTAATGTACAAAACGCACTAATTTTATCGTTTATGGGAGATTTTAAAGACAATACAACTAGCGGATAAGGATAAATATATCTCTGGTATATCTGATGTATTAACAATTATTACGTCTAATGTTCTTTTTCTGCCATTAACTTTTCTTAGAGTGAGGAATTCTCATTCACGGTGCATCACGAACCAAGGCACGGTCCATGAAAAATGCAGACTAATCTCTTGGTGTAATAATGTGCTTTAAAACCTTAACCACCCCAACCATCAGCATTAAAAAAATTCGTACTAAATATCCGATTATTGCGGGCTACTGTTCAAAAAATAGAGATTGCTGCTCTTGCCGCCGTTCTCCCTCCAGCGCTGTTCCTTACGAAGGTAGCCGCTTTTCTCCAAATCTGACAATGCTCTCTTTACGGTGCTTCTGGAAAGATTCAGTTCTCTGGCAATGGTACCAATTGCCGGATAGCATTTGCGGTTATGATCAGCCCTGTCATGGAGATACATGAATACGGATTTTGCCCGGTGAGGCAACTCAGATTGATACACAGATGTAAAATAGGCCATATTTTCACCTCCTGTCCGAATGCTGTTTTTGCTCCATTGGTTCTAAATTGATAACAGGGTTCGAAGTTTGTACGATTCCTCCCGAAGCTGATACCCTATCTTTTCTCTCTTCAGGCTCTGGTTCAAATTCGGCATTTCGACGGATGATTTCTTCCTCCACTTTACGGTGGTCGGCATACTCCACCTTTCTTGCGGATTGCTCTGCAATTTCATATGGCTTGCCGAAGGTAATACCCCATTCTAAGAACAGCTTCAGGCGGGTACGCATGGGATAGGCTCCGGTCTTGGTTACAATGAACCTTCCCTTTGGCATGGATTTCAGCTCATCCGGTGTCATCAGCGGACGCTCAATCATCTGTAAAGACTGACTAGGGTCATTCTTTCCCCTGCTGACAGAACCGCTCATAACAGTCTGACTGCCGAGGGACTTTGACAAAATCTGTGCCGATTCACTGTTAGGAGCAAAACCGCCGAACACCGTATCCTGGCAATTATCGGTTATAATAGCGGCACCTTCCTTGCCATAGTTTTTCTCCAGCTGTGCAAAGCTCTGGATTATGGCAACGATGGATACCCGCCGAGAGCGGCTGGCCGAGAACATCATCTCTGCCGACTCAATCTTAGGGATGGTTCCAATTTCATCTAAAAACATCATGACGCGGTTTGGCAGTTTACCGCCATACTCATCGGCTACAGAAAGAATTTCCCGGTAAAACTGCTGAACAATTAGGCTGATTATAAAATACTTTGTGGAATCTTCTTCCGGCATGACGAGGAAAATGGCACTTTTCTCGGTGCAAAACCGTTCAGCATCTATGGCAGTGTCAAAGCATAAAATCTGTTCCAGCTCTGAATCTAAAAAGGCATTGAGTCGTGACAGTGCTGTGGATAGAACGCTCTGCATGGCCTGCTCTGCAGAGTTGAGTGCCGCACCTGCAAACCACTTGGTTTTATGATCGTCAGGCAAATGTGCCATCAGAAGCTGAAACAGCGTCCTGCCCTTGACACCACTGGGCGCCAGCAAATCCTGAATAAGCTTAAACACGGATACGATATGCCGCTCCCCTGGCTCACAGAATTCGGCAATCAGCAGAATGACTGAGGTCAGAAGCCCTTCTGCTGCATCATAGAAGAAGGCATTTTGCCCTGCGGCACCACTGTCGAATCCCCCAGAATTGATAATGGTCTTGGCTGCAATCTTAGCGTACTTCTCTGCTCTTGCCTTGTATGTTATACTTTCCGGGTGAGCAAGGTACAAATCCATATAACGGTTGACCAGATGAAGCAGGTTATTGTCATCCGAACGGGTAGGATTTCGCAGGTCAATGACCGATACATGATAGCCGTAATAATCCTTGGCAATCCCTGCGTAGTTTCGGTAAAGATCTCCCTTCGTGTCGGTAGTGATAAAGCTCATGCCGGAGGCACATGCATATTCCAGATTTGGATAGAGAAAGTTGGCTGTTTTGCCGACACCTGCCGCACCAATCATCAGACAGTGGATATCATCGTCATCTACCAGAGCATAGCCGTGATGCGTTGACTTATCAAAGAGTGAGGCTTTTCTCCAGCCTACAATCAACCCCTGTGCTTTGGGCAGGTTGTTTCCCTGACGCCATTTTTCCGGCTCATATCGAATTGGGGTATAGACCGTCTGAATTTCCTTTTTTGTTGCCCATCGGGCCGTACCATGTTGACCATCACCTACAGTTTTAGATTTTATACCATTTAGGCTGTAATAATGGGCAAGCAGTGATAATGAAGCAAGTATACTAAACATCGTCGTACCTACGACAATCAAGGTTACTATTTGTGACATCTGCATCGGTTGCCCTCCGTTTCATTATAAAAGAAAACCGCCAAGGAAAGTTTCATACTCCTTGACGGTTTCTGCGTTTTAGGTAGTTCCTACTTACATGCTAAATCTCATATTCGCCTCTTTCTCCTGTTTTTGTTGTAACGTTTGAAACTCCAGTTCTATGAACATTTCAGTTCTGATACAGTTTAATGCTAATCGAAGGTATAAACCGCCAAGCTGTTTCTGGTCAGTCTCCGTGCGGATACCAAAAGTATCAATAATTTGGTTAAGCTCAGTCATATCGCCCCGAATATCCTCCAGCCTGGAACGAAGCCCTCCCCTGTCTTTATGAACGCTGTAATTCGTTTGAAGTTTCTTCATAAGTTTATCCGTAGTCACCGGATGCTCCATCTGACGGCACAGTTCCTTTGTTAACAACAGGGAGCACGCCGCCATATATTCTATACATTCTCTTACGGACTCTTTATTTTCCGGCATAATCTTTCCGCCACTTACCATTGGTTCCAAAGCTTGATAAGTATCTTTTAACAGATATCTTATATTCCGGCTGAGACTGATTTTCTCGCATAATACAAGCAATTTCGCACATACCTGCGGAAAAAGTGTGATCTTTGGATGTTCCTCTGAGGGAATTGGGGGCATCCCGTTTTTTGCTTTTAGGTCCTCATTCCAGTCCTTGTTGATTGACTGAAGTACGGTTACATCTATATAATCATTTTCGGAAAGAATATCCTTCAATCGTACATTTGCTTCGATCCCAGCTGCGTCATGATCCAGACAAAGGAATACTTTTCTAAGCTGCGTGTTCTGCCGAAGCTGTTGGAGCAGTGCATGTTCTGTAACTCCATCTAGAGCAACATAGCTGTGTTCCTGCCAGTCCCTTGGATACAGGGTGATAAAAGAAAGCATATCTACCGGTGCTTCAAAAACATAGATTCGGTCACTGTTTCCGCTCCAGTGAAAACTAAATTTCGGATCACTTCCTTCCACATTGCCCTTATAAGAATCTCCTTTTGTATAGATGCCGCGCTTATGAGCATGACGGGGTATACTGTTTTCGTCCATACCTACGAACACAGCATTATGATACTGGCTGTCCTCATAAATGAGCTTTTCATGGGCAAAAAATGATATTATCTCCCGGTCTATAAACCGCTGCTTGATGAGATATGCAAACACCCGTCGCATGTCGTAGTTTTCCTCCGGCAGCGCAAAAGCCTTGCGTGGAGGCGGGGCGCTTTTCTCTGTTTGGTTCCACTCCACGCCGGATTCCCCGCCCAGTAGGAAACATACCGCCTCAGGAAAGCTCATATCATAGAACTGCTGTACAAAATCAATGGCACATCCGCCTTCTTTGCGGGAATGGCGGAACCATTCGTTGCCCCGGACGGTTACACTGTCATATCGTTTCCAGCGCCATTCCCGTCCTGAACGAACCAGCTGTTCTCCCTGGCGCTGGAGGAAGTCCACCAGATCCACTGTATTAGCCTGATGTTTTTGTTCATCGGTAAAATATACATATGCCATCTGAAACACCTCCCTTATCAACGTTTACGTTTTCCACAGCGCATATGCCCATGCCGAGTGCAGAAAAAGGCCGCCCGCTGATGCACGGACGACCTTTGACATAATTGAACGGTTTGCACAGGCGGCAGTTTCTTTTTCTGTCTCTGTGACTGCTTTCCCATGGAATACCATACCTCCTTTATTTTAGTAAATAGTGAGCTTTTGTTCATGATCATTCGGAGCGTGCCCCTGGGCAATCTTTTTTTGTCTCAGCTTTCTGCGCAGCTTACTTTCCGTTTGAATACCCGGACTACCAGAGAGTCTTTTAACTTCCTCCTGAAAAATCTGACTGATATGATGCAGTAACCTTGTTGTTGCCAAAAACATGGAGGGATTACGGATGGAGTCCAAGTGGTCCAGGAAAAACTGCGCATAAATATTACCTTGTTCTGCTGAGAGAGTGAGCCATCGCACAGCAGCTTCCCTGTCGCGGGGAACCTCCTGTCCCAGCAGATACAGTTTGCCCAGCTGGTATTGGGCGTATTGATTTCCCTGTTCAGCAGATTTTGTCAGCCATTTTACAGCAGCAACCGTATCTTTTGAGATGCTTTCTTCCTGCAGATACAGCTTCCCCAGGGCATACGCTGCATAGAAGTTATCCTGCTCTGCCGAGAGGGTAAATAAATCTATTGCCCTTTGTATGTTCCTTTCCACGTAATTTCCGTCCCGATAGAGCTTTCCGAGAGCATACTGTGCAAGAGCATTGCCGTTATCTGACGCTTTTGTCAGCCATCGAAGAGCTTTCTCTACGTTAAATTTTTCGCAGTGCACATCCAGATAAATTTTTCCCAGCATATATTGTGCATTGACATTCCCCAGCCGGGCGGATTTTTCCAAATAGTAGATTGCCTCGTCCATGTCCTTTTGCGTTCCGGTTCCGGTGTAGAGCATCTGACCAAGGCGGTACTGAAGCTTATCATCACGGCTTTGTCGTTCCATCTGCTGAAAACCATGGAAAGCAGCCTTAAAGTGCAGCTGCGCTTCCTCAGTATTCCGTGCTGTCCCAATTCCGTCCCGATACATCTTTGCCATCTCATAGTCTGCATAGGGCATACCTTGTTTAGCAGAACTTTGGTACAGTTGAAACGCGGTATTTAAATTATGTTCTACGCCCCTTCCCCTATAATAGAGAACTCCCAAAGAATATTGAGCGTATTTATGGTTCTTGGAAGCTGCTTTCTTAAACCAGTTTGCTGCTTCCACATAGTCCTGTTCCGTTCCAAGCCCTGCTGCATACAGTTTGCCAATGCGGTACTCTACATACCGATGTTCCTTTTTGGCTTCAATCGCCAGAAAAGCAGCAAGCGCTTTGGAGTACCAGACAAAAGCAGTATTTGAATTCATTTCCACACCTAGCCCATCAGTAAACATCCGTCCCAAATCATGCATGGCAAGGGCATTACCGTCCTCTGCCTCTAGCAAAAATAACGGCAAAGCTTGTTCAAAGTCCGGCTCTGCGATATCCGTACCATAAAGATAGGTAAGGACCTGTTTATAGCGGCTGTTCCATGCAATGTGCGGCTTTCTGGTCACTGTAACTAAGGCAGGTGCTGGAGATACGTTATTAGAGTGTTCAGTGGATGATGATTCAGAGCTATGTCCAGCCCCGAATTCAAGCTCCAACGCTTTTATTTCCCCTTCTTCGTCTAAATTAAGAAAAACAGAACCGTCTTCTTCAATTGATTCTATATGATTCATGATTACTGCTTCCTCTATAATGCTTTCTTCCTCTGGAAGCGGTTCCGCCTGTTCATCTCCTTCAAAAACGACCTCCTGATTGCACAACCTGACTGCCTCCGAAATTACCATATTTTTTATCTGCTTGAATTCCTTCTGCTGGGAAAGCGGCAGCGGCGCGGGAAGGTCATCCTTGTAAGTACGTAGCACCTCGTTTCGCAGTTCCTGCCATTGGACATAAGCTGCCGATACACGTCCATCCTTCGCCAGCTCGTCAACAATATGGTTTACCAGTTTCTTGACCGGTGCTTTTAAATAGCCATATTGCTTTTTGCCGGTGGTTCGCCGAAGCAGTTCCGCAAGCTGAGTCAACATATTTTCCAAAACCGGATTATCACAATTTCCCGCCTGCATCTGCCTCAGAAGATCCTGGAGGGTATCCCGGCTCTGTGCTGTCAGCGCTTTTCTTCGCTCCGTCTGCTCGGTATAGATTTGGAGCAGATCCTGCTGAAAGATTTCCCTTGCCAGACTGCTTCGCATGGCTTCAATGGCGGGCTTGGTTACAAAACCCTCACGTGGATCGACCGAATACACGATCATGTGGCAGTGAGGGTGATGTCCTTCATCGTGATAGGCAGCATACCAGCGCAAGTTCACCGATGCGATTTTCATCTGTTCCGCAAAAATATTTCTTTGTTGGCGCAAGAGGGCTATCCACGCAGCGGCATTGTCGTAGCCAAGCCGGGCAGCATCCTCTCGCCGCAGGGAAATAATAGGTGTCCAGATGTTGCCGGGGTGAGCTGCAACCTCCTGTGCCGTCTGTGATAGCGACAGCGGTATATCCTCATCAGAGAACAGACCATGGGCATCTAACCGTTCAGCGTGTGGGCGTGTGGCAATATAGTTAACATATACTTCCTGATGCGCCAGCTGGTCTAGGTTTTGATCCAATGCAGCCGAGATAAATTCAGAGGCGTTTTCCATAGTAGGATTGGCCAGATAATCCTCATACTCAAATAGTCCTGTTGAATCCGGAAATCGATCAAGAATATCCGACACCAGAAACTTCTGCTTTTCTGTGGCAGGACGGATTCGCATGCGCTCTGGAAGTTTTTCTACACCATCCCGCGTGGCAATGTAGGTTACCAGATTTTCTGCATGATCTGCCGCACTTTTTATATAACGGCATTTAAAGATAATCCTGGGCATGGTCAATCACGCTTTTGGAATTTAGCTACCTCCTCAAAGGTCACAGAACCAACCGAACGCTTTACGTCCTCCACACATTTACCCCTGAGCTTACGTAAAGTATTTTCATCATAATCTGCATTGACGGCAAGAATGTTCATCATCATACTCATTTCTACTGACAGCTTGAACATCAACCTTGACAAGCGGTTCTCCGAGGTATTTACAATGCCCGACATAGCAGAGGTAATGGCTGTCGGGAGATACTTCATTCCATCCTCCGCCGCAATATATCCACTGTAAAACCGGATTGCTTTTTCTATGAATTCACTTCGACTCTTACAGTTATCTTTTATTAAAATTGCATCTATCCCTTTGATGGTATTAGGATAGAGCCAGAGCGGTATTCTTGTTTTTATTTCTTCGCTCATGGTTGACCTCCTTTGCTAAATATACGGGAACCACCTGACAGGTGCACCCCGGAAAAGCCTTGTTTTACTAAGGAAAACAAATAATTAAGAGGGGTTGGAACCACCCAGGAGGTGACCAACGTCCCATTTAGGTGCACCCTTTTGAACGTCCACGACCCGCATTGCGGGGCGATGTTTTGGGCAGGCGGGCGCAAAGCGACCACCTGCCTTTAACCTGCATCATTTTCGACCCTATGGTTCACCCCAGTTTTGGAGTTCTTACCACTGTCCGTATTTTGGTGTTAACGGTGGCAACAGGGGCTTTTACTGTCTTATGGCGCAATACTCCGCTCCTGATAGATAAAGGCGGCACAGGGGCATACAGGCGGCAACCGAGGGGACTCTTTCCTCCATGTTGTTACATGCTTTACTGAGTGGCTAAAATATTATTTTTTACCATTACATCTCCAGATGCATACCCTGCTGCATTTCTCCGTCAGATACCATTGATATACTTCCTGTTTCCGCATCATACCGATAAACTTCATTAGAAAGACGTTCTTCCTCATCAACCTGGCTTTGATTAATATCACATACAATATCCTTTAAATCCTCAATTCCTCTTTCCTTTTCTTCACGAATCAAAACTAACTCATGGATCGATGAGGGAAGAATCAGATAGTTTCCGCCAAGCTCCTTTGAGACTAATTCCAATACATCCGGGCAGAACATATAAGACGCTCCCTGCCACTTTTTGCTGTTACTCAATACAAACATAAAGCTGTTTTCCATGCTGAGTTGACTCTCTTCTATGGGACATCCCATCATATCCGCAATTACATAGTCCATGCTATGGAACTCATATGGCATAAGCTGCTTCATACTCTTTTCAGCCTGTTCATGCAGCATCTCTGAATCAATATTCCACAACTTTAAATGATCATTATTGACTAGGACCGTACCAAAAACGCCTCCATCCTCTTCAATTAAATAGCGGTATACAACAGCCAGATCCTCTACTATCTGATGGGGGACAGAGGACAGCAGTTTTCGGTTCTTATCAGCATTTATCGCACACATAAACAGGCTGTCTTTCAAATTTTCGTAATCAAACTTATGTATGCCAAACTTCGGTGCTGCTTCCACTGACTCCAGGTATTGTTCCGCAAGCTTCTTTAAGATTTCCTCCATACTGACACCCATGCTGTAAGATTGGTAGGCATTATCTAAGTATATTTGCGGAGTAAGATCACTTCCGGGTATCCGTATACTCATTCCATATAACTGAATGCCATTATTTTTTAGCTGCTGTCGAACCGATACCTCTGCATTTTTCCATTCCTCAGGCAAATATTCCTTGATATGCCGTTCTATTTCTTCCATAAATTCTTTATATTCCATTGCGCAAATCCTCCTGTTTTTGTAGTTTTTACTTTTCATAGCTTTGATAGTTCTGACCACTTTCAATATTTTAGGGATTAAAGAGTAAATTCCTATATGTTGCCTGCTGATTCAATACGTTCCTGAACCTCTGCTGGAACATTCTTTTCATAGAGAGCCTGAAGCACAGCCTCCAGATCTGCATTTAGTTCTGCGTCATTTCGATACTGCCGCAGAGCTTCCAATTTCTCCAGTTCGTAGTATATTTGGATTAGAGTTGTTTTCATATTTAACCTCCATTTAAGTAAGCCAAGTAGGTGCATTCATCATAAACATCTTAAGCAACTGGCTATGAATTTGAGCCAAGTTGGTGCAATCTTTCTTCTGGGTTAAACATCAGTGTGCTAGAAATCCTCAAGTGCATGTATCAAACTGCCTGGAATATCCTCCAGCTGTGCTGCCACAGCCTGGACCTCTTGTGGCGGAGTAACTCTCAATGAGAGCTGATTTATTTCCTCTCGAACAGCCTGCCGCACAATTTGTTCCATATGGCTGTTTTGTTTAGCGGATAGAATACTGGACACCACAAATTCGGTCCGGTGACGGCTGGCCTGCTGCAAAAACAGCCGCTCGGCTTCCTGATGTCTGGGATCGTCCATATCAAAAGACAGATAGTATCGTTTTCGCATAGTCTTATCCCAGCAGGAGCTTGTACCCGTCCGCATTGGAAAACCGGTTCAGCACAGCAACAATATTAATCTCATTACCTCGCAGCCGGAATTCCAGCAACTCCGCTCCGCCGCCTGCAAACACAGTAGGAAGCCTTAAATCCAAGCCCCGTTCCCGAAGAGCGTTCAGCAGTTCCTTGCAGTAGGCAGACACTTCATACTCCACTGTTTCTTCAATTTTCTTACGATCAGTGTGCTGAATTTTCCCTCGGATTGCGTCAGTGATCAAAGCATCCGAAAGCAGAATGCCACTTTTCTGCAGAGCGTCCTGAATGCGGCTATAGAGGATGATCGTTCCCAAACGCAGACTAACACAGCTTGCACGCTCCAGCTTGAAATTATGGACTGTGAGAACATCTACCGTATAACCGCCGATGTCAACGAGGGTAATGCTTCTGTATTCCTGCAAACGAGGATAATACCGGCACAGTGCCGCATGTCCCTGGGCGAACACTTTACAGTCAGAAATACGACATCGGTATGCTGTTCCTTCGAATTCAAAGGACACATTTTGTAGAAAATACCGCCGAAACGCATCTTTTTGTGTACCGTAGCTGTCGATGGGAAGCCCCACACCCAGCATAATATCTGCATCAGTTACACCAGCACGTTTCATAACTTCGGCAATGGCTGGCAGGGTGAGAATAAAAGTATCCTGTTCCATTGTCTTATCCTGCTGAAAACGCAGGCGCCGTTCTCCGATGGCGTAATAGCTGCCTTCATAGAACAGCTGAAGCTCCGGTGTTAAAAACTCCCGGTCACTTGCAGTAAAACCGGAAGCATAAAGCATCCCTTCTGAGGATTTTGTATTGTAGTTTCCATTATCTATTCCAAGCTTGATCATGGCAGAAACCTCCTTTTTCTTTTTCTGCATTTATGGTTACATCCCCATTGTCATACCCGGCGTTTCCTCCTGAGAATCCTCTGATGGTGTTTCGGATGGCACGTGTTCTGTCTGTGTCTCTGCAGCTGCCTGCTCCCTCTGGCGTCGATTCTGACGGACTGGTCGTTCTGGTCGTTCTCTTGCAGAGGATGTATCCTGGCCTTCCTGCGGCGCAGACACCTGCTCCATGCGGCTCTCCACATATTCCCGCACTTGAGCAGGAACTGCTTTTTCATAGGTTTTGTCCAGATAATCCTTTAGCTCCTGTTCAATGGTAAGTTCCTTTTTGTCCATGAAAAAACGGAGTACTTCCAGTTTTTCCGACGGAAAGGATACCTTTAATTCAGACATGCTCATTGCTTTTCCTCCTATAATTTTTATTTCTATATCCAGCAATCACGGTCTTCACTGTGCCGTATTTTTCGCATAAGGTCTTGCATACAGCACCTGCTTGTCTGCATCAAACAGGTCCCTGTACACAACCCGTCCTCTGGAAGATGAGGCGTCCACTACCTTGCCATTGCCGGCATAGATACCCACATGAGTAATATTGAGATAACGTCCGTTTACTTTGTGACTCCAAAACACAAGATCACCTGGAGTAAGATCGGCTTTCGAAACGGTCAGACCATTGTTGACACAATATTTTCCCTGCTCGGCGGCGGTACCTGGAAGATTAACCCTCAGCTGACGGTATATCCACTGTACAAGGTAACTGCAGTCGGTATAACCTGCCTGACCACGAAGCTCCTGTGAGTAGGGATCTCCCATACGGGACAGTGCAAGCTGAACAGCCTGGGAACCAGTTTCTCCTGCTGCCAGATCAGTGGTCGGATTGACAAACTGTTCCGGCAGCCAATCCGACCACTGATCAAATCGGTCTCCTTCGCCTGCTGCGCCGGTTCCATACAAGGCCCGGTAATAAATTTCTGAGGCATTTGCCTGATTTTCGAAAGAAATCCTGCGACCGAGTGTACTTTCTAAATTTCTATAAATTACCGGAAGGGAAGTAAGCGGCACCGCTGCGGTGTAGGTCTCCTCATGCTCCACTCCGTCCTCATCCGACCATGTACGAGTGCGTTCCTCGTAGCGGACGAAGCAGTCAGTAAATGACTGATAATCTATCCCTTGCAAAGATTCAGCGCCGAAATACAGAGAATAAAAAATAGCCTTAACCTGTACAGGGTCAAGACTTCCTTCCTCAATCATCAATGTAATTTCAGCAATAATCACATCCAGCTCCGAAAAACTTTTACGCATATCCTCAATATATTCTTGATAATCCTCCGGTACCTGACCTGAAATAACTCCGTCATGAAAGGATAACTGAACAGCGGCGTTGTTATGGTTCGCAGTTCCAGACAAAAGACTGGAAATCATGACAATAATCAGGATAAAAGGTGTTAAAATCGCGGCAATGAGAACACCCACCTCCTTCCAGGTTCGTTTATCTGCGGCTGCCATAATTGCTGCCTTTGCCACTAGGGTAATCGTTACGGGATCAGCCATGGCTGCACCTCCTTTTCGTAAACATACACACGGATTATCCCAAAAGGGCAGTAAAACTTATTTTTCACCACCATTTCTGTCCGAACAGATTCCCTTGCTGCGGCTCATACTGTTCCTGACTCTGTGCTAACTGGATCGATTTTTCCACTGCCTGTTCCAGAAAGTCCGTATCAAAACCAGCCGAATGATAACCCTCCAGAATGGTATTAAGATAATAATCCGAAGGGGCTCCAAACGGACGCCCATCATTCATGAGATACACCATGGCATTTACTGATCTGCCGCCCAACTCCACAGAAAACAGCTCCTTTCGGTAAAAATTCGGATATCCTTCATACCTATCAAGAGCAAGCTCGTCCTGGGGACGAATTTTCCACAAGAGAACCGGAACACTTGCACCGATAGAAGGTTCCACAGTTGCAACAGCACTACTGCGACTCCCCCGGAACAGCATCTCATAATCTTTAATTTCACTAGTGCCTATCACCTCGGCAGTAGGGCATCGATAGGTCATTTGAGTAAGGTTTAAATTACTGCCATAAGCAATATATAAGGTTTCTTTTTTCATTTAGGTATTCCTCCTTCTACATGGACATAGTAAGACCGGGGCTTTGCTCTTCTTCCCCGGCCTGATCTGTTTCGTATTCTGTTACTGATTCCGTCTGCACCGAAACACTCTGCTGCTCCTCTAAATGCCGTTCTTTTTTCTGCCGTAATCGTTCTTTCTGCTGCTGGGCCTGTGCCGGGTCGCGCCAGGCAATACAGCCATCCAGGTGTTCCAACAGATGCAGCCTTGCGGTTTTGAATTCATCTCCGATAAGACCAAGGCGCAGCAGCCAAGTACGGAACGTATATTTTTCGTTGGTGGTCTGTGTCTTGGTTCGGCTGGCACAGCGCTGATTGAGGGCCTGTGCCGAAATCGCCATACATAGCTGAATGTACGCTTTAATCTTGCCGGCATGGGTAGTGCTGTTGAATAAACGGAACTCCACCGTACCCTTCTGGAATACACTGTGCAGGTTTAAACAGTGGTAGCGGCTGTCATGGTAATGCTCATGGCTGCCATCCCCGCCGTTATACCAGATGCTGCTGACCTGATCTAGAGTTTTAGGTCTCCTGCGGTTTAGTTCCTCCAGAAAGCGGCTTTCTACCGGCTTACACCATCGGTGCTGTCTGTCGACAGTCACCTGCAGAGCCTTATAGATCATATCCTCCTTGGCTGCCATAATATTGGTGATATTGCGCAGCGTGTTTGCGTCAAAAGGTGATGCGTCCACATGCACATGAATGCCGCAGGAGCTGTTGGTAATCGCACCAGCCTCCCGAAGCTTGCGGATTAGCTCCTGTACCGTTTCGATGTCCTCCCAGCGGCAGATGGGGCTGACCATCTCGGTTTTGTATTCACTTGGCGCGGAAACGATTTGACGTCCGGATTTTTTCTGTGCAGTAATACTGGAATCACTCATAAACTTCCATTTACGCCCCTGAGAATCCAGCGCAGAATAGGTATCATAACAAGTGCCGTCGTAATGGCTGGCAGTTCCAAAATATTCGGCGGCAACCTTTGCTGCCTGTTCACGCGTCACGCCGGTCATCTCAATTTCAATGCCAAACCGCTGTTCCTTCATGTCCATGAGTTATACTCCCTTCGCCGTATATTCCGGACTGTCATCAACGACCGCCTGCCTTTCCGAACAATTTTGCCTTATGCTCCGGTGCATGAACCATCAGGTTATAGCGCTCATTTCCGCATTTATAGAGACACACACCCTGCTGGGGATAACGGATGAGCTCAAATTCAGATCTCTCCAGCTGAAGGGTATCCATGTAGAATTTTGCATCAATGGAGCCTGCATTAAAAAGAAACTGGTGAGTCGGGATGGAAAACAGTGGTTTGGTCAGCTCTCGGATATGCTCTACATTAAAATCCTCCAAATTCTGCGAGGCAAGAATGACGGCGCTTTCCTTTTTACGCACACGTTTCATGAAGTTGCGGATATATTCAATTGCGGTCAGGTTGGTCAGGAACAGATACAGTTCATCAATGCTGGCAGCGGTGTTCCCAGTGGTTAAAAGCTCATTGCTCATATAGGACAACACGTTGAACAGTAAGGCGTTTCGCAGATTTTTACTGGCATTTAACACACCCTTAACACCAAAGGTTATAAAATCATTGCTGGTGATGTTGGTATGGCCGTTGAAAAACTTAGACTCCGCTCCTTTGCACATGGAATGGAGTCCAAGACAAATTTCCCGCAGAGAATCTGCTGTATAAAGCTGACGGTGACTTTCATTGAAATTCTTGTATTCTGTCTCTATAAAGTCGTACAAATCAGAAAGAATAGGGTAATCCGTATGCTTTAAACGGTCAAAATTACTTCGGTCGGTGATACCCCATTTCTCATAAAGTCTCCCCAGCATGATTTCAATTGTGTCAATTTCTCTGTCGGTAAAGTCCTTATAGGTACGAAAAAAATCCTTTAAAAAGCTGATGTGCTGACTGAGCTTGCTACTCTGGCGGAATGCCTGGGGCGCCTCTGTATCCTTTGGGTCGCCGGTTTCATCCCAGCTTTTTGGCTCCAATACATTGATAATGAATTCGCCGGACATAAGGTCGATGAAGCATCCACCTAGATTGAGGGTCAGTTCCTCATACTCCATTTCGGGATCTAGTCCAATGATGTGCATGCCGGATTCCCGCAGGTTACATAAAATGAGCTTAAGAAGGTAGCTCTTGCCTTGACCTGAATTTCCAAGAATGAGGATATTAGCATTGGTTTTGTCATCAGCACGGCGGTTAAAATCCGCCAGAATGTTACTTCCGAATTTATCCCGACCAAGGTAGAAGCCGTTGGGATCGGTTTTACCGGAGTAATTAAAGGGATACAGGTTTGCAACTGAGCTGGCAGGCAGCACCCGTTCAAACTGATCTCCGAACACGTTATAACCAGAGGGCATGGCACATTGGAATCCCTGCTGCTGGCGCAGAATCAGGCGGTCCACGTTGAGCTTGCTCCGGATGAGTTCGGTTAAAACCTCCGTCTGTAAGAGCTTCAGCTGGTCATAATCATGAGAGGTCAGCTCTATATACACAGCAACATGAAGTAGTGGTTCCCGGCTCCGATGCATCTGCGTCACGATAGTCGCAACATCATGTAGATTGCTTTCCGCTGTGACCGTCTGCTGTAAATCCTGCGTACTGGTACTTTGCATACGGTTTTTGTTTGCAGCATTTGAGATGATCTTCTTTTCCTCTACCGGGGTAACATGACGGGTATAGAGGTGCAGCGTCACGCCGTCCTTTTCACCAAGATGACGGAGGATGGCTTGTTCATCAGTAGCGGTTGGGTATTCACGAAGTGCCCATACACATCGGTAGGTATTGCCGCATATAAAGTGATCGGTATTAAATTTGATTACCGAGGGGGCAATCATGTCCAAAAATTCCTGGACTCTGGTATCCTCCTTCGGCAAGGATTGAGACTTTGTTCTTCTTGCCATCGCTTTCTTCCTTTCTGTTTTTGAATTTGGGTATAGGAAAAGCCGCCACATTGGGTGACGGCTTAAGGACAAATTGCTTCACTTTGATGGAGAAGTAAGGTATAATTAGCTTCAGAATTATAACTGTGTTCAAATACAGATTATTTAATGCTTAGGAGACTTCATGCAATTAAGAAAATACAAACCGGAGGACTGCGCTGCATTGGCAGAGCTTTTTTTTGATACTGTACATGCCGTAAACGCAAAAGATTATACTACAGCTCAGCTAAAAGCCTGGGCAACAGGGAGGGTAGACCTAAATACCTGGAATCAATCTTTTCTGAAACACAACACGGTTATTGCAGAAATAAATGGCATGATTACAGGGTTCGGTGATATGGACGATAAGGGCTATCTTGATAGACTTTTTGTTCACAGGGACTACCAAAACATAGGTATTGCTACAGCTATTGTAAATGAATTGGAGCAGCAGGCTATCCATTCCGGTGTTTCTCTTTTTACAACCCATGCTTCCATTACTGCTAAACCCTTTTTTGAAAAGCGTGGCTATCGTACACTCAAAGAGAATACAGTAATTCGTAATGATATTACTTTAACTAATTTCATAATGGAAAAGAACTGTACAAATGACTAGATTGACAGTTAAATAATTAAGGTGGTGAATGTTATGAGAAAAGAAATTGAAATACAGGGCTGTGTAGAAATTCCTGAAAACCTATCGTTTGACGAGTTTTATGATAAATTCATTGCCTTTGTAGAAGCAAATAATTGGTCATTCGGCGGCGGAATGAACGAAATCGTTGACGGATTCTACATCAATCCCGATGGAACAAAAGGAAAACACGTTTTAGATCAATCTGAGGAAAATAATTTATGACTCATTACAAATCATGGGCAGGGCTTAAAAAGCAATTGAGTGAAACTCTTTGTGAAACATTAATAAACAGGGTAACATACTTTCTAACTCGGTATCATGATGTACATAACTCCTATGGCAGAGCCGCCATCCTGCTTGATGGCAAAGAGATGGTCTGTTTTTCATGGATAGAAATGTATTATCAGGAGAGAGATATTACACCCTTATACAATGAAATGCCGGGTTCTCCTTATGAAGAGCTGGTCAAAAAAATGAAACCTAAATGGGATGCCAACTGCACTTACTGTGAAATGGACTTTTTAGAGGCGGTTCTTCAATTTCGTAATATGCCGATTCAAGAAGCTCTAGAATCCGAAAACTATATCATAAAAGTATTGGCGATTATGGATAGACGTGTCGGCAAAAGGACACTATCAAGAATTCTTGAAGAAGCAACATATAACGATTTCCCAGCCTGGGTGCGCCAGTTTTACGAATTGCGTTTATCCAAAATAGATTGAATTAATATGCCAAGCGGAAAACCGGGAAGAGTCTTGGCTTTCCGCCTTTTTCACTCGTTCATGATAACCCATCTCTCACCATCGAAGTCCTCGAACTTTTCAGTGGTAACATTCTGCTCAAAATACACTGCCAAAAGCCTCTTTATATCCTCTTTGTCAGCCCGCTTAGCAATAAAGCCCTGTTCCCGCAAGGTTTTCTCTATGCGGCTTAAATAAGGGAAAACCTCGCTTTCCTTTTCGTTACGAAGCCGTATGATGACGAGAAATTCCCTCGCCGTTGCCATCTGTACCTGAATACGGTCAAGGTGTACCAGATCCTGCTCCAGCAGCCTTCGTACTGCAGTATTGGTCTCCAGATCCATGCGGTTTCTCAGAAAACGCTTGTTATCCTCATAGCTTTCCCGGCTGTTTAGACACAGAAACTCCAGCTCCGCCATACCTTTTAAAACAGTCATCAGTGCATATATCCGAGCTGATATGCTTTCCTCTGATAAAACAGAAATATTGGTGGGCTTAATCATAAAATACACTAGCCGATCGCTCCTGTAGGTTTCTAGACAATAATCCATCACCTCTCTGGTTCCAATCAGTTGACGGGTAACCTGACGCTGACTTGTGCTTATCTTTTTTTTACTCATTTTGGATACCCCCATTCGTAGGTCTGCTGTTTTGTTATAAAGAAGGCGCAGGCATATTTAATAAAGTCAAGGATGCTGATATCATCAAAACGTATCGTTAAAAAGGCATAAAGGGCGGTAATCACAATAGGTGGCAAAAGCCACAGCTGTGCCAATGCAAACACAGAAATTAAAAGCCCCACGCCGATAATGCCAATGTCCCGGAGCTGCCACAGCCAGAGCGTGGCCTTTGATTTTAAGTTATCGGGGTATATGTACATACGGATTCCTCCTGTTCCCTTTTAAATTTCCACAAAAAATAGGCGATCCCCCGGAGCACATGCTCCACACAGGGAATCGCCACACTGTTGTCCAGTGCCATATATCTTGCACCATCAAATGAATTAGGTATGTCCGTACCTAAAAAATATGGTTCTTGAATGACACAGAAAAAGAGGCTGCATTTAACCATTCAAGTTCAGTTTACTGATTTTATTAATATACCATATTAATCTTGATAACATAGTTCTTATGTCTTTTGTTTTCTATTCAACAAATAAATTATAATTGGGATAATTAAAATAATCCAAAACAATACATTACGATGAAGAATTCTCCATCTCCCAAAGCCTTCTGTTAATTCATACTTATTAAAAATTTGTATAAATAGCGAAATCCCAATTATCTGAATTACTTCAAATAAAAAATATGAACTTAGATACATTTTTAAATTGATTTTTCTTGTAAGCAATATAATTCCGATAAAAATCAGAAAGAAAAAGCTGGCTAATAGAAATGCATTGGTACAATATTGGGAATATTTTTTAAGATTTTCGGCTTGTACGGCCATTTCTTTTCGCTTTTCGACTGTTACTCCATTTGCTTCCAGCATTAATCCTAAATAATTATATATAAATTTTAGAGCAAGCATATGAAAAGATAACACTAATATGGATAAGGCTGTAACACCACCAAAATACATCTTTGTTTTTTTATTTATCATCATTCTTTTAGTTTCCCGCTTCTGCACTCACTGTATATTGATGGATACCAAAATCATATTCTTGTGTATAATAAGAGTACGTACCTATCGAATGTAAACTAGCTGTGAAAAAAGCTTTAAACTTATCAGGTGAAATTGAGGAACTTGTTCTAACATTTCTACTAGTTAATGTCCAATCTTGTAAATCAGTATATTCTGATCGAACAAGTTTTGCATTATAAGCACGTAGTATTTCCCCTGAATTGGGGTTATATATTAGAGTACCGCCTACTTCCATTGTAAGATAGCCTTTATGTCCGTATTTATCTGATATTAGCATTGAAGTATAATCACTCACATATTTAGAAGTTCCCATAGCATTTACAGCTACCCTATTTTCTATACTACTTTCCACCCTATAACTCAGATTAGAAACATTACTTTCTAAATAATTCCGAATTGCTTGATAATCTCCATTGTTAAAATTTACAGTGTTATAAGAAAAAAATTCTGACGTAATGTCTTTACCTGCCTTATTTAAAACCACTGTTGTGTCTTTATGTTCGAAATATCTAGTTATCATTTGTTCAAATGATATTTTTCGAGCTGCCACATTTTCATTTGCAAAACTAGTAAATGCAGATAAATTCACCAACATAATTACTGATAAAATTAAAGTTAATATTTTTTTCATAGGTTTTCCCCTTTCATAATTAAGCGATTTTTTTAATATACTTATGAATCATGATATGCAAATATATCCTATTAATTTATAAACTCGAATTTGAATGGTACTATCCAGCCTTTATTCCGCTTTTGCTGTTGCATAATCATTTACAATACCAAAATCAATCGTCTTCCAAAGACCTACTCCGCCAGGAAGAAATTTTGCATAAACATGGAATCTAACCGGATACTTAGCTGATGAACCATCAGGTGAAATGGTAGGTTTTCCTATAACAATATCCTTAACAGTTAATTCCCAATCGCCATCGTGAGGGCCAGATATAATATTTACATCTTTCAAGTTTCCGTCATATGCCCTGGTAATTTGACCAGTATTAAGATTATATACATACAGACCCGAAATTGTATAACCTATGTTTAAATTTCCTTCATTGCTACGTAAGGTCTTAGTTTTATAATCAGATACTGATTTAGTTCCATATGCGAATGGTACTACAGTGTCTGCTGATTTTGCATACACCATTATATTCATTGACAGAAGACATACCATTAAAATTAATGTAAAAACTGTTCTTTTTATTCTTTTCATTGTAATATTCCTTTCATTCTTGTATTTTACTTTTTTACTATAGCTTTGTTCGTTTTTTGTTCATTATGCTCCAGCCTATTTGGCTATTTCACATAAACAACCTACTATCGGGAAGTGACCCTACCCACGCATCACTATAGCATAATAGCGATAGGTATCGCCAGATATAACTGGAGGACAGTAGCCATAACATTGGTTTTCGGTTTAAAAATGCTTGATACGGGCTTTTTAGAAAATCCTGCAACAATCCAGCATTTTGTCACTTCGCCCACATATCCTGCTATAAAGATAAAAACAAGCATTTATTCTTTGCTAACGTTTTAACCAAATCTTGCATTATTGACATACGTCATATATTGAGTAATTATTTAATCAAGAGATGTTGATATCATTTGCAAGCACAATAGTCGCTTAAAATGCCGCCAGATATTCTGTAAGTTAAATAGTGAATATAAATTTTTAGTACTTCGTAAAATCATTCCCCCCTTCTTTGAATTAATCTACTAAATATGTATGTGTTACCTTAATTGAAATTATGCCCTCCCCCCTTTCTCCACATAAATATAATGACATTACAGCTCATTATATAATTGTAGGCAACCTTGCGGATATAAAAAGCTCAATGGATTAGTAATATTACCATAAAAGTTGCCATAAATCATTCTATTAATAGGTATTTATAAATGAATCCCTGCAATATATAGAACACAAATTATTCATATTAACTCTATCTCTGTATAATTAAATCTATTTTTATGCTAGCTTCTAGTTTACTTTTTATTCATTTATACATTAATGATTCATTTTAATATCAGTCCATGTTTTTTGATATACCCTCTACTAATTGTAGAGGGTGTTTTTTTAGACAGACATCCAATCTGTTTTCCAATATCCATATGTAATCGACCATAACCGCTTTTGCTTTATACCTTCATGGTTTCTATAATACCACTTCGTCACCTCTGATTTGATAGATATTTCTTGTAATACAATCTGTTCAGAAGTTGAATACTGAATAGTTGATGCCCAGCAGGGAGTTATAAAACTCACACTTAGGATTGTACATAATAAAAACACTTTTAATTCTTTCATTTTTTACTCCTCTTTAATAATGGTTAATTGTGAATAAGGCAAAGTTTCTAATTCATTAGCAGATAAATAACCATAAAATTCATCATTAATATATAATATTCTCTCTTCATTAGTGACAACAATATATGAATTTTCCTTGTTTATCTCTTGCATTTCTTCCATTTCATTAAAGTTCGGATAATATGCTGGCTGTACAATAAAGAAATAAGAAAGAATGAATAAAATAATGATAACTGAAGATGTAATTATTTGCATTCCAGATTTCCAATGATTATCTTTTTCCATAACAACTTGAAATCTTTGTTTTGTAATATCAAATGATCTAATACTAACAAAATTCATTACGCTTTTAGAAAAACCTCTCTTTTCGGCAGGATGTTCTATTTGCTTAATAACCTGTAAAATAGTACTTAAATAATTTATCTTCTCCTGATGACTCATTTTTTTGTAACAGCTAGATCACATCTTAGCTCAAGGAGATTTTCAACTTCATATTGAAAAAGACATGTTAATGGATTCCACCAAAATAGATCTTTTATTATAGTATAAAACAATTTTATTATTATGTCTCCCCCATGGATATGGGAAATTTCATGTTTTAAAATCAAACGCAATCCATCATCTGCTATATTCATTAGGGGTAAATATATATAAGGTTTTAGAATACCAGTAACCTTGGGTTCAATAATACCAGGCGATACATAAATTTCAACATTTTCGGCAAATTTTTCTTTAGATACTCTATTTACTTGCTCGTCATCAATCAAAATAAACTTTCTTATTGTTTGAATTTCTTTAATAAATTGAATAATATCTTTAGAGAATAGTATAATACTTCCTAATATCCAAATCCAAAGTAGAATATAACCAAGAGAAAGCTCACTTTCAAACATTGAAGTATTTAACTTTTCTAACAACCAAGGATAAACCTTATCTGAGTTAATAACAATTGCTTTTGTCATATCCAATGGCAGTAAAACCCGAATTACTGAAAATAAAAAGAGCAGGAATAAGCACCATGTACTATATTTCATAAAAAAGGTCAAATTATGCCTAAAAATTAATATTATAATCAAACCAACGTTAAAAAACAATATAGCATTAACTATAGAGTAATAGCTGATACTAATTTTCTCCATCTCTTAATCTGATTCTCCTTTATACTTCTCTAATAGATCTTCTAATTCCGTAATTGTTTCAGCAGATATCTTTGTACTATCAAAAAGTCTTGCAAAAATCCTTTTAACACTAGTTCTTTCTGCAATTGCAGCCAAATAACCCGCATAATAATCTTCACCAGATTCTGTCGGTACGAAAGTACGACCATAACCTTTGCCCGTTTTAACAAAACCATGCTCTTTAATAGCTTTTTTTTTCAGTAAACTATTAATTAGAATATGAATAGAACTATCCTTCCAAGATTTGGTGTTAATTGATAAATTAATAATTTCTGCACTTGTTAGGGGATGCTTAGCGTTCCATAATACTTCCATTATTTCTAGTTCGTTCTTTGTAAGTTCCATCTCATCACCTCTATATAATGCAATGATATCAACATTAATCAATAATGTCAATATAACATTAATATTTATGTTTTATCACCTTATAAATAGAATACACTGAGTTTCGGGGTTAAGTTTCTCTTCATTTTTACGATTATTAATTGCTTTCCAGTTCTCCAACATATCGTGTCAGCATGCCTACACGTTTAGTCTGCAAGATCTGCGGAAATATACCATAATAAGAAAAATAAACGATTTGCAAAAGAAGCTTACTGCTATGCTATTGCGCAAAGATGTATTTCTATCACTGTACATCTATATCTATAGTTTCTGAATAATGCCTTACCGCAAAATGGGAAGCTGGCATCCAAATAGGGGCATTAGATATTGGTGTCATGTAAAGAACTATGGTTTTTAAATCTGATTCAGTACTCCCGGCATTCGGGTAAATATATACCAGCTTCATTTTGCCACCGCCTTAACAATGGTCTTTGTGATATTCATGGCTGTCTGCCCTGCATAGACGGCGCTCATAAAGTTGGCTTTTGTACTGGTATCCAGCCCGAAGGCCCCGGCGATCCGTGGGATTTCTCCTGCTGCCAGCATCAGACCTAACCCCAGCAGAGCATTATCTTTAATCACCATCAGACCAGCAATGAGGATGGTGGCCTGCAGAAAAGCAGTCAGGCACAGACCTATAATCTGCTTGCACCAGCCAGTAAAGCCATCGATGTAGCCACGAGGAACAGAAAACATATATAGACTCCCCACTGCAATCTGAATAAGCAGGATTCCTCCGCGCTTAAGATTTGCAAAAAATATCTTAATTACGGCATAGCCCATCATAATCAGGATAAATAGCATCATGATGGGGCTGGTAATTATTCCTAGCCCACCAAATACGTCAACACTGCCGGCGCTCTCAAGGCTGCCTGCTGCGGATAGCTCGCTTATGATGTTGCCTGCAAGAGTGTTCAACCCGCTTCCAGAGCCGGTTATGCCCGCTGTCAGACTGCTCTGTAGAGAAATGGACAGCTTGTAAAGCTCCACCGGAACCGTAGAAAACAATCCTACCGCCATAAAGCCCTTAATCGCGTTAAGAGCAGTATCACGGATACTTCCCCTTCCTGACTGATATTCAATCGCACATTCAAACATGGACACTACCAGCCCGGTACCATAGAGCGTCCAAGCCAGATAAACAAAAAATAGGACGATGGACTTAACCCAGCTCATCTCGAAGAGCTCTGCACCCATACCACCCATGGCAGAAAAAAAATTTCCTAAAAATCCGATGATCTGACCATAAATCCAGTCAAGAATCTGACCCAGCATCGTATCGACTACAAAGTCCCATATGAACATGGCATCACCTCCAAAAAAGAGCCCTTTCAGGCTCCTATCATTCAAATAACCCCCCACAACATATGGGGATGAAAAAAAGACTCCCGCAAAAATATGCGAAAGCCTTGCTATTTACTGTTATTCTTGTTTCAGCAAGCTATGTTTTAAAGCATCTGCTGCTCAATACCTTCACTGGCTGTTTGTGATAGCTCAAGTTCCTCATCCAGTTTAATCAGTGTTTCATTCAGTCCCTTCATGCCTACAGTAAGATGCTCAGGTGAAAGCAGGTCTTTAGGGGAAAATACGTATATTTCCTGCATTCGAATAAAAGCGGCGGTCAGTTCTGTATCGATACCAACTGCTTGAAACAGGCTAAAATCTGAAAATGGTTTTTCTGCAAGATCACTCCCAATCCGTTCTCTTTCTTCTCTGCGCTTATATGCAAGCATTGCCTTTAAATCATCTGGTGCGGCGAGTAAATTTTGTATTTTTTCCTGCTCCATCATCGTAGCAAGATCATAAAGATGCTTGGCAGTGTCGAATAGCATTCGCCTCTGATAATAAAACTCTGCAGCTAATATTTTGTCTGCAAAAATTCTTTCCAGCTTAATGGTATTAATTGCAAATGGCTTGACCCCATAAACTGAATCCAGAATTTCCTGCTGATCAGGTGCAGCTTCCGAATAAATAAGCGGTGAAATCTCCAGCGGTTCAACTGGTTCACTGATTGTAAAAGATGTCGCTTCTACCTTCACATATCCAAAGCGTTGAAGCTCATCCTGGACGTCAACTACAGTGATAGGGGTATATTCATATACGCTGGTTATACTGCCTCTTTGATTACTTTCCCTTGCTTTATCGGATGTCCTGGAGAGTGTATGGTATCCATTTGCAGCTGTTTCCAGACGTTTTTTTCCCTGACTTTTTGAACAGTCCTGTATTTCAACAGTCAAGTCAATATCTTCTGAAAAGCGCTTCATGCGTCCGATTGCTTTATATAAGGCGGTGCCTCCCTTAAAGTATGCTGGAAGCGTATCTTGTCTGGACGCTAATTCACGTAAGAGTAAGGTTAAATAATAATCTTTTTCTATGATGTCACTTCGAATGTCGGTTCTACGGCTAATATCAAAGATCAGAGCCTCAAAAGCATCTCTATCCTGATGTAACTTCATATTCCACCTCCATAAATAAATCAATGAGCGGTATTAAAACTTTTGGAGAATAGTATTTACGCGCAGTATAAATAAGCATAAGGGTATCTAACTGCTGTTTTTTTGCATACTGGCGCAATAACTGTTCCGGGTTCTCTGCATCAATATGGGAATTGGGCAGTTCACTTACCAAATCGATAAACTGTAGAAGTTTCCAGTTCTCATCCGTTACTGTTACAGCAGGCTTACATGTCACGATGCGGCAGCCTTCTGGCAGTTTTGCTCCATACCGGTTTGTAGTGATTTCAATATCACGTGGCAGCAAGGTTGAAAGACCCAGCCTGTTTAGCAAAGATGCTCCGCTTTCATATCCAATTCTTTTGTCATCCTGTATCTTCAGAGTTTTTATCACTATTTCATCTATGCTTGGCGTCACCTTTCCAAAAACGGTTTGCTTTATATGGCAATATACTCCTCTTTGTACTCTCTCAATTTCTCCTTTGTCAGCCATTCTTTTTAACTTTACATTTGTAAGGACTTTCGCTTTATCATATGGAAGTTCAAATTCTGCCGCCAGCTTTTTAGCAATATCCTCTGTTTGAATTACGCACTCATAGGGCATATTTTCTACAGCGTTGCTAATGTGTTCTCCATATCCAATTCGTTCCACGTATTCACCTCCAACGTGATATTACAACTTCATTTTTCATCATTATTATACACATTATAATATCACTTTATTCAGTGGAAGTCAATTTGCATCTATTTTTACCTTCAATTTTATTAAATTAAAAAAAGCTCTCCGAGAGATTCGGAAAGCATGACTTGACATTTTATCTTTTCTGAGTTTACATGGTATTGGCGGGGTTTCCCCGACAATAAAAAACGTCATGGCAGGCTGATGTGCAGGAACACATCAACCCTGCGCTAAGGTGATTAGAGCACCCAGCACAACCGCAAAGCGGCACCACGACAAGGTTATTATACTGCATCTGTCGGTGCGGCACAAGATAAAAAAATAAGCGTGTGCATGGGAAATGGGGTGTACTTACCCCCGCCTTTGCATGCGCTTTTATAATACGGGAAATTCCCGACCATATTATGAAAGGTCGGGATACTATGAATATTTTTGAACACAAATCCAGTTTTCTCGGGAGGCAGGAGTTTGAATACTCTGGAGACTCCCTCTTGTTACTGCTAAGGCTTGCCAAGCAGATTCGGCAGAGGCTTGGAACACAGGGCTATTTGCTGGACTGCTATCTCTCCCTCTTTTTCGAAGGAGTCAGCACAATACTTACTTATGAAGCAGCTAGTGATGGCTTTATGGGGTGCGGTGAATTCCAGAGCTTATGCCTTCATGTACTGGACGGCACTGAGCCAGATAATCTACATCCTCTTTACCATCGGATATTGGAAACTTATGAAGCACAGAGAAAAAAATTATCCTTTCAGGAAAATAACACGAAATTGTATATGCTTCTGGTCTTTCTTGAAGACGAGCTACAAGCTTATGCAACTGAATGCTTTGTAAAAGAGCAAGTAAAAATTATAGAGGATGCGATTGATTTCTTCCAACTGAAGGAGTTTTATAACCAAATTTCTCAGATTATAGGTGAGCCATTTATGGAAGAACTTAACATACGACTTAAAAAGCGGTTTCTGCTTGCACCGATTGCAGTAGTATTTGCACAAGGCTTTACCGATGAATTGCTTGACAGACTTATGTGCCGCGATCCGGAAACCAGCAGACTAATATTTCAGCTTATGATTGATGTTTTGTAAAGGTGACAAGCAAATGGAGAAGGAGAAGCACAGGGAAAATTGACTCTCTGTGCTTTTCTGCTAATTCATAATGAGTTGCTTGTATCCATTTCGTCTCTATGGTAAACTCTTCTTAGATTTTCTACTCAGTAAAATATTTTTAAAAAGGTAGTAATCGAAGTTTACGCTTAAGAAGCGAATTTATGTAACAAGAAGGTGGAAAAGATAAAAGAGTCAACTATTATAGCAAATTTTTGTAGTCCAATCGAAACCGTTTGGAACATTGTTACTGACAATACAGCGTATACTTGGCGTAGTAATGTAGTAAGAATTGAAGTGTCTGATGATGGCAATAGCTTTACTGAATTTACGAAAGATGGATTTGAAACTCAGTTTACTATTACGATTAAAAATCCATATGAACGCTATGAATTTGATATGAAAAACAAAAATATGAACGGGCATTGGATTGGGCTTTTTTCAAAAGACGGATCTGGCACTAAGATTGAATTCACAGAAGAAGTTGAAGTCGCAAATCCCATTATGAATTTATTTGTAAAGTCATATCTTAAAAGGCAACAAGAAACTTATGTTATAGATTTAAGAAAATCATTGGGCGAATAAAATGAGCATTGCACGGGATTTTGAAAAATAGTCCAACCAAATAAAATCTTACTTATCACGAAGTTGAGCCGTTGCATCAAAACAAAGATGCAACGGCTCCTGCTTTGCCTATATACCCAAAATGCCCCAGATATATAAAGGACAAGTTAAAGTAAAAACAAGGCAAGCAAAAAGAATAGCAGGAGCAGCAAATTCAAACTGACCATGCTTACGATAATCAAAATATGTAGTCCCAAGTTTAGCAAAAAAACAGACTGCCAAAATTAAGTCAATAGCCGGAAATACAACCTTGTTAACAACGGTCTTTATTTGGCTGGACGCATCATTCCATGTGCTCTCAACGGCTCCAGCAACATCACCGCTTCCAGCAGCGAGTGCAGTCATTCCAAACAGGAAAATCAACAAGAATACTATATTAAGGATTACAAGGATACGTTTTAGCTTCATTGAATTTGCACCTCTTTCTTTAATTTTAAATTAGACCACCAAGTTAACAGTGCACTCTTTCCTTCTGCCAATCAGGGCATTACAGGAGCGATATGCCAATCGTCCCAAAGACTTCCATGAATGTACACCGAGTCAGTTAGATTCATGGATAGCATACCATCAGGGGTCCAGCAGTCAAAAAGCCATGTATACGGGGTATATCTGCCGTCTGGCATCCATATGGGAGTGAAATGCGTCCGTCGTTTATAAGTTGAAAATTTATTTTTCGGAAATTCAAATTTTGCATTATATCCAGACTGAGTCTGATCAAGCAGCCTCCAATAGTTCTGGTAATTAAATTCTGGTAAATAAGTCAAGGCCGTCTGTGCATTCGTCACAGCTGATGATTGATTGGTACTAACATGAGCAGCTGTAGCTTGATTGATTCCGTATCCACTTTTCAAATCTTTGTCTGAAGCAGTTGGGTCTTTTTCATCAGGAGTGATACTCATAGAGGCTGAAAGACTTGCACTATATGAATTCCAGTCAAATTCCCACCATCCCTCATCATCCCAATACCCATCATCATCGTCATCTCCGTCATGCCACACCCAATTTTCCTGCCACCATGGGTGCCAGACTCCCCATGACGCCGAGGTCTTCTGGATATTATTTGGTATAGATGAGGCGGTGTATGAGTCGTTACAATCATCCGCCAGTGGATTAGGAGGGTCGTTTCCTAACAGGTCTACAATCTTTGCGGTAATTCTCCCCTTATTTACCACACCTCCTCCTGTCGCAGATACACGTATAATCATGGTCTGCGGAGTAGAAGGTGTCGTCCACCTTATCCAAACCAACTGACTATCTCCCTCCGGATAATACACACCACTTACTGTATAAGTCTCACTCCCAACAGTAAATTTAACTTTTACAGAATTATCTGGATCAGCTTGCTCACCGCTAACAGTTACTGAGGTAATCACCTCTGTGTTGATTCTATATTCGTAATCATAGTCCTCAGCTTCTGGCGGTATATCTGTCTCTTTAAATCGAACAATCCCCAAACCCAAGGCTGTTTTTATTTCCTGATTAGTTCGAATACCTGTTTTTGGTCCACTCCATGCTGGATACCCCAAGTCTTCCGCCTCCAAAAACATGGAAAGAGGTAAGTTTTGAAAAGCAGACGTTGGAAGCACAGCACGTACCGCTCCGATTGTTAATTCATCATACATGACTGCTTCTGTTGCCGTCATTGCCATATATAATCCCTGAAATTTAACATATATAATTGGTTCCAGCAACAGCTTATACCTTCCACCAATCAATACTTCAAAATCCATTCCTGTCTGATTTGCGATGCTTCGTATGACCTGCTCATCTGTGAAATAACTTTTTATCGCCTCAATGCTGGCTGCTCCAAGACTTTGGGAACTGATAATCTTCGGAAGTGACTGATCCGGTTTCTTACACACATATACTCCTGTATTCAAACTAAGCACCGATCCACCCGAATAAGAAAGCTTACAAACCTTTCCAAACGAATAAGAAATATTGCTTAATCTCTTATTTGTAAGATCAATGGGTGTCGTGACCGGTTTTCGACTCTCAGCTTCCACCACAGTTACCCGAACCCCTTCCATTCCCGGAGTCCAACTGTTTTGTGAGGTTCCCTGTCCCATGCTTCCTCCACCATTGTCAATATTTCCATCGCCGATTGCATAGGCTGTTACTGGAGATAAGGTCACCATAAGAATCATAAGAATCAGATGAAAAATACCTCTCATACTGCTCCCTTCCACAAAAAAAGCACCACCCCTAAATCTGAGGCGATGCATTTTCTGATAATTGTTACTATTAATCCATTGAACCAATTTTATTTCCATTTTCGTACATATCCTCAATAGTCTCTTGAGATACGCCTCCGCCATTGTCTTCTACCCAACCAAAACCTGGAACATAAATTTCCCCTTCATGATTATTTTCTGATTCTGATGATGATTGCGTAGGTGCAGTCGTTGATTGAACCTTATTCTCTTCCGCCTGAACCGCAGTAGTTACTTTTTCTCCGCTTGGTGTTTTAGTCGGATCTTTTTTTGCTTCTTCTAAAGATTCAGCGGGTTTTGTTACCTCTGGCTGAATACTCTGCTCGGTACCGCTTGAATCTGCGGTATCCATATTCTGTTTCTCCGCTTCTGTGGAAGTAGGCTGAACGCTTACTTCTTGCGTAGTAACCGGAGTTGTCGTTTCCTCTCCCGTGACACTCAGTGTTGAAATGGTCCGAGAATCTGTAGTTGTTATCAACGCAGCGGTAGTTGCCTCTGCTTCAATAAGTGTCTCCTCCTTAAAACGGGAAACAATAGCAATTACCAGGATGATACACATGGCACTGATTCCTGTGACAATACACCATTTCTTTTTCCTGTCAGATAGTTTCATTCAATTCTCCCCCTTTTTCAGTATAAGTTTCTCCTTTATTCAGTAACACACATTACCACAGATACTTTCGCAAGTCTATGGTACATATGTGAGAACTTAAAATAAAGGCATATATTTAGCCATAACCTTCAGATTTATTGTCATAGGCGGAAGGAAGTTTCCTCCAAAAGATACCGGAACTTCCAACCGGATTGTCGTATCAACCAAAAGACCATTGAAATTGTTAGGAATTGCAGGAGCAAACGGCATGTTATCTAAACTGACAGATAGATCTGACAATCGGAACTCGGCTGTGCTCCCGGCATATTTCACGTGGTATCCCTTTTCCTGTCTTAATCCAAGCACTTGATCCAAACGACTGTAAATATCACCATAATCCAAACTTTCCTCAAAATCATCCGCAAACGGCTGATATGCTCCCGAGTAACCTTCCCTTACACCGTGATATACGTCATCATAGCTGTCATTTACAGTCGAAATCACAGCAGACTGTACTGCATCACGAACACCTTGTGCGACAATCATCAATCGGAGGCCCTCTGAAATAACACACAGAAGTAGTAAAAGGGTAAGTGCTGTTGCAACAGTAAGAGGAAAAGACGAACCTTTCTTACTTTTTAGTATATCACCGACTTTAACAGTTGTCACTTCCAATACACCTCACTTTTACCAGATGACTTAGCTGCCAGAGTAATAGGAAAACTGCCGAAACCTCCGAAAATCCCGATATCTGTCTGCATGGTTAAAGTTACCGTAAACTCTTCATTCAGCTGAATTTTTCCAGTCTGGGACCATGAGATATCCGGTTTAAGACCTGTCTGTTCCGTTAATATCTGTGCTCTACGGGTGGTTTCCACTCCAACACATCCTGCTATTTCTGCTTCACGGCAAAGCTCACTTGCGTAGATGTCCAGCTTATTTTTGGAGATAAATACCGGCAGAACACTAACCCCGACGGCTATCACCAACATGGCACACAGAGCCAGTACCACCACATCTACATATCCCTCTCCGCACTGAGAATGCAGGAGTTTTAGTATAAATGTACCACCCCGCCTAAGTTTTAAAACATAGCGTTCTCCATCTCTCCCACTCTCTGAACGTGATACGCCAAAGTACATGCTCCCACCATCCTCTTCCTGTCTTTTTACATCTCTAACCATAAATTTCTCCTAAAACATGCTGCCTAAAGAATCCATAATCTGAATCGCAATGATAACCAGATAGGTTAGCAGAAAGCACATCAGCATCACAAAGGAATACACACGGATTTTCGGAGGGACCTTCTGTGCCTGTCCTTTTAAACGCTGAAGTTCCAGCGCCTTGAAGTCATGAGCCAGCATTTGAAAATATACAGCACTATCGTCTCCTCTTAGGACGCCAATGAGTCCTCTGACTACATCGGATAACATGGGTGAATTAAATCTTGCCTCAAATCGAGTAAGTGCTGCCTCATAGCTGGAGGAACGCATATCGGCCGTCAGTATATCCAGCTCCTGAACAAAAGCAGAGCTGACGTTCTTCTTGTATGTTTCCAACATCGCCAGTACATCACGACTGGCTTTTAAGGTCTGCTCTATGGTTGCCACGAACCGTGGCAGTTCTCCTTCAATCTGATCCCTTTTTACCTTCAGCTGTTCGTCCGCCTTTCGGATCTCTTTGAAATATGACAATACCGCAAGGAGCACCACAATAGGAGTAAGTAACGGAAGCAGGACCAGACATGGAATAATTCCTGACAGAATAGCTCCGGTCTTTGTGATGGCATATGCCTCATATACTTCCGGGGTCACAGAATAACCGGCAGCTTTTAGAACGTTGCTCATACGACTGTGCTTATATTCGTCCAATCGAATGTATTTCGACACCTTTACTGCACCGGACATCAACCAGGCTTCCACAGTTCCAGAAGCTCTTTTACTGCTGCTTCCTGCTCCCCGCATAGCTTTTGACGTACTCAAAGTGGGGAGCTTCAAAACATCCGCCAAAAGAAAGAACAGTCCTGTCGCAAGTAAAAATCCAACAAAAAATAGTTGTCCCATCATCTCATCACCTCCTGTACTCTACGGGCTTTGTAAGCTTAATCACAAAGGCTGTTGAAATAAAGATTGCTGCCGCACATACCGACAAAACAATTTGTCCAACTGCCGTATGCATCAAAGTATAGTACCAGTCTCTGTTTAGCAGGTACATAATGGGAATATTGCCAACTACAAGGAGTGCCATCATTATAAATTCTTTTCTTGGTTCGAACACCATATACTCCAGCTCCGCGTTAACGATTCGCATATCGGACAGCTTGCTTACGATAGGAGTCAGAGTCGTTTTTAAGCTCCGGTCATACTGACACGCTGCGATAGCATCACACCACTCATGGAATACTTCATTTTCAATTTGTGAGTTCATGCCATGAAGTGCCTCTACAATATCCGGATTAACCAGTTTTACCTTTGTCAAAAATCCGGCGAACACGCTTTTTACAGGAGGATTTAAGTAAGAGACGCTTTCCTCTACCGCAGTAACGATATCTTCATTCCGAAGGTATGCTGAGGTAATAATAGATAAGGCCGTTTCTAACTCATCCGCGATGTTTTTTTTGTAATGGCTGGCGGTCAGCCTTATATACCAGAATGGCAGAAACATCATACCGACAGCCAGAACTGGAACAAGAAATACATTATTCATAAGTATGGCAAGGCTGACACCGGTGGCGAAGCCTAACAATGAGGCGGCACAGACAAGAGAAAACCAGCCGCTCCGTTCTGTAATCTTTAGAATTTCCTGTATCTCTATAATCTCCCGCCGGAAAAGAGACATCTTTTTCCGCTTGTCCGCCTCGTTTATTTCGGAACGAATGCTCTTATTCTTTCTTGTAAGAAATCCAAACAGGCTATCTGTAAATTCCATGGGAGTTAAGCCTAATAAGAAGAAAAAGCCGGCTATTAACCCGATGCAGGAGGCTAAAAGAATTGTGGTCATGCCATGTCACCTCCCAGCCCAAGAATCCGTTTTAAGGTATCCTGCGGCATCCCATTTTCAAGAAAGCGTTTCTGCAGACTTTGAGAGATGCCTTGTATTGCCTGATGGCTTCCACTTATAATAAAGTTTCCGTCCTCTACACGGTTTTCCGTGATTTGAAACTGAAACAGGCTCCGATAGTTTCTTGTGCCATCCGGTAGGATTTCACACTCCATGATTTCCATCATACGCCGTTTTTTATTTTCAAGCTGTTTTGCAAATACCACGATAGGAAAGGCTTCTGTGACCAGATCCATGAGGGTGTTATCCGCCATATCGTATTTCCGCTTGCAAAGGGTAACCATACGGCGCCAGGTAGCTTCACAGGAATTTGAATGAATGGTGGTCAGCACCGTATGCCCGGTCCTGGCAGACTCCTGTGCGGCATAGGCTTCCGGTCCACGCATCTCGCCCACACAGATAATTTCAGGATTAAAGCGCAGAGCCATATCGAGAAGAATATCCTGATCAATGTTCTGTTTTTCATTTTCACTGAACCGGGTCAGAGTATGGATTACACTGTTAGTAACTTTGCCGTCCTTTTTACGGATCAGTGCCAGTTCACGGGAACCGTTTTCAATGGTAAAAATACGTTTATTGTCTGGGATTGTGGTAAGCAGCCAACCAGCCAGTGTAGTTTTACCGGAACTGGTAGCACCAGCAACGCATACGGAAATACCATACCGCAGACATTCCGTAAGAAAATCCAGCATAGGTTCCGTGGCTGTTCCACCCCGAATAAAATCAGCTTTTTGCATACTCTGAGGATTTACAATACGAATGGAAGCGGCTACGCCTACATCCTCATCTACCACCGGGGATTTTAAAGCCGCAATTCGAATATTTTTACTTAAATGTCCCAAGATTGCAGGGCTTGCATTATCTAAAACCATACCGGAAACATGAAGCATGCGTCGTACCACATTGACCGCGTGTGCCGGACTTTCAAACTGTTCATCTAGTTTTTTGGTCACTCCGCTGCTATACTGCACCTCAATATCATTCCAGGCATTAACATCGATTTCCTCAATTCCTGCACCAAAAACGTATTTAGTCAGGAAAGAAAACTCTGCCATCTCAGTGTAAAGGGCATCAACCAGCTGGGATTGTGTCATTTCGGCAACTGCCAGGCGGTAATCCTGAATATATTTGCTGATATATCGCTTTACCTGGGACTTGACTTCTTCGCTATCTCCGTCAGTAATTAGCGTTGCATACTTACTGGAAATATAGGACTGCACCTCTTTGAGCACCTGCCGGAACTCTCTGATCGACCCTTCCGCAGAAAAAAACAGTTCCTGATTACCGTCTGTGCTTTGATTCGACAGGATATCCGTTTGTACGGGTTCTTTTCTCATACACCGAACACCTCCTTTGCGATTTCTGCTATCTCCTTGCGAAAGCCCCGGCTGTCCTTAAGCGAAAGATCTCCAAGGAGGTCCCCATCTAATCCCAGCTTCTCAAGTTCATTAGAATGCGGAAGTTTAAAGGTTACATTGCCAAGCACCTGCTCAATATGCTCGCTTGCCTGATTTGGTTTAACGTCAGATGCAACCTTATACTGTTTATCCGCATCCCATTTCTGATCCTTTAGGAGCGGGAGCTGGCTGGACAGATAACTGATGGATTTCAAATCGCAGTTTACCAACCGAAGAACCGAATCAGCCTCCAGAAGGGACACAGCCGAAAGAACATCATAGGCAATGTAACTGCTGCAATCGATGATAATATAAGGGGCAATATCCCGAAGACGGTCAATTAATTCCGTCGCCAACTCCGTGGTATAGGGTGGGTAAGTATACATATTTTCCCCCTTCTTCATTCCTATGATAGTCAAATACTCCATCTTTTTGAGGGTAATACAATTTTGACGAATAAGCTCATCTGTAATATGAGTTGCTGCCAAAATACTTCCTAGGGAACGTTCACATTCCAGCTCTGTCGGCGGACATATGCATGGTAGCATCGGCGCCGTCATGTCACATAAAAGCAACAACGCATTGCGTTTATGAGTAGCCAGATATTTGGCAAGCCGTACACTGACCGTGGTCTTTCCACTGCCAGGGCTGCCCCACACCGCTAACACCTGAACATCTGGATTTAAGTTCTCCTGGGATGGCTTCAGCTGATTCCTGAAAAAAAGACTTCCTTTCATAAAATTAATCATTCTTTCCCCCTACTTTCCGGTTCTACAGCAGAATTGGCATATGTGTCCGTTTCAGAGCTGTCATTTGATGATGTATCATCAGAAGAACCATCTTCTGGCACTGTACTGTCTGCCTGAGAGGTACTGTTCCGGCTTGGGGAAGGATACAAAGCCTCCAATAGTTTACTTTGAATATCTAAAAACTTATCTGCGTTTTCTTTGCTGCCCCGATAGACAAGAGAAAGATGGATATTGCCCTCCGATTCCAACTCTGCTAGGATTTTCGCCTGATCCGGCGAAGCCAGCAGGGTCACAGAAGCAGGTAACTTCTTTTCTTTTTCTGCCGATTGATTGGATTCGATGTTATTCTGATTTAGATCATAACCGGAGCTTGCAGTTACCCCAATGACCTTGATATAAGTCAGTTCTGTTGGAATCACGGTTGCCCCCTGTTTTTTATAATCCGATGCTATGACACTGACAATATCGCCGGATGCCAGTTTGCCAGATAGCCCTTGTGCAAAGTTTTTGATACTGACTGATATAGCCTGTTTGTTTCCATCGAGGTCATATAAGTAATTATTTTCCTCTGCCGGAGCAGCCGCCAGTTTTGAAGTGAGAATATAATCACCGGGTGACAAAGCCGTTACTGCGTACTTACCAATGGCAGAATCCATTTGCCGAACTACCTGCTCCGGTAGGTTATAGCTACCTACTTCTACCGACTGAACCATATTTTTAGTAATCTCCTCTCCGCTTCCAATCTCTTTTACCACCCGGACAATGGTTGTTTTTTGCGATATACTCTGGTTATAGAGAGGGGTGATTCCAAAACAGATAAGTAAGGCCAGCATAATACAAATAACACCAAGTACTGTACGGTTCTTTAAAAAACGCATGAATGTTCCTCCTAACATAAAAAATAAGCTGCAAGGCAGCCAATTGAAAGAAAAGGGGCAAGAGGATATGATTTTTTTATATCCTTCCTGTCCCGTTTTAAAATCAGAGTATGTATCATATGGAATGTCAGCATCAGAATCAGCCCTAAAATCATACCGGTCATACTCTTTTGAAAGCCTAATACCAGACCCACTGCGGCCGAAAATTTAATATCGCCGCCGAATAAACCACCCAGGAAAAGCGCGAGAAACAGAAACACTGCAGCGGTTAACAGTCCAAACAATTTTTCCGATGTAAAGTCCAAAAGCCCGGTCAGAGCAATTCCAAGACAAATCACGTCAGGAATGATTTGTTTTTTTGCATCCCATATGGTAGCTGCAACCAGTAAAGCAATAAAAAAGCCGCCCTGCAGCAGATGCGGCCAATCACTTACCATAGTTGAACATATCTACAATGCGCTCTTTCAAAGTCGGGAGTACCGTTTCTCCAAACAGGGCATAGAGTCCCGACAACACCAACGCACCAATGACTACAGAAATTAGAATCTTAATAGCAGTATCCACAAAACCTTCCCCACGCTGGGAGCTAAGAAGCTTCCATGCGTTTGAAACAGTCAGAGTATTTTTTGATTTATCAAATAGGGATACCAGCTTACTTTCAATAGTTGCAGAAATACCTGACATTTTGTATCTTACCTTATTTAATAGATTTCTCATGACAATTTCCCTCCAAAATAATTATTTAATAACAGATGATAAAATGTTGAACCTCAAAGCCCTGCCATTTGTATGCCAGTATTCTGTTCTGGCATTTGATCCGAAGTAGGCATCTCGGCTTTCCGCTGGTTTTGTTCATGATTTTGTGTTAGAACAAGATCATAAGCCTGGAAAACTGCCTGATTTAGTTGTTCCCGAAATTCTTTTGTAACCGGAAAACAGATGTCCTTGTATTCGCCATTCCCTGCCTTATAACTTGGCATTGCAATGAACAGGCCCTTAGTACTGTCAACAATTTTTATGTTGCGAATGGCAAAGCAGTCATTCAGATTAACGGATGCATAGGCGCGAACATTACCGTCCGGGTGAATAGAGCCGATCTTCACGTCTATTTTCATAGGTGTTGTCTGTGAATCCATTTGAGTTCCTCCTTGTTCTAGAATAAAAAATGCAGCCTTTCAACTGCAATGCTTGTAATTATAAATTCATTTGCGGTTCCTGACCTTGCTCCTGTTGCGGCTCCTGAAAAGAAATTTCTTTGAAACCACAGGTATCACAGTAGTAAAATGCACAGCCATTTTCATCGTATAACTCCAACACATCGGACATAGAAAGGCTATGTCCCTTGTAGCCGGGTGGGTGGTCGATATTAAATTTCGTATAGAGTGCTTCCAAATCATTAGTCTCCACCTCGCCGTCATACACTACCTGATAGCTGGCAGAGTCCGGCTCCCCGAAGCGGCTTGTGAGCGTTTCATAGCTAATGAATTTCATCATAATATCTACTTCGGGTGCAAGCTGCCACACACGGCAGCGTTTGAGCAATGCTTTGTTGCCCTCCGGATCAATGGTTCCTGCCGCCAGTCTCTCAAAGGTGCCGGGCTTCCAGTCCACCTCCAGTCCTCTCTTTTCTGTAAGATAGAACTCCAGCTCATCGGTCTGAAACATGGTATCTACCACAGCTTTTTCTCTTGAGAGGTAACCAGCTATGTTGCCGTAATAGAGAATACGGTTGCTTCTAATTTGAATGTTGCTCATGAAAATCCCTCCCTTCAGATTCATTCACCCTTACTGGAAGTAAAACTCTACGCTGTATGTAATATTACTCTTGTTATACATGCAATTGTGATTTGTGTAGTAGTAAAACTCCAGCTGACTGTAGATGCCGGGCGAGATGGAACGGCTGAAGGTGATGCCGTTTGTGGTGGTTCCGTAATCCAGCTGATCCCACTGTCCGGTGAGGGTGTTGTAGCCTCGGACACGGCCATAGTCATTGCCGGAATGTCCGGATACCGGCGGCACAGTAAAGGTATAGTTGGTGATGGTTGCACCGGAAATACCCTGCTCCACAATTACTGACTCCGGACCGGTCAGGGTCATGCCGCCACCGCGGTTTGGGTCAGCTACAAAGAATACTATGGCTGCCCAGGAGGATTCGGCTCCGGTGGAATCTACTGCTTTTACCCGTACCACATTTTTTCCCAGCGGATATGTTGTGCTGGTTTCAGAAGGGCGTCCCTCCCAAATGTAGGTAATGGCATCACCATCCGGATCTGTGCTGTAAGCAGTAATGGTGACAGGAACACCAGGGGCTATACTGTTTCCGTTTGGTGTACGGGTAATGACTGGAGTGCTGGGTGCAGAATTAGTTACGGTAAAGGTAATATCCGTCCAGTCGGAATACCACCCCCATGCATCTTTTGCACGTACCCTAACAGTATGGGTACCCACGGAATAATAGCTGTCAGCAGTGTTACCGGAGTATTCCAGCGTTACTGCATCTCCATCCGGATCTGCAGCTGATGCAGTAATGTTTACCAACAGCTTACCGTTCCGAGCAGTTCTATAGACTGAGGCATATCCTATAGGCTTATTCGGCGCATTATTAGTGACCGCAAAGCTCTGGGAATAGCTGAAGGTTCGGCCCATGCTGTCGGTAGTGCTGGCAGTCAGGACATAGCTTCCTGTGACATTGATAGAAATATTACCTCCGTTGTTAGATAGGTTTCCAGTATAGCTGGCAGTACTGCCCCCTTTTGTTAATGACCACGAAAGGATTCTACCGTCCAGTCCGGTAGCTGACGGCAGGAATACTTGAAAACCGGAACCAATGTGAACGTTAGATGGAACTGTAAACGGGAAGCTGGCAATGGGCTTGATGGTTCCGGTATTGGAAGTAAAGGTGAATTTCCGACTGTTGGAATCAGTTACCTCTGCCACCAGCTTTACAGCTATTGTTTTGTCTGTAGAGATACGCAGATTTCCGCCATCCGCAGAAAGAGAGCCATCAGCATGCTGGGTATAGGGCTTTGCTACCCCGTCATCCACTGAAAGGAGCCATGTTATACTCATATTATCCAGCTCGGAACCTGTGGTATTGACCGCCATAGAATCTCCGCTGTAGGTCAATGCTGGAATACTTATGTTCATATCAGGGATTGGGTATACAGTAAAGCTTTGGGTTCTTTCGTAGGTACGACCGGCAGGGTCTGTCATTGTCAAAATCAGCTGATAGTTCCCCTTTGCAGGGAATGTAATTGTACCGCCCATTCTGGTAAGGGTTCCGGAAGCGTAGATTTCATAAGGCTCCAAGCCTCCTTCGTCATGAATAATCTTCCAGCTGGCAGTGAGCTTCTCCAGGTCCGTACCGCTGACGGTGACTGTTCCGGCTTCACCTGTATACCAGATGAAAGGTACATTTAGTGTAATCGTAGGAACTGGATATACTGTAGTACTGGTACTGTAGGAAAATATCCGCCCCAATGCGTCCGTCATAGAAGCTGTCAGGGTATAAGTTCCCACTTCTTTAAAACGGATTTTCCCGCCAAAGGCATTCAGGCTGCCCTCCAACGTATTGGTAAGCTCCGCAAGATTTCCATCCTTTGTAAGTGTCCATTCTATCGGCAGTGTGTTATTGTTACCGCGGGTGCGCAGGTCAATAGTTCGATCGGTATGAGTCGCTTCCGGAAGTTCGAAAGAAAGAGACAGTACCGGAAGGACTTCGACTTTCCCACCGTCCTCATAAAGAAAGACACGGCCGGTTTCATCCGTGATCCTTGCAATGAGCTCATAAACTCCGGCGTGCTTAAAGCGGATGGTGCCGCCGCTATTTGTTAGAGTACCATCAAGATAAGTCGCAAGATTCTGGAATCCAAAGCTATTCTCTAACAGCCATTCCACAGTTAAGCCATCCAAATCCATGGTTTTGGGAATCACAGAAACGGGGGTATCCGTATGGGCTGTTTCCGGCAGCTGGTAGGTAATACCTGGAACCGGATAAACCTTAATGGGTGAGGTATAGCTGTAGCTGCGTCCGGCAGGGTCTGTAAAGGCAGCTTTTAAAACATAATCTCCCTTTTTCTTAAAGCGGACAGTACTGTTTTTATCGATCAGCGTTCCTTCAATATAATCAGAAAGAGTGATGTCTTCACCGTTTCGGGTCAGTGACCACTGAATTTCAGAAGTCCCAAGATTCTGGAATGTAGCTTCTACCTGAACACTCTTGTCCGTGTGCGTAATTTCTGGCAGGTAAAAACCTACGGAGCCTACCGGGTAAATAATAATAGTTTGCGCAGCATCAAAGACTCTGCCGGCTTCATCCGTTAGCGTTCCGGTAATCCGATACACGCCCTTGTCCTTAAATCGAATCTTTCCACCCGCATTGGTCAGGGAACCTTCCAGCTCGTCTTTGATCTCAGCCGATTCGCCGTTTTTCATTAAGCTCCAGACCACAGGTAATCCATCTACATTCGTATGTGCTGCAGTAACTTCCAAGGCGGTATCGGTGTGAGAAGCTTCTGGAAGCGTGAATGCAATCTCCGCTACGGGATAGACTCTTGTTCTTTCTGTATGGATAAAGATGCGCCCGATTTTATCTATGATCGTGGCAGTAAGAGTGTATGTGCCCTTGCTTTTAAAGACAAAGCTGCCTCCCTCATTAGAGAGAGTACCGTCCAGAATATCAGCTGGCTGAACCGCTTCTCCGTCCTTTTCTGCTGTCCACACAATGTCATATCCATAGAGTGCTTCCAAAGAGTAGGCCAGCTTGACGGATTTGTCTGTGTGAGTCGTTTCTGGCAGGGCAAAGGTCAGGTCAATCGTCGGATAAATGGTCACTGTTTTAGCCAGCAGAGTTTCTTTCCCTCTGACATTTTTTGCAGCTGCGGTCAGGGTGTATTTCCCTGGTTCTTTAAACTGGAGCGTTCCTCCCTCCAGACCGAGAGTGCCGATACCGGCAAGCTCCATTGGCTGTTCGGAGCCATCCGCAGCAGTTTTCGTCAATGACCAGGAAAAGCTCTCCATGTATTTCCATACCGGCATGATTTTAATTTCAGTATCGGTATGAGCGGTGACGGGAAACTCAAAGCGCACCTGCGTATCTGGATAGAAACAGGAGCCACCGCCGCAATCACCGTGGTCATCCGAATCCCGTCCGGGTTTTGGTGTAGGTGTAGGCTTCTCTGGCGTAGGCTCCACCGGCATTGGCGTTGGCTCCACTGGAACAGGCGTAGTGGGCTCTGGAGTTGGTTTGGGTATTTCAGAGGTTGGAATAGGCAGCGGCTTTGTCTTATCAATCATTTTCTCTGCTTCCCCCTTGGTGATTGGTTTATTCGGCTTCAATTTGCCGCCATCCTCATCTCCAATAATGTTATCCTCCCTGCCGATAATGACGTAGCCCTTGTCACTATTTTTGATATCCTTGTCATCGTCATATCCACTGTGGCCTTTGGTATTCTTGGCTTCCTCATCCCTTCCGCTGATACGCACCAGCATCTTGATAATCTCGGCACGGGTAACGGGTTCATCTGGTTTAAAGCCATCTGGATAATCAGCAGGATCAATGATCCCAGCATTGATGAGTGCCTCAATATACTTCTCCGACCAGTGACCGCGGGTATCCGGGAAGCTGGCTGTATCCTTTTTTGCATCCGCCGTATCCAGCGGAATGTCCCGTACTAAAATTGCGGCAAATTCACCGCGGGTAATGATTTCATCCTTCGGTATAAACAATTCCGGACGCTCCTGGGTATAAATAAAAAAAACGCCGCCAAGCAGCAGGAATAGAAGGAGGATGGCAAGCATGCCGACCCTCTTCTTTTTTTTATCTGTCATGAGAGTACCTTCCTTTCATTTTTTTGATAGAAGCAATTAAAGTATGTAATCTTCATAGCTTAAACTCCATACCGCCATTTTGCTCCTGTTCCTTTTGATGTGCTTCCAGCATTTCCTGGGTCGGATAAAGGAGCTTTCCCTCCTGCATCTCAAATACGCAGAAGTCATTCCGGTCGCAGATCATAATTCTATGCTGGTAATCCATCTGCATTTCTATAAATTCCTGCATTTCCTTTTGGCTGCAAAGCCATACGCCGGAGGTGTAGCGACCATCTGGCAGAAAACAATAGCCGCTGTACTGCGGTTGATGGCTTTTTAAATCCAGCGCTCCTGCCGGGCGTATCTGACTAAGCTGGAGCCTGGCATGGTCTGTGATAATTTCTGGCTTTGCAATGCCCATGATATCGCTGCGGTTCCAGCGTGCTTGCTCCCCGTTTTCCAGAGACACGGCAAAAACCGCCCGTCCGCTGGGATTGGGCTTGCTGCCGAAGCCTCCGGTACAAAAATACAGCTGTTTCTCCGCACTTCTATCATTTTCAGGCAGAGAGGATGCGCAAAGAATGACAACCTTGCCGGCAATAGAAAAGTCATATCCAATCTGCCGGCAATCCAGAGGGGTAAAAAGCATATTTTCTTCCATAACTTAGTCCTCCTTCCGCTGCTTAAGAAGCTCAGTCAATTCACCGATCAGTCCAAGACGTGTGCCGTCCGGCATTTGCTTAATGGCTGCACGGACGAAGGCTTCCACCGCTTCCGGGGACTGGTCTCCCACCTCGATGAGCTCCACCTTTTGAATACTGACCGCACCCTGGCGGACATTCATCTTTACGATATCGCCATAGTCCAATCCAGACGCGGAGCGCATCTCCTTTGGAATCAGTACACGGCCCTTGCAGTCAATAATTCGGTATGTTTTTTTTGAATTCATAAATAGTATCCCTCCTTCCTCATTACCTCCCGAATAGTATCGGGGTGAATTCCAAGTTCCTGAAAAAGCCCAGCTAGTTCCTCCGGCAAACGGTTCAAAATATCCGAGGTTAAAATAACAATAGCACCATCGCCGCAGATGATTTCCAAATCACTGTCTGCAGAAATCCCCGCCCCCTCCAACACCTCTCCTGGAAGATTAAGACCATCCTCATCCTCTGGTTCATCCTTCTCTTCCAGCGTATCCTCCTCCGGCAGAGCGCACAGTGGTATGGCAACTTCAATCCCTGCCTGCGTAAGTAAAAGAAGTGAAGCTGCTTCATCTCCCCTGGATGCAAGCACCACTTCAACCTGTTCACCAGGGGTAAGTCCGGCAGGAATCACAGGAATAGTTAGAAGCCCGTGGTGGTCGACTGCCGCTTTTGTTTTCATAATTTTCAAAATAAGTTCCTCCTTTATATTTTTTTCCGGTTAAGACTCATTGAAAAATAGTTCAGAATCAAAAAGATTCATTTGTAATGGCCTATCTCTCAGCCGTTCTCCGGTGTCATAGTTGGAGATGAATACCTCCGCGTATTCACTTCCGTTGTCATAGCGCTGTGCCAGATTGTTAAGACGGCTGACTGCTTCAATGTGAAAGCCCTGGTACAGTTCCCGGATAAATTCGCAGTCATTGTAACTGACCAAAAACTTACCCTTACAGACTGACAGCGTATCCCGCAAGCGATAGTGATCTTCCTTTCTGAACTCTACCGCATAATGTCCTTCTGTCTGATAGTAGGGAGGGTCACAGTAAATAAAGGCATTCTCCCGGTCGTACTGCCGGATGAGATCTTCAAAGTCCTTGTTTTCAATGACTGTGTCCCTTAAACGAATGTTGGCCTGCCAGAGCAGATGGAAGGTCTTTCGGATATCGAAAGGCTGACAGCCGAAGCTGGTACAGCCGCTTCCGTAGCTGTAGCGAATGAGCTTAAAAAAGGCAGCTGCACGCTTAACGTCATTCATTACCGCTTGCTCCGTTAGAATCTGCTGTATGTCCTCATAATCAGGTGGAGGTAGGTGACGCTCAGCAAGATCCAGCTCCTTTGAAAGATACTCGCTGGTGAATTCCTTCTTTGAGAGATACCTGCGCAATACACTAAATTCATCCCGGCTGTTCAGCGGCAAAAAGTTCAGCTCCCGAACCAGGTCAAGAGTCTGCTCCTTTGCACACTTAAACAAATTTGTCAGGTCGGAGTTGAAATCGTTATACACCTCCATGGCAGTATCCATGGGACGCCCAAACAGCACCCATCCACCACCGCCGAAAACCTCAATGTAACGTTCGAACTCTTTGGGCATTCGCTGATAAATCAACTCTCGCAACGCCTTCTTTCCGCCCACCCAGCTGATAATGCTGTTCATTTATTCACCTACCTTTGCTGCGACGGTTGATTGCATCAACATCCGTTTTCATACAGGTTCCATCCGGACTCCAGCAAATGAAACCGACTTGGGGGTATGGGCAGCCATCACAGCGTGAGAGATCCTGTGGCAGTGAGACACCATAGCGTTTGGGTAAACTGGTTGCTCCCGTACCTTTTCTTTCTGTTGGTTTTGTATTTTGATTCATGCTTTGCACTCCTTTCGCTGAAAATAAAAAAGGCACCATCTTTTTTTCAAAGACAGCGCCTATTTATAATTATTTTGTTATTAGGTTGTTAAAAAAAGAGCGTCTCTCAGTTTCCATTGAAACCAAGAGACGCAATTAAATTATTATGAGTATATAGACTGGCAAATATAAACCGCATACCGTACACTTTTTTTCAAGCTTCATTTCTACGCCAGTAAAATCCAGCTATATATACTAGAAAATTAATTACCATCATTATATTGCAACTTCAATACTATTTGGTTATGTGCTTTTAGACGTTCTTTAAAATCTTTTCTTTGAATATTGCAATCTAATTTTTTTAATTCCTTATCAATTATTGAGTCGTCTTCTTTCTCTATAAATTCTTTTCGTAAATCATCGAATATTGAAAGATCATATTCGTCAAATGGAGATCTTTCAAGATTAAAATAAATATCATCTTTTATGTATTGCAATCTCTGACTTGGCATTAAATTTATGATATCCGGCTGTATGTGCCAATAGTCACATTGCATCATACTACCTTCAATTTTATTTAAAATATTTATAAGTTTATCAGTCATTTTATTCCATTCATTTTTTAATACATGATATAATTTTTTATCAAAAATCCAATAAAGTTCTGTTGAGTCACCATATGGTACTACAGTAAATAATAATATGCTTTTATTATTACTGATTCCCAAGAAGTGATGATTTAACATTGCAACAGGAATTTGAATCCCAATGTGCTTATACAATATGCACAATTTATCACAGGTAATTTCTACTGTATCTTTTTCCTTAACACTGTTAGAATAATTATTGAGTAACTCATTTTCAATTACACTTTTATATTCGCATAATATATAATGTTCCTCATTTTGTTTATTGATTTTTTTGGAAATTAGTTCTTCTAATTTACTTTCCATTACATTCTCTGATAACATTTCTTCTTTACTTTGTAGTTTAGATTCAATATCTTTCTTAACAATATTGATTATTTCTGTATAATAATTATTATCTTTAAAAAATTGATAACCTAATTCATTTTGAACTTTGTCAAATTTTGTTTTATATACAGAAAAACAAATACTCCTATATACTTGATATAGTATATCTTTTTCAGTTTCTTTAATTGATGAATTATCCAATGCATCAAATATTTTATCGTGGTCACAACAAAATCCTTTAAAAGATGATGCTTCAATTATACCCGATTCTGTATAAATAAAGGTTTTTCCATTATCCAATTTTATATCCCTATTAGATTTAAAGCATCCTAATTTCCCTTTTTTTGCAATAAATTGCAAGGATATTTTCTGAGATATTGCGTGTGAATTAATCGCATTTTTATTACAATTATAATACATACATCTATGGTTATTGTTTTTTTTAGAAAAAAAATCTGCTCTTTTTCTTTCTATAAGATTATCAAGTTCTAATTCGTCTTGCTTATTAATGGAAAACTCTTCCATCAGTTCTTCCTCCAATTTAAATCTTAAGTTCTAATAATATCAAACTTATACATCATATATTATTTCCATGACATATGTAACATTTCTTGTTCTTTATTGGTTATTGTATATGTCGCATAATCAAATTTATTGACTGAAAAATTTAAATCATAAAAATGAAAAAGAATTAATCTTAAAAATTCCGTACAAGAAACTAAACCTCTTATAGGTATCCTACAACATTGATTGTTTGATAATGTCATATGTGATATAGCATGTTTACATTCCACATGCTCATCAACATCATAGTCAATTCTTAACACCGTCGGAATTCCAACATTATCTCTGAACCAATCAGAATAATAAACATCGTCTCCTTCGTCAAATTGATCGATTAATTTCTTATCCCAAATTTTATTATGTTTTTTTATAAACAACAGCCTTTGCTTACAAATTTTATTATTTTTAACCATATATTCAATCTGAATTATACTCTTATCGTATAATAGAAAGGAATATTGATTATTAATCAATAATCCATCTATTAACTCATCAATTGAAATATCTTTATCATAGATAATACTGCTTGTATCATTCTTTGTAGACCATGTAATAGCATAATCATTATGTCCTTTGCATGTTACTGATTCGCCTATAGCTTCTTTTACAATGCCTATCTTTAATAGCTCTTCTTTAGTAACTCTAATATCGCTAATAATCTCTTTAACTATTCTTGGAGTACTCAATATTCTTCCTCCTCGCTAAGTGATCTAAGTAATTCTTCTTTAGTTGATATGCCCAATAATTCCATTATCAAGCGAGCATCCGTAATATTCTCTTCATTTCTCAATTTTTTAATCATATTTCTAGTGTTACCTATTGTTTTCATAATACTATCATCAAGATCCTTATTATTTAGAATCAACTCATTTTGCTCTTCTTTTGTAGGATATTTATCAAATTTAAGTTTATATTCATTACTCCTAATCTCATTAAATTCTTCGCATAATGTTCTCATTTCATCTCCATATCCTAATACTCTCACCCAGCCTTTGCTTCTCGTAATAGCGGTAAACAATGCATTTCTGTCACTTCTAGGCGTCAAAGAATTAATACATTTTTGAGCATTTACAATATATACCATGAATGTTTCATTACCCTTTGCTCTGAAAATACTGGTATATACTATTGAATTCTTTCTAAAAAAATCTTCAGGACTCGTAGTTCCTGCTGAATGTATCATGAACTCATCCTCATAATCATCATCTGCATATAATAAATTCATCAAAATATCCCTATTTTGAGAACTCTCAATGCCATCCATATCGATTATCATAATATCACTTGGTAATAAGTGCTCTTCTTTAATATCTCTCTTTAACATCTCTAGTAAGGAGAGTCTTAAGTCTATAAAATTATTATAACTAAGAAAGTCTATAATTTCATTTGAATCAACTTTTAAGAGGACTGGACTAGTTTCTTCAGTCCTATACAATAACGCAGATTTACCTTCTTGAATAGGCTCGTCACTACTATAACCAATTGCATTCCATACATCAGCTGATCCAGGAATTTGCAACAACCCTTCGTTTTTCCTATATAACCCCATCCCTATAGCATGAGCCGTAACTATAGCAGGCCCTTGATTTCGATAGCATACTGTTAATGGAGTATCTTTGGAGATATCCTGTCCAAATATTTCTATAGGTGTTGGCATAGTTTCTTCATTTAATTTTTGTAATTCATCATATGCATATACTAATCTCTGCTCATCTCCTAATATCTTTAGGCACAACGACATAAAATTTTTATCAAAATCTTGGGCCTCGTCAATAAGAATACAATCATACATTTTGCTAAAAATACTAATTTCCTTTAGAGCCATTTCACATACTTTAGAAAAAGCCCTATTTTTACCATATTTATTTTTTGCTTCAGTAAAATTCCATGGGCTAACCCCATGCTTTAAGCATATATCATAATATACACCAATAGCATTAGATGAACCCCATGCTTGCATTACTCTAATTTTAGTTCTATCATAATCAGAGCCATCATTTTTAGCAGCATAAAATTTTGAGATAAGATTAACAAGTTGATTTTTTAATGATCGTGTAGAATATGTTACAACTATTGTCCATTCTTTATGTGCCATATGCAATTCTACAGCTTTTCTAGCCAAAACAATAGTCTTTCCACTACCAGCCATACCTCTTATTCTTTGGATTCCTCTTGTGTCAGCTAAAATTGCCTCCATTTGCCTACCATCATACTTCTCGATTAATGAATTCATTTGATTGATATAATAAGCTTTTGTTCCATTTTCTGCATCACTTCGTTCTATTCTATTATTAATCCCATATGCCTCTTGAATTCCAGAAAGTATATTGTTATATTTAGTATCGCTAAATACAGAATCTTCTTTGTACTCATCAATAATATCAATAATATTTTTTACAGAAAATCCTATAAGATTATCTTCTTGTATTTTTATTTTTTCAACTGAATAAGTGATAGTATAAAATTTAAAAATTAATTCCCTTTTTTTTACTAAAAAGGGTTGTTTTTCAAATTTAGCTTTCACTTTCATATATATTTCATCTTGAATTTGGCAATAGTCAGTTACAGCATCTAATAAAATATTAAATATAAAGATTCCAATTCTAGTTACTAGTGCTAAATCAACACAAATTCTCCTATTAGCTATCTCATCAATATAAATAGGGTATCCTAAATAAGCTTCACCTTCGATGTCTACATATTTTAAATCAAATTCATTAATAATCTGATCAACGATACTTTCTTTATCACCATCTTCAATTGATCCAATACGATGCAACATATTTTAGACTCCTTTATTAATTTTCCTTTTAATTAAAGTATAGTATAAAACCATATGAAAATATTTATAATTTGTATACTTTGTTTTATTTTATAACAAATTAATGATGACTCTATCGACAATGGATCCCATAGGTACTTCACCTTGTTTGGTATAAAAAATTCTATAAGCTTTTTATGATAATCTTAATTTATCTCTTACATGATCATAATTGGCTTTTATTCCAAGTTTACTTAAAAATAAATCAACAAAATTTATGCTATTATCCACTGCCCATTTCGCACAACCACAACCCAAAACTTTATCAGGGAAAAAAGGATTACCCGAATTCATAAATATTTTTGAAACTTCAAATTTTCCAATTAACTTTTTCTCCATCTTATTCTGTACTACTTTTTCATGACAATTATTTGATTTTCCCATAGACCATTCTGGTTCATAATGCATTAAAGCATTTCGTAGCTGTATAAGTATTTTTACATTCTGAAACGGCGATTCACATTCATTAATTATTGGTTTTCCCAGTAAGGTCAATGCTATCTGATATTTTTCTAATATAGAATAAGATGCTGTCCGAGGTATATCTAAATTCCACATATTAGCTAACAGTCGTATCTCATCTTTAGATAGTCCTTTAATATTCTCCGGATTATCTACCGTATCGCAAAAGATCTCATTAATATTAGCTTCTAGAAAACATACACATGAAAAAATCGAATTAGTAACATAAGCTTTATATTCTGTAATTAACTCTTGATTAAACTTACCAATATATTCATTTTCTAATTTACTACTTAACCTGCAAAAAAGCGCTGCTGACTGAATATGTTGAATTGAAAAATATGTACGCATTTTAATCTCACATGTTTCTTGTATTTTAAGTTCAATTTTTTCATTAAAACCATTCATATAGCTATTTCTCCTTTATACGTTAGTATTTAGAGTGCCGCACTACTGATTACATCAAATTACTATAATTTTTAGTATCATCATTACCTTGTTCGTCTCAATACATTTCTAATAAACATTTTAATGAAGTACATACCATGACCTGCAAAAACCTTTTATGAATAATTTCAGTGAAATTCATCAATAAGAAATCGGTTTTATTAGTAATAAGTTCAATTATAATTAATAAAATTCCAATCTCAAGTATTTCCATAACTACTATACTTATGCCTTGTGTACAAAATACTCTCAACAATATTTCATAAATTATATACGTACCTACATTTTTTAACTTGAGTACCTTATTTTTATTTTATGACAAATTGTAAAATAATTCAATCAAAATATGGTAGTTTATTATAAATTACCATATTTGCATAACCGCAATAATGCTCTCTTATCATCTACAATTAGGGCAAAAAGTTACATTTTAAAAACTGAAAATGTAACTTTTTTTGCTTAGTTTACCAAGTGGTTCGTCCCTATAATACATAATTTAATTCACAAACTTTCATACCTGTGGATTAACGTTTATGTTCTTATTCCTTATCTTTCTAATTCCTTTGCAATTCGATATGTTCCTAAACCTTGTAAGTATAGGTCAAATATCTTTTGGACAATCTCTGCTTCTTCGGGAACTATAATTACCGTTAGCATCTTTTGTGTATCCCATAAACTTCATGTAGTTTACCTGTACAATGCTTTGCTCAAACTTTCTAGCAATACCCCAGCGATTATTTTCACTTAGGATTTGGCTTTCTTCTAGCGCGTGGCTGCTCAATATGGTAATCAACAGTTTATCGGCGCTGTCCATAATATCAATGTTTTCTTTTTCAAAAACAATACGAATTTGCCGTTCTTTAAGCTCACGAATAATCCTTAGAAAATCCACGGTATTTCTTGCAAACATACTGATGGACTTAGTAAGTATCATATCAATTTTACTATCGTAGCAATCTTCAATCATATGATTGAAGCTATCTCGCTGCTTAGTACTGGTTGCCGGTTTACCTTGATCAGCATAAATACCTGCCAAACTCCACTTTGGATTGGCTACAATCTTTTCTGAATAATACTTCACCTGAGCTTCATAGCTATTTTCCTATTGCTCAAACCGTGTACTGACTCTGCAATAGGCAGCTACCTTGAGTTGCTTTTGTTCCACTCATATATGTTTGTCATGATTTTCTGTTGGTGGAATAATTTTGATTTCTTTTTGATCTGTCATCTAAATATACCTCCTTCAATATGTATCCTCTATTGTAATTGAAAATTCTTAAAGGAGGCAATATAGATTGTAATTAAGAAGCATAACCTAAAGTAATGCTCCTCCCATCAATGGAATATTTGGAGTTAGGCACTACCCGCGTCTTCCGATGGTGCATGACAAATATATCAGGAAGTAATACAACCTATTCTACAGAAAATAAACCAAGAAAATATCTCAGTCTTCTCTCGTTAAATTGGAGTATAATTCAACTGCAATTACTTGGTTAATAACAAAACCATTCAGGATATTTGTCAGCCAATTATCATCGCAAATCCATCTAAACAAAATGGGCTGTCGAATATACGCTTCCTGCATCGCCTCTCGATCAGGCGACACAATACGTTCAAACCACAAAACTTCACGCCCATATTGATCTAGCCAAATGTAGGGATTTCCTTGCTTTGGATGGCATGCAAAAATTTTGCGCCAGATCGCTGCTGGTGCCACTTGACAGTTTCCAAAGAACAATTTTAGACCTCCACCAACTCGATTGAATAGACTAACTCCACCGTTGCCAAAAGTTGACCTACAAGTTTCATCTATTGAGCCTTCACAAGCAAGTAGACCAAAGTTTCCAATACACCAATCAAATTCTTGTCTCCGACTCTTGGTAAATGAGAAATCAATTTTAGAGGACTCAATATATATAGTTCCCCCTTTATGACCCCACGGATACCATAGGCTTGCAGCAAGCAATACTTTGCCTTCCGATATGTGTGCATGTGCAATATCATGTAGTTGTTCGTTGGATAACCCATTTTCTTTTTCTGTATTATATGCGGTCTGTACATCAGGAAACCATTCTTTATCAAAATTAACGATTGGCATTTCCGTTAATAGGAACGGATCCTCCACTGGAAGTAATCGGGATTTTTTGCGTATCAAAGGAATAGATGTCCATTCTCCTGCTTTGTCTTTACCATAAAGAATCTCGCCCGGTTGCATGTTGACGATAGGGATTTTATTATCACCAGTTTCGCCATAGCGATCTTCCAAATACATTTCCAACGGCGCTATTTGGGAAATATATCTACGAATTGAGTCAATGGAGGCGCTATTTTCACAATCTTCGACCAACGAAAAAAATCGTTCATAGTAGCTGTCATCTACCACCATCCCGACTGTTGAAGGTGTGTGATTTATAGCTGGAGCATTGTAAGAAATCACTTCTGGATTTATCCCCTCTGAATTCAGATGAAGTAGGATGCTGTGTAAATAATACTTTCTGGATAGCTCTGTACAAGCATCGTACATATTCTGCAATATACTGCGTAAACTATCCGCGCAAATCCCATCAGATGCCCATCTTGCAATAATAATTAACAGACATTCTTCTTGATTTTGGGTAAATGTATCCCATACCCCAGCAATAATATCCATAACATACGGAAACTGTTTGCCTAACAGGCTGATAGCGTATATTGCTGATTCCATCTTTCTGGCATTCTGAGTATCTATCTGTTCTAACATAATATAAAGTGCCAGTTCTTGGATAGACTTTGGTGTAGAGAATAGCGATACAGACTTTTTCTGATCTATGGTAACTTCAATATGATTATTTCCTGTAACCCATAATTCCTGAGTTTGAAGTTCTGCTTCGAGTAGTGTTTGCATTTCGGCTATGTCCTCTTTGCGATTTAACTTGAAAAGCAGTTGCATATTACGTGAAGAAATCTGGTAATCGTAGTCTGATAATTGAGTTCTAATACAGCATGCCAGTGCCCAGAATGCTTCACTGCCCATTGCGGAAATAAGTGAGCTAATTACAGAATCATACCTATCATATGTCCAATCCTTGCTCTTAAGGTAATGGCAAACAACGTCCAGAAAACTTTTGAAGTTTCCACTACAATCTGTTTCACTCGACAGTATTTTTTTCAATACTATACAATAATGATCCACAGGATTTGTTGATGCTTTCAATGTTGAAAGTAGTTCTAATGATTCCTCTATTGAAATATCGGCATATTGAACTTGTATAGCACCGATATCCTTGGCACACCGACTAGAATAATCATCTAAATCAGATTTCCAATCAGATCTTTCCGAAAGGTGTCCAATGATTACTAACCATTGCGGCGTTAATGACTTTACTTTTAAAGCAAAATCACTATTTAATTCTGTTGCTTTCTCTTGGCACGCATCATAAATGCATTTGGCTCCACTACGACCCTGCTGTGTATACCACGAATGAATTCCGCAGCTTAATATCCAAATCACTTCTAAATCAGTTTCATTGACCGCATTATGGATGAACTCAAAAAGAGAATGGTATATCTGGTCAGGATTCATGGCAAATTCATCATCCCAATTGCGCAATTCCCAATAATCTATTATGCCACATGTTGCAGCGGCTTTCGTAATGTTGTTGCTAATTTCATAAGCTGCATGATTGCTTGTTAATTCAGCTATTCTGGATTGTTTATACAGATTTGTCCCAAGGTCTTTCCATCTGCTAGGATCAACTTCGGTAATAAAATTAAAACAATCTAGCGGTGCATGCATTGCATACTCTTTGTCACCCACGTAACCAACAACATCCCATTTGAGCTGCATTGTGAACTTAAGCATCATTTCCGGTTCAACAAGTTCACCATATGGACGAAAGCGAGCATGCATATCGGCTCTATTTTCTTCCAAACTTATGTTACAGCAGTTTTCTCCATATAGCTCATGAATATACTCACTGATAATGTCAAGACGTTTAAACTGTTGGAGATAGTCCAGGATATAAGTCTTATAATACATCCCTAGGTGGTCAATGTCGAATAAGCTCACGTGTAGCGCAGCAACGAACCATTCTTCATTGTTAAATGTTTTACCTGCAGAACTATTAAGCAAAGTATAAAGTAGAAATCTGCGAGCCTTTGAATAATCTAGTGAACGCCACAAACGTGCAGATAAAAGCCATTCTACACAACCATCAAATGCACTGGAGTTTGGTGCACTATCCCAGTAGTATTTACCTAGCAGACATGCTACCCTAATAAGAAAAGCCGCTTGGCTTTTCTCTGTTTTATTACCCTCAAGCTCCAAGTAATATTTCGCTGAATGTTCAATCAAGATGTCGTCATCAATTTCTTTTTCGATACATCCAAGCAGAAATGCCCTTAACACAAGTGTAAAGCAGGATTCATCATATATTCGTTTAACAGTGACTTCCGCATTAACTACCAATTGATCAGGTAGATATAGTTGATCACACGTTGTTTTCATGGCAATCGCAAGGGGCTGCCATGCTGACTTTTCCTTATTTTCGCTTACTCGAGTTAACACCGGTTCAAATATATGTGCAGCGCCTACAAAATAAATTTCTTCTAATTTGTCAGCGAAGATGCTTTGCGCCACGTAGCCTGATTGTATAGCATGTATGGCAAGCTTAAACTTTTTGTTTTTGATGCAATTATTGAAATATTGTTCACCAAAAGCGGTTACAGCATAACGATTAATATCAGAGTCGATTTCACTCATTAGTGGAACAGTAATGTTTAACTCGGCAGCGACTGCTCCCCAATGTTGAATGAAAAAACCTACTTCAGTAGACCTTAGTTCCCAGGGTTTATCTTCTGCAACTTTATCTGCACAAAGAGGTACAAATGACATGGGGGAATAACCTCCAAACCATTTTTTATACAGTGTAATTGCCCGCGAACAATGGTTTGGATTGCAGGAAGAATAAAGTTTTCTGCACAGAGTTAGCACATTTTTAAATTCACCTAGATTCTGGGGTGTAATTGGTAACGTTCGTATTTCAGAAATATCAATTGAACTTGATTCAGGGAAATCATCGCTTATATAGTCCCTGTCAAAATATTCAAAACACCGCTTATGTTGATATAACGTTTTAATTGCCAGATATGTATTTTGATATCCCTTCATATCTTGATTGATACATGCAGCGTCATATGAAAGGTGAACGAATTCGTCTAATCTCTGTAATGACACACCTTCAGCTAAGGAATTAATAACGAAATTTGGAGTAAAGTATTTCGGAATAAGATGTTCTTTGTTGGCACATTTCAGTAAATAAATACCCAAGGTACATGCTAGAGTACCTTCCTCTCTTTGAAGGAGGTACTCTCCAAGTGTCAATGCAATTTCTTCGTAACGCGCTTGATATGGTCTAATTATTCCCATAAGGAATACCCGGAAGTCATTATGAAAAAGTGCATACTCTCCTTCATTCTTTGTTGGTACAACAAGCGGATATAGTCGGCTCAATATCATCTCCCAATCACTCTCACTCATTCCATACGTGAGAGCTTTTGCAAGAATTTTAGTATTTACACGACCATTCATCAAAAGTATGGGGCAAGCAACAATGCTCTCAGGACATACGGATATATGAACAATCGCCGAAAGTTCTCGCTTCATATAAGTCCAAATATGATTGTAATATTGTTGAGCATCTGCACTTATTCCGCTTTCTTGAAGTTTTGTGACTGCTTCATCTAAAGTGCATAATGCCTTTACTTCTTCAACTGCAAAAACTGCTGAAAGATTATTGCCTTCCGTTTTGTTATAAATAAAATCCGCAAGGCCATCGGCATCGCTTTCAAATTGATTGGCTTGTGCCAGAATCAACTGTTTTATATCGGCAACGCTAAGTTTTGGCATGCTGATATGTTCAACATAATCCTTGTTCGACAGCCATAAAGGATATTGGTCTTGATAAATAGTAATTGGTTGCCCGACAATTACAAAACAAACACCATCAGGTACTTCATTTGGTAACGGCAATGTGGTTAGAAATGAAAGTGGAGCATTGGCACGTGCTGCATGATCAATTCCGTCAATGCAAACAAATATCCGTTTTTCTAATCCAGCAGTATCTTGAGCAGCAATGCCCAACAAACGGATAACGTGATTTCGCATCATTTCAGCGGTTACCAACTTATTGCTAATTGGAACATTGTATTCAGCCAATTTACCTTTAAATCTCTTTCGGAGCTGAATTAATAGTGTACCCCACAGATTATCAGCTGTGCACATACCGGGATCCGCATTATAGAAATGCTGCTCTGGGGAAATGGGTTTAAATGTGTGATAGCGAAGCCAAAACAAATTGGTCTTTGATTGCAGATAACTGATCGTACTTGTCTTTCCTGATCCCGGATCCCCAGAAAGAAAAACAATCTTGTGTTCCGTTGAATGGATCTGAGTTTGTAATTGCTCACAAAACACTTGCCTGCTTTCAAAAAAAGGGTATGGAGGTGCTAGTCTGTGTTGACTTTCATCAATGTCTTCCTCAAGACCCAGTACCGAGTACACATCCTCTAAAGTAACACGCTCGTTACTCCGTTCAGTCGTTGTCCATTCGGTAAGACCTAAAAGCAGTTTACTAAACAATTCCAAAGCGATACCTTCGTTGCAGGAAAACACTTGTGCCAACAAGGCAATTAATGATTTCTTCATTAAGGCTAAGCTCATCTGATTTGCGTTGATTGAAAACTCTTTCAAAAATAACATTAACTCTTTGGAATCCACATTTGGTAGAACACTACATAATTCATTCCATTGGAAAAGTAGTGTTGAGTCATCAATTATGACATTCTCGTAGTCCGTTACATTTCTAATTACAGTCTGCATTTTCAATAAAAACTTATCAACAGGATAAGCACTATAGGTTTCGCCATTAAGGCTACGGCCGGCGTGTCTATTTAAAATCTTACGATTCGTAAAGAGAATTGGTTTAATTGCAGAATCAGTAGTGGTTCTGGATTCTTTCCATCCTTGAAACATTGCTTCGAACAGGCATTTCTTATCGTTCTTAGATTCTAACATTTTTCCGAATGTTAGATTATTTGGTGTAGAAGTATCAATTTCGTGTTTTACCTGATAACACAATTGCTTTTTGCCATCAATAAATTCTACTACTACATCATCGATAGTGTTATAAGATCCATGCTGAAAGATAACGCAAGAAATCCCGAAATCTGGATTTAGCATTTTTATTACATTTTCTAATCCTACATACCATTCATACCAATAAGGGTCTCCAATTCCGGGAGTAGACATATGTTCAACCTCCTTTTCGCTTTACAATATTATTACAAATTACATTTATATATTTTTCCACTATTGCTATACTTTCTATTTTAAATTATACCATAAAATTTACCAAATTCTAATAAATAACTTAAATTGATTTATATATTATCCTTAAAATTATATTAACGTTTTACATATTCATTTGTTCATGGAAACAAATCGACTGTATTCACTATTTCAGCCTTGATTTCAAAAACATTCAATCCAAATAATTTTCAAAAGCAAGTAATTTAGAGTATCACGGAAAGGGGGCCTACTGCTCACACTCGGCTCCGTAAAACTCAGCAATATTCATTATTTCACTGCTGAAATAAACTTTTAAAAAAGTACTTGATATGTTTTTGATGCTTTTTTTTATAAAAAATAGGCAGTGAGTTTTTCAATTGCTCACTGCCTATTATCTCTAGTTCAACTTAGATTAAAGGCAAAAAAGGTACATTTTCCAAACTGAAAATACGCCTTTTTTGTCCTTGATTTATCAAGTGTCCCGTCCCTATAAGTTATAATTTAAGCCGCAAGCTTTCATGCCTGCGGCTTATTGTTTAAGTGGAGATAGTGGGATTCGAACCCATGACCTCTTGAATGCCATTCAAGCGCTCTCCCAGCTGAGCTATAAATCCCCTTTTACAATTCAGTGCCATGTTCTTGATATCATAATTCGTATTTCTCCTTTAAATTATATGAAAGACCAAACAATACTACCTTCGCATAGTATATTCATAATGGACAGTTTGATAAAGTGCTTAATACCTGGAATTATTCAAAAACACAGTCCTTCCTTGAATTCACAATAATTCAATACATTAGAATTTAGCATACGACTTCAACCATTGTGATACTCCATCTTCATCATTACTTCCTATAACTCCTGTAGCTACTTTTTTTAATTCAAGCACTGCATCTGCTACTGCATAGCATTCATCAGAGACTTGAAACATTGGAATATCATTTATTGCATCACCAAAGGATATTACCTTATCGCATCCCCATAGTTCTTTCAACTTAAGGATAGCTTCTGCTTTTGTTGCATTCTTTGGCATAATCTCACACCAATATTCCGTACGATATAATTCCTGCTGAATTGTACAACGATATCTATCATCATCTGCAAAAGCCCTATATACTTGAAGTAATTCCTCTCTTTCACCTATACAGGTATAATAAAACATAATCCCCTGATAAAGTTTTGTATCACTAATTAATGGGCGTAACCTCTTATCTCCCTTTCTTAAACTGAGATATCTTTTCATTCCATTATTCTCTTTGCATGTAACCCAGGAAACCGTTTCTACATTATCTATATGAGAATATACCAATGGACTAATATCATATTTTTTCATGACTGAAATAACCTTATCGGCTTCTTCTTTTGTAAATTCTGTGGATGATAAAATTTCATTCGTAGCAGGATTAATAATATAAGCACCATTATATGTTATCACCGGAATGTTAGTGGATAAGCCTTTTGTTACTACTGATGCCGATACTAAAGAACGTGCAGTAGCATATGTAAACTTCATTCCCTTTTCAACTAGATTATTTATAATATCGATACTTTTCTGATTTATTGTATCATGTGTATTTAATAATGTTCCATCTAAATCTGTAACATAAAGAGTTTTCAACTTAATCACCTCCAGACCTGAAATTTTCCTCTCAGTTGATTTATATAACCAATTAATTATATTAGATAGTTAAAACTGCTAGACAAAATTGTGATTTGTTAATTTCTCATTATACTTATACTACACAATGTTTCGCATTTGATTCAAGCCACTCTATAATAAAATCGAATCGTTCTTCCGTCAATCCATGACCACCTGGATATCTCTTGTGGTGCAGGTTTTGTAAGGCATCATATTCTAAATAGGTTGAGCTGGCTCTTCCAACGATATATGAAGCATCTTTTGAATATTTATCATCTTCCGCAGAAACAAGAAGCAGTCGTCTTGGTGCAATACAAGATACCAAATCATATATATCGTATTTGCCGTGGAAGTTTGGAATTACGCTCGCCATTTCAATTCCAACATTATTTATCATGCGATTTTCATACGTACAAGCACTACCGCTTGCACAACTAAAAGCTATTCGTTCATCTAACGCAGAAAGAAATAAGACCGTATTCCCCCCGTATGAATGTCCCAGTGTGCCAATTTTTTTATTATCAACATAAGTAAGATTAGAAAGCAATGTTATCCCATTCATAGCATCATCTAGTACTTTTTTCATCAAATAATCGCCTTTTATTATTCGATAGCACATTTCATTAAAATGCTGCCAAAAGTCAAAACCCTCCACGTGAGGAGCTTGACGTCTTTCCTCAAAGCATATTGAGTCAGGAGCTAACACAACAAATCCCTTTTTCACTAATTCAGGCCCAAAAGCTTGCAAAGGATTTCCAGCTAAACCGCAAACTTCACTCTTTCCTAAATGATGTTCCCTGTTGTGCTGGTGATTGATGAGAATAGCTGGATTTTTATCAAGAATTTCCGGAAGCAAAAGAAAAGCGACGACCTTGTCTCCGCAAGAATCATACTCAATTAATTGTCTTGTATATCCATCTGCCTTTGTGGAGTCCAGCAGTCTATACTCAACATGAGGTATGGTATTAGGAGCTATAATTCCAATTGCATCTGTTATCTCATTTCTTAAATTTACTATGTTACTCACCTCGCTTAATATAAGTAATCAGCAATAAAAGTCTATAAATTATATCATAAATTTCCGCATCAAATAATCTGCAATTCCGTCATCATCATTTCTACCAATTACTTCATCTGCAATGACTTTAACATCTTGAATTGCATTTCCCATGGCGATTCCTATTCCGCATAATTTTAACATTCCAATATCTGAGTAATCATCTCCAAATGCAATTATACTTTCTTTTGAAATATTACGATAATCACATAAATAAGTAATTGCATTTTCTTTCGTAGCATTTTTCTTTGTAAACTTATACCAATCACCATCGGAAAATCTAATGCAATCATATTCAGGAAAAACATTTTTTAATTTTTGTGCTAAAACAGGGGTATGTATTTCAACACATACTTTCAACGCTTCCAGATTAAAATCTTCAAAATCTGTATAAATACTACTCCCCCAGTTGGCATCAAGTTTTTGGGGATCAATTTTATAATTCCAATAATGTTCATTGAGGGTATCAACTGTAATTTCACATAATTTGCCACATATCGCTCTAGCTGTTTCTATGAGATGATTCACTTCATCTATCATAAAATTTGCAGTATATATAATTTTATCATGTAAATGTACTAATGCCCCTCCACTCGTTATCGCTATCTCTGGATTCAAATCATCTAAATAAATCATAATATTCTTTTTGCTTCTAGAAGTTGAAACACCTATAATGACCCCTTTTTTTCTGCACATATTGATGATATTTATTGTGTTTCCGGATATTGTTTTGTCACTTCTTAACAAGGTTCCATCCAGGTCAAATAATAACACTCTGTACTGCACATTTACCTCCAAATCTATATATCTACTTCATGCATCAAATTAAACACAGCTAACTACAATCCATAGTAATAATGAGTTCCTATTATGGCTATAACATGTTTATTTTCCTTAACCCAATGTTTCAAATTCAAAATCATAGACACCATTTTAAACCTTTCAAATGCAAATATTTTATATAATATTCTTAATTTTAAATTTTCATAATATATACTTACATTTTATAACTTGAGTACTTTATTTATTTTATGTCAAATTATAAAATAATTCAACAAATATAATTATCTACTTCTCACACATAATAAATCACCATTTTTACATAACCTTAATAATGCCCCCCTGTTATTTACAATTAGGGCAAAAAAGGCACATTCTCAAAATGAAAATGTACCTTTTTTACCCTTGATTTACCAAGTGCCCCGTCCCTATAAGTTGTAATTTAAGCCACAAGCATCCCTGCCCGTGGCTTATAGTTTAAGTGGAGATAATGGGACTCGAACCCATGACCTCTTGAATGCCATTCAAGCGCTTGTGATTTCTGTTCGTCAGACCAGAGATTTGCCTCCACCTTCCTTCAGATTCCACCTCACGGTGGACACCCTTGGTCTTGGCTGTGTCCTTCCCACTACTAGGGCGGACTAGGGACTTTCACCCATTAGAAACGTGCGCCGCAAGGCGCACAAAAATAAGGCACATTCTCATAACTGAAAACATGCCTTTCAATATCTGTCCCTGATTTTCCAAGTGTCCCAGCCCTATAAGTTAAAATAATAGCCAGAAGCATTCATGTCTGTAGCTTATTGTTTAAGCGGAAGGGTGATTCGAACGCTGACCTCTTGAATGTCATTCAAGCATTCTCCCAGCTAAGCTATATCCCATCTTTTTCCCTATATATAAAAGCAATTTGGAAAGATTTTGCCTTCAACTATCCTATGTCATCCGTGGAAGAGCCAAAAAAACGGGGCCAAAAACCGTATTTTTTAGCCCCATTTTTTGCTCATTTTTCGCCCAAAAACCACAACATATTGTGGTCTAACCCCTGTTTTTCTTGTCCAAACCACAATACGTCATCATTATCACCGCTTCAACATGCCTTGAAAGGTCAATAAAGATGCCAACCGCGCCTGGCGGGGCCTTGGCGGGTAGTTATTCTTTTTAAACACAAAGTACATTTCTAAGCTTACCGCTCGAATATAGCTCCTATTTCAGAAACATAAATTTCTCCTGAACTACTATGTCTATAATCTTTTTACTCAGAATCTCCTGGTTTATGATAAGAATGTATTTGTTGTAGTGACTAAATCTTCCAAGTCATAAATTCAAAAATAAATCGAGAATACAATCTTCTTTTAGGATAAAGTTATTAATTCAATAATATGAATATAATTCTTGTTTATTAAGCACTGATTTCTCATAATCAGTACTCGTGTTCACCATGCATGTCGTCCGAGATCGTTGAAATAGCCATCATGGAAAAAACCTGCGGTTGGACCGTTTTCTCCTATTGTTGCCAGCTTTACGGCAATCCTGGCTGCTTCCTCAACTGAACGATGTCCATGATGTTGATTAAGGTCAGTATCAGTAAAGCCGGGATTGACTGCATTGACTTTGATGCCCTCGGCATGAAGGTCTTTGGCAAGCATAACAGTAATCATATTCAATGCTGCCTTAGATGAATTATAACTGAGAAGGTTCACATCATAGGTTTCGCTAGTGGGATCAAGCGCAGCAGCAATTGATCCTAGGCTACTGCTCATCATAACAACTCTGGCATGCTCTGCTTTACGAAGAAATTGCAGAAATGCAAGGGTAACACGGACTGGTCCGAAAGCATTCACTTCATAGACGTTACGCATATTATCGATCTTTGTCTCACTTGCTCTTCTTCTGTCAATATTGATGCCAGCATTGTTGACCAACACATCGAGGTGCTCACTTACCTTAGCAAACTTGGCCGCAGCTTCGACCACACTTATATCGCTGGTAACATCCAGAAGTAGTGCATGTGCATCAATACCTGCTTCGCGCAGCTCGGCTGCAGCCCGTTCACCACGCTCCGCGTCCCGACAACCAAGCCATACAGAATATCCATCCGTTCCCAATTGTCGTGCAATTTCGCGACCAATCCCTTTGTTAGCACCAGTTATCAGTGCACTCTTGATATTACTCATTATTTCTTCCCTCCTTTTGCCTCAATGCAATATTAGCAGCTACAATTGAAAGTGAATTTATCACCCCAATAACCATTCACTCAGTCCCTTTATTTCTGCCAAAACTTCTGAACGTTCCAATAATTCTTTTGGCTCGCTTAAGCCTCCTGTAATAAGAATTTTGTATTCACCAAAACCTAGGAATACAAGGCTTTTGCAAGTCAAATCAAAATACTCCTGATATTGAGACAAAATCCCTCCACCATATGTCACTGCAAATAAAACTTTTTTGTTTGGAGAAAGATAACTTGAATAATCTTCTTTCAGATAAGGCAAAAGGCGGTCAATGACAAGCTTCAGCTGTGCAGACATTTGCCACATAAACACAGGTGTAGCGAAAATAATGCCGTCAGCATCATCAATATCTTGATATATTTGCTGCATATCATCTTTTATGATACATTTGCCTGTCGGTCTACATCCATAACATCCCTGACAGCCTCTTATCTGCATTGTATTCAGATTATGAATCTTCACTTCGGTTTCTTTATTCTCCATAGTCTTTACCACCTCATTGACAAGCGCCATTGTGTTTCCAATTTTGTGTGGACTTCCATTTAAAATTACGATTTTTTTCATAGATAAAAACATCTCCCATCTCTTAATAATTTTTTGTTCTTATAAATTCCGCCAATCAGAATTTTTCTGCTTTATCCGCAGTTTTGAAACATTGGCTTGTATTTATTTTACTCTTATATTTATAATAGTAATAGATATGTAATTATACTAGTATTACTACTACTATGATAAAGGAAGGTATATGTTTATGAATGACCCAAGTCAACGATATAAAGAATTAGGAGATTTTTTAAAAACACGCCGGGCTAAAATTTTACCATCGCAGGTTGGTTTATCTGAAGGTACACGCAGGCGTACACCCGGTCTTAGACGAGAGGAAGTTTCCTTCCTTTCAGGCGTTGGTTTAACGTGGTATACATGGCTTGAACAAGGCCGTCTTATGCAAATATCTTCGCAAGTACTTGAAAGTCTAGCAAGGACTTTTATGCTTGATGAGCAGGAAACAATGCACCTTTATACTCTTGCTAAACAGACACCGCCAACCAGTTTCCCGATCTGTAATGATACGGCTACCCCAATGTTGCAGCATGTACTGGACAGTTTAATTTTTTCTCCTGCAACGGTTCTTGATTCCCGTATGAATGTTATTGCATGGAATAGAGCAACTACAAAAATTTTGCTGGATTATAGCAAAATCAGTGCCAGTAAACGTAACTTACTCCGAATCATGTTTACAAATGATGAATACAAAAAAATGAATACTGATTGGGAACTCACAGCGCAAAAGATGGTTGCCATATTTCGCGCAACTTACGGTAAATTTGCTGGTGATCCATGGGTTGAGGATTTTGTAAATGAGCTTAGGCATGAAAGCACAGAATTTGATTCATGGTGGACAACGCATAACGTCAAAACGGATGAGGAAATGTTTAAGAACATAAATCATCCGGTTTTAGGACAATTGAAGTTTGAGTATACCAGCTATCAAGTTTTATCAGATACCAACTTAAAGCTTACAGTTCTTACCGCTTTGCCGGGATCAGAAACAGAAGAAAAAATAAAAGAATTTCTAATGAACCAAACATGATATCCGAGTCGGGCTTCAATTGATGCAGCCTGACTCCATATATGAGAGCGGAGAAAGATATCGGGGCTAAAAATGCTCCAAAAACGTCAAGCCTGAAATTCCAACTCGATACGGATGAAGGGAGAAATATGTCAATAGTTGTTTCTGGCAAGAATGCCGAATTCATCTATAAAAAAAGGTAAAAAAATCGGGCTGAAAACGCACTTTTCAGGCCCGAATTTTTGTTCATTTTTTGTTACAAGACCACAACATCTTCTGGTCATATGCTACCTAATCTTGCCCGAACCACTATTTGTCATCAATACCACCGTCTCAACGTGCCTTGAGTATACAAAAATGATGTCGTGAAGACCTACTGATGCCTTGGTGGAAAGGTATTTTTCTGAAAACAAGTTTCTCAAAACCTCATTTTTCTAGCTTCCGCCTCCGCTCTTTTACATCGGAAGTGTCATCATTTCTGTTCAGCACATTAGTGCTGTTACAACTTTACCGGTTAGTAAAAATTGTGCGCAATAAAACTTTCAAACTTGTTGTGGTTTGAGAGCTTTATTCTGAACAATTATTCAATTGTCATGTTAAAGTCTTTTCCATTATTAATCCGAATTTGAAGTGCACCGTTGCAGTTTTTTCATTCTTGATGACAATTTGGTCAATCACTTTATTCAGTATCTGCTTTGTTATGTCATTAACCTCAATATTCTCGTATTGATGCTGATTGTTTGTACTAAGCAGTCCCAGTTTTCAACCTTTTCTTACATCGCCAGACATATGATTTTCCACCTTTGTTCTGCCACGTTACTCGATTGTAAGTACTCTTGCATTCGCTGTAGATGATAAGTCTGCTTAGGGAATATTTTGAACTGTATCTTCTGCCAGGGATCTTTTTCACTTTCGCGCTTCATCTTTTCATTTCTTCTTGTACCCGATAAAATTGCTCTTCTGTCTTGCACTTTGAAGTGATGCTACAACTCAAAAGCTATTAAAAATAGTACATAATAGAACTATCAAACAAATTGCGGCTTGATGGCTTTATTTAATACAATTACGTAAAACACCGGTAATTCATCAACTAAGTTATCTCGAGAATCAGGGCAGATTATTTAAAATCTGCCCTGATTCTCTACCACACAATCTAATGCGCTATTTTTCGTCTACGCAAATATTTCCAATAGCGTAAAGAGCAGCTCGACCACTCAATTTGACTCTATCGCCACAATACTCACAGTAAACCGTGCCTCCACGCTCAGATACTTGCCTTGCCACCATTTTATCAAGTCCGATTCTTTCTCTCCAATACGGAATAAGGCAGCAGTACATTGACCCACAAACTGGATCCTCATCAATATTGATCTTAGGCCAAAATGCCCTTGCAACAAAATCAAATTTCTCACTTTTTGCTGTAACAAACGCCGATAGTCCTTCTGGAAATTGTTTCATCTTTGAGAAATCAGGTGTTAAATTTTTCACAGTATCTTCCGAGTCAAAGATAAATATTAAATCCCGATCAGTTTTTAACACCTCAGTTGGAGTCACACCCAATGCCTCGAACATCATATCTGTCAAATGGTATTTTTCTGGTGTTGAAGTCGGAAAATCCATTTCGTACAAATCATTTTTCTTTGTTACGACCAAATGATAATTCTTCATCTTGGTATTAAAGTGGAGTACATTTGCATCAGTTTCAACAAACCTAAATAAAATATACGCCGTTGCAAGTGTTGCATGACCGCAAAGGTCCACCTCTCCACCAGGAGTAAACCATCTTAGACCGTATACATCTCCTTCTTTAACAGCAAAAGCAGTTTCTGATAAATTGTTTTCTCTTGCGATTTTATCCATTTTGCTCTCTGAAATCCAATCGTCCAATATACATACTCCTGCTGGATTTCCTTCAAAAATCTTATCCGCAAATGCATCAGCTACATAGTATTTCAACATATCGCTTGCCTCCTAACTATACGTGTGCAATGGCATCTATTTCAATCAGTGCCTCTAAGGGTATTCTTGCTATTTGAACGCAGATTCGTGCTGGAAATGGCATTACAAAATGCTTTTCATAAACAGCATTTACTTTTGCAAAATCATTTACATCATTAAGAAACACTGTTGTTTTAATTACTTTAGCCATAGAGCTACCTGCCGCTTCCAGAACTGCCTTCATATTGGTCAGAATCCTTTCTGTTTGCTCTTCTACAGTGCCGGATAAAGTCCCTGTGAGCGGATCAATTGCAATAACTCCAGATACATATACAATACCATTGAATTCAATCGCTTGTGAATAAGGGCCAACTGCTTTAGGTGCTTTTTCAGTTTGAATTTGATTCTTTTTCATTTTCATCCTCCTTATAGTCATTTGATATTTACTTTTCATTAAGACTGTTGAATGTTAAAATAAATATAAACAATTAGCCACAAATATACAAGTACGCACATTTTTGTGCCCTTAAAAGGAGATTTTTATGCCCAACAATAAGCACCAAGAAGTAATTACCAATCGAAATTGTGTAATGATCTATACTATGGATATACTCGGCGGAAAATGGAGAATGCCGATATTATGGAAATTATATCAAAATGGAGCCATGCGATATAATGAACTTAAAAGAAGTTTGGTAGGGATTACGAATATAATGTTGACAAGATCACTTCAAAGTTTGGAAGAAAAAGGACTCGTGAGTAGATTAGTATTTAACCAAATTCCACCTCGAGTAGAGTATTCATTAACAGAAAACGGACTACAACTTGTGCCTGCATTGGAAGTTATTTATAATTGGGGACGTGATAGGATGTTAACTGAACGGGAATGAAACTGCTCCTACTACAGTTGCAGTCATTTTTCCTTATTTGATATTCCTATTTATTCATCTTCGTAACAATCACCATCTCTTGGTCAAATCCCCTCATCTCTAGGCTCACGACCTTGATTGCCTTGTCCAATAACATCAACCCTTTCAGCGTAGTTCTCTGTGAATATTACGTTGCGGCGGAGCCGCTTGTCCGGTGGTGCGTGTCACACCGGAAGGGTGGCTCTCTAAGCAATTTTTGAGATTTGCCTGCAAGGGAAAATCTTAAAAATGTGCAAGTGTCAATACACTTGCCCTTGCCCTGCTTGCGGATTAGCGGAGAAAAGGGAGAAATACCGAACTGGACGAGTAGTATTCTAGAGACATGATAACGAAGAACAGGCGGAATGATCCCGTTGATGAAGGAGCTATATAGCCTAAAAGATATGGATATGAAACTCTACTAAGTATGTCAATCAGAAATGAACAGAAAGTATCTTTCGTAAAAGGATCGCAATTGTTTTCGTATATATTTCGTCGTCGTATTTGGTGTTAAGAAACACGTGCGTGGTCCCACCAATAATAAACGACATCATAATATTTTCTTCAGGTGTATATGAAGATGTCAGGTAGTGATTTTTTATTTTGATTTCCATTTTATCGATTAAGACACTCATTCTCCCATCAAACAGAATCAGTATCTTTTCATTATGTTGCATGATACTAGACAGAAGTCCGGTAATAAATTCTTCCGGGTTAGAAAACAGACTATTCATTGTGGTAAAATCACCAATCACTTGATCTATAATTTTGTTTTCTAGTTTGTCGGATAGATCAAAAACATCCATATAATACCGATAAAAAGTAGATTTATTAATCTTTGCATTTTTGCATAAATCATTGATTCGGATTTTATTGAACGGCATTTTTTCACGCAAATTAAAGAATTCCTGCTCTATACTTTCCAAAGTTTTTTGAATACGTAAATCCATAATATATCCTCCGTTTTGAAACTGTTTTTCATAAAAGTTGCATAAGCGACATATTCGGAAAACTGCTGATTGAACTATATGCAACTATAGTTGTATATTAGTATATAGCTATTTGAGAAATTTTGCAATGAGTAAAAAAAGGAGGAAATTGCATGAGCAAAATTCACAACTTATCCACCGATGCAATCGAAAAAAGAAAGTCAAGAATTCTTACAGTAATGTGGGTTCTTCTCGCCGTTGACGCGATCATCTTCGCAATAATGGGCTTGACTGACGGAGAGTTTGGTGGAGTATTGGCACCGTTCTTAGGGGTCTCCATGCTATTAGCTTTTGTTCTGCTTCACGGTTTTCATCGATACGGCTTTAAGACGATGTTAATCTTTTTCTTAATCACGTTTATTGTTAGTTGGAGCTATGAGTCACTGAGCGTTCACACGGGGTTTCCGTTTGGGCATTACCATTACACGGATTTAATGGGTGTAAAGCTCGGCGTTGTTCCGGTTTTTATTATGCCAACCTATTTTGCAGTAGCTTATTTGTCGTGGAGTATCGCACAAGTTCTTCTTGACCAGCAGCAATCGAGATTAAGCGGGGCGTCTGTCTTTATTATACCATTCTTTTCGGCGTTTAATATGGTTCTATGGGATTTATGCTTTGACCCCTTTGCGTCAACGATTAAGGAAACATGGATATGGGAAAACGGCGGCGGATATTTCGGTGTGCCAATCGAAAACTTTCTTGGATGGTTCCTCTGCACATACACGATTTTCCAACTATTCGCTTTGTATTTAAGGTTTCGTTATTATAAAAATTCTGGTGAAAAAAATGAGCAAACCCAATCTTTATGGCTGATGCCATGCATCATGTACGGTGCTTTGTCCCTGCAACACCTTCTGGTAATCTTCAGCGGCAGTATCGCACAGATTACAGCACAGGATAACCATATATGGATGGGTGGAGACATCAGGGAAGCGCTTACTACGGTCTGCCTATTTACCATGGTATATATATCCAGTTTATCTGCCACAAAAGTACTGGGAAATAAAGGAGTATTGAACTCATAACAGGAAAATCATAGTTTGATAAACAGGGCTGTTCTTATACATTGGGCAAGCCGACTAGCTGGGAATAGTTTTCACTCCGCTTCTATGATGATGAAGAAATGATGCTGGATTTTGTGATTCGTTTTTATGCCATATTAATTTCTCCTATTCTCTTTTTGATTATATATTAAAATTCTTGAGAATGGTGCCAATTTTTATTGTACAGCATTACTTTTTTGATCTCAAGCTTTGAGTCCTGACACACCACATAAGACTCTTCATCTTCATATGCCTCCATTCTTTTTAAGATTAAAAGTCAACTTTCCTATGTATAATAAAAACAGGCGAAGTTTCCGGTAGTTACCAAAAACTTCGCCTGTGATAATTTTGAACAACAACTCTTGCTGTCAATAGCCCTAATCATGAGTAATATTATTTAAAATTCCAATGTCATCTATGTTTATGCCTAAAAAACAGACCCCAAACAGATGACATATTTATCCTAATTTCTTCCAATCCTAGGCCTCGAAACCACAAGATGTTGTGGTCTAGCTCTCCGTTTTACCATCGAAACAACATTTCGTCATCAGAACTATACTCTCAACGTGCCTTGAGGATACAATAATAATGCCGTTTGAAGCTGGTAGCCCCTTGGCGGCAGATAAGAGTAAAATTAAAGTACCATATTTATCTATTGACATTAGAGTATACTCCAATGATACACTTGGAGTAATGGAGGTGATAGTGTGGAAAATACCCTTTGTCTAGAAAAAAAGCGCGCACTTGTATAAAGTATCTTAAAATATAAAATTTTAAAGAATTGACTACTGCGATTGAGATGATGTAATAATCATACCTAGAGAAGTTAGTAGTTTGCAGGCATTTATTACAGCTTTCTCTTTTTGCTTATCCTTCATATCCTGTTGCATATCGATTTTATAAAGGTCACAAGGATTGAATATCTCACCTGTGGAAAGCATGTGAAACACTGCGGTGAGAATCATTCTGGCAATAGCAATAATGGCTCTCTTTTTGCCTCTTCTTTTTAAAATGCGCTCATACTTGTTTTTATAGTAAGGAGAGCTGTTGGATGTCACGGCTGCATGTGCAACTTGCACTAATGCAGGTTTGAGGCAGACTCCGGCACGTGTGATCCGAACAGATTTCTTTTTACCCACTGATTCATTGTTGCCCGGCGTTAGGCCCGCCCAGCAGCACAGACGCTTGGAAGAGGCAAACTGGGTCATATCAGTACCTATCTCGGAAATTATGATGATAGCTGATTGCCTATGTGAACGGACTAGTATCATACGATCTTTCTGGGCTTGTGTCATCTGATATCCATCAATGGACTCGATTATGGTATTAGCTTTCTTTTTCAGGGATTTTGGGAGAAGAGAGACACAAGTATCCGCGTTGAATTCATCAGATGTAATGAGATAGTCCGTGATATAAGAGGCAGATTTGCCAAACATGTCGGATACGACGGCATCAAGGGCTACATTACAGACGGTGAAAGCATTTTGAAAACGATTCTTTTCGCTTGACTTGCAGGAAGTTAATTTTATAACGATAGCGTGTGTACTCACGTAAGATACGTATTGGCTTGGCAGGAATATAACTGCCAGGAACAATACCTATACGAAATAGGTCACCTATCCATTTGGAATCTTTGCTGTCATCTTTATTACCTTTAACAGCCTTTACCCACTTTGGATTGACTATGATAACATTTACGGAATCCTCCAGAAGATTAAAGACAGGAACCCAGTGCTTACCAGTGGATTCCATGCAGACATCATGACAGTGGTTATCAATCAGCCATTTCTTGAAGTCTAGGATAGAATTATTAAATGTTGAAAAACGTTTTTTCGTATAGTGCGGTTCAATCTCTTTTGTGGTGGTAATGATTATGGCAACGAGAAATGTTTTGTGTACATCGACGCCACAGCAGATAGGATAAACAACTTTCATTAAATGAGATCTCCTTTCTTTTCATGGAGAAGCCATTGACTGTCCCATCACACAATTTAACAGGTGTTAAAACAATTCTTAGTGTGCGGTCTCATGGAACCACTTATTTGTGCTTGGAAGATGGAACTTACACTGATTTTTATACTGTTTTGAACGGAAAGTAATCTACTACTCCTCCTGCCGTGCTTTGTAGTATAAGCTTCTCATTGAAATTATTACCAAAGTGGTGGAGACGCACACCATTTTTACATTACTATTTGTGCCGCAAGCGTTAGCGTCGCGGAATGGAGATTTTTATGGAACAATACTCAATTCGACAAACATCAGAGCAACTGGGGATTTCAAAAGATACGTTGCGTTATTACGATAAATTGGGTCTGGTAAGTCCAAAACGAGGTGAAAACAGATATCGTTACTATACGCAAAAAGACATTCTAGACCTGCAATATTGCGAGGTGATGAAATATATCGGGTTTACACTTGCTGAAATCAAAAACGTTTTTAAATATATAAAAGCAAATTGCACGGAAAATCCCTCAGAGATGCAGAAAATATTATCTGACAAGACGGTAAACATAGAAAGGAAAGCGGCACTGTTTCACGATATACTAACATTTATGAATGAAGTACAGAACTTAATGGCACAGAAAATGGGTGCATCTGGTGAAACCATCATTGACAAATTGATTATTGATTTATTTCATAATTTAAAGGAGAATCAACATGAAGAATAGAATTTATTTTTTCACTGGTACAGGAAACAGCTTGAGTGTTGCAAAGGACATCGCCAAACGTTTACCTGATTGTGAATTGGTTGCTATTTGTAAAGGTACAGCAACAGAAATACCGCAAGGTTACGAACGAATTGGCTTTGTTTTCCCTATTCATTATTGGGGACTACCCAATTTGGTTGCCGAATTTTTGCAAAACGCTACGTTTCCTAAACAAGAAAATACATACTTTTTTTCGATTGCAACCTATGGTGCCATTTGGGGAGATACACTGCCACAAGCAAATCAGTTGCTGAAAGAAAAAAGCATTCACATGCAGTATGGCGGAAAAATCAAAATGTTTTCTAACTATGTAACCCTTATCGACATGAAAAAAGATGTTGATGGAATTACGAAAGAGTCTGTAAAGCGTGCCGCATCTGTCATTCAGGCTGTCGTGGACAAAGCATCCAACAGTACTTCATCAGAAACTGCATTATATAAATGGATACATAAAATAAGCATCCGACAGGCTGTTTCCAAAGATAAGGACAAAAACTATAATGTAAACGATGACTGTATTTCTTGCGGCATCTGCAGATCCGTATGCCCTGTTAAAAACATTGAGATGATAAATGGGAAACCTACATTTGCACACAGGTGCGAATGTTGCATGGCTTGCATTCAGTATTGCCCTAAACGCGCTATTAACTACAAGAATAAAACACAAAGTCGCGGACGATATACTCATCCACTAGTTAGTCATGCAGAAATTTCCAAGTACTATAACAATTAGGTATGTTGTGAACTTCTAAATTTTTCCTACTCAACGATTTTGAGGGCGAGTCAGCAATCTGACCCACCCTCTTTTTTAATAGTGACGAATATTTCCCTCACTCGTTTATCAGATTCGATTCCACCAAGATATTTTTAATCGCCTGTGCCGCTTCTGCGTAAGTCAAATTGAATTTTGGAGAAATCGTTGTTGCTGTAGTTCCATTGAAGACATGGGCCGGGCCGCTAATACTTCCTTTACATATCCTGCTGCCCAACTGCTTACATTCGCAAAATCTGTACAGGTCAGGTATCGGTTCGTGTCACTTCCGCCAAGCTTCGTTACCTTTATGGCTCTTTTGTACATACACCAGTTCCCATAAATCCATATTCAAAATAAAAGTACTATTAAGTTTCTCTTCAATCATAGCTCATTTCAGCCCTTCTATCCCCCTAATCTCCGCTCCAAAAGGTAGTGCTCCCATCACAACTTTTCCCCAAGGTGTTCCTATAACAGAATCTAATAAGACGATTGCGCCTTTATCTTCCTCTGTTCTAATTAACCGTCCACATCCTTGTTTTAATTTAAGTCCCATCTCAGGATAATCAACTGTTATGACGGGATCAAATCCTTGCTCTCTTGCCTCTTTACGTTGTACTTCAATAAGAGGATCTAGAGCTGGGAAGGGCAGCTGCCAGACAATTAGCAAGGTTAATGCATCACCTGGTACATCGATTCCTTCCCAAAAATTTGCACCAATCAATACCGAGAATTTCTCCTCTTTAAACCTTCGTACAAGATGCCCTCTCTCCCCTTTATCTTCCCACAGAATATCAAATGGAAATTGATATCCTTCCAATCTCTTTCTGATTTTACGAACTTCCTCCATCGAATTGGTAAGTACGAGAGCTCTTCCCTCATTAATGTTTAATAGGGATACTAATTTTTCAATGCCATGGGTAGATTTTTCTTCTAAACTGTATGAGGACTGTGGTAAGTAGACAACAACTTGTTTTTCTAAATCAAAAGGACTTTTCACCGTAGATTTGGAAGGTTCCTTTAATCCAAGCGTTCGTATAAAATAATCAAAATCTCCTTCATTACTTAACGTTGCTGAGGTAAATATCACTGGTAATTCTTTCTGAAATAAATGTCGGTTTAACATCTCATTTAAATTCCTAGGAACAACCCAAAAACTACCATCCCCTCTATCAACCCAAGCTATCATATCTGTACTGTTATTTTTACAGAATTTGTCTAGTGCCATTATGGCTCTTTCAATTTGCCCTTCATATGCTTGTATTTGGTTTGCGGATAATGACTCTATATATAGTTCTTGTTCAATCTGCATCTCTAGATGAAGGTGATCTAATGCCTTTCGAAATCCTTTATCCGTCTTTTGCAACGTCTCATCCATACGAATGGATAGTCTTTCTGAGCTTTCTGCAATTATCACAGACCTATTTAAATTTTCGAAAAAGTCATAAGAAGCCTGTTCCATTGCAGTTGCTACTGAAACCAATGAATCTCTTGCTCCCTGTACTTCCCCAAGGGTGAAGACTATATTGTCAATCTCCTCCTTGTTTATTTGTTGTCCTGCTTGCATGGCTGCTGGTAGCAGTATTTTATGCCCTTCATCGAAGATAACTGCAGAATAATTTGGAAGTATGGGCAATTGTCCATTCGCTAATCGTTCTTCCCTTGTCCATAAGTCATTAAAAAATGTTTCATGATCTACAATAATTAAATCTCTCGCAAGTCTATAATATTCTCTTGCCTTAACAAGTTTGCAATATCCACGGTTCATGCAAATATCGCACGACATAGACTCATTCCAACTAATCCTCTTCCAAATATGATCTGGTACGGTAGATATTTCTGAGCGTTCACCTAATTTTGTTTTATTTAACCACTGATTAATCTCGTCCGACATCATATCAAATTCTTCTAAATTTTCATTTACTCGAACATCGCATATATACTGACATGAGTCTTTTGCCATCCTAGCATCTATCTCTAATCCAAGTAACCTAGAAAGGGTTTTAATATCCCCCGTGTCACCAGCAAGTTGTTCTTGAAGTACTGTACTAGCACACGCAATCACTACAGGTTTTCCACTAAACCTAGCATAGGGAATTGCTGATAATAAATAAGCAAATGTTTTGCCTGTTCCAAGTCCAGCTTCCGTTAAGTGAACTTTTTTGCTGCAAACAGCATCAGCTATCTGAAAAGCTGTAAATATTTGTTCGTCCCGAACTTTGTATCCATGCTCAGGAAGGATATCATACAAAACGTCACCAATCCATTCAACTAATTTAACTTGAAGATCTTCTCTATTACTATAATTAAAGTAAGCGCATAGTTGGTTCTTTCCAACCTTAGTTGATTTTATAGTAATATTCATTTAGCAGAAGTTTTGCTCTTAATAATTGAAAACTATTTCGACCATACATGATCCTTTTGGTTAATTTAATTTTATTAACGCTTCCTTCTGCTAGACCATTATTATATTTATAATGAATACCATTTTTGACAGCATGAATATCTGCATTTAATCCATTTATGTAAGTATCTAGTTCATCAATTTGTAGAGCGGCGGCTGTTGTCATCCATGAGTCCAACTTATTTTCCTTTCGTGAAAATACAATGCCATGAAATTCTTTTAGGAGTGAATATAATTGCCCAATTACCGGATACTTTGTTATCGTCGCCTCGTACTGATCTTGTGTCATTCTTTTCACATGCTCTATATCACGATAGATTAATTGACACAGGCTCTTTCTAGGAATATATTCAACAGACACTGTTTGTTCAGCTGCGGAAATACGTTTCTGATGGTTTCTTTCTTTTTGCGTAAAAACACGCAAAGAAGCTATGGCTCCGGTATATCCCTTTTGACAAATGCGTTCATGAATTTTTTTATAGGTTATTCCCTGTGAACGCATGGCTATCACTTCTTGCTCATAAGGTGCTAGCTTACCTGGAATCCGACAGTCATAATGACCATTGTTAGAAGAGCACTCTTCTTCTAAATATTTTTTTACTGTCTGATATGCATGACCAGTCAGACGAGTAATTTCATCTATGGCATGTCCTTCTGAATACAATTTCCTTACCTCATTAATTGCTAGCTGCTTGTTTGCCATTGCCTGGATATGCTGGCGTTCTCGTACGTTTTCCTTTTGAAAAGGAAGGTCAGCTACTGTTATAGAAAGATATTTTTGAATAGTGGTAGTGGCGGAGTGAAGAAACAGGGATATATCATTTATGGAATAGCCCTCGCTTTGTTTTTTCTGTGCGAACAAGATCCGTTCACGGCGGTTTCTGGTATCATAGAGTACCTGCATTTCTGGATTTGATACCGTTGCAGGGATCACTACTCTTGACGGAAACAGTCGATACATATATTTTTCTACTGCGTCTGATAAATTTTTGAGCAGATGGAACCGATCACTAATCTGTAACGCATTTGGATGAGATTTTTTAGCTGCAGAGGAATAAGTTTGTGCTCCGTCACGAGAGATTATCTCTAAACATGGATAGGATTTCAACCATTCTTCAACTTTTGAAGTTTCGCGAGAATCAATAATATCAATAATCCTATGAGTATCCAGATCCACCATAACCGTACCATAACTATATCGTTTCCTAAAGGCAAAATCATCCACACAAACTCTGATTACAGAAGCTTTATCCACAAGTGTTGGCATTTTTTTTAAGCAGATCACAGATGCTGCTTTTGCAGACTTTGACAGATCCTGTATTTAATAAAGATGACGCACTGACAGAACTCAATTTTGTAGATGTAACCAATATTTTTTCCATAAGCCGATTTGTCTTTCTCCCTTTTGGATTAACAAAATCAAAGCGTTCGGAAAAGGTTTTAGAAGTACATTCTGTATTATCACAAAACATTTTTCTGGTTGCCAATAAAAGAATAGTCTGCTTATCCTGAAATGGAATATCTTGTATTTCACGTTCGTATGCGGAATGTACTCTTGATGAGGGATATCCACAGTATGGACAACTAAGCTTTTCTTTCACAGATTGAATTGCTAAAATTATTTGTTTGTTCTTTATCTTACAATTGGTACATTCTAAACTGTTGTCTAATAGTTTTATAAGTTGCTGTTCCATACAATCACCATCCTATAATTTGATTATAAGACTATACCGTTGTAAAATCAACCAAGGTTGGAAAGAACCAACTATGCGCTTACTAATTAAAGGGCTCTTTTACCCTTGTGTTAATTGTACACAATGCACACATGTTTCTTTTTCTCCTATAATGCGTAAGCGTTTTATAAAATAATGCCTTTCCACGAAGTCAAGCGTTGCGTCTAAATAATATTCATCAAAATCACCTATATCATCTATATTTTTCACTAAAAATCAGGGCAAAAATCGGGCAATTTCTATGCCTGATTTTTGCCCTTTTTCACACTAAAACCGCAACATATTGTGGTTTCAGTATTCTATTAATCATTTTGACCACAACGTGTCATCAGGATCACTGTCTCAACATGTGTCGTATAAGAAAACATATCTACTGGTATCTTAAATGGAATCATTAGTTCAAGGGCAGAAAAGGCACATTTTCAAACTGATGTGACCCCAATAAGTTAGACTTTATAGCGTAGCAGCTTTTTAGGTCTAACTTTTGGGGGTCAGTTCAAACTGAAAATGTGCCTTTTTTGTCCTTAATTTATCAAGTGTCCCGTCCCTATAAGTTATAATTTAAGCCACAAGCATTCATGCCTGCGGCTTACCGTTTAAGTGGAGATAGTGGGATTCGAACCCATGACCTCTTGAATGCCATTCAAGCGCTCTCCCAGCTGAGCTATACCCCCATATGGTCGAAAACCCTTTATTTATCTGGGTTTCCAGCATTTTACTTCTTTAATTCTACTTCTTCTTTGAGGGGTCGCACACCCGACATCTCGCGCTCCCAGCTGAGCTATACCCCCATATGGTCGAAAACCCTTTATTTATCTGGGTTTCCAGCATTTTACTTCTTCAGATCTACTTCTTCTTTGAGGGGTCGTTTACCGGACATCTCGCGCTCCCAGCTGAGCTATACCCCCATATGATCGAAAACCCTTTATTTACGCAGGTTCCCAGCATTTTACTTCTTTAAATCTACTTCTTCTTTGAGGGGTCGCACACCCGACATCTCGCGCTCCCAGCTGAGCTATACCCCCATGACGGCTATTATAGCAAAGAGTAAAAAAAATTGCAACTAGATATTGCATTTAATAAAAAAAATGTTATAATACATTCAGAACAACTGCATACAGATGTCTTCAGGGCAGGGTGAAATTCCCGACCGGCGGTAAAGTCCGCGAGCGCACAGAGCGCAGAATTGGTTAGATTCCAATACCGACAGTAAAGTCTGGATGAAAGAAGATGTGTTAAATGATGATAATACACCTGTCTATTTTTAACACCTGAAAGACACTCTTTCAGGTGTTACTTATTTTTCAGGAGGTCTGTATCATGAATATGAGCAGAAAAGCAAACAAATTAACTGTAATGGCAATGTTATGCGCATTGGCATTGGTAGCCGTAGTGGCAATCCGGATTCCGTTAATCCCTATCGTTCCGTTTTTAGAATATGAACCCAAAGATGTGATTATTCTGACCGGTGGATTCTTATTTGGTCCTATGTCCGCAGCTGTGATCTCCATCATCGTCTCTTTCATCGAAATGTTTACAATCAGCAGCACAGGAATCATCGGACTTCTTATGAACATCCTTTCCACAGTGGCCTTTGTTTGTCCTGCTGCCTACCTCTATAAGAAACAGCATTCCATGAAGGGTGCCTTCCTTGGTATGATTGCCGGAACACTTCTTATGACCCTGATTATGGTACTGTGGAACTATTTAATCACACCGATTTATATGGGTTATCCCAGAGAAGCGGTTGCGAAACTTCTGCTTCCTGCCTTCGTACCATTTAATATGTTAAAAGGCGGAATTAATACAGCACTTACATTATTAATCTATAAACCCCTGGTTACTACACTGAGAAAATCTAATCTCTTAAACTTTGCTGATACTGCAACTGAGAAAAAACGTAATCTCAATCTTGGTATAACACTTACAGCTGCTGTCGTTTTAGCTACCTGCATTATGATAATTATGGTAATGAAAGGCGCAATGTAAAGCAATAAATAGAAAGCAATAAATGGAAAAAGGTAAAAGGTCCGCCCGGTTCAAACCGGCAGGATCTTTTACCTTTTTCTTTATCTGCTAAATTCTCTCCAACGCTTCAGACTGTCTATGGAAAATGTATATTCCGGCGTCACAACCGTATCCTTAATCTCATTGCTATAATACCATGGATCTGTATCGTGAAGGGGATTATTCAGCACATGAAACTCCTGCGCCGGCATATATCCCTGTGCCAGTAAAAAGCACCGGTTTCCCGACTCATCTTCTGCCACATCCACAACCATAACGCAATGTCCGGGACTTCCTCCCCGAATCAGCAAATCACCTGCCAGTACCTGGTTTAAATCAGTTCTGGTACACTCTTTCTCAAGAGAAAGCGTTCCTGCATAGACCATGACCTGCCGTAAATATTTTACAAAGCTTTCCCTGCTGTCATCATAAGCTGCCTTCTGCACCCAGGATACCTTGTTATTATCCACCAGCAGACGCTTTCCGGCTCTCCATGACGGATAATCCATTAAAAATCCGCTGGTTAAATGAAATGCGATACCGTCATAGGCTCCCACTGACCATAAATATTCTCCGTACATTCGTATGACGCTGTCTGCACATTGCTGTAAATCACCTTCAACCAATGGCATGGAAAATACTGCGGCGTGGACATCCTGGCGTCTTTTCTCCTTGCCGTCATATAAAAGAACGGGACTCTTGTCCGGTTTCATGGAATACTTTCTTAAGTATCCCTGTAAACTTCCGGCTGGTTTCTCCAGTCTTTTATAACCGGCAGGAACCAGGAAACGGCCCTCCAGCGTGGAACCGGCAGGATCTAGAAGCGAAACCTTACCGCCAGCCGCAACGCTTTTGGCCGTCGTGTTTTCTTTTTGGCTCTCTTCCAGGGAAACCATAGAAAGATCTTGTTCCGGCGCAGCCGCATGAGGCACAGGCAGCTCTTTCAGTGCAATCTGTGAATGACCTGACCGCACCGAAACAGCTGCCATACAAAGTATCGCCCCGGTTATCAATAAACTGATGGTTCGCTTCATAATAAGACCCCCTGCATACTGGTAGTGTTTTCCACACTCTTTTCTAACATTGTATCATAGTCTTATTTTGATTACCAGAAAGAATCTTCATCTCTATATGAAACCGATCAGGAAAAGCTGCCGCATTAGATATATTGAGTCAGATTCTCATGTTTTTCATACTTCAGACTTTCCTTCCCTCTGATAAGATTCCCTGTTTCTTTTTCATAAACAGGTTCCATGCACTTACAGTTTTCCATAAAAGCAGACAAACTGTCATAATCTGAGTGGCTTGCGCAAATACAAACATAAGCAGAATCTCTGCTGTCCGCCCGGTATTCGCACCCGGACAGCTGATCTTCATATGGTTGTAATTCTTCACTACACCAGACTGCAATATATCCTTTTGAGGCGCTTCCGAAAATCCAGTTCCCGGTAAACATCTGTTCCTCAAACCGACTTTTCGGCCAATACAAATGGGTAAACGGAACCGGATGATTTTCCGGTATCCGGTATATACCATAAAGAGTGTTTTTCACTTGCTTTAACGCAGGCATTACTCCATTTCCAAACCAATATCCGGGTCTGGTCGAACAGGTTTCACAGCTGCCGCCGGGATGATTGACAAATACCACTGCTGCCGGATTTAAAGCCGCATACCACATATGCTGCTGATAGCCATATACGCCTGGCTCAAATTGCGTGGTGCCATGAAAGCACTCATTTAAGGATTTCACATAGGCAAAGCTCCCTTTATCTGCCTGATCACTTCCATATAGGTTTTCCCAAGATCTGGGCTCACCTTCCCGTTTGGACTGTACAGAGGTAAGCATGTAATCTGCTGTCTTTTCCACACAAATTCTGGCATTGCTCTCTCCGTAAACCAGTGATACCGGCTTTTTCATGATTTCTTTTAAACCTTCCGGAATTTTGTATTTACTGGTTGCAAGGAATATAATCCACTCGCTGAACCGATCAGGTGCCTCTGGGTCAATTAAATTCACCAGACATTGGATATCCTGAGCATATGGATAGAGAACTTCTCTGTAAACACGACCCATGGGAGCAATAGAAACCCCATGAAACGTCTGCAAAGAAAGTTCATAAAGCAGGCGGTCAGCTGCCTGTACTGCCAACGAGGAAAGTGCTTCATCTGCAAAATCAACCACATTTAGGATTGCGGCAAATGTAATAGGGGAATAGCCTCCGCTGTGGAATTCGTCAAAACCTTCTTTGATTGTCTCTTCCATCCAGTCGTGAATTCTTACCCCGGCTGCTTTCTTCATCTCTCTACCGGTCTTTTTGGAGCGAACAAAAACTTCATCCGGGTAAAAATCTCCTGCAATATATGCACTGACGAAAAACATCAATGAATGATTTTCACTCCAGAAACACATACCGTCATTTCCTGCTTCGTCCATCCAGTAACGGTAATTCAGCATTACTTCTTTGCAGCGTTTTGCCATGGCAGCATCCATTTCATAAAGACGGATAAAACGCACAAAAGCGCAGGTCAGGAAATCGGAACAGTCTCTTCTGGATTCGATCTGATCCAGAGATTTATAGATTTCTTTTTCATCATCTGAGTGAGTCGTTCCCAGATATCGGCGGGCCAGTATCGGGTACATGGAAAAACTCTCCGTATCTCCTCTCGGTATCTGTAAAACAGATGCTATTCGTTCGTAAATTCGTTTTTCATTACCTTTTTCGTCTGTAGTCTGACTCCATTGCGGCGTCAAAAGTTCCTGACGTTCAAAGCTTCTGAGAAGCCGTTGAGAATTTACAGTGACGGCAATCTTAAACCAGGGTAATTGGGGATTTAAAAATGCCTCCGCTTCCCCCTCTGTCTCCTGGTATGTATACCGGCCTTTGTATTTGACAAAGTCAACGGGTCTGGAATCGTAAATCAGGATACTTCCTTTCGGTGCCTGTGATGGGAAAATAAGCCTTCCTCCTTTTAAGCGGATATTGGAAAGCCACTCTCCTGCCAGTACACAGTCCCTCACTGTCTCTTCTCCCGGAAGAGCTACGTTTAGTATCTTTCGTTCTTCTCCAGGAATCTGAATTCCAAACAAAGTTCTGGTATCTCTTACTCCCAGATTCTGAAGCCGGATAAAAATCAAATTTTCGCCCTGTTTCAGCTTTAGACGAAGAATTACTCTGCTGATTGGCTTATAGACAGGCTTTTCAATCCCGCCGCAGTAAGTTCCGTTCACCCAGACATCAACCGCCCCGTAGCTCCACAGCCAGGTTTCTGCTTCCATGTCTTTGGGGGCGATTAACACTGTGGCACCATGAAGCTCGATTTTTTTCAGAAGGGGATAGAAGGCTGACTGATCCACAAACCAGCTTCCGAAATTGTAATAATATTCCCACGGAAAGCCCAGTGAGCTGATTGAGCCGGCACAGATGGTCCCCTGTGGCATGACTGGATTGTGGTCAACAGCTTCCAGACGCATGGCTTTTTCACAGGCAAGCTGATCCTTTCCACTCACCTGACTGGAATAAGAAGTTTCCTTTTTCCCACTTATCAGATAATTCGTAATAAATCCATATTGGTTCAAATTAAATATCATTTCCTCTTTCAATATTTCGTCCTAACCTTTCACAGCTCCTGCTGTCATACCACCCATGAACTGCTTACTTGCAAGAATATAAACAATGATGATCGGAACAATTGCAATTGCAGAGCCTGCAAATAAAATGTTCCATGCCGCTGCCCCGTCTCCTGCATTTTGGAGTGCTACAACACCTACTGTTAAAGGACGAAGCTTATCATTGGTCATAGTGAAAATTAAAGGAAGAATGTATTCGTTCCAGCCTCCGCGGAAGGATAACAACGCAACACTTGCCAGGGCTGGTTTTAACACAGGAAGAATAACCCTGGTGTAGATTCCGAAAAAGCTGCAGCCATCCATTTTCGCTGCTTCATCCAGTTCTCTTGGAATACTGTTCATAAATCCATGAATCAGAAATACATACGTCGCCTGACCGCTTCCTGCCGAAATCAAAATAATAGCAAGCAGAGATTTATTCATGTGGAGCTTAACTGCCAGTTCAAATAGAGGGCGGAGGGAAGCACTTCCCACATTAATAAACATGAACATTACCATTGCATTGTAGATCAGACTTTTTAAACGAAATTCTTTCCTGGAAAATACATAACCTGCCATACTGCTTGCAAAGAGTGAGACTCCCATGACTCCAAATCCGATGATAAGACTGTTCACTGTATATCTGGAGAAATTACCCATTTTCCATGCCTGAACATAATTATCCGTAATAAATTTCTGGGGAATCAGATTAAGGCCTCCCCCAACCAGCTCACCGTTTGTTTTAAAGGAACCAAACGCTATATAAATAACCGGATATACGGTGAATAATGCCAGTATAACCAGCAGGAGTAAGATTCCTGCATTGATTATCTTGGTCTTTTTTGATTCTACGGAATGACCCGTTCTTTCCTTCGCCATCCTATTACTCCCTCCTATGAAATGTCATCCATTTTTTTGCTGAAATTCAAGTATATAATCGTGACAATTCCCACTATGAGAGCTGAGACGATGCTGAGTACAGAGCCATATCCAATCTGAAGCTGAGCTGCTGCAGCTGATGTTCCGAATACCATCTGGAAAATATAGGAAAACATGACATGCGTCCGGTTATTCGGACCGCCTCCTGTTAATACGAGAATGGACTGATAATCTTTAAATGCTGTGGTAATTGCAAGCATAATTACAACCTTCAGCACCGGCCCCAGCATGGGAAGTGTGATCTTGAAAAATGTCTGGATACCGTTTGCACCGTCAATCTCTGCACTCTCGTAAACATCGGATGGAATTCCAGTCAGACCAGAGATCAAAAGAATCATATAATTTCCAAATGCACCCCAGACAGCAACAATAACCACTGCAATCATGGCCGTTTTGCTGCTTCCAAGCCAGTCAATGGGCTGTTTTATAATACCTGCTGCCTGAAGGAAACCGTTTAATACACCATTATAGGTAGCAAAGATAAAGTACCAGATAAGACTGTATACTGCAGAGCTGATTACGGTAGGAAGGAAATAGATTCCCTGTATCAGACCGCTTCCAAACCGTTTCCGCTGAAGCAGAACTGCTGTCACCAGGGAAAGGGGCAGGACAAACAAAAGTTTTAAACCAGCGTATTCAAAGGTATGAAGAACACTTTTCCAGTAAATTCCATCGGTAACCATTCGTTTGAAATTATCAAAGCCGATAAAGTATGCTTTAAATCCGTTATAATCGTAAAACACATAGCGGATCAGCCATGCAAACGGATAAACCGACATGACCAGGATAAAAAAGATTGTGGGAAGAAGCATCAGCCACATGGGAATATCTCCATGATCCCAGCTTTTTTTTAATCGTTGCCCCAAAGATTGTTTTGAATTCATACATTGCACTCCTTACATTCATAAACTTGGTTGATTTCTTTGTTTCCCCTGATTCCCCTATGGCAAAAAAGCTGCTGCAAGACAGCAAATCTGTTTTGCAGCAGCCGTGATACAATTCCTACTTATCCAGGTATTCTACTGTGCCTGCGCTTGGATGAAGCGGATCATAATCCTTGATTACCAGACGTTTTGTCTTGCCCATCTTTACTTCTTTGTCCAGTGCATCATTATAAGTCTGATTCAGTTTTGCGATGGTATCATCAATCGCAGCACCTTCTGGAAGACATGCATTCCATAATGCATCTCTGTAATTTTCACCCTCTGGAGTAACGGAAGGTGCAACCGGAAGAACTGCCTCATAATCTGCACCGGTAAAATCTGCCATTCTGCCAATCTTGGTCTTGTCGATCTTATCTTCCATGTATTTTGAAATCGGAAGTGAATATCCGCCCTCTAAATAGCCTTTTAATACTTCTTCAGACTGGAAGTACTCCATTACTTCCCAAGCTTCCTTTGAATGCTCAGTAAACGCACTCATCATCCAGCCGCTGTTTGGATTGCAGGCTTCACTTCCTTTGATTTCACCGTCCAGTGTAGGAAGCTGTGCAACGCCCCATTCAACTTTAGCTGGGAACTGCTCGGTCAGTACCGTTGCCTCCTGAGATGCATTTGCGTGAATTCCCACATGCCCTTCAGAAAACTGTACACGTACCGGGTCAATTTTCATGGAAGCGGATCCAGGGAATACACTTGAATCAGAAAACATCTGACGAACTGTTTCAAGGTATGGCTTGAAGCCGGAGAAATCATATTTACCTTCTTTATAATTATAAGCAGTAATTCCGCTCATTTCTGCAGAGTGCTCAAGCCAACGCTCAAACGGGCCACTGGCACCGGGGAAAATAATTCCGTAATAATCGCCTGCTCCGGCTTCCGTGATCTGTTTTGCTACTGCAGGAAGATCGCTCAGCTTTTTAGGAACTTCAATTCCCAGTTTGTCAAAGATCTCTTTGTTATAGATAAACCTGGATCCGCTTCGTTTTCCGCCTGGAACCCAGTAAACCTTATCTCCAAATACATTGCAGCCCTCGTATAGATGCTGATCTACTTCGTTGACCTTTTTAAATTCATCTGTCATATAATCATTAATTGGCTGTATAATGCCATTATCTGCAAAATTCTTGAAATCTTCAGGATTTACCTGGGAAAACAAATCAGGTGACTGACCTGAATTTGCTGCCATGGAAATCAGGTTCTCATAATTTTCTGTTTGTACTACATAATCCACTTCAATGTGATCATTTTTTTTGTTAAACTCATCTACAACCTTGTTCATGTACTCCAGGTCATGACGGTTGTTTGTCCATACGGTAACCTTTACTTTACCGGAAGAAGCTGCCTCTTTCTTTGTTTCTCCCCCAGATGCAGCAGTGGTGGTCTCCGCTTCTTTTGCAGCTGTTGTGCTTCCGGTATCGTTTCCTCCGGAAGAACAGGCAGATAAAGCAGATACTGCCATGATACCGACAATCCCCATAGCCACCAGTTTCTTAGATTTTCTCATAGTTTCTACTCCCTTTCATTTTGTATAATCTTTACTGCTGTGTTGTTGATGTATCCTCATCATAAAGCATTTTGTCGAATGATGACACCACATTTTTTACTATTCATGTAACATTTTTTTGGACTATTTTACTTTCTTTCAATCAACTTGCTTTTCATTATGCACAATGCTATAATTGGTTTGCTTAAACTACAGCCGTGAAAAGGAGACAGATATGAATCCATTATCAATCATAACTCTGCTGATTGTTGACGATGAAGCGGAAATTCGTTCCGGTCTGCGATCGATTATACCCTGGGAAGACTATTCCATCTCCGTCATTGGCACAGCCGTTAACGGTGCAGAAGCATTGGATAAGATCCGTTATTATGAACCAGATATTGTAATCACTGATATTCAGATGCCGGGCATGAATGGTCTGGAATTGGTTCGGCGTGCCAAGGAGGAACAGTTTGACTGTTCTTTTGTTATTTTAAGCGGTTATGATGAATTTGAATACGCAAGATCTGCAATCAGATATGGAGTCAGGGAATATTTGCTCAAGCCCATTTCCATTAAAGACTTAACCGAACTGATCATGAACTTAAAAGAAGATATTTTAAGCAAACGAGGGATTCACAGCGACCAGCTTTCTACCCTTCGGAAGCTTAGAAAGGCCCAGATCTCCCTGCGCAAGCATAATCTGATTCCACAGTTGCTTCGGGGGGAGTTAAGCCCCCTGGAGTTGAAAAATGTCATTGAAGATTATGCACTTCCCATCAAGGACAAAGAAAGCTGTGCAGTACTGATTCAGGCCTTTTTCTCTTACCGGGATACAGAAGAGAATACGGAGCAGACCCGGACTCTGGATCCTTTGAGAGAGTCTTTGGAAGAAACATTAAACGGCAGTCCTGCTTTAATTGCCGATTATCCTCCCGCCGGACTGCTGCTGATTTTAAATCTGCCATTTCATACGGAGCAGTATCCAGATCTCAACCAGCTTCTGAAACAGCATATAAAATCCACTGGTTTCGGGGATACGCTGCAAATTGCTGCCGCCATTGGTAAGCCCGTTTCTTCTCTTTGCGAAATTCAGTCTTCGTTCCAGGATGCAAGACAGACCATAACCTGGCATATTTATTCTGATACAGGCCCTGTTCTTGATTCTGCTGACTTTGACACAATACAGCCTCCTGTGATTATGCCTGGGGACGAGATTCTGGAGGCAATTTTAAAGGACAACAGAGAAAAGCTTGAGGAGCGTTTTAACTTATATTTTAATAAGCTGATGACTCCGCAGACTCCTCCCCCTTCCTATTTATACAGTATGTGCAATTATCTGATCATTACTTTGCAAAGCCAGCTGACCCGTTATTTGGACGGATCTCCAAGAAGCTATACGGGCAACTCATTTGCTGCTCTTTCCAGTTTAAACTCTCTTGAGGATATCCGAAGCTTTATGATAACGGTTCTTTGCGGATTTGCAGAGGAATTAGCAGTAAACCAGGCCGCAAAAAACGATCCTCTCATAGAAAAAGCCATTGATTATATTAATGACAATTTACTGAAAAATCCAAAAACCGAGGATGTATGCGGTTATCTAGGTTTAAGCAAAAGTTATTTCAGTACCTATTTTAAAAATAAAACTCAGTTGAATTTCCGGGATTATACACTGGATTTAAAAATCAATTACGCTCAGGAGCAATTAAAATTTACGGAGCATTCCGCTGGAGAGGTATCTGTTTTGCTGGGATATGAGGATTACAGATCCTTCAGTAGAGCATTTAAGGCAAGAACCGGTCTTACTCCCTCCGAATATCAGAAACAGTATACGGCAGGAGAAAGGAGTGGACAATGATAAAACGCTTTGCCAATTTAAAGTTTCATTATCAATTATTGATTGGTATGATTTTAATCACATCAGCTGCTCTCTTCCTGATCAGTCAGCTTTCTTATTCTTATTTTTATGAACGCAATACTGACGAAGTACGGAAGAAAGCCAACAGCTCTGTTCAGATGGCTGGAGATTCCATTTCCTCTCAGTTTAATTCTTTATCCGCCGCTACCAATCATCTTCTGGTCAAAGAGCCCTTTCCTAAGATGATTTCAGATATCAATAACAAAAATTTTACAGGCTATGCCAAATATTTTTCCGCCGCTACTTCAGCAACAGATTCATTTCTTCAGAATCATGACCTTGTGAACAATGTATTAATCTGCGGAGAGGACCGAATCGTTTTCAGCCCCACTTCACTGGGAATTGGAAATCACTTTGAACAGCTGTTTCCGGAAAACATCTGGCAATTTACACGAATTACCGTTATGCCCACCCGTTTTAGCAATATGTTTCGAAAAGAAGGAGCAATTCCGATTGCTTATCCGGTTTCCAGTAATTTATCATCGGGAAATCTAAGTTACCAGGATATTTCCGGAAGCAGAAAAGCAAGATTCATTCTGCTGATTGATACAAATCAGATCCGGGACTATTTTAACCGTATGTCTAATCGTTATACCTACTGTATGTATCTGGCAGATGAATCCGGTCAGCCCCTTGATATAACAGAGAGCGAATATCCCGATGCATTTCTGCCACAGATTCGCCAATGGATAGAAAAAGGTCCCTCAACTCAGGAAGGACTGGTTAAAATAAAGAATGAGGACATGTTCTTAAGCATGAACTCCATTAAATTCTGTAATTTAAAAATAGTCCACCTGACGAAAAAAGCGGCTCTGACCGGGGATATCAAGGAACTCCGCTCGTTTTTTATTCTTGTATGGATTGCCTGTTTCCTTGCTGCAGTTTTATTAAGTCTGGCTCTTTCCGGGCTTCTTACCAGAAATTTAAAGGTGCTTGGCGCTATAATCCGAAGCATTAATGACAAAACCTATACCGAGCAAAGAGAATTTAACCATACAGACGAAATCAGTCTTCTGGGGGTCCAGTTAAATCAGATGTACGATACCATTCAGCTGCAGCTTTTACAGATTAAGGATGAGGAACAAAAAAAGGCAATGGCAGAAATACAAATGATGTCGGAACAGATTAATCCTCATTTTCTTTACAATACTCTGGAATGCATTCATTTTCAGATCTTAAATGGCCATTCGGAAACTGCGGAAGGAATGCTTGAAAGTCTGGGAAAATACTTAAGGACTACACTTAGTTTCGGAAAAACCATGATATCTGTGGAAAAAGAAGTGGAACATGTCACTTCCTATATGGAAATCATGAACCGCCATTCCTCTAAGGGTATTTTGATTGAAACAGAAATTGACCCGATGCTGAAAGATTGCAAAATCATGAAAATTCTTCTGCAGCCCCTTGCAGAAAACTGCATCCGCCATGGTTTCGGAGGTAGTATCAGCGGCTTTGAGCCGGTACCTCCCCGGATTCATATTGCAATAACATCAGCAGAAAACAACCGGATCCGGATAGAAGTGACGGACAACGGAAAGGGAATTGACATTGAAGTTGCAAATGCATGTGTTACAGAAAACTCTCCGGAGTCTCAAAAGCATTTTGGATTGTCCAATATACAAAAAAGATTGAAAGCCTGTTATGGGGAAGCTTTTCATATATCCTTTCTGAGCATCCCTTATTTAAAGAACAGCGTTATAATCGAACTTCCTAAAGATATATAGGTACCGGATCAGTGAGGTTTTTCCATGCTGATCCGGTTTTTTTACCAATACGCCACGTATCTGCCAGTTTTATTGTATTATATTACTATATCATTTAAGTAAAATATTATAAGTTTTATAATATTATAAAACTATATTTCTGCATAGATATCTTTATAATAGTTGACAACATTAATTATTACTTTTATAATTTAACAATACTACTAATTAAACATCCAGTTACTCCAAGGAGTGCCATTATGCCAAAACAAAAAAAAGTTTTAACTGACCGGGAAATGGATATTTTAAATATACTTTGGTCATCAGAAACCCCTTTAATTGCGTCAGAAATCGGGAACAGCGATCCTTCTTTAACTATTAATACAATTCAGGTCGTTTTAAGGAATCTATTAAAAAAGAAACTAATTGAAGTGGCTGATATTGTGTATAGCGGTACTGTTCTATGCCGCAGTTACCGTCCTACTGCAGAATCGAAAGATTTTACACTGCAGAATTTCATTTCAGAATTTAATAATATGAAGAGCATTACTACACCCAGACTGGTTGCATCACTTTTAGAACATGAAAAGAATGAGGAGGCTGTTATCGCTGAACTTGAGAAATTATTAGAAGAAAGAAAACGTAATCTAAACAGGGAGGAGTAATATGGAATTCTCTATCCTTTCTCTTTTGACAATGACATTTTTCAGCAGTATTCTTATTGTCATAATTTATTTTGTCCTGAGAGATAATCGTATGATAGAACGGATTGGAATGGCTGCGCTGGCTATGAGCATCGGTGCAACCATATTAAGATTATTTATCCCATTTAAACTGACCACATCAAGAAACATGCCAATAGGAAAACTACTTCCTGCATTGATACGTTTCCTTGAAATTCCGGTCATTCGATCTGACGGGTTCACCATCAGTCTGTTAGACGCCCTCTATATCATTTGGGCGTCCGGTATCATAATACAGCTGGTAAGAACAATCGTTATATATACCCGTTTCACAAAGACTGTAATAAATAGCCGTTCCGTTATAGATGACGAAGTAAAAGAAGCTTTATATAAAATAAATATTGATTATAAAAAGCCTTCTTCAATACAAATAATACAAACTGACTTAGTATCTACGCCAATGGTATTCGGCTTTTTCCGTCCCAGGATTATCCTGCCTGAGATTAAGCTCACAACCGAAGAATGGTACTGCATTTTAAAGCATGAATTATCTCATTATATTTGTGGTGATTTATGGGTGAAGTTCCTGGTGGAATTTTTATGCTCCATCTATTGGTGGAACCCTTTTGTCTATTTATTTAGAAATCAGATATCCAAAGCACAGGAAATACATATTGATCTTTTCGTGACTAAATCCATGAATGAGGCAGAACAAATAAAATATCTGGAATGTCTGATAAAAATTGCCAAGATTCCTGTCAGCAAGGAACTGAATAAATGGATTTTATCTTTCAACGGAGAAAGTGGGAATATTTTGTCCCAGCGTTTTAACATTATTTTAAACCGCCCTGTTTCATCTGATGAAACAAAGGGGAATAAATTTTTAACCTTATTATTACCGGTCTTACTCCTATTAGCCTTGTCTTTCAGTATCGTTTTTGAACCCTATTCAATCAGTCCACAGGATGCGGCTGATACGGTTGAATTGACAAATCAGAATACTTATTTAATACAAAATCCGGAAAGTGGCTACGATGTTTATTTAAATGGCCAGTTTTATGGACATATAGATGAAATCAAAGACTCATTTTCTGGATTACAAATTTATAAAAACATTACGGAGGTGTCCCACAATGAAAAAAACAGGTAAAAAATTATTAGCTGCTATTGTAGTGAGTTTAAACCTTGCAGCGCTTGGTTCAGAGGTTGTATATGCAGAACCTTCTACGCAGCAGCCCGCTGTTCCGCCAGTGTTAGAAACATCTGATACCCAGTCATACAGTCCATTATCAGACATCATCGGCTGGAGATACAAATCAGTAGATGGCCATGTATACCGGCGTCAATACAACTATTCCAAGGAAAAATGGATTGGTGAATGGGAAGCCTGCTAGTACTCAAAAAGCATCAAGACAGTCTTGATGCTTTTCCTTTTATAAAAACCTTATCGGATCAGCTAATGTCCGATTCGCTCTTTTCATTCAGCAATTTCTTTCTCTCTGCCAATAGCAGTTCCAGTTCTTCTATCACTTCCTGCTCGTTTTTTTCATGTTTCAGTAAAGTAGCAACTAAATTAGGAATGGAAACCTTATCATTTTCCTGAAATTGCCCAATAAACCGCTGCACTGCCATCTCTTTTTTAGATAAAGCCGGCTTGTAACTGCGGGTTAAGACTGTACCGCTATAAACGATATCATCCACTTCAATGTATTTTTTATCCAACAGTTTTCTGATGACAGACTGTACCGTGTTAATATTCAATGATTCGTCCTTTTTTGTAATCTCTGACGCAACCAATGGTCTGCTGCTTTCCCAAAGTATTGTCATTACATCCAATTCTCTCTTTGTTAATGATAGCTCCGTCTTTCCTCTGGGCATTATAATTCATTACCTCCTGTTTGAAAATCCATATTATATATTTTAAAGATATACTTTTTTTTTTACTTTGTCAATATTCCTGACCTTTTACTTACTTTATCACTTGACAAATAATGTGTTTTTATGTTTTAATGATATTGTAAAATAAATAATTAATCAATATTTATTTTACATCAAAGCAAAGAAGGGGGGGATTCCTTTGTTTGTTTAAAGTTTTACACACGGATACCAATCGTATAACACAAATTATTTGGAGGGTGAACAATGAAAACAGCTAAAAAAGGTAAAATACTGGTAGCATTAACATGTGCATTCATGATGACAGCATCAGGAACTGCATTAGCAGCGAATCATAGCTTTACGTTTAAGTTTACTGATTTAACTAACAAGACTACATCCAGCTATGCAAAGAGTGATAATTCTCAATCCTGGTATCTCTCATTGGATAATAACGGATCAAACAACATGTCTTCTGCCAATATTTTTGGCTGCAAAATGAATCGTACAAGCAATAACAACGTAGATATGTACCATACGTTTTCTAATTACGTAAGTGGTTATGGAATTAATTACCAAAGTAAGGTATATAAAAGTGATAACATGTACATGGGAGCAAAGAAAGACAGTGCCAGTACAAGTACTGCGGCATTAACAATTTCCGGTAGATTTGCGCCGTAATACATACGAAATAGAATATCTGCAGGGAAAACCAGTGCTTTCAATATTTCAAGAAGCCGCCTACCATTGGGTGGCTTCTTGGCAGTGACTGATTATGTTATAATAAGAGAGGTTAATTATGAAGAAAAAACTGAAATCAATAGCAATATTATCGCTATTATTACTTGTAACAGGCTGTTCACCAGAAACAAAACAGTCTGGCGAAAGCAATCAGACAGCCGTTACCGTAACTGAGGATATCCAGAGCAATAACACCGGTGGTGTAAAACATATCAGTAAAGAATTATCCGATAATTTTTATATAGATGCAGATGTTCAGGAGCCTGCGGCCAAAGAATATGCGATTTATTCTGTGAAAAATAAAATATTTGATAAAACCGCCTTAGACCTGTTTTTATTAAAAGATGACACTGATCGCACATTTACGGAGAATCCCAACAGGCCTCAGACGTTAATTGTGGATACCGGAAAAGGCAGCAGCCTTCTGATGGGGGACGGCAGTGCCAGTTATCTGAAAAATAATGTACGGGATTCAGAAATCGAATCAATGATTGAGAGTTATCTCCTGTCCGGTGAAGTTAGCGAAGATACGAAAGAATTGGATTTCCAAAGCAAAGACGATGCAATTGCATTGGGCATAAATAAAATCAAAGAGGTAGTGGATTGTCAGCCTGAGGCGGTAAGAGCCGTTGCAATCAGCCATGAACGCCTAGAACAGCTCCAGGATAGTTTATCTAACAACGATATCTATCAGGCAGAGTTAAAGAACGGATCCTCAAATAAAATTGAGGGATTATCAGCTGCAGATGATTTGTACTACATCCAATATGCAATAAAGGCGGACGATTTGTATCTGTATAATGCGATTCTGGAACCAGGTATATCCATGAATATTGATGCATTCTTGGACAACAAAGTTAATATCACAATTATGGCAGACCGTGATGGAATCCGCTATTTTAATTTCAACAACGTCTTTGACCGTTTCGATGAAATCAAGGAGAAAAAAGCAATTATTACCGCCGAAGAAGCATTGCAAAAGGTGGTAGAAAAATATAATAATATTATTCTGACGGACAAAACTACCATATCAAAAATATGGCTGGAGTATATTCCCGTACCCGCCAGCTGGAAAGACCCGTCTGATATTGAACTAAGACCCTATTGGTGCATTCAGCTGGACATTACAGATAAAGACGGACTGGCAAGCAATGCAGAAAGAATAAACGCAGTAACAGGGGGGAATCTTGCCAATGGAGAATAAGCATAAATTATTCAGCATGGTTAGCCGGGGAATTGCAACTGCAATGAAAGAAGGGTTTTTACCGGCTGCAGCAGGGGTTGTTTTATGCATTTTTCTGGATACCTGGAATCAGCTTCCATTTCTCTGGAATGGTCGTGCTGATGTAAATTACTATTGGTTTAATTCCTTTTCATTTGGTGGATTTTATAGCGTATATATCATTCCCATGCTGTCCTGCATTCCTTATGCAGCCAGTTTTTGCGAGGAATACCGTTCTAACATGATAACCGTTCTGGTGTCTAAAATAAATATTAAAACGTACTGCATCTCAAAAGTCATTACAACAGCAGTATCCGGCGGGTTATCTTTAGCTGCCGGAGGAATTTCTTTTATTTTCCTTGCGTCAAGGTTCACAGTCCTGATAAACGAACAATCGCTGACAGAATCTCAGGGATTGCCATATTATGCCCTAATGAAGAGCGGAAATGGTATTTCATATTTTATAGCCGCTGTCTTTCTTCTATTCCTTTCCGGCGTATTGTGGTCAAGTGTTGCACTATTGGTATCGGCATATGTTTGTAACCGCTATATGATTTTTGTAACTCCGTTTATATCCTCATTTTTTCTGACGAGACTAAATGTGATTTTAAATGTACCTGCTATTTTTCGTTTAGATCTGCTGCTTCGCGCAAGAAGCAGCTTTGGAACAGATATGGAGACAATTTTTATAACGACTCTTATGGTCCTTGTCCTTGTTACTGCTTCTGGATTTTTATTCTGCAAAAGAGCAAAGAGGTTGATTAAAAATGAACAATTTATCTAAAGGATTTCGAATATTTTGGATTCAGCTAAAACGGGAAGGGCTTCAACTGAGAGTTTTGAGTTTATTTATTATTATCGGAATATTTATATATTCTTACCTGGAGCCTGTAACAGTTTTTTCCAACACAGTAAATATCAGGATTGCGCCCTGGGCATTTTCTCATTTAACCAATGATTATATATGCCAGATTGTATTCATGAGTGGTGCTGTATATTTATTTTGTACAGCACCTTTTCAAGGTGAAAATTATTTCTATACCATATATCGTTCCGGCAGGATGTGGTGGCAGCTGGGTAATATTTTTTATATTATTTTTATGTCATTTGCTTATGTTGGATTTATTCTGATTACAAGTATGGTAAGCCTGTTTCCACACATCTTTTTTTCCAATGACTGGGGGAAAATATGGGGAACTCTGGCACAGACAAATGCCGCTGCACAGTTTCAAATACCTTTTATCGTTGACAGTTATATGATTGGTGTCTTTTCTCCCGCAAAAGCAACAACCATAAGTTTTCTTCTGGAATTTGCCTGTGTGATATGGCTTGGGTTAATTATTTATATTTTTAATTTCATTTCTCATAAACCTGTCGGAGTAATGATCGGAGCATTTTTTGTTCTTTTGGATGTAGTAATATCAAATTCGTTTTCGGCTAAAACCTTTCTGATCTCTCCTGTAACACTGACTCAATTAAAAGCTTTATCCGGAATTAACGTCCAATACGGTCTCACACTTCGTTATGCTGCATTGTTTTTTGGTATAACACTAATTTGTCTGATTGGCATCTGCCTGACGCTTGGAACAAGAAAACAAAAGGCAGGAAGGAAGGGTAAAATTAATGGATCGATTCATACAAGTGATTGATGTCTGTAAGACACTGGAAGGTCAGGAAATATTAAAAAATATTAATCTGGAATTCGATTCTTCCAAAATACATGGAATTATTGGCAGGAATGGTTCTGGAAAAACTGTATTGATAAAATGCATCTGCGGATTCATGCCAGTATCTTCAGGATCCATATTAGTGGATGAAAAGAGGATCGGTTACGATACCGAGTTCATTGATAATACTGGATTCATAATTGAAAATCCAGGCTTTCTAAACAGATATTCCGGATTAAAGAACTTAAAATATCTGGCTTCTATACGTAAGATCGCAGATGTTGACCGGCTGCGTGAATGCATGAAAATGGTTGGACTGGATCCTGATTCTAAAAAAACAGTTGGAAAATACTCACTGGGAATGCGTCAACGACTTGGTATCGCCCAGGCGTTAATGGAATATCCGGATATTATTATACTGGACGAACCAATGAACGGGCTGGATAATTCCGGAGTCATGGAAATACGGAAAATACTTCTTCAGTTAAAGGCAGAAGGCAAACTTATCATTATAATCAGCCATAATCGGGAGGATATCAATTCATTATGTGATAAGGTCTATGAGATGGATAAGGGCGAAATAAAGCAGGTTTTTTAATCAATCCGATTATTTTAATAAGCGACAGCAGTCTTTCTTGTATGAGTGCTCAATAAGACCGGTACCCGAAGGTACCGGTCTTATTTTATTATGGCAATTAAATTTAAATCGATCTTGTTAAATTTCTCACAGACCGGTTCCTATAACCAAACGCCGAAGATAAGGCCCCCAGGAGACCTGTGCACAGAAACATAACTGCCATTCCGCTTCCAGTTCCTTTTCCAACTATACTTTGTAAGAAAATAGCTGCGTTGTAATCAGAAGCCATAAATGGCTCAAATACATAATCCGCCAGATATCCTCCAAGAAGCAGACCGACAGGTACTGTAGAATATTGTATTCCATTGCGGATTGCAAAAATTCTTCCCTGAATGTTTTCAGGAACAATCCGGTACAGCAGTGCGTTTTGACCCGCCATGATAAATGGTATGGGTAAGCTTGCAAAGATTCCGGCTAAAGACCACGCAAAAACATTCCTCCCTGCTCCCATGGTTAAATCTCCAAGTAAAAATGAAATTCCTGCTGAAAGATAAATCATCTTACGGGGGCTTTTTGTTTTTTTGCCGGAAGCAACGATAATGCCGCCAATAATCCCTCCTGCTCCCATCATACTGTTTACCAGTCCGAAGACTCCTGCATTTCCTCCGCTTCTTGCCAGAATCATAGGATTAAGGATGTTCTCATAGGTCAGTCTGGAGAAAAAGTTAATCAATGCAAGGCTGAGCATCAGATACAAAATACCTGGCTCTTTCTTTAAGAATTCTATATGCTCCCTATTTTTCCCTCCTGCATGTGTATGATGAGTTTTTGATGTTCCGGAATTCTCCCTTGGGCTAACCAAAAATAGTGTAATCATACAGAACGTAAAGGTCAGCAGATCAATGGCAAGCACCAGCCGGATCCCAAAAAAGCCAACAAGTGTACCGGAAAGAACAGGTGCGGTGACCATGATTAAATTAGAAGAAAATGAATTCAGGCCGCTTGCCTTTTCATAATTTCCATCCGTAATCAATTGCCCGGTTACAACAGCCGAAGCTGGTGACTGAAATGCATTCATAAACCCGATTACTGCATTTACAATATAAATCTGCGTCAGAGCCAGACTGCCCCGAAACAAACTAAAAAGTATGCTGATTGTACAAATAGCCGCTATGGTATCGGAAATAATTAAAATGTTCTTCTTCGATGACCGGTCAATAAATGTTCCCCCAAATATACTGACTAATATGTAAGGCAGATAATTGCAAAATGACATAAACGATACTGTCATTGCTGAATTGGTCTGTTGATAAGTCCAAAAGGTCAAAGCCAAAGATGTCATAGAACTACCCAGTTGGGATACTGCCTGCCCCAGCCAAAATATTTTATAATCTGTATTTAATTTTGATTTCATTGTATTCTCTCCTTATAAGTAAATTTCCTATAAGTACAAAATCCAATGAGGACGAGATAATAATTAAATGTTATACCTCTGTACAAGTCTCGCCCATTCATCAGACCTTGTACAGAGAAAAGCACTCAAATCGATTGATTGATTTCCCATAAATTCTAGTTCCTCCCTTTCCTGTTTTCAGAAACTGGTACATTGCTTATTGTAACACATGGTTTCATACATGTGAAGCATTAAACAAGCCAAATACACTTCTGAGAATTAAAGAAGTTGCGCTAAAGCCGCTATCATTTGTAACAAAAAATATTCCACACATTGTTTTGCCCCCACCCTTATTAACCAAAGGGTGGGGGCGTTCTTTAGAAATAATTTAAAATCAGATTACTCTTACAAGTGTCATATACGTGCTTGCGCCGCCCAGAAGCGTTGCCGCTCCCAGCAGGCCAAATAATTGCAGTGAAAGCGTATCTCCAACAGTCAGCGGAACAATAAATGTTGATTCCAGGTTACTGGCAGCAACCGTTGGTGTAATAACAGAAGCTGCAATTGGTGCACCGTTCTCCGTAATTCGAGAGGATACCAGTAATGCCACCGTTGTAGCAACAGCATAACTAATCAAATATTCCCCTGTGGCTGGTACCGTAAAAACAGTATTGGTTCCATCAACGGTAAACGTATTTAAGTTCTGGTTATCCGGAAGCGGTACATTGGTGCCGCCTAATACAACTGCTATTACTGCAGAAGTTGTATTAGCTGCCGACATACTGTCGCTTGTTACAGAAGTTCCTGTTGGACCGGTTGGACCGGTGACTCCTGCGAGACCAGCGATTCCTGTCGGGCCGGTTGGACCGGTGGGGCCGGTTGGACCGGTATCTCCCGTCGGACCGGTAGGACCAGTATCTCCCGTTGGGCCGGTGGGGCCAGTAGCTCCCGTTGGTCCGGTGGGGCCGGTATCTCCCGTTGGACCGGTAGGACCAGTATCTCCCGTTGGACCGGTGGGGCCAGTATCTCCCGTTGGGCCGGTGGGGCCAGTATCTCCCGTTGGGCCGGTGGGGCCAGTATCTCCCGTTGGGC
>NZ_DALYXB010000009.1:262009-266145 GCF_031982545.1 Lacrimispora sp.
CCGGTGGGGCCAGTATCTCCCGTTGGGCCGGTGGGGCCAGTATCTCCCGTTGGGCCGGTGGGGCCAGTAGCTCCCGTTGGGCCGGTGGGGCCAGTATCTCCCGTGGGGCCGATGGGGCCAGTATCCCCCGTTGGGCCGGTGGGGCCAGTATCTCCCGTGGGGCCGGTGGGGCCAGTATCTCCCGTTGGGCCGGTGGGGCCAGTATCTCCCGTGGGGCCGGTGGGGCCAGTATCCCCCGTTGGGCCGGTGGGGCCAGTATCTCCCGTGGGGCCGATGGGGCCAGTATCCCCCGTTGGGCCGGTGGGGCCAGTATCTCCCGTGGGGCCGGTGGGGCCAGTATCTCCCGTTGGGCCGGTGGGGCCAGTAGCTCCCGTGGGGCCGGTGGGGCCAGTATCTCCCGTGGGGCCAGTAGGTCCAGTATCTCCCGTTGGACCGGTGGGGCCAGTATCTCCCGTGGGGCCGATGGGGCCAGTATCTCCCGTGGGGCCGGTGGGGCCGGTATCTCCTGTTGGGCCGGTGGGGCCAGTAGCTCCAGTGGGGCCTGTTGGACCAGTATCTCCTGTCGGGCCGGTTAGTCCTGCTGCTCCTGTTGGGCCGGTGGGGCCGGTATCTCCCGTTGGCCCAGTTGGGCCGGTAGCTCCTGTCGGGCCGGTTGAAACAATATCATCTTGAACCACAACCAATGTTCCCTTCAATGGAACTATTAGAGAAAAGAATACAGTCGCTGTACTGGTATTTACAAGAGATACAGTAACTGGAGCTGCAATTACATCAACAATCCCAATTCCATAAACCTCTCCTGTTTTTATCGGTGAATTACCTTCCAGAAAATCTCCCTGTGAGGACGATAATGCAAAGGATGTCCCATTTGTCGATTGAGAAGATTGTGTTGCCAGCCACCAGTCGAGCACGTATCTGCCAGCCTCATTGAATGTAATTACCCCTGTGGCTGGATTGTAAGATATGGTTCCGGATGAATAGACTATAGTGTCAAAAAGGACATTGGCACCTGCAGCTACCGTTGTAGCTGTATTTAGTTCTATTTGCAAAGCATTATTAGCCATAAAAAAATCCTCCCATTTCTATATTTCAAGGCGCATCAGTCTGATAACGCCTATTAGTAATATATGTTGTGACAAGAATATTCGATACTGAAGTTTTTCTTTACTTCTAACTCCAAAATATACTTTTGTATTTGCCTAAAATAAACCTACTTATATCCTTATATTTTTCATTTGCCTTTTTATAAGTGAGCTTAGAACCACATACTTTTCATTATACCGACAGTTACTTTGGTCCACTTTTCCTTGTAAATAGACTATCTTTTTGTCGATTATAATTTATACTGGATTGTATTATTCCAGCTCAATATCAGAGTGTCCTCAATAGTGATCCAGCCTGGTGTTTATAGCATAACTATGCAAATATCAATATGCTTACCCTATATACCACTAAGCAATATAGCTTATCATTGGAAATAAATCAAAAAGGAGATTGACAAAGTAGAAGTCTACTTATATAATATTAGATAGAAATCAACCTAATTGAAAGGAGTGGATAAAATGAATATAAATCGGCTACCGCCTCACGATTTTTATATTAAGAACATCGCACATGTGTTGCGCTATAAAAATGATCAAAGATTGGCGGCATACGATATTACCGAGCCGCAAGTACGCCTTTTGGGACACATAGACGGAGCACACAAATCCAATCAAGAAATCAACCGCAGATATTTAAGCATGGCCATGCAAATATCCGGTCCGTCCGTGACAAGTTTACTCAACAGTCTGGAAAGAAATGGTTTTATAATACGCCGCTCTGGTAATGAAGATGGCAGGACGATATCCATTGAACTTACTGAGAAATCCCAAAAACTTCTTAGTGAAATGTCTGGTATTCTTAGCGAAATAACCGATGAAATGTTAACTGGATTTTCCGAGGAAGAAAAAACTATTTATTTGAATTTTTTAAAACGGACTTTTGAAAATTTAGGAGTAGAATCACATATATAAACCTTGTTTTATTTTACAAAAATAGGTAGAACTTTACTTAATCACATTAACCTGTTTACAGAGAGTAAATAAAAGCTGTCAGCAAATAGGTAGAAATCAACTTATATTTAACGGAGGTGTTCCACATGGAAAACAAAGACGCAATGTACTATCTTGAAAAAGCACCAGTACCAAAAGCTATCGCACATATGGCTATTCCCATGATTTTAGGTATGGTTGTCAATATGATTTACAATATTACAGATGCTTATTTTATTGGAAGGTTGAACAACACATCCATGTTAGCGTCAATTACGCTTGCTCTGCCGTTTACAACTATTCTCATGGCACTGGGAGAATTATTTGGTACAGGTGGCAGCACATATATTTCAAGATTATTAGGAGAGAAAAAATTAGATTGTGTAAAAATAGTTTCGTCTGTAACTTTGTATCTGTCATTAATTTCGGGACTTTTGTTTATGCTGCTTTGTATTCCATTCTTATCCCCCATATTAAAACTGCTGGGTGCTACAGGAGAAACACTGCTGCATACACGTTCTTATATTATTGCATATACAATTGGAAGTCCGTTTGTAGTTGCTAATTTTACACTCGCCCAAATGGTTAGGGGCGAAGGTGCGTCCACCGAATCGATGATCGGAATGATCATCAGCGTTGTTATAAATATCATACTTGACCCGATATTTATTTTTTTCTTTCACCTGGATGTAATGGGGGCTTCAGTTGCCACTGTTATTGGTAATATCTGCGCCGTTGTTTACTATATGTACTATCTGGAGAAGAAAAGTCCGGCTCAAAGCGTTCGTTTAAAATATTTTAAACCAAATCCAACTATCCTTTTTAATATCTTTAAGATTGGAATATCTGCTCTGCTGCTGTCTGGATTTTTAATTATTTCAAGTCTGATGTTTAATAACTATGCAGTCTTATATGGTGACCACGTGGTTGCAGCATTTGGAGTAGCTAATCGTGTATGTCAGATATCTGATTTTATCGGCATGGGTATATATATGGGTGTTGTTCCGCTAATTGCATTTTCTTATGCCTCAAACAATGTTGAACGATTAAATAAAGTGTTGAAAACAACAGCATTTTATCTTGTTACAATTATTTCTGTGTTTGCCGCTGTTTTGTTTGTGTTCCGGACACAGGTCCTTGAACTTTTTAGCTCCGATGAATCCGTGATAAAAGTCGGTGTTATTATTCTTACAGCATTATTACTTTCCACCTTATTTGCAGGTATATCGGGACTTTTAACGAGTATGTTTCAAGCATTCGGAAAAAGCATTCAATCTACTATAATGTCTGTATCCAGAGGCATTGCACTGATTCCCATTATCATTATTGGAAATAGTTTGTTTCAGCTAAATGGTGTAATATGGTCTATGACTGTTTCTGAAATATGTGCCTGTTTCATTGGCCTTCTCCTGTGGGTCGGCTCTAAAAAAGAAATTTTGAGCGTTAATTCGAAAGAATGTGTAACCAGGTAAACTTATCATTATAATCAGGTGGAAATCAATTAATTAGGTGGTTTTAACTATAAAACAAATCCTGTGTAATTATTTAATATGACCGGTATCCGAAGATACCGGCCATAGTTTATCAGCTTAACAGAATTGCATTAAATTGTGATCCTACACCAGGTGCCAAAGTCATTGTCAATGGTACGGCAGAGTTGTTCCTTAAAGTCAGCACATCTCCTGCTGCAAGCGTAAGCATTGCGGTCCCTGATATTTCCCCAACAGCAACAAGAGCAGTAACATTAGTTGATGCATCTGGGGTTCCGTTTACTGCAATTGCAATAGCGGAACCTACGCCAGCCGTAATATCGATATAATAATCAATCTGATAAGTTCCGGCGGTCGGTACTGTTATCGTAGTTGTGCCAGCAGTATGAGTTATTCCTGCTAATGGTCCATTATTGCTGTACGGTACATCTGCACCACCCACTACGGTTGCATCAGCTAAAGTTGCAAGTTCATAAGCATATCCGAATGTTGTAACACCCGCAGCTGGGCCGGTATCTCCTGTCGGACCTGTTGGGCCGGTATCTCCTGTCGGACCTGTTGGGCCGGTATCTCCTGTCGGGCCTGTCGGGCCGGTATCTCCTGTCGGACCTGT
>NZ_DALYXB010000010.1:0-264268 GCF_031982545.1 Lacrimispora sp.
GTAGGGTATGCTCAGGACTTTCACCTGTAAGAGTTCGCCCATGCTGGGCGAACAATAATAAAGGGGACTGGCACCCAGTCCCCTATTCCTATCTATGATTATAATGAAACAACCACATTAGCCCTGGTGTTCCCCGGTATATTCTCCGCATCTACTGAAACGCTGAGAACGAAGGTAATATGATACTTTTCACCAATCTTTTCCAAAGTCGCTATCGTTTCTGATATGTCTTCTCCTTCCAGACATGCCAGCTTTAAAAAGCTGTCAAAGAACATCATCTCCAAATCATGATCCTGAGATATGATACCACAGATAAAACCAATAAATCCTTCGCTTGAAGTAATTGGATACTCATTGACGTTAATGAGGCGGATCTTGTTGCTTAACTCATACATGTGCTTTGAACTTTTGTCCAAATATACAATAGAACCTTTTGAGTCTTTTACGGCGGAATTAGCTCTGTCTAACAGATGCTTTGTTTTCCCCTTACCCTTTTTCCCTGCTATTATCTGCACCATAGCACTCTCCTCCTTGCGTTATATGATTTGTATAAAAAGTCTATTCAGATTAATATAATTATAGTACAAATTCATAAGAAAGGCAATCACTATTCTACAATTTTATTCAGGATATTTGACATGTTATCATATAGTCCGGCATGATCTCTGGCTTTTAAAACCACTGAGATATACTCTTTTTTTGATGAATCAGTACTTCCCATAATCAGGCAGCTTCCTGCCGAAAGAGTGGTCCCTGTTTTACCTCCCAATAACGTTAGTCCATCAGGAATCTTGCGTTCTCCCGTCATATACCAGTTGGTACCTTTCCAGGTTGCGCTTACTGTCTTCCCGTCACCGCCCTGATAAGAGGTTTTATATTCAGCCGTACCGATAATTTTACGAATTTCCGGATACTTCAAAGCTTCATTAAAAATCAGATACAGGTCGTACGCCGTGGTATAGTGATCTTCATCACTGAGACCATGTGGATTTACAAAATGCGTCCCTGTCGCTCCCAGCTTTTTTGCCTCGTCATTCATCATTTGAGCAAACTGATCAACACTTCCCGCCATATTAACTGCAATGGCAACACCTGCATCATTACCAGATGGAATCATAAGACCGTACAGAAGCTGTTCCATGGTCAGCTTATCTCCTGGTTTTATACCACATAAGCTGGCACCTGACTCTTTAATTACAGCATCTTTCGTCACTGTCACCTCATCGGAAAGATTTCCGTACTTAACAGCCAAAAGTGCAGTCATCGTCTTGGTAATGCTCGCGGGATATAATTTTTCAAAAGGATTCTTCGCAAAAATCACATTATTATCAGATAAATCAAATACAGCGGCAGCTTCTGCTGTCACTGAACTATCCGAATCAGCAGTATCTTTCGATACCACGCAAAGATCATGAGCAAAGGTTTCCGACTTACCAGCCACAGAAGCGGACTGGTAAAGGGCGGTCCTCTCAGAAAATTCATAAGGATTGTCAAGTTTATGAAGACCAGCACAGCCCGTCAGGAATAATGCGCTTAAGATGATGCAGCCTGATGTCACAAAAACTTTTCTTTTCACTTATATTTACCTCTGCTATTTATACATCTCTCGCCATTCCAGATCGCCGCGTTCCAGAGATTTAATTAATAACTCTGCTGTGGCCAGATTGGTTGCAAGAGGGATATTATGCATATCGCAGGTTCTCATAATATTCACAATATCCGGTTCATGTGATTTCTGTGTCAGAGGATCTCGCAGGAAGATCACAAGGTCAATCTCATTGTGCTCGATCTGAGATCCCAACTGCTGTTCTCCTCCCAGATGACCTGCCAGATATTTATGAACATTTAAGTTTGTGACTTCCTCAATCAAACGTCCTGTTGTTCCTGTCGCATATAACATATGCTTACTTAAAATACCTCTGTACGCAATGCAGAAATTCTGCATCAGTTTTTTCTTTGAATCATGGGCAACTAATCCTATATTCATAACGATATACCTCCTTTTAATTACCGATTTTGCGTTGCAGTCCAACATTCAGTACCAGGCCCATTCCCATAAAAATACTGGTTAAAGAGCTCACTCCCGAGCTGACAAAGGGAAGCGGCAGACCTGTATTAGGAAAGATCTGTGTCGCCACCGCGATGTTAGAAAAAGCCTGGAACCCGATCAGGGCTGCCATACCGGTGCAAATCAGTCTGCCGGACATGTCTTTTGCTTTGGATGCAGTATAAAGACATTCAAATACAACCAGTCCAATAAGAGCAATGACAATCACACTGCCTCGAAATCCCATCTCTTCACCGATAATGGCGAAGATAAAATCCGTTTCACCGGCTGATAAAAAGTTTCCGTCTTTCACAGAAGCAATGGTTGTATTAAAAAGTCCCTTTCCCTGAAGCTGTCCGGAACTGATTGCCATAATTGAATTCTTTTGCTGGTATAAGTTTTCCGCATACTGTTCCGCATGAGGATAAATCCACGCAAGTATACGCCGCGCCTGATAATCGTGTATGAACGGAATTAAGCCCTTAGTCAGCAGATAGATAAACAGCATACCTGCCGGTATTGCAATAGCCAGAACGCCACCAATCCACCGGTAACTGATACCGGCTGAAAACACCATACACAGTATGATGACTGTAACAACCAGACTGGTAGATAAATTGGGTTCTGCAAAGATAAGACCTATGGGGAACGCCGCCAGCAAAGCAGCCAGTCCCACCATAACAGGCGTATTCATCTTTTCCTGGTATTTATTCCAATACCAGGAAAAGAATACGATAAGCCCGATTTTTACAAATTCAGAAGGCTGAATCCGACCTAATCCAGGAATGTAGATCCATCTGGTCGCACCTCCTGCTGTATGTCCCATGACAAGAACTGCTCCCAGTAACAGGATGCAAAGTCCATAAACCAGAACATAAAGCTTTACTAATTTACGATAGTCTATGATGGAAAGACCGATTGCCAGTGCAAATCCCACCATTACGCCAATAATCTGTTTTGTTACAATACCGGAATCCTGGTTGGAGGCACTTGCCACCACTAAAATTCCAATCACTGCCAGCGACAGCATGTACAAAACTAACCGGTAATTATAATATTTAAAATTGTAGTCAGAAAACATAGTCAGTATATCCCCTTATCAGGTACATCGCGAATAGGGATGTTTGCATAAAGCACCGGTGTAAAGCGTTCACAATCCGGTTGCTTTAATTTCTTCATCTGTATCTCTATTCTGTCGGAATCAATATCCATGTAACGTGAAACAACACGGATCATATCGTCTTTTATCATCTGCATGATCTCAGGAGAACAGTCAGCCTTGTCCGCAACCAGCAAAAGTTTCAGACGATTTCTTGCAATTTCTCCTGAATTCTTCTTACGGAAAACAGGAAACAGGTTCATATCAGACCCTCCTATGCTCTCTTTAAGAGATGCGAGAGTCGAAAGAAAAGACCTTCCCGTACTGCCGGATTCTGGATCGGGATATTCTCACCGATAATTCTCCTGCATACGTCCATATAGGCCTGTCCGGCTGGAGTCCCCATGCCTACAAGAGGCTCTCCCTGATTGCTGGAAATGACAATATCCTCGTCATCCGGAACAGCACCGATAATATCAATGGCCAGAATGTCCATGACGTCATCAAGAGACATCATATCTCCCCTTTTTACCATATCAGCCCGGATCCTGTTAACAATCAGATCTATGCTGCCCATATCGGCAGCTTCCAAAAGACCAATAATCCGGTCTGCGTCCCGGATTGCGGACACCTCCGGAGTTGTTACAACAATGGCTCTGTCAGCACCTGCAATTGCGTTCTGAAAGCCCTGTTCAATTCCCGCCGGACAATCTAACAGAATGTAATCAAAATCATCTCTTAAATCATCCACCAGTTTTACCATCTGCCCGGGTGTAACTGCGGTCTTGTCCCGCGTCTGGGCTGATGGAAGTAAAAATAAATTCGGGTATCTTTTGTCTTTAATCAGGGCCTGCTTCATACGGCAGTTTCCCTCTACCACATCTACAAGATTGTAGACAATGCGGTTTTCCAGACCCATAACCACGTCTAAGTTCCGAAGTCCGATATCTGTATCTATCAGGACTACCTTCTTACCCAGAATCGCCAGTCCGGTACCAACATTGGCAGAAGTTGTCGTCTTGCCTACCCCGCCTTTTCCAGAAGTGATTACGATGATCTCACTCATACCATATCCTCCTGTTTTTTATACCTCATTCTATTTTACCTTAATTTTCGGAATATTTCCACACTTTTTTTCATTGGTTTTATAAGGACTTTATTATTCTCCAGATAAGCCTTCATTGGTCCGCGCCCAAGACGGCGGCTTCTGCCGTCCAGTCCTGAAGTACAGTCTGCAATCCGCAGCTGGGAAGGTGCCATTTCCAGGGCTGTAATCAGTGCGCCTTTATTCCCTGCCACACCTGCACAAACGGTGCCGGCCAGTTTTCCAAGAACAATTACATTGCCCTTTGCCAGGACTTTTGCACCCTTTAATACATCTCCGATGATTACAATGCTCGCTTCTGATTCCAAAGTCTCTCCATTTTGTAAATTGCCTTTAAAAAACTGTCCCGTCTGGCAGGATAGTTCCATCAGCTTCTCATTCAGTGCTTTTTCACATCGCTTCATGCGGTTTGCATCTGTATCCACCAGACAAATGATTTCCACATTGGAATTTTCCGTAATCTGGTTTATGATAGAGAATTCTTCCGCAGGAGTAACCTCTCTGCCTTCAATTGTCAGAGTCATTTGTGCGGATCCCCAGAATTTGGCATGATCTCCGAATTTCTTCCCAATATCAGAAAGAAGTTGAGGGAAGGGGATGTCCGGATCCAGGATAACAGTCATACCTGCTTTGTTGCTTTTTATTACTACGGTATCATGCATCATATCACCTCTTATCCTCGTTAGTCGCGAATGTTGACCTTTGCTGCATCCAGGGCGCCTGCGTTTACAATGGATTCTAAGTCTATATAGCCATAATAATACTTATAGACATTCTTCGCAATGTTAGCAGCGTTCGATGATGAATAGCCATACGGAATATTCACTGTTACACAGATTTCCGGATTGTCATATGGCGCATAAGAAATGAAGAACGCATGATTCGGCTTATTGCGGGCTTCCTGTGCAGTTCCAGTCTTACCGGCAATTTCCACTTCCAGATCCGCAAATAATCTCTTAGTCGAACCGTTAGCAATCACTTCTCTCATTCCCTGTTGTACAGTATCCCACGTTGAGCCCGCCGCGTCAATATGAGAAGAAATCTCAGGGGTATAATCTTTAATCAGATTACCTTCAGAATCCGTTGTTTTATCAAGTAAACTGAGTTCAAAAACAGTTCCCCTGTTTGCTATGGCAGAAACATACCTTGACAACTGGACATTGGTATAAGCGTGGCTTCCCTGTCCCATGGCGGAACGTTCCGGCGCTTCTTTGGAAATCTGTGGATCCAGCTCGCCAATCTCCACACCGGATTTGTGATCCAGTCCAAATTTTGCTGCATAGCTTCGCAAAACCTCCAGTCCTAAATCCGGAGAATAAATTCCGTTTTCATCTGTAGAAAGACGGTGGCCTAAATCTGCAAAGAAATAGTTACAGGAGTTTTCGATTCCGCCAACAATGTTAAGCGGACCATGCTGGCCGGAATAGATCCAGCACTTGATGGGAGGTTCCACGTCAGTGTAAATTCCGGAGCAGTTAATGGTTTCATCGGCGGTGATCGCATGCTCTTCAAGAGCAGCAACTGCTGTAATCGGTTTGAACGTGGACCCCGGTGCTTTTCGCGTCTGTGTTGCATTATTATAAAGGGGGAGGGATAAATCCGCCTGAAGCTGGCTGAAATAAGAGCCATCCCCGATCCTGTTATTATCGTACCCCGGATAGGATACCAGCGCAAGTACTTCTCCGGTTTTATCATTGGTCACTACCACTCCTGCATTACAGGGGGACAGGGCTAACTGAGCAGGAGTAATCTCCAGGGCAGACAGCTTTTTTAAAAGAAACGTATATGCATCTCCAGTGGCTTTTAATTCGGCAATGTCCTGTTCATTCTCCTTTATCACACCCTGATCGTATAAAGCCAGACATAATTCCTGTCCGGTTATGGTATCATTATTGATTAAATACCGGTAGATCTTCTTGGTAAAGCTTCTGTCCTGTTCCAGCTTGCCTGACACATAAGTTACCAACGCTTCAAAGGTATCATCTGCGCTGGAATACTTGACGTCTGTTTCCAGTTTCGTGGTGTCAATCCAGCCGTTTGCAATTCCATAATAAAGATAATCCCTCAGGCTTATTTCATCTATTTTCCATGCCTGGAATTCATCACTGGCTGCATCTATGGCCTCGTCTTTTATAATTCCCACAGTCGGTTCGGAGAGATAACTGTAAATATAAAACATATAGGCTTTCATATCTTCCGGAAGATTTTTCATAACTGTTGCATTAGGACTCATCAGTTCACTGCGAAGTTCGTCTAATATCTCTTTCCTTGAAGCCTCATACTTCCGGTATATGTTCTTTTCCGTATCTGACGCTTCCTCTGACTCAATCTCCTTTAAAGACAGGACATTGTTATTGATCAGCTGAAAATAAGCATCTTTTACTGGAATCTTCATATTGGATCCGTCTGTTGTGCTGTTCGCCTGGTAATCTCCATTTACAATGGTTTTGATCAAGACCCCAGCGAGAGACTGTTCGATCAAATGGTAGATACCTTTTTGCAGATCTGCATCCAATGTTAAGTAAACATCATTGCCGGCAAGAGAATCCGTCTCATCCTTGGTTTCCCGGATTCTTCCCACACTGTCTTTATAAATGGTCTTTTTTCCCTTGGTTCCCTGAAGCTCATGCTCCATGGTATACTCAATGCCTGTCCGCCCTACAATATCGTTGATATCATAGTCATCTTTCCGGCTCTGTAAATTTTCCAGCTGTTCCTCTGGAACCTTTCCTGTATATCCGATAACAGGGGCAAAGGGAATACTGTTGTTATAAGCCCGGATTGTGGTCTCTTCCACGGTAACTCCCTGCAGATCCCCGATATGTTCCAGGATATCGGCTACCGTATCGTCTGATACTTCTGTGGCCACCGTAGTTGCTTCATACTTTCGGTACAGCATGAGACGAAGGGCATATTTAATATTAATAATATCCAGTGCCTCCCGATCAGTCAGGGCAACGGGGTTCCCGTCTGAATCTTTTAAACTCCTTAATCCGTTATCTTCACAGATTCGTTCAAACAGTTCCCTGGCACTTAAATTGGAAGGATAGAGACCTTTTGCATCATCTAAGTCCTCTACCTTCTTCAGTCCGTAATAATCCCTCAGAAAGCGTTTTCTTGCAGTTTCAGAAGAAGAGGTATAAACCATATCGCCATTGGCATCAACGGCTATTTCAAATTTACCCTCTACGTTTTCTCCATGCTTATTAAGAATCTGCACCAGTCTTAAATACATGCGGTTTTTATCATCTGTTTTTTTATAGGCACCGTTATCCTGTACCATAACCGTGTAAGCCAGTTTATTATATGCCAGCACCTTTCCGGTTCTGTCATAGATGTTTCCTCTTGTGCCTGCAGTGGTAATGGTCTGCTCTGTAAGCTGCAGGTAATCGCTTAAGGCTTTTTCTCCATTAATAATCTGCATATTAAAAAGTGTATGAACCAGTCCGGTATACATGGCCAAACAGATGATTCCAAGAATAAAAAGACGGGATGAAGCAGCTTTCCTGAATACATCTCTTATAATCTCCATTAAATCCCTAAACAATCGTAGAATCACCTCTTTTTTCAATCTCTTCCAAATGGCGGTTCATAATCAGGAATACCCTGTAAAGCAGAAGCGTGGTCACAACAGTAAAGATAATCTCAGGCAAAACCAGATTAATAAAGTAAAAACCGATCCGTAATTTTTGTCGAATTAAAAAACGGAACACATAGATATAAAAATTATAGGCCAGTTCATTCAGCACACTCATAATTAATGGCAGTGTTATATAATCTTCATAGTAATATCTGGTACAGATTCCGTTGACGTAGCCCATAAAAATAAAAATCAGGGTATAAAATCCAAAGGGGCCGCTGTAAAACAAATCCATAAGAAGACCTGCTAACAGACCATAGTACATTCCAGCTTCTTTCCCATGTATGAATCCAAAAGAAAATGTGAGAATTAACAGCAGGTTGGGTGTAGCCGATAGAAACGGAAGCAGGGGAAATATACAGTTTTGGATGGTAAATGCCAGTATAATAAGCAGTACGTTGAATAAAATCCGTCTCATGTTACTCCTTTTCACTATTGGGAAGCGCTTTCGCTCTCTGCAGCCTGGGTTGACTGGGCTGTGGTTTCTGCAGTGTCTCCTCCTTCTGCAGCCGGAGCAGACTCCCCTTCCTTCATCATATCAGCTTTCAACTGGGTTATTACAAGCACCTCCTGAAGGCTGCCAAACTCTGCGGCAGGAATTAAATAACCGGATTTAGTCACATTGTTGGTATCGTTGGTGATATCGGAAGCATATCCCACTAAAATTCCAGGCAAATACACAGAACTGATATTGGAGGTTACAATCTTATCTCCGTCTTTTAAATCGCTGTCTTTTAATATGTTGGTAATTCTTAACCTGCCATCTTTAAACAGGGTTAAGTCACCGGCAACGATACAGCTGTCACCAGACTGCATTGCCATACCGCTGACCCGGCTGGAGTCATCGATAATGGACCGTACCGTAGCATAATTGGCACCTACATCGGTAACAATGCCCACAAGACCGCCGCCTGCCACCACATTCATATCTGTGGCGATTCCGTCCTTCGAACCTTTGTCAATTCGGAACACTTTAAACCAGTTGCTTGAATCGTTGGCAATGACTCTGGCGCCCACTTTTGTATACTGGCCATATTGCTGATCCAGACTGTAAAGTTCCCTTAATCGTTTTAACTCAAACTCCTCTGACTGCAGCCTGGTGTTTTCCTCAGTCAGCTGGTTGATAAGATCTTTCATATCTTTATTTTCAATCATTGCATTCCTGAGTTTGGAATAATCCCTGAACTCATCGTAAATAGCCGACCCCACCGAATTAACTCCGGACTGTACGGGGATGAGAACATATCCCACGCCTGTACGCAGCGGCGTAAGCCACTCATCATGAACGGATGTCAGTCCGATGAGCAGGACACAAAAAACTGTTAATGCAATCAGAATATATTTACTGCGTTTTGGTTCCATCTATACGATTCCCCGTTCTTTTAAACTGATATAGGAATTATCTCCTATAATAATATGATCTAACAGTCTGATGCCAATTAAATCTCCTGCTTCCTTCACCCTGCGGGTAATAGAAAGATCCTCTCTGCTGGGCGCCGGATCTCCGCTTGGATGATTGTGTACCAGAACCAGGCTGACTGCATGATATCTGACCGCCTCAATGAAAATCTCTCTGGGAGAAACAACGGAAGTGTTCACTGTCCCCTGAGAGATCATAATGTCCTTAATAAGGGCACCTTTTGTATTTAAGAGCATGACAAAAACCAGCTCCTGCTCTCTGTGGCGCATATCCTCCACAAAATAATTTACAATATCCTGCGGACGATGGAAATCGGTTCCTTTTAAACTTGCCGTCCGCTTCCAGATTCGTTTGGACAGTTCTCCAATGCATAATAACTGGGCGCCTTTCACACGGCCGATTCCCTTAACCTGCATCAGTTCCTGCATGGAAAGATGTAAAAGCCCTAAAATACCCTCCCGCGGATAGTTTAAGGCCAGTATCTTTTGTGCCAGTGCAAGAGAGTTGTCCTCTCTGGAACCTGTCCGGATAATAATGGACAGAAGTTCTGAATCACTTAAACCTTCCGGTCCTTCTCTCAGACATTTTTCACAGGGTCTTTCATCCTTTGGGATGTCTTTCATCGTTATACGTTCCATATGCCTCCTACGGTTACTCTCCAGGTACGCAATAGACATATGTAGAATCTCAAATCAATCGATATGTTACCAGAGCTGCAGCCATTCCAATAATGCCGCCCATGGTAATTTTAATGTTAATGCCGAAGGTTATGACCAGAACACCAAAATTAACAATTAACGGAGCATCAAACCCAAATGACTGACCAGCATTCAGCCAGGAAAGCCATGGGATTGTCTTAGTTAAATCTCCGACAAAGCCGCCAAGTACAACACCGGCAAGCATAAGAAGAAGCATTACCCAGTAGTTTTTACCTCTCATCTGTTATGATACTCCTTTTTGTTTCCTGGCAGGATTGCCCATACCTGTCAAAATATTTTAGCATAATTTTACAGCTGTGTACACCCTTTTTTACAATACAATCAAACCTGCATCAAGAAGCTTCTGGAGTGACATTAATATTCCAAGCTTTGCGTGATACCAGGTAAGACCGCCCTGAAAATAAACTGCATAAGGTGGTTTAATTGGCGCATCCGCACTTAATTCAATGGAAGATCCCTGCACAAAAGCCCCGGCTGCCATAATGACAGGGGCATCGTATCCGGGCATATCCCATGGCTCCGGAGTAACGAAGCTATCCACCGGTGCGGCCGCCTGGATTCCCTGGCAGAAAGCAATTACACCTTCCGGATTGCCAAAGGTGACTGCCTGTATAATATCATGACGTGACTGGCTGCCGTCAGGTACAACCGGAAAGCCCAGGCTCTCATACACATTGGCTGCAAAAACAGCTCCCTTTAACGCGCCTGCTACTACAGTAGGAGAAAGAAACAGACCCTGATAGAACGACTGATTCAGTCCCAGACTGGCTCCCACTTCTTTTCCAAGTCCGGGCGCAGTGAGACGGTAAGACGCACGGTCAATACAGTCGGTTCTTCCTGCAATATATCCGCCGATAGGAGCGAGACCGCCGCCGGGATTTTTAATCAGGGATCCAACAATCATATCGGCTCCCACATCAGAAGGTTCCATGCGCTCCACAAATTCACCATAGCAGTTATCTACCATACAGATGACTTCCGGCTTGATTTTTTTAATAAATGTAATCAGCTCGCCGATCTGTGAAACTGAAAATGTGGGACGGGTATCATATCCCTTGGAACGCTGTATGGTAACCAGGCGTGTTTTTTCGTTAATTGCTTTTTCAATGGATGTATAATCAAAGGTTCCGTCGGGAAGAAGGTCTACCTGACGGTATATAACGCCGTATTCTTTCAGGGAACCAACACTCTCCCTGATTCCAATCACTTCCTCCAGAGTATCATAGGGTTTTCCGGCAGGTGATAACAGTTCATCTCCAGGACGAAGGTTTCCGGATAATGCGATAGAAAGTGCATGAGTTCCGCTGATTAGATTCGGTCTTACCAGCGCACTTTCCGTATGAAAAACACTGGCATAAACCGCTTCCAGCGTATCCCTCCCCAGATCGTTGTAACCGTAACCAGTCGTTGCAGCAAAATGAATGTCACTGACCCGGTTTTCCTGCATGGCTTTAATGACTTTCATCTGATTAAATTCTGCATTTTTATCAATCTCTTCAAATCTGGCTTTTAATTTTCCTTCAATTTTTGTTCCAAAATCCAGCACATTCCGGCTGATCCCAAGCTCCTCATATATACTGTCAACTTCCATGATCTAATCGTTCTCCAATCCAATGATCTCATTTGTGTCCTGCACAATCTTTTTTAACACCTGTTCTAAGTCATAGTCAAATTCAGGAAGGTATAAATCCCTGACTTCCCGTTCCCGTTTAAACCAGGTGATCTGCCGTTTGGCAAAATGTCTGGTATCCCGTTTCAGGATATAAACCGCCTCCTCAAGAGTACAGTCTCCCTGAAGATAATCCAGTATTTCCTTATATCCCAACCCTTGCATGGACACCATATTTCTGGTGCATCCCATTTTCTTCAGCCTTTTTACTTCTTCAACCAGGCCCTGTTCCATCATTAAATCCACCCGCCGGTCAATTCTCTGATACAAAGTCTCCCGGTCCATGGTTACAGTATAGTAAAGGAAATCATAGGGGGAAGCTTTTTCCCTCTCCCTGCGGTTATGTTCTGAAATCTTTTCTCCTGTCTGCCGGAAAAACTCAATGGCTCGGATTACCCGCTTCCTATTATTGGGATGAATTTCCCCTGCAGCATCGGGATCCAGCTTTTGAAGCAGCTCATGTAAATATTCGCCGCCCTTTTCGTTTCCCAACAGTTCCAGTTCATCCCGAATGGAGAAGTCTTCCCCGTTATCGGTAAAATCAATATCGTAAAGAAGTGCCTGAATGTAGAAACCGGTACCGCCTGTCACAATAGGAATATTTCCATGAGAGTAAATTGTATTCACCGCATCCTTGGCCATTTTCTGAAAAACTGCAACATTAAATTCCTCATCCGGATTTAAGACATCTATTAAATAATGGGGAACCCCTCTTTTCTCTTCTTCTGTGATCTTGGCAGATCCAATGTCCATATGGCGGTAAACCTGCATGGAGTCTGCACTGATAATCTCCCCTCCGATTGCCCGTGCAAGACGAACGGACAAGTCAGTCTTTCCTGCAGCGGTAGGACCGGTAATAATAATTAGTGGTTTCATCAGACAATCCTCTTAAATTTCTTTTCTAGTTCATACCTGCTCATGGAAATGATGGTCGGTCTTCCATGGGGGCAGGCATAGGGATTTTCCAGTTTCAGAAGCTGGTCAATCAGTTCATTGGCTTCTGCTGCTGATAGGGAATTTCCTCCCTTTACTGCCGCTTTGCAGGACATGGAAGCCACCTTTTCATAAATAATACCCGGATTGTTAAATGACATATCATCAGACAAACCGTCAATCATTTCAATCAGAAGTTCTTTTTTTGCAATGGAAAAAAGATTGGCCGGCACCCCTCTTACTGCAAATTCTCTCCCCCCAAACGGTTCTATTTCAAAGCCCATATCTGTAAAAACGGATAAATGCCGGTTCAGGAGAAGTTCTTCATTCCGGTTTAAGGTCAGAATAATGGGAGGATTGATTACCTGGGAAGTATATTCCCTGGTTTTAAGTGTTGCCATGGTTTTCTCATATAAAACCTTTTCATGGGCCGCATGCTGATCAATAATATAAAGCTGGTCAGAAAATTCCACCAGCCAGTAAGTATCAAATACCTGACCGATTAATTTATGTTTTTTGCGGGACTCTGCTTCTAACAGCTTACCGTCAAACAAATCCAGCTGTTCTGCTTTTTGTTCCCGTTTTTGCTCCTGCTTTTGTTCCTGTACTGAATCATGTATCATTTCACTTTGCTTCACAGGCTCCGGCTGGTTCACAGAACGAATTTCTTCTGACACGGAAGCCTGTGGTGCAAGCCAGTTTTCTTCCAGCGTATTTGCTTCTTTCACAGCTTCAGGCTGGGGAGGAATCAATCGTTTTGGAAAAGGGATTCCGTCAGAAAGCTTTTTTTCCTGAGAAGCAGCTGTCTGGTTTAACGCCATCAGTCTGTGATTTTCAAAAGGCTCCGGTGTGGGCTGGAACTTCTTTCCAGGCATTGCTTCTTTCGTTTCTTCCCCTCTTTTAGCCAGACTGACCTCCGGTATCAATTCTTTGTGGGCAAGAGCATTGGCCACCGCCTGATAAACCATATGGTAAATCACTTCTCCATCACGGAAACGAAGTTCCATCTTGGTAGGGTGAACATTCACATCAAGCAGTTCCGGCTCTATGGTAAAATGAAGCATGGTAAACGGATACTTGTGCTGCATCATAAACGGCCGGTAAGCTTCTTCAATGGCCCGTGAAATAATACTGCTTTTAATAAATCTTCCATTGATAAAATAATTCTCATAATTGCGGTTGCCTCTGGCAATCACCGGTTTTCCGATAAAACCATGGACGGTAACCTCTCCCTTTTTTACGGAAACTTCTAAAAGGTTAGAGGCAATTTCTCTGCCAAACACCGTATATATAATATCTTTCAGATTATGGTTGCCGGAGGTGTGAAGCTTGTTCTGATTGTTCTGTATGAAACGTATGGATACCTCCGGGTGGGATAATGCCAGCTTTTCTACCAGATCAGCCACATGAGCACCTTCCGTAACCGGAGTTTTTAGAAACTTCTTCCTCGCCGGAGTATTAAAAAACAAGTTTCTGGCAATGAAGGTAGTTCCTTCGGGAGCCCCGATTTCTTCCATAGAACGTTCTGTCCCGCCTTCAATCTGATATCTGGTACCGGTTAATCCCACACTGGTTTTCGTAATAATTTCCACCTGGGAAACAGATGCAATACTGGCAAGTGCCTCACCGCGAAAGCCTAAGGAGGATACAGTAAACAGATCCTCAACGGATTTAATCTTACTGGTGGAATGGCGCAGGAAAGCAAGGGAAACCTCTTCCTTTGGGATACCGCAGCCATTATCCGTCACACGGATAAATGTGGTTCCCCCTTCTTTGATTTCCACTGTAACTGCTGTTGCCTTTGCATCTATTGCGTTCTCCAAAAGCTCCTTTACCACAGAAGCAGGGCGCTCAACCACTTCTCCTGCTGCTATTTTATTAATCGTGTTTTGATCCAGTACGGTTATATTTGCCATGGCACCTGCTCCTTTTTTCCTATTGCCAGCGATTTTTTAATTTGGTCTGCAGACGGTATAACGTATTCAGGGCATCTATGGGTGTCATATTGCCCAGCTCAAGCTCCCCTAATTCCCGGATAATATCGTCATCCTTTACCGTATCAAACAGTGACATCTGCTGTAAATCCACTTCGTCCGGCTTTGGAACAGCCTTTCGCTGGGATATGCCGCCATTTGCTTCCGCAATTTCTTTTGCTTTTGCTGTAATATCCGCATCGCTTAACTCTGCAAGCAGTTCCCTGGCTCTGATTATGACAGTATCCGGAACTCCAGCCAGCTTCGCAACCTGGATACCATAGCTTTTATCGGCTCCGCCTTTAATAATTTTTCTTAAGAAAACAATGTCATCACCCTGTTCTTTCACAGCGATGCAATAGTTATTGACCCCACTCATGGTTCCTTCTAATTCGGTTAGTTCATGATAATGAGTGGCAAACAGCGTCTTTGCACCAAGAAGTTTTTGGTTGCTGATATGCTCCACTACCGCCCATGCAATACTCAGGCCATCGAAGGTACTGGTTCCTCTTCCAATCTCATCCAGGACAATCAGACTGTTTTTAGTGGCATTTCTAAGAATATTGGCAACCTCTGTCATCTCCACCATAAAGGTACTCTGACCGGAAGCAAGATCATCAGAAGCTCCCACCCTGGTAAAGATCCGGTCACAGATTCCTATGTTCGCTTCATCTGCAGGGACAAAACAGCCAATCTGAGCCATCAGCACAATCAAAGCCGTCTGCCTCATGTAAGTTGATTTTCCTGCCATGTTTGGTCCCGTTATAATGGACAGACGGTTTTTGCCACTGTCCAGGTAAACGTCATTGGATACAAACATATCGTCCCGAAGCATCTTTTCTACTACCGGATGACGTCCGTTTTTAATATCAATAATACCTTTTTCATTCATCTGGGGTTTTACATAATTGTTTCTCGTTGCAACAGAAGATAAGGAAACAAGCACGTCAATGCCTGCAATGGCTCTGGCGCTTTTTTGAATTCTCAGTACCTTGGAAGCAATGGTATCACGGACTTCACAGAACAGGTCATATTCCATAGAAAAAAGCTTATCCTCAGCCCCCAGTATAATGTCTTCCAGTTCCTTCAGCTCATTGGTGGTATAACGCTCTGCATTGGCCAGCGTCTGCTTTCTGATAAAATAATCCGGCACAAGATCCTTAAAGGAATTGGTCACTTCAAAATAGTATCCAAATACTTTGTTATATTTTACTTTCAGATTCTTGATTCCGCTTTTTTCTTTTTCTTTTGCCTCTAAATCTGCCAGCCAGGTTTTCCCTTCTGTTTTTGCACTGCGAAGCTTATCCGCCTCTTCATGAAAACCTTCCCGGATAATTCCGCCCTCCCGGATGGAAACAGGCGGGTCTTCTATAATTGCACGCTCAATATAATCCTTAATATCGTCAAGGGGATCCAGTTCGTTGTATAAATCAGCTAAAAGTTCGCTGGTAAATTCCTTTAGCAGCGTTTTAATATGGGGAAGCATCTCCAGTGAACTCTTAAATGCAATTAAATCTCTTGGATTTGCGGTCTTATAGCTGATCCTTCCGATCAGACGTTCCAGATCATAGATGGGATTTAAATACTCACCAATCTCTTCTCTGGATATGTAATTCATGTTCAGCTCTTCAATGGCATTCTGACGCCCGATAATCTCAGATCTATGGATCAGAGGCTGCTCCACATAGGTACGCAGCATTCTGGCTCCCATAGCTGTTTTGGTGCGGTCAAGAACCCATAAAAGGCTTCCCCTTTTCTGTTTTTCCCTAAGAGTTTCAAGAAGCTCTAAGTTTCTTCTGGTAGAAGTATCGATTATCATGTACTGCCCGGTGGAATAAGGTGTGATGGTCGTAATATGAGACAGGCTGCTTTTCTGGGTCTCATACATGTACTGCATCACTGCACCGGCTGCAATTACACCCATATCGTAATCATCAAGCCCAAGCCCTGTAAGGGTGCCTACCTGATAATGCTCACGTAAAATTTTTCTGCAGACTTCGTCGGAAAAATAATGATGATCCAGAGATGAAATAACAGTTTGATACCGGTTTTTTATGTCTTCAATGTCCACACCTGACACGTAAAATGCTTCATTGCAAATGATCTCAGAAGGCGAAAATTTATTAATTTCATCGATCAGCTCCCGATCAGATTCCACCTGCGTTACCAGAAAGTCTCCGGTGCTGATATCGGTCACCGCAATTCCAAATGCTTCTCCGATGTAAACAACCCCCATCAGATAATTATTTCTTGTCTCATCAAGAGCCTGCGCGCTGGTTATGGTTCCGGGAGTTACCACACGGATTACTTCCCGCTTTACAAGTCCCTTCGCCTGTCTGGGATCTTCCATCTGTTCGGCGATGGCAACTTTATATCCCTTTTGAACCAGACGGTTTAGATAGGTTTCAACAGCATGATGAGGAACGCCGCACATAGGTGCCCGTTCCTCTAATCCGCATTCTTTTCCTGTTAAAGTTATTTCCAGCTCTCTGGATACCGTAATCGCATCTTCAAAAAACATTTCATAAAAGTCGCCCAGTCTGTAAAATAAAAGACAGCCCGGGTATTCTTTTTTTGTTTCTAAATAATGAGCCATCATTGGCGATAATCCAGCCATTCTCTTTTGTTTCCTCTTTTCTTCTGTTATGGTCTTAACGTTCCCATATAGTAAAATCCTTTTGATTCATCAAGATACACGTCCACTATTTTTCCGATCAGAGAAGGATCTCCCTTGAAATGGACGGTTGTGTTGCTGCTTAACCGTCCGGTTAAATAGCCTTCTCCATGGTCATTTACTTCCTCTGCCAGAACCTTCTGAACCGTATGAACTTCTCTGCCGCAAACTTCAGATGAAATCTGCTGGACTAAGGACAGTAATCTGTCAAACCGGTCCTTTACAACTTCATCCGGTATCTGGTCTTCCATTTTCGCTGCCGGTGTTCCGGTACGCTTGGAATAGATAAAGGTAAATGCGCTGTCAAAACGTACTTTTCTCACTACATCTAATGTTTCTAAAAAGTCTTCCTCCGTTTCCCCTGGGAAACCTACAATAATATCGGTCGTAAGGGAGATATCCGGCATGGCAGTACGAATTTTATCCACAAGTTCCAGATATTTTTCTTTTGTATATCTCCGGTTCATAAGTTTTAAGATCCGGCTGCTTCCTGACTGGAGAGGTAGATGAATGTGACGGCATACTTTTTTGGAATTTTTCATCGCCTCAATCAGCTCATCGGATAAATCCTTTGGATGGGATGTCATAAAACGGATGCGCTCCAAACCTTCCACCTCATCTGCCTGGGAAAGAAGCTTTGCAAAGCTGACAGGTTCTTCCAGTGTTTTTCCATAGGAATTAACATTCTGTCCCAACAGCATGATTTCTACCACACCGTCATCTGCAAGTCCTTTGATCTCATTAATAATGTCTTTGGGGCTGCGGCTGCGTTCTCTTCCTCTTACGTAAGGTACAATACAATAGCTACAGAAATTATCACAGCCAAACATAATATTAACACCGGATTTAAACGAATATTTTCTGTCTGCCGGAAGATCTTCCACCACCTGGTCGGTTCCCTTCCAGATGTCAACCACCATCTTTTTGACTTCCAGACGCTGGTATAAAAGCTCTGCCAGCTTATAGATATTATGAGTACCAAAAATAACGTCTACAAACCGGTAGCTCTTTTTAATCTTTTCTACCACATCCTCTTCCTGCATCATGCATCCGCAAAGAGCGATTATCATATCAGGATTTTTCCTTTTCAGGCTGTTTAAAACCCCAAGTCTTCCATAAACCTTCTGATTGGCATTCTCTCTTACCGTACAGGTGTTATAAAGAACAAAGTCCGCCTCTTCGGTATCTGTCTGTACAAACCCGACGGCTTCTAAAATCCCCTCAAGCTTTTCGGAATCTCGGGAATTCATCTGACAGCCAAATGTCTGGGTGCAAAAGGTCATGGGGCGTCCAAGCTCTTCACTCCGGTGTTTTACATACCCACTGACTTTTGCCATAAAATAATATTGTCTCTCAGGTTCACTTACTGGTACTTCCCCTGTTAAATCTATCTGATCTATATCAATCTGCATCTGAAAAAATCCCTTTCATTCGTTCTGTTTTTAAACCCTTTATCAAAAGCATTTTACATGAAACACCATAAAATGTCAACTTTGCCAGACAGTTCTTCCGATTTTTTGAAACCGCAGTCAACAGCCTTTTTAGTAAGAAGACCGGACCGTAACAGGCTCTGCTCCCACATTCTGAGTAAAGAACTCATCGTGCTCCACCAGCAACATGGCCGGCTGAAATTTCAGTATCAGGTTTTCAATCTGGATTCTGGAGTATACATCGATAAAGTTTAAGGGTTCATCCCATATATAAAGGTGAGCCTGCTGGCATAAACTGCATGCAATTAAAACTTTTTTCTTTTGCCCTTCACTAAATGTTTCCATGGGTTTTTGAAATTGTTCCCTTGAAAAATCCAGTTTTCTTAAAAGCGCCTTAAACAGGGAATCCTCTACGCCACACTGTTTTCCGTATTCTGTCAGACTTCCCTTTAAAAAAGAGGTATCCTGTGAAACGTAGGAAATTATTATTCCGCTTGCAGTTTCGATTGTTCCCTGGTAATTAATAGAATCACCGGCTGTTTCATTACCCAGAATCAATTTCAGAATGGTTGTTTTTCCGCAGCCGTTTTTTCCCTGAAGGGATACTCTCTGTCCCTGTTCCAGGCTTAAACTGACCGGATCGCACACCGGCCCTTGGTAAAATGGGACAACCTCATTTAACACAAGAAGTCTGCCGGAATGATGCTTTAGCGGATACAGCTTTAAATCTTCTGCTTCCTCAATATTTTTTAACAGACCCTTTTTATCATCAATTGCCTGATTCTGCCTGCGTTCCAGATTTTTTCTGCGCATCTGCATGCGCCTTGATTTTTCTCCCACATAGGCTCTTGTATCAATGGACTTTTCATGAATCATTGATTTTTTTCCTATTTTTGTGGATTCTACTTTATCCGCCCATTCTCCGGATTGTCTGGCTGCTTCTTCCAGATGCCGGATATCCTTTTTTAAACGTTCATTTTCCGACTGCTCATATTGATCTTTTCTCTGGCGATTCTCGTACCACACAGAGAAGTTGCCTTTTTGAACCTCAATGTCAGCACGGTTAATGGATAAAATATGGTCTACCGAATCATCTAAAAACTTACGATCATGGGATACGAGAATAAATCCTTTTTTGCTGTTTAGATACTGACTGACCAATTCTCTTCCTTCCCTGTCCAAATGATTGGTGGGCTCATCAATAAGAAGGAAATTGCCCTCGCGTAAAAACAACGCGGCCAGTAAAACCTTTGTCCGTTCTCCGTTTGACAGAGTATTGTAGGGCCGGTAAAGCACATCTTCTGAAACCTTAAGCTTTGTCAGTTCTCTTTTTATTTCCCAGTATGGACAGTCGCCCAGAATGGAGTTGATGATATCAAGGGTCTGCGCTTCCTTGTCCTCCACTTCATAGGGAAAGTAATCAAATGTAACGTTTGATACAATACTCCCTGTATATTCCATCCGGTTCATAAGAAGATTTAAAAATGTAGTCTTCCCCCGCCCGTTTCTTCCTGTAAAACCAAGCTTCCAGTCTGTATCCAGCTGAAACGTAGCGTGTTCAAATACCGGATCGCTGCTTCCTTCGTAAGTAAATGAAAGATCTGTAACCTGAATCAATGACATAGACATCCCTCCAAATATAGCAGAAAATAAATTTCTGCATAAAAAACAGCTGCAAGAATCATATTTCTCACAGCCGGATCGGTCAAAAAGAACAGGCACGGCCGTTCTCCTTGCAGATGGTGTCTATTTCAGGACACAAAAAAAGGCTAGAGAATGAAGTAATATTCTTGCAAAAATAGGCACAATAAAAAAAGATATAAAAATATCCTAATCATCATGCAGTTACTTTACAAGAATTATTTCTTCATCCTTTCACCCCTTCCATTTCTTCTGACGGTAGTTTATCATACAATAATTAAATTGTCAAACAATAACACTCTATTTTATCACGTCAATTCGCCCTTCCCGTAATGGTAATTTCTACTCTTCGGTTTTGAGCCTTGCCGTTCTCCGTGTCGTTAGAGGCAATCGGATTGTAATGAGAATTTCCCTCAATTGACATTTTGTCAGCTTCCAGCCCCATGGCTGTCATTTGATTTAAAACAGAAACTGCACGGTCGACCGATAACTGCCAGGAGTCCGCTTCATTAGCCGGATCGCGGTTGCCTAGGTCAGCCGTATTTCCAGTAATTGTAATATGGTTGATATCGGTATAAATTGACTGAAGGCTGCTGCTTATTTCCTGAATAACCGGTTTGCTTTCTGGCAGAAGAACTGCCGTATTGGGACTGAACAGCATGGCATCTTTTAAATGGATGGTAACCGAGGAGCCAGTGGAACTTAAATCTATCATCTGCCCCAGGTTATTGTCGGAAATATAATTCTGCAGTGCTTTATATACTTTCTCAAGATTATCTGCAGGCTGCACTCCCGTCACTGCCCCGCCTGTACTTCCGTCTGATGTCTGTGAGGTGTGATTTAATACCTGTTCCAGCCCCTGTGACATCTGTTTTACCTTAACAGTATCTACTGAACTCATTCCATACATAATAATAAACAGAGCCAGAAGCAGAGTAATCATATCAGAATATGTAAGAAGCCAGCGATCAGAGTTGTCTTTCTCTCCATCATCTGTGTCCATCATTCTTTTTCGCATCTTGATACCTCCCCTGTCCTAATTATCAATTCCCTGCTTATAGCGTTTTCCGCCATCAGAAAAGGCCTGAAAATAAAGTGCAAGTTCGTTTTCAATGTTTCTGGAGGTGTTACCGTTGGCAATCATACATACACCGTCAACAATCATTTCCTTTTGGATATGCTTTCGTTTCAGCTGTGTTTTTAATTTCGTTGCAATGGGAAGATATACAATATTTGCGAGAAATACACCATATAAAGTAGCGATAAATGCAGTACCGATGGATCCGGCAAGCTTTGATGGATCATCAAAGCCGGAAGCTAAAACCATAATCAGTCCCATAACCGTTCCGATTACGCCCATAGTGGGAGAATATCCTGCGGCCGCCTCAAATACGCTGACTTCAATGCTCTTTTGCTGAACATATGCCCTGATATCCGACTCCAGCGTGTACTGAATCGATTCGGGAGATTTTAATTCCTGAATCAGTACCAGTCCTTCCTTCAGCAGTAAATATTCTTCCTGATTTAATTCAGGATCACGGCTGATATCCTCTAAACAGGTTACTCCATCTGCTCTGTAACGGTTTGCTATCATGGAAATCTTACTAATCATTTTTTCCATACTGGCAGAATGGGGATGTTTAAAGCTTTTAAACATAGCCTTCATCGCCATAGCTATATCGTTGAGTGAAAAAGAGGCAACAACAGCTCCTACTGTCCCGCCGCAAACAATAATAAAAGGGCTTAATAAAAATAGGGACGAAATAACTCCATGCTCCAGCGAATAGCCTGTTAAAAGTGCTGCCGCTCCAATTATAATACCAATAATCAGTGAAAAATCCATATTATTCTCCTTTATGCCCAACGATTAATTACAGCTATAATTTTACCATATGCTGTAAAACATAGATGCTAAAATATTGCTAATATTAATTTCAAAGCATCGATTTGTTGGTATAAATCAGAGTAAGCCGTAACTGTCATTTCTGACAAAGCAGAATTATGGACGAATCTGTCCATTTCCATAAATAATATATTTGGTGGTAGTCAGTTCTTTCAATCCCATAGGACCTCTGGCATGAAGTTTCTGAGTGCTGATTCCAATCTCAGCCCCAAATCCAAACTCATATCCATCGGTAAACCGTGTCGACGCATTCACATAAACAGCTGCTGCATCAATTTCATTTAAAAACTTTTGGGCATTATTATAATCATTTGTAATAATCGCTTCGGAGTGCTTGGTATTATAACGGTTAATATGAGAAATAGCTTCCTCTACAGAATCAACAAGCTTTAAGGATACAATATAATCCAAATACTCGGTACCCCAGTCTTCTTCCGTTGCAGGTACAAAGTCCTTCACAATCTTACAAGCCTCCTGATCTGCCCTGATTTCCACTGATTTTGTTAAAAGGCGCTGGTTTAAAAGTGGCAGAAACTGCGCTGCAACCGCACGGTGTACCAAAAGGGACTCACAGGCATTACAAACCCCGATCCTCTGGGTCTTGGCATTGAAGATAATATCCAGTGCCATGTCAAAGTCTGCAGACTCATCTACAAAGATATGACAGTTGCCCGTACCGGTCTCAATCACAGGTATGGTGCTGTTATCCACAACGCTCTTTATAAGCCCTGCTCCGCCTCTTGGAATCAGCACGTCTACATATTCACGAAGACGCATGAATTCTTTTGTCTTCTCTCTGTCCGTATCTGTTATGAGCTGAAGAATATTCTCTGGCAGTCCTGCACGGGATAACCCGGTTCTTAACCATTTTACAATGGCTTTATTGGACTCCAGTGCATCACTTCCGCCTTTCAAAATCACTGCATTCCCAGATTTGAAACAAAGTCCAAAGGCATCGGCTGTCACATTGGGTCTTGCCTCATAAATAATTCCGACAACACCAAGTGGAACTCTTTTCTGGCCAATGGTAAGACCGTTGGGGCGCATCTTCATGGAAATCACTTCTCCCACCGGATCCTCTAAAGCTGCCACTGACAAAAGTCCCTCTGCCATATCTTCGATCCGCTTTGGGGTCAGTTCCAGACGGTCTATGAGACCCTGGCTCATTCCTGCTGCCGTTGCCTTGATCACATCATCCTGATTGGCAGACAGAATCTCCGCCTCTCCTTCCAACAAAGCGGCTGCTGCCGCTTTCAGTCCTTCCTCTTTTTTAGCAGAGCCAATGATTCCAATGATTCCTGTCACTTCTTTCGCCTGTCTGCCAATTTCAGTTATCGTCATAAAGAACCTGCCTTTCTTTTAAGGAATAATAATCATATCTACTGTTTTATCATGAGAATCTGCAGGGATCCGGTCAAATATCTGAAAGTCATAAGCAATGGCGATTCTCTTATGATCCGGTTCCTTTTCAAAGAACCGGTCATAATATCCGCCTCCGTACCCCAGCCGGTTTTTGTTTTTATCAAAAGCAATTCCCGGCACTACCATAGGCGCCTGGGTATCATTGATTTTTATACAGGTAGCCTTGGGTTCCATAATCCCCATCGTACCTTCTTCCAGATCTGATTTTCCTGTAATGACATAAAAGTCCAGATTTTTTCCTGATACTTTGGGAACCGCCACGCATTTACCCTGTTTTAATAAATGCTCCATGAATTTCCAGGTACCGGCTTCATGACGCATTGAGGCATAACAGTAAATACAGAAAGCTCTGTTAATCTCCTCCAGTTCCAGAAGTCTCAGACAGATCCCATCATCCCACCTGGCTTCCTGTGACACACTAAGACCACTGCGATGTTCCTTTACCCATTTACGAATCTCATTCTTCTCCGACATTACCATATTTTTTACCCAGATCTGTAACAGTGCCGTCTGCTTCCTGAATGGAAATATTGTTTAAATTTCCTCTTAAGCTGCCTCGTATGGCTTCAATATATTCTTTTCTTAAAGCTGCCTGTTCTGCCTTTTCTTCTTCTGACAGTCCGGTTGCTTTTGATTTATGATAAAGTGTGTTAATCCGATCGATCTTATCCTGATTCATCCTGCTCTCCTTAATACTCGTAATTAATATAGGTCATTAAATCAAAATCATGATTGGGGTGAGCCAGAAACAACGTTCCCTTTTCCTGCCCGTCTAAAATCTGGCTGATAATTTCCACATGATCTCCGTTGGCAATCACCATATCACAGCCACTGTCAGTTGCAATCCGGGCTGCCGCCAGTTTGGCAGACATTCCTCCTGTACCAACATCACTGCCAGATGATGATTTTCCCATATTCATCAGCTCCGGTGTGATTTCTCTTACAAGGCTGATGAATCTGGCGTCTTTGTTCTGCCTGGGATCATCGGAATAAAGTCCGTCAATATCAGATAAGAGGATGAGAAGATCTGCCCCGATTAAGGCAGCTACCACTGCTGAAAGCCTGTCATTATCACCGAAATTATCCACAAGGGGGATCTCTGAAGTTGAAACAGTATCATTCTCATTTACAACTGGAATCGTTCCCAGTTTTAAAAGTTCATCAAATGTGTTCTGCGCATTAAAACGACTGTTTTCACTGACCATGGTATTCTTAGTAAGAAGCACCTGTGCTGCTATCTGGTTGTATTCTGCAAACAGCTTTTGATACACCATCATAAGCCTTGCCTGCCCTACTGCTGCAAACGCCTGCTTCTCTGATATGGTAACGGGTCTTGTGTGACGGCCCAGAGCCTGCCGTCCTGCTGCAATTGCACCGGAAGAAACCAAAACCACTTCTTTTCCCTGTCCTTTTAAATCGCAAATTACCCGAATGAGCTTTTCAATCTTCATCAGATTTAAGTCTCCGGTATGAGTATGGGTTAAGGAAGAAGATCCGATTTTAATTACAATTCGATTTTTATCCTTCAGCTTAATACGTTCCTCAATATTCATCTTCTTCATCCGCTTTCTAAATTACTTTTTATCTGATATCTTACATCATTTTTTAAATTACGTCAATTTAGAAAGAAAAGCTTTTATACCGGCTGACGATGGCTTCTGCAACTTTCAGCCCATCCATTGCGGCTGATGTGATTCCGCCTGCATAGCCAGCGCCTTCGCCACATGGGTAAATTCCTCTGATCCTGCTTTCAAATGCCTCATCTCTGGTAATCCTGACCGGAGATGAAGTTCTGCTCTCCATGCCTGCCAGTATGGCATCCTGTCTGCGAAAGCCTCGGATTTTTCCTTCAAAAGCTTCAACGCCTTCTATAATGGATTCCGATATATAGTCTGGAAGCATTTCTCTCATATTGGTGAACTCATACGCTCCCTTCAATGCCGGTTTCACCTCGCCAAAGGTGCTTGAAGTGCAATTATTCTTAAAATCTCCGTAAAGCTGAATGGGTATCTTACCCTTACCCAGCAGATAAGCCGCCTCTTCCAGTTTCCTCTGGTAAGCAATTCCCCCAAGAGGAGAATCATCGTCAAAGTCATCAGGAGTTACAGTAACGATCAGTGCACTGTTTGCATTCAATCCATCCCGCTTATGATAACTCATTCCATTGACTGCCAGCCGCCCTTCTTCTGAAGAAGCATTCACCACATATCCGCCGGGGCACATGCAAAATGTGTAGATTCCTCTTCCGCTTTTACACTGATGGGTAAGTTTATAATCCGCTGCACCAAGAACCTCCGGAGCGTCTTTCCCATACTGGGAGCAGTTAATTTCTTCCTGGGGGTGCTGGATTCTAAGTCCAACAGCAAATGCTTTGGCTTCCATGGGAACCCCTCTTCGTTCCAGTACATGAAACGTATCTCTGGCACTGTGTCCGATGGCAAGAATTAAAGTTTCCACAGGAATTTCTTCCCCTTCATTTACCATGATGCCTGAAATATTCCCGTCCTTCATCAGAATGTCAGTAACCAGACTGTTAAAACGGACCTCTCCGCCAAGACGAATAATTTCTTCTCTCATATTTTTTACGATTCCGCTTAGTACATCTGTACCAATATGAGGCTTGTTCACATATAAAATGGATGGATCTGCTCCGAATTCTACAAACAGCTCTAAAACTTTACGGTTCCGCATCAGTGGATCCTTAACCAGAGTATTTAATTTTCCGTCAGAAAAAGTTCCTGCTCCACCTTCCCCAAACTGCACGTTGCTATTGGGGTTTAATGGCCCGCCATTCCAGAAACCATCCACTGACTGCTGTCTCTTATCAACATCTTCTCCCCGTTCCAGAATAAGGGGACGGTATCCGCTTCTTGCCAGCATAATTGCACTAAACAATCCTGCAGGACCTGCTCCTACTATAACCGGACGGTGTGCCAAAGTTTCTGTCCCGCACTGTGGAAACTGATATTCTTTTTTCACTGCCAGTGTAACATTGGCATCTTTCACTCTATGTACAATTGATTCTTCGTCTTTTGTCTCAATGTCAATGGTGTAGATAAAACGAATCCCATCTTTTTTACGGGCATCAACCGATTGTTTGATTATTTCGTAAGATGTCATCCCAGTTACAGGAATCCGCAATAATTTCGAAACCTTTACCAGTAAATCTTCTTTGGTATGATTCACTCCAAGTTTTAATTGACTAATTCTTATCATATTTTATTTCTCCTCTTCCTGCATGGATTCCAGCTGTAATTCCGCTGGACCATGCCCACTGTAAGTTGTAACCTCCACAGATTCCATCTACATCAAGAATTTCTCCTGAAAAATAGAGTCCCCTGGTCAGTCTTGATTCCATCGTAACCGGATCTACCTCTTTTGTATCCACACCTCCGCTGCACACCTGAGCCTGGTCAAACGTGTTGGTAGAAACGATGATTGTTTTTAACTCCTTGATGCAGTGTACCAGATTTTTAATCTCTTTCTCTGTTATCTCTTTTACCCAGGATTCCCTGCCGATACCAGCCTCTTTTAAAAGGATCTTTGCCAGTTTTGAATTTAAAACACCATGTAAAAATTCCTCCGCTGGTCTGTATTCAAATTGTCTGTGCCGGGTAAAAAGAAGCTTTTCTAAGTCAGTAAGGGAAAGCTCCGGAAGAAAATCCAGCTGTGCTGCAGCCTGTCTTCCTTCATTCATGGCTCTTGCCGCATATCTGCTGATCTGGAAAACAGGAATTCCGGAGATTCCATAATCCGTGATCTGAAGTTCTCCTCTGTCTGAGACAGTCGTTTTTCCATCTATCTTAAGAGTCACAAGCGCATCGGTTCTGACTCCTGCTGCCTGCTTGTACCATTTCTCCTTGCAGCGAAGCTGAACCAGGGCCGGCAGAGGCTCTATAATATGATGCCCCAGCTTTCTGGCAAGGCTATAACCGCTGCCGTCAGATCCTGTTTTTGGAGCTGCCATGGAACCAGCTGCAAGAATAATCCTGTCACATCTTTGTTTTCCATGATCTGTAATCACAGTCAGATCCTTTTTGATTTCTTTTACAGGACACTCTGTAACGATCCGGACACCCAGATGTTCCAGTTCAAAAAGCATTGCCTCCAAAACAGTGGAAGCCTGTCCGGAGTTTGGATACACATATCCATTACGTTCAGTGAGCACAATTCCCAGACCTTTAAAAAAATCCATGGTCTGGCTTACCGTAACTGTATGAAGTGCCGGAAACACAAAATCCGGCTGATTTCCTCTGTAAGCATCTTTGGGAGCCTGCAGATTCGTAATATTGCACTTCCCGTTGCCGGTTGAAAGAAGTTTTTTCCCCGGCCTGGCTGTATGTTCCATAATTGTAACAGAAGCTCCCTCTCTGGCTGCTGAAATGCCCGCTGCCAGACCAGAAGCTCCAGCCCCTATAATTATGATCTGTTGTTTCATCCTGTCCTCCTTACATTCAGTCAGACCTATTGTATCTGCTTTATGGTAAAATATCAATCACATTTCATTTAACTTGTATAGGATTCCAGATAATTAAATACTTCAACCATGGAAGAAAACCAGATTCCATCCATCAGCTTTCCTCTTTCTTCTTCCGGAAAATCTGTCACCGGCATATGGGTATAAAGACAGATGGTTGTTTTATCCTGATAGAGGACGAGTAAATACCCATCCTCTGATACAAGATAATACTTATCCTTACTTTCAGCATTGGCAGGCTTTGCCTCTTCCTGATTTATGACTATCTGCGCTTCCGTCACAGTTTCGGTTTCTATCGTTGCCCCAGGGAGGGCCTCCTCCGGTCGTACACTGTCTTTGGTAATGGCAAAGCCAACTCCCAGACAGATCGCAGATGCCGCAACAAATAATAGAAAGCAGAACATATACTTCTTCATGAGTTAATACCTCCTTCACGTAAGTATAGTATCTGCTTTCTTCTTACATTTTAATCACAAAAGATGGTATTTTCTTGCAATACCTGCCAATTTTCTTCCTCCAGGAAAGCCATTTAACTCTGATTCATCAACACACTGGAATTTTAACAGTAAAACTCCGTATACAATCACTGCTGCAGCGACAGCTGCTAAAACTCCCAATATATTATGTTTTAAGAAAGCATGTACCAGGAAATAGACTCCATAACAGACAGCACCCATAATTCCCGCTGCCAGAGTGGGAAGAAAGAATGTCTTTTTAATCTCCTGTCTGTAATTTAAATATTTCCGGATCGAAAAGCCATTGAGCAGACACATGGTCAGTGCAAACAATATATTGGAATATAAAACTCCATAGATTCCCATCTTAAGGGGATACAGCATCACCCAAAGGATTCCTACATGAAGAATCAGGGAAATAATTGCATTCCTTAAAGGCGTCTTCATGTGATTAATCCCCTGTAGGACTGCATTGGTAACCGTAGACAGGGAGAAAAATACAACGGCTGAGGAACCATAGATCATCATCTTAATCAGGGAGACATTATCACTTCTGCTAAACAATAGATTACAGATCGGTCCTGCAAGGACAGTCAGTCCCACTGTGGAAGGAATTGCAATGATCATGGAAAAACGAATTACCATGGATATCTTTCTAATAATCTGAGGTCTGCTTTTTTCTGCCACCGCCTGTGACAGGGATGGGATTAAGGCAGAGGCCAGGGAATTGGCGATTGCAACCGGAATATTAAAAAGAAGCCGGTACTTACCGGAATAGATTCCCCAGTTAGCGGCAATTTCAGGAGCTCCCATTCCCATAGAAGCCATACTGATCCCGTAAATGCTGTTATCAACAACAATACTGATATTGTACGCTACGCTGCTGAATACAATGGGAAGAACCGTCATAATCAGTACAGTGGACAAGCTGCCATACGTCTCCAAATATCCGGAACGGTCTCTTCTTGACTGTCGTTTCATAACAGGCCGGTAGCTGAACAGGATAAATAAAAGGAATAAAAGCCCGGCAAGTGCACCTGCTCCAGTACCTATGGTTCCACCTGCCGCGCCAAACGCATAGGAATACTGGGTAGATCCGTAGAGTACATTGGAACGGACTCCCTCCTGAAAGAGCATGGCTGCTGCATAGATGCTGATGACTGCGTTGACAATCTGCTCAAAAATCTGGGATATGGCTGTTGGAAGCATGGTGCCAATTCCCTGGAAATATCCTCTGAAGACCCCAAGATATGCAATAATTAAAATCGTGGGAGCCAATGTTTTTAAGGCATAGCTGGTATAGGGCATCTTTAAAAAGTCATTGGCAAATAAATCCGCTCCAAACCATAAAACTGCGGCTCCCAGCCCTCCTACCACCGTTCCATAAAACAAAGATACTTTCAGCACCTTTATGGAATTGATATATTCCTTTCTCGCCAGCCTTACAGCAACCATCTTGGAAACTGCAGTGGGAAGACTGTAGGATGAGACAATCAATAAAATGGAGTAGATGGAGAAAGCCGAGCTATAATAGCCGTTTCCTTCATCTCCCAGAATATCCGCAAGGGGGATCCGGTAAAACATTCCGATTATTCGGACTATAATACCTGCAGCCGCAAGTATAATTCCCTGTACAAGGAAGTTAGAAGCGCCCCTTTTATTTGTTTTTCTGCCTGTCTTACTCTTTTCCATAAATTTCTACTTTGGGAGAATCCTGTGCCGAAACAATGCAAACCCAGGTTTTTCCCTGGTTCAGGATGATCTCGTTATTCTCCATATCGTAATAATGTGTGGGCCCGAATTCTCCATCCTTAGACCATTTCACCGGAATAGCCCGGCCCCCGGTCACATACATTCCGAACGAATCATTGTGAACATTAATGTTAAGATATTCGGTTGTTGCATAATGAGCAGAGGGACAATACTGCAGTATGATATTCTTTACTTTGATCTGCCCTTCGTCTCCCTGATGAGCCTTTCCATACTGAAATCTGTAATAAAGCCCATCATCCTCATGATACTCAAACCATGGCTTATTATAAACATAGCCAGGATAAACCTTATAAGCATCCTTTACACTCTCTGCATCTTTTAAGGTAACCTCATGACCTGTTTTGGCAAACAGGTAGTGTCCCTTATATTCAGAATTATATTCCTTTTTAAAGCCCAGCTTTTCTATGGACTTGTTTAACCGATCTCCGCTGGTGTAGGCATTGTGAGGAGATTTCCGGTCAGTGGAACGAAAATATGCCACAGAACCAATGGCCTCAAGACCATTGATATGATCTAAGTTGGACAAATAAGGTTTGGCAAAGGTGCTCTGCCCGAAATGGGCATAAACAGCATCAAATTCACGTGCAAAGTATGTATAATATGTCCGGCAGCTTCTGACCGAACCGATTCTTTTAAGATTATCATAATCTTCAATAATAGCCATGTACCGGTTCATTCCGCCTTCTACCGGAGCTTCATATACAACTCCTGCACGGTTGATTCCATATTGAGGCAAAGCCTCTTTATCATTGCTCATCATCACTGCTACCGGTCTCCGGTTTCCGATTGATGCATCCACCATCTCCCCGGTTAAGTAACTGCGGATTTTACCATCTTTTTCGATACGTTCTTCCTTGGTATAGTATTCACCGGATTCTGTCTCTTCACCGGAGGATTGCTCTGTACTGCTGTTTATGCGGATTTCTTCTGTCATTTGTTCTTTCTGTGATTCTGACTGCAGATTTGTAACAGATACTTCCTCGTATTTTTTACTGCAGCCAGTTAACAAGGCAGCAGACAGCATTCCTATCGCAAAACCAAACCATACCCCTTTTCTCATCTTACGTATCCCCTCCGACTTAAAATTTCTTCCTGCTTTTGTTCCATCACAAGGCGCTCTTCATCCTGCATATGGTCATAACCAAATAAATGCAGCATGCTGTGAGCAATCAGAAATGCCAGCTCCCGATCTATGGAATGCCCGTATTTTTCTGCCTGCTCCTCAACCTTATCAACAGAAACCACAATATCTCCCAGAAGCAGCTCTCCTGTCTCCGGGTTAAATGAATCATAGGATTCCTCTTCCAGATGATCAAAATCAGATGGTGATTCATATTCAATCATGGGAAAGGAAAGTACATCTGTAGGACTGTCAATGCTTCGGTATTCCTGATTGATCTGTCGGATATCCTCGTTATCTGTAATTAAAACATTAATCTCTGCCTCATAAGGGCAGTTTTCATAATCTATGGCTTCTTCTACTACATTGCTTATAATCTCTTCATAGGGAATTTTCAGCTTTTTCTCCGCTTCGTATTCTATATTAATCGTCATAATGTGCCTTTCTTCCTGTGACCGGTTTTACTTTTCTGTCACTGGTCTTTTTCTTTGACTCAAATTCATCATAAGCCTGTACAATTTTTTGAACCAGCGGATGGCGGACTACGTCACTGCTGGTCAGCTGGCAAAAGCTGATATCATCAATTTTCTTTAAGATTCTCATGGCCATATCAAGACCTGAAACGGCTCCTGCCGGAAGATCCTTCTGGGTCTGGTCACCGGTAACAATCACCTTGGAACCAAAACCGATTCTGGTTAAAAACATCTTCATCTGGGCTGGTGTGGTGTTCTGAGCTTCATCAAGGATGATAAATGCATTATCCAGGGTTCTGCCACGCATATAAGCAAGAGGAGCTACCTCAATCAATCCCTTTTCAGCATTGTGGAGATAGCTTTCAGCACCCATGATCTGATACAGTGCATCGTAAAGCGGTCTTAAATAGGGGTCGATCTTACTTTGAAGATCACCGGGCAAAAAGCCCAGTTTCTCCCCGGCTTCAATTGCAGGTCTGGTTAAAATAATTCTGTTTACCTCACCGTTTTTAAAGGCCTGAATTGCCATCGCCATCGCCAGATAAGTCTTACCGGTTCCTGCCGGACCGATTCCGAACACCACCATCTTTTTTCTGATCTGATCTACATACTGTTTCTGACCCAGAGTCTTTGGCTTAACCGGTTTTCCGTTAATGGTTCTGCATATTATGTCCTTATCTATCTCAAGAATCTGATTGTCGCTTTCCGTAAAGGAAAGGGAAAGGGCGTAATCCACATTCTGCTCTGCGATTACATTCCCCCGTTTGGAAAGTTCAATCAGATTGCTGAATACACTCTTTGCTCTTTGTACCATCTGTTCCGGACCGATAATCTTAAGTGCCCCATCCCTGGTAATCATGGTAACATGAAGGGTTCGTTCTATTTTTTTCAAGTAGCTGTCAAATTGCCCGCATACATTCTTCTCGTGTTCAATCGGAATATCTATGATAGTTTCAATTACGCTCATTTGAATTATTTGTCTCCTCCGGTTCCTCAGTTGTCTGCATCTCCAGTGCTTGCTGTTTTCCTAATGGTTCTTCCGTCACAAAATCCATGGTAAACCGGCACAATGATTCATTATCTAGTATTTTAACATGATTTTCCAGAATTTGTACCCCCTTTTCCAATAATTTTTTCTGGAAGCTCTGATTCATCTGATCAGCCAGTTCTTTCTTCTCTTCTTCTGTATAAGGACGTTCATATGATATATATTCTTTCCCGGTTATCCTGCCCACATAGATGGGTAAATAAAAGTTTTCAAATAAATGAAGCTGGGTTTCCTCCATGGTACGTTTCCACGAGGTTCCTTCCGGTCTTGGTCTCATAAGAAGAAATGAAAACTTAAATGCTTTTATATATCTTCCTTTTCTCACTTTTCCTGTCTCTACATCAACGGTTTTAAAAAGCGGAATATTCCTGTTATAATGATACTCCGTTCTTGCCGTAATATCCCCGTCAGAGTGTACATAATGGGTATTTACAACTTCTTCATTATCTCCAATGATGGGAAGTGTACCGCTGACCAGCACATCTCCGGCTTTCACCTGATCCCCGATTTTTACCTTGGGAACTCCGCTTCTGACAATCATGGAGGTGATCGTGCCGTCTTTCTGGGCAACAAGATCACAGGGAGTTTCATCCCTGACCGGAATATCAGAGAGCACCTCGTTTTCTTTTATCTTAACCAAAAGCCTGGTGCCTGATACCCTTGCGGAAACCCAGGTAATCTCCGGGAAACGGGTTCTTAAAGATTCTTCCAGCACATCACAGTCAATTTTAGATTTTTTCATTCCATAACGGATCTCCTCTGATTCACAGAACTTCAAAAGAGTGTCGTATGTATACATCTGATTCCCATCAAATTCAATATCCCAGATAAACAGGGAAAGAGAATAAAGGATCATAAGAAAGCCCAAAAATCCGGCTGCATAGAATTTCCTTCTCCGGTTTCGGTATAAAAAAAAAGGAAGTCCAAACTTTTTCAAAATTCTAAGTCTGACCTTCGATTTACGGACAAGAGGCTTGATTTTACGAAATCCCGGTACCGTAATAAAAAACCGGTATGTATGACCAATATGAAATACATCCCAAACCTCAATTTCATGTGCGCTGCACATATTAAAAAAGCGCTCCGGAGAAAAACCGGTCATCTCAACCAAAAGATATCCAAAAAAGCGATGATTCAACCATATAAGCACGTAATTACACCTCCATTATTCCCGGTTAATCAAATTCCAGGGACTTAATGTAACCGTTGATTTTCATTTCCTCATTGGTGTAATACTCGATCATCAGGCGGCTTCCACCGATGATAACCCGGCAGTTTTTTGCCTGGATCTTGATTAAACAGTCTGTATATAAAATAATACTTCTGTAATTTTCGATCACAACACTATGGCGGCCCAGAAATGACACAAGCACCTCTCCAAGAACCACATCCTTTGGAAGTCGTAAGGCGGAAGCTGCTTTTACCTTTGTTTCCTCCAGCATGACTATTTCGCCTCTCTCTGATTTCTTCTTTTCTACTATATGCAATCGAGACAGGGAAAATTCTATCGCTCATAAAAAGACGAAAAAACCCCTGGTCACAAAATGAGACCAGGGATTCATCTTTTAAGAATTAGTTATATTTACGTTTTCTTGCAGCTTCAGACTTTTTCTTACGTCTTACGCTTGGCTTTTCGTAATGTTCTCTCTTACGAATTTCCTGCTGGATACCTGCTTTTGCACAGTTTCTTTTGAATCTGCGTAAAGCGCTATCTAAGCTCTCGTTGTCTTTAACGATTACATTTGACATAGCTCACACCTAACCTCCCTCCAGTTGTGTACTTGTGCATAATACAACTGTTTGGGTATTTTATAGCACTGATATGATTATAGCATAATTCTGTAATACGTCAAGAAAAATTTTTTATATTTTTTCAATTAATCCTGCTATTAATTCAGTTGTTCCGCCACTACTTCCGCTACTTTGGATAAGCATGCATCTACTCCTGCCGGATTCTTTCCGCCAGCCTGAGCCATATTTGGACGTCCACCGCCGCCACCTCCCACAAGGGAAGCTATGGCTTTAATTAAGTTGCCTGCATGGGCTCCTTTTTTCTGAGCTTCATCTGTAACAGCAGCCATTAAATTCACTTTTCCATCCTGAACAGATGCGATGACGATTACGCCTTCTCCCAGTTTGTCTTTTAACTGGTCGCCTAAGTTTCTAAGGCCATTCATATCCACATCAAGAACTTTTACAGCCAGAACTTTCATTCCCTTAACTTCTGTTACCTGATCCATAACATCCCCCAGGGAATCATTAGCCAGCTTACTCTTTAACTTCTCGTTTTCAGAATGAAGAGCCTTGATCTCTTCCAGGAGAGATTCAATCTTTGCTGTCAGGGAAGCAGGTGTGGTCTTTGCAGTTTTTGCCGCTTCATGCAGAGTTAATTCTGTCTCTTTATAATAGTTCATTAAGCCGTCACCGGTTAATGCTTCGATTCTTCGGACACCAGCCGCAATACCAGTTTCTGACAGGATCTTAAAGGATCCGATCACTCCTGTATTGGAAATATGAGTACCGCCGCAAAGTTCTGTTGAGAAGTCACCCATTTTTACTACGCGGACACTGTCACCATATTTTTCGCCGAACAACGCCATGGCGCCAGACTTTTTCGCCTCTTCAAGAGTCATGATCTCAGTCTGTACAGGGAGAGATTCTTTGATTTTTTCATTCACAAGAGTCTCAACCTTAAGGATCTCCTCTGGTGTTAACGCTGAAAAATGAGTAAAGTCAAAGCGAAGTCTGTCACCATCCACAAAGGATCCGGCCTGCTCTACATGGTTTCCAAGAACGGTTCTTAATGCCTTCTGAAGAAGATGGGTTGCACTGTGGTTCATTCCTGTATTCTGACGGTTCTCTTCGCATACCTTGCAGGTAACTTTATCACCGGTCTGAAGCATGCCTTTTATAACTCTTCCCACATGGCCCACTTTGCCGCCCTGAAGGTGAATGGTATCTTCTACTTTAAATTCTCCGGTTTCACAGATAATCACACCGGTATCCCCCTGCTGACCGCCCATGGTTCCGTAGAAGGAAGTTTTTTCCGTAACAATTGTTCCGGCTTCTCCATCAGTCAAAGCTTCCACAAGATCACTTTCACTGGTAAGTGCAGTGATTACCGTATCACAAACCAGACTGTCGTAGCCCGTAAATTCTGTGGTAAGAGATGGATCAATGGACTGGTAAACCGTTACATCTGCGCCCATATAATTGGTGGTCTTTCTTGCATTTCTGGCAGTTTCCCGCTGTTTTTGCATCGCTGCCTTAAAGCCTGCTTCATCCACACCAAACTGTTTTTCTTCCAGAATCTCAAGAGTCAAATCAAGAGGGAAGCCATAGGTATCATAAAGCTTAAACGCATCCTCGCCGGAAAGAACTTTGATTCCTTTTTTTACCATATCCTCTTCCAGATCATTTAAAATGGCAAGACCCTGGTCTATGGTTTTATTAAACTTATCTTCTTCCTGTGTAAGAACCTTTAATATCATGGCCTTTTTCTCTTCCAGTTCCGGGTAGCCATCCTTTGAAAGTTCAATCACAGTAGTCGATAAATCGGCAAGGAATTTGCCTTTAATACCAATCAGTCTTCCATGACGGGCGGCCCTTCTTAAAAGGCGGCGCAGTACATATCCTCTTCCTTCATTCGACGGCATAATTCCATCGGAAATCATAAAAGTACAGGAACGAACATGATCGGTGATGAGACGGAGAGATACATCAACATCCCCATCCTTTTTATACTCTGTATTGGCAAGGGTTGCAACGCGGTTTAAAAGCGCTTTAATGGTATCTACATCGAAAATGGAATCCACGTCCTGAACCACTACTGCAAGACGCTCCAGACCCATGCCTGTATCTATATTCTTCTGCTTTAATTCTTCATAGTTTCCCTGACCGTCGTTCTCAAACTGGGTAAATACGTTATTCCATACTTCCATATAACGGTCACAGTCACAGCCTACGGTACAGCCTGGCTTTTTACAGCCATACTTTTCACCGCGATCATAATAAATCTCAGAACATGGGCCACAAGGGCCTGCTCCATGCTCCCAGAAGTTGTCTTCCTTACCAAACCGGAAGATACGCTCTGGCGCAATACCGATCTCTTTGTTCCAGATCTCAAATGCTTCATCATCGTCTAAGTATACGGAAGGATACAGCCTGTCCGGATCCAGTCCGACTACCTCTGTTAAAAATTCCCATGACCAGTGAATTGCTTCATTCTTAAAGTAATCTCCGAATGAAAAATTGCCAAGCATCTCAAAAAAAGTGCCATGGCGGGCAGTCTTGCCAACATTCTCAATATCACCGGTTCTTATACACTTCTGGCAGGTTGTTACTCGTTTTCTTGGAGGAATCTCCTGACCTGTAAAATAAGGTTTTAAGGGTGCCATACCCGAGTTGATCAATAACAAGCTGTTATCATTATGTGGAACCAGGGAGAAGCTTTTCATCGCTAAATGTCCCTTACTCTCAAAGAATTCCAGGTACATTCTCCTCAGTTCATTCACACCGTAGTTATTCACGTTACTGTCCTCCGTTTGTTATTTAGTCTCATTCGCATCAGCTGCGGCACTAATGGCGTCTTTATGATCTCTGTATTTCTTTCCGCATACAATTCCTCCCCAGGAAATAAACAGGAAAAACAGGAATTTAATAGCGGTTCCCAGGAAACTTGCAAATATTTCTGTCATTATTTTTTCCTCCCGAAAGTTATTATAATATCGCTCATTTTATTATCCTATCACAAGGGATTTTATTTAGCAAGATGTTCATTTGTTATTTTTTTTACACAATAGAAAAAAGTACGGCAAAAACCGTACTTTTTTGTTCCTTCTATGGAGTAAGAAATTCCTCATACTCTGTGATCAGGTCATAAGCTCTCTCTCTGGTGGATTCCGCGAGAGAAGCGGTATACTCCAGTTCTTCCAGAGAACCGCCGCTGTACTTCTTCGCAGCTTCCTCCGCTTTTAAATCCCTGTCTTTAATCCAGGACTGCTGTGATGCTTCCAGCTTTCTTTTTGAGTCTTCCGGCAGGCTTTCAGAAATCGCCTCATATATTGTATTCTGCTCCCGGTTCCATAGCTTCAGTTCTTTGTCAGCCAGAGCTTTCATGGAATATGTGTTAGAGTCTGCAGAATCCTCTCTCATCTTTTTAATCTGGGCATCCAGCTCTTTGAAGTGCTTTCTGAAATAATCTGCGCTTTCATCGGGAGCTGCCGCCTGAGCTGTCTTGGCCTTTGAATCCGGAGTAATCGGTGTAATGACTGGTTCCGGTCCCACTGACTGGGTTTCACTTTCTTCGGATGGTTCTGTATCTCCTGCAGCCGGCTCTGCCATAAGTGCACGCTTCATCATCGGACCCTGGGTATCCTGAAGCTGGGCATTTTCGCTATTCTCTTCAGAGGTGATTGATTCCGAAGATGCTTCCGTTTCAACGGCAGCGGATTTCTTCTGTACTTCTTTTTGCATCATGATATCCGGAGAGATCTCCCGGACAGTATCGCTTCCTGCTGCTTTTTCTTCTTTTGAAAGCGGGCTGTCCTCGGAATATCCTGAAATTACGGAAGAATTCGTTGTGCTGTCTTTACCATTTACAAAGCTGAAGGTAGCAAAGGTCACCAATATACCGATGACCAGTATACTTCCTATTACAATCCAAATCCCTCTGTTTCTATTCATGACTTTTCATCCTAACATGATTTAATAAAATTACCATATCACAAATAAAAAAGAAAGAAAATAGGAAACTGGATTTAGTAAGAGATTGTAAGAGATATGTAAGTTTTATCACACCTATATCTCTTTAGGAAATGCCTTCATCCGTAATCAGATCATGTCCGTCGGCTGCACTGGTCGCCAGAACATCACACCTTTCATTCATCGGATGACCAGCATGTCCTTTTACCCAGTGAAACGTTACCTGATGCATCTCTTTTGCCCTCAGCAGGCGCTCCCATAAATCAATATTCTTTACAGGACCGCTCTTACCTCTTTTCCAGTCATTTTTCACCCAGTTATCAATCCAGTGCTGGTTGAATGCATCCGTTAAATATTTGGAATCTGAATACAGCTCTACCATGCATGGGCGTGTTAACGCTTCCAGACCTGCTATGGCCCCCATCAGTTCCATCCGGTTATTCGTAGTTTTCACATATCCTGCAGACATGGACTTTTCATGGAGCTGCCCTGTGGAATCTGTAAATTGCAAAATCGCACCGTAACCTCCGGGTCCGTCAGGATTTCCTCTTGCAGCTCCATCTGTAAATAATTGTACCTTTGTCAATTTCTCACGTTCTCCTTATTCTCATCTGTCCCATTTATCACACAATGAATTAATCTGATCCGCAAATTTAGCCAGATCTTTATTGGCTCCGCCTTCATTATGACGGATCACCTGCAGCAGACGCTCACCTGCTGCAAACAGCCGGCCGTAAACACCAACCGGTTTTTTAGCAGTTTCGGGCGCTTTGACCACTGCGATTCCTTCTGTTTCATCCACCCATCTGCCAAGAACCAGATCATAGACGGAACCAGAATAGGGTGCGCTCACTTCGTAAGCATACTCTTTTCTTAAGAGCTGTTCAAAGGAATTGCAGACCAGATCATCGCCATGAACCAAAAATACTTGTCGCGGTTTTTCTTCAAATGCATTCAACCAGGCAATCAATCCTTCCATATCTGCGTGGGAACTCATCCCACCCATCTGTTCAATATGGGCCTCCACCTGTATGGTTTCACCAAAAAGCCTTACATCGGTGCTTCCATCGATCAGGCTTCTGCCAAGCGTCCCTATGGACTGATAGCCCGTAAAGACAATGGTACACTCCGGGCGCCACAGATTATGCTTTAAATGGTGCCGGATACGTCCGGCATCGCACATTCCTGCAGCCGATATAATAACTTTGGGCTTTGAATTAAAATTGATGTTTCTGGAATCTTCACTGGTTACGGAAAGCTTCAGACCAGGAAATGATATGGGGTTAATCCCATTCATAACCAGATCCCTGGTTTCCTCATCATAACAATCTGCCAGATTGTCTTTAAAAACTCCCGTTGCCTCAACGGCAAGAGGGCTGTCAACGTATACCTCAAATCCATCGTGTCCTGTAATCCGTTTCTCGGTCTTAATCCGCCGGAACATATAAAGCAGTTCCTGGGTTCTTCCTACAGCAAAAGCAGGTATTACCACATTCCCGCCCCGGTCAAGGGTTTTTTGGACAATGCCTGCAAGCACACTCACATGATCCGGTATTTTGCCATGGAGACGATCCCCGTAGGTACATTCCATCACTACATAATCGGCATCCTTTATATATTGTGGATCGCGGATTAACGGCTTGTTCTTGTTACCGATATCGCCGGAGAAAACAATTTTCCTGGAGCAGTTTTCTTCTCTGATCCAGGTTTCAATGGAAGCGGAACCAAGAAGATGACCCACGTCGGTAAACCGAATGGTGAAGCCATCTTCCAGTTCAACTTTTTCGTTATACTGATAGGACCGGAACAGTTCCAATACCCCCATGGCATCATTCATTCCATAAAGGGGCTCTTCTTCCGGAAGACCTGCACGCCTTGCTTTCCGATTTTTCCATTCTGTCTCTGACTCCTGAATGTGGGCGCTGTCCTTTAACATAATTGCGCATAGATCCGCTGTTGCATCGGTAGAAATCACCTTTCCCCGAAAGCCTCTGGCATAAATAAAAGGAAGCAGCCCTGCATGGTCAATGTGGGCGTGTGTCAGCAGCACATAATCAAGCTGGGCATAGCTGACAGGCAGGCTGGCATTTTCAAATCGGTCAATCCCCTGCTCCATTCCGCAGTCCACAAGAACCCTTAACCCTGCCGCTTCCAGATAATGACAGCTTCCGGTTACCTCGTGGGCTGCGCCGATGAATGTCAATTTCATAAAAGCCCTCCTTTTGTATTTGTTTTTCCTATTATACCATTAATTTAGATAATAATGCAAATCATACCGCCATTACTATCGTTAATTATTTTTTGGAGGGTGTCCTGCAGCTTCATCTGACAATCTTCCGTAAGCTGGGATACTTTTGTCTGAATTCCGTCTTCTACAATTTGCTCAATGGATTTTCCAAAGATGTTGGTGTTCCAGATACCTTCTTCACTTTCTCTTGCATTTTCCTTAATATAGGCAATTAAATCCTCTGCCTGCTGCTCACTGCCTACGATTGGGGCTATCTCAGTCTGAATATGGGCTTTGATTAAATTAATGGAAGGAGCTTCTGCACGCATTTTTACGCCGTACTTATTTCCATGTTTAATCACCTCAGGCTCATCAAGCATGATTTCCGAACGTTCCGGAGTCACAACCCCATAACCTTTCAGTCTGACCTGACTCATTGCCTGATTGACCTTTTCATACTCTTTTTTCATTTTTGCAAGCTCACTTAAGGTCTGCATCAGCTGATATTCCCCTTCAATGGGAATACCCACGTAATCACTTAAAATCTGATAATAATAGCTGTCATCCACATCCATATCAACGGATACGCTTCCGTCTGCCATGTTCATGTTCTGGACTTTAATCCCCCGGATACTCTCTGTTTCTCCGTTAAATAACCCGGAAGATACATCCCTCATCTGTGCAACCTTTTTTACCATGTCTTTCGCAGCCTGAATTACCTGAGCCTTTAACCAGTGAGTAGCAGGTAGAATTTCAAGCCATTTTGGAATGTAAAAATCCATCTCCGTTACAGGGAATTCCTTTAATACCCGTTCCAGAATATTTCCCACATCTTCTTTCTTTAACTGCTCACAGTTAATGGGCATTACTGTTACACCATATTTCTGATTCATATCGTTTGCCAGGGCAACGGTTTCCTCTGAATATGGTTTTGCAGAATTGAGTAGTATGAGAAATGGTTTTCCAAGATTTTTAAGCTCCGAAACGGTGCGTTCTTCTGCAGCTATGTAGTTGGGGCGCTTCAGTTCACCGATGGAACCGTCTGTGGTAACAACCACTCCTATGGTGGAATGATCGTTGATTACTTTTCTGGTTCCGATTTCCGCCGCTTTCGTAAATGGAATTTCATAATCAAACCACGGTGTTTTTACCAGACGTTCTTCTTCGTTTTCAATATGCCCGGCTGCTCCGTCTACCATAAATCCCACGCAGTCGATCAGGCGGACCTTGGTTTCAATCTCATCTCCAAGGCGGATGGTTGCGGCCTCTTTGGGAATAAATTTAGGTTCCGTCGTCATAATGGTCTTGCCGGCTGCGCTTTGTGGCAGTTCGTCCCTTGTCTGAGTTTTCTGGTGTTCGTCTTCCATGCCCGGCAGTACCATCAATTCCATAAAACGCTTGATAAAGGTGGATTTTCCTGTTCTGACGGGGCCAACAACTCCAATGTAGATTTCTCCGTTGGTCCGGGCTTTGATATCATTGTATACGTTATAATTGTCCATAAAGATTCCCCCTTCTGTGCTGTTACATAATATGCGGGGGTGAAAAGATTATTCCCTTTTCTTTTCCAACCGATTAAGGATGGATTTACCGGTATTTATAATTTTACGATACTCTTTTTTAGAAATGATTCCTTCATAGAGGGCTTCCTTCAATTCACCGCCATTCAGGGTCATGACCCGGCCGTCAGCCGTGAGCGTAATTTCCAAATGCAGCAAGGTATAGGTTAGGGATTGATCCTTATGATACCGTAAGTTTCTGATGATATAATAATGTTCCCTCATCACTTCTTTGCAGCTGTCAAAAACTGTTTTCCGATACCAGTCCTCACCATCCGGAAAAAACAGATGGTATTCTTTTTCTGTTGTATTCCAGCGAACCGGTTCTGTTTCGTCATCAATAGAAAAGAAATAGTTTATTTCCTCGCAGGGGATCTTGCAGCTAAATCCATGACTGCCTTTTCGCGTTTCCCTGTGAGCATGACTGACCTCACCTTTATAAAGACCGGAAGCATCATCATAGAAAAGTCCAAAAGCGGGAAATCCATAAGGACTGGTAAAATTCCGAAACAGTCGCTTATGAGCCTCTTCTATGGTAAGATTTAACTTATCAAACAGCTGTTTTGAAGTAATTTCCCTGGCATTAATAGGAGTCACTCCGGCAAACATGGATAATAAGATTTCATTTCCTTTAAAAATAAAACTGGTGCCATTGGCCTTTAGGACCTCTAATGCTGCGTTCCTGGCAGCCGGATACCCCGCTCCTCCTAAATTTACTGCAAACTTATCACCAGCCAGCCGGTAAAGGCTGCAATCTGTTTCCAGTAATTCTTCAATTCGCCGCAGAGCATGTAAAGCAGCGGCTTCTCCAGCATCTTTTCCATAGCAGGTTTTAATAAAACGAATTCCAACAATGTCAAAACAAACAACAGTCGAGCAGTCTCTTGCATTTAATTCTTCTGTCAGGCCGCTTAAATCAAACCGCCTGCGAAAAACACCGCATTCATCGCAACTAAACTCCTGTTTTGGATAAAGTCCGTAAAAATGCCTTTTCTTTCTGTATATGCCCGGAGTCTCCTGCCATATCTTATAAAATGCTCTTGTAAAAACTTCCTGGGAGCCAAATCCGTAATAAAAGGCTACCGAACAGACCGATTCCTGTGTTTTTATCAGTCGGCATGCAGCTTCTGAAATCTTTCTTCTGTTTACATATTCCATCATCCCATACTGGAATACTTTATGAAATAAGTATTTTAAATTGGAAACGGAATAATTGCAGGCCTCTGCAATCTCTTCTGGTAATATTGTCTCTTTGATGTGATCTTCCACATATTGAATCGCAACATTTAAAATATTATAACTGTCCACTTGTTTCTCCTGATTGAGAGGTATATATTTTCCGTACAATTTCATCAATTTCTGGCTTCTTAATTGTAATGTCTGTAACTTCAAAAAGTTCCGAAATGCAGCTTAGCAGATCATTCATGGAAACAAGTCTGGGATTTATGCTGTAAGTATGACAAAAAGGCTGCTCTTTCATAAGCTCTACACCATCGAAAGTAAAGGGTTTTTTTAAGTTTTGGAATGCAACCTCCACATAATACTGGTCTGCTCCCTGTGATTTAAACGAGGCAAGTGTCTGGTCCAGCATCAGCGTTCCATGATCAATCATAATAATCCGGTCACATATCTCTTCTATATCAGCCATATCGTGGGTTGTAAGAATTACCGTTGTCTTCTTCTCACGGTTTAACTCTCTTACAAACTTTCTTATCTTATCCTTTACCACTACATCAAGTCCGATGGTTGGTTCGTCCAGATATAAAATATCGGGATCGTGTAAAAGAGCAATCGCCAGCTCTGCTCTCATCTTCTGCCCAAGGCTTAATTGCCGTACCGGTTTATTTAAAAAAGACTGCATCTCTAAAAGTTCTGTAAACATCTGCGTATTTTTCCGGAACCGTACTTTATCAGTACCATACATTCTTCGGTACAGTTCAAAGGTATCTTCCATGGGTAGGTCCCAGTTGAGCTGAGATCTCTGACCAAATACAACACCAATGTGCTTTGCATTTTCTTTTCTGTTTTCCCAGGGGATCAATCCATCGGTTTTTATGGTTCCGCTGGTAGGTGGGATGATTCCTGTCAGCATTTTAATGGTTGTGGATTTCCCGGCTCCATTCGGTCCGATGTATCCCACCAGTTCTCCTTTTTCTATTGTAAAGGATAAATCATCCACTGCTTTTTTAACCTCATAGCTTCGGTTTAACAGGGTGGAAAGAGCTTTTTTAAATCCCTCAGGACGTTTAAAGCTTTTAAATTCTCTGGTTACATGATCAACTGTGATATATGACATAGTTATCCTCCGCTTTTATTTTACGATCCCGTACTCTGATACGCGTTAAGCCCCTTTTTCCAAAATCTGTAAGCAATAAAGAATACGATTACTCCCACAAAAGGTGTAAAGAACAAAAAAATCGGTGATGGCATCCCCTCTTGTCTGTTAATAAATAACTGGACAGGATAAAAATTTATAAATCCATATGGCAGCAGAAAGGTCAGTATAATCCGGATACCACCATGGTAAATCGTAAGGGGATACTGGAGAAAGCTGGTGAGGTTCTTGTAAAAAAGGCGATACAGTCCATCGCTTTTTAAAAACCAGAATGCAGGAACTGTTGTTACCATGAAACCAGCCGCCTGAATCAGCGAAGCACCGGCTATATCAAGAATCAGCCAGATCATCTGATAAAAGGACAAAGTAACCCCCAGTTTGTGCAGGCTGATTCCTATCATTGCTCCGGCTATCACATAATTACTGGTATACCCTGCGCTTATTTTTGTACAGATCAGATAAATAAGAGGATTCACCGGTTTGGTTAAAATACCATCCAGCTCTCCGCTTCGAATCAATCGTGGCAGCTTGCCGAAACCTCCCATAAAAAACGTTCCTGCTATGGAATAAGAAAGAACATCAAAGGCATATAAAAGAAGAATCTCATATAATCCCCAGCCTGCCACAGGCCCCACTTTATTCAGTAAAATAACCAATAGAATAAAACCGGAAGACCATCCCAGCAATTTAGCAATCATACGCATAAAATACTGTCCTCTGTATTCCAGCTGTGTCAGGAAAGCGACTTTAGCAAATGCACCATACAAACCAAACATAAACAATCAACCTCCCTGAATTTCTACACTGCTTTGTATCTGTTTCCATATAAGCCGCTCTGCCATAAACAGAATGAGTACCCAGGAAAGCTGGATGAGCAATATTTTTTGCCACTGCTCTGCTTCCTGCATACTAAGCCATATAGAAATAGGCTTAAATGCCACATAGGAGAAAGGGAGAAAATCGCATAACGATTTCAGCCAGTCAGGATAAAACCAGAGAGGGATATCAATTCCTGAAAATAGAAGAAATAACCCATCTGTTATCATGCGCGTATAAGTGCCGTCTTTCATCCAAAAGACCAACAGCCCTATCGTGTACTGGATAAAAAACATAATCAGCAGACCCAAAAACAGGCTGACCAGAAAAATCAAAACAGTTCCTGGCACCGGAATGGTCAGTTTCCAAATTATAAGTGACACTGCTGCAATAAAAATACCTTCAAACAGAACGTGATACAAATTCTCTCCTAATTGTCCAAAGAAATAATACCATTTCAAAGAAATTGGGCGGATAAAATCAATTGCAATCATTCCTGTCCGGAAACGATCTGCCAGTTCCTCTGCTATCCTTGAATATAACAACCCACTGACCATGGCAGCTATAACTGAATAAGAAACTAATGTTTCAAAACTTATGTCCTTTATGCTGCCTGCATTTAAAATGGCCTGCCAGATACAGATTTTTATGTAAATACCAAGCCAGTCACCAGCCATCTGAAAAAGCAGATTCCATTTATACTGAAATTGCTGCCGAAAGCAGCATTTTATAAGTACCCAGTACATATCCTTCCTCCCTTGCTTTTATAATACCGGATCTTATCTTACCATGATCAGCTGTCGCTTTCTTGATTTTTTGGACAAACTTTTTGCTCTTAAGCCACAAAAACAAATGCCACAGCAAGGAAAAGCCTTGCTGCAGCATCTGTTTAACCTGTTTTATTCACTTAAATATGCCTTCTTAACAGAATCATCATTCATCAGTTCTTTGGCATCTCCGCTTAATACAATGGAGCCTGTTTCCAAAACATAAGCACGGTTTGCGATGGATAATGCTTTCTTCGCATTCTGCTCTACCAAAAGTACGGTTGTTCCTGATTTGTTGATTTCCTGTATGATATCAAAGATTTCATTTACATAAATTGGTGAAAGTCCCATAGACGGCTCGTCCAGTACGATAACCTTGGGGTGGCTCATGAGGGCACGTCCCATGGCGAGCATCTGCTGTTCGCCGCCGCTTAATGTACCTGCCGGCTGGTTCTTTCTTTCTAACAGTCTTGGAAAACGCTTGTAGATCATCTGAAGAGTTTCTTCAATCTCGTTTTTGTCCCTTCTTGTATAGGCACCCAGTTTCAGATTTTCATAAACGCTTAAAGCCGCGAAAACCCTTCTTCCTTCCGGAACATGAGCCATGCCCATGCCAACGATTTTGTCCCCTCTGATTTTGGTAATATCATGACCATCAAACTGTATGTTACCGGATGCTGCCTTAATCAGACCGGTTATTGTATGAAGAGTGGTTGTTTTTCCAGCACCATTGGCACCGATCAATGCAACAATCTCTCCCTCTTTTACTTCAAAGGAAATATCTTTTAACGCCTTAATGACGCCATAATATACTTCCAGATTTTTCACTTCAAGTATTGCCATGTAGAAAGCCTCCTTATTCTCCCAGATATGCCTTGATGACTTCCGGATCATGAAGCACATCCGCTGTTTTACCCTGGGTAAGCACCTGACCGAAATTCAGCACCGTCAAACGCTCACAAATCCCGGAGACAAGCTTCATATCGTGTTCTATTAACAGAATAGTCATATCAAAATTATCCCGTACAAAACGTATGGTATCCATAAGTTCAGCCGTTTCATTGGGATTCATACCTGCAGCCGGCTCGTCAAGAAGCAGGAGCTTGGGACCAGTGGCAAGTGCTCTTGCTATCTCAAGCTTTCTCTGCTTTCCATAAGGCAGATTGGACGCAAGGGTATCCTTCTCTTTGTCCAGATCAAAGACCTTTAAAAGCTCTACCGCTTTCTCATCCATCTGCTTCTCAACTTTATAATAATTAGGAAGCCTTAAAATTCCGGCAACGGTGGAATAGGGATGACTGTTGTGCAGACCTGTTTTTACATTATCAAGAACCGTCAGATCCTTAAAAAGACGGATATTCTGAAATGTTCTTGCAATTCCGGCACGGTTAATATCTACCGTCTTCTTTCCGGTAATATTGTTGCCATCTAACAATATGGTACCGGCATTTGGTTTATAAACTCCGGTTAAAAGGTTAAAAATCGTGGTTTTCCCCGCACCGTTTGGTCCGATCAGACCATACAGCTGTCCCTTTTCAATGGTAATGCTGAAATTATCCACGGCCCGAAGACCGCCAAATGAGATTCCAAGGTTATTAATTTCAAGTAAAGCCATGATTATACCCTCTCCTTCTTCGCCCTGTTCAAATGAAAATAACGTTTTCTGAAATCGATCAGCTTCGGACTCCAGTTAAAAATCATCATGACGATCAGGATGATGGCATAAATCAGCATACGATAAGCATTTAAACCTCTTAACAGCTCAGGAAGCAGTGTCAGAAGGACTGCCGCAATCATAGACCCGCGGATATTCCCGATTCCACCAAGTACTACAAACACCAGAATCATAATGGACTGGTTATAGCCGAAATTCTTCTGAGTAGCTGTCAGGGAAGAAAGGTTATGGGAATATAATACACCTGCAACTCCTGCAAGGGAGGCAGAGATGGTAAATGCCATAAGTTTATACTTGGTTATATTAATTCCAATGGATTCTGCGGCAATTCTGTTATCGCGGACAGACATGATTGCACGTCCGGATCTGGAATTGATCAGATTCAGAACAATGAAAAGGGTAATCAAAGTAAGAATTACACCTATGGCGAAGGTGGAATTCTTCGGTGTACCGGTAATTCCCTGTGCGCCATTTAAAATAATCGTTCCGTTTTTCTCCATATGAAGAGCCATCGCATTCTTCATGGAAAAATGAAGCCCGTTTGAATCCTTTCCAAGATAAAGTACATTCACAACATTCTTAATAATTTCGCCAAAAGCCAGTGTTACAATTGCCAGATAGTCACCTCTGAGTCTTAAAACAGGGATTCCCACAACAATACCGGCTACGGCTGCGGCTGCGGCGCCCACTAAAATTGCCAGGAAAAAACGAATGCCTGCACTCGGTATGGAATCCATCATGGAGATAGAGAATATAGAGCTGGAAAACGCTCCCATACACATGAAACCTGCATGTCCAAGGCTGAGCTCGCCCAGAATACCTACAGTCAGGTTCAAAGAAATCGCCATAATACTGTAGATGCAAAGAGGCACTAAAAGACCCTTCATCAGACTGCTGACTTCTCCCGCAGAAATTAACAGCTGTACAATGATAAATGCCGCAATTACAATGCCGTAAGTGATTAAATTTGTTTTAAATGTTTTGTCAATATGAAACTTTTTTGCTGTACTTTTTTCCATCTCGTCCACCTATACTTTCTCGCTGATCTTCTTGCCGAGAATGCCGGTAGGCTTCACGAGAAGGACAACGATGAGAACTGCAAAAACGATGGCATCGGAAAGCTGGGATGAAATGTAAGCCTTGCTTAAGTTTTCAATAATACCCAAAAGCAGGCCTCCGATTAATGCACCGGGAATAGAACCGATTCCGCCAAATACAGCAGCTACGAATGCCTTAATTCCAGGCATGGAACCGGTATATGGGGTAAGGGTCGGATAGGCGGAGCAAAGAAGTGCACCTGCAATCGCTGCCAGTGCAGAACCGATTGCAAAGGTAAGTGCAATGGTGCCATCTACATTAATTCCCATGAGCTGGGCTGCGCCTTTGTCTTCGGATACTGCCAGCATGGCCTGCCCTGCTCTTGTCTTCTTAATGAATGTAGTCAGTCCAATCATAATGATTACACAGCTGATAATTGTAACGATCGTCTCTCCGGAGATCGTAAGCTTTCCATCCGCCAGCTTTAATGCCGGAACTGTTATAACAGAGGTAAAGGACTTTGGATTGGAACCAAAAACAAGCAGTGCGATGTTTTGAAGTAAGTAGCTCACACCGATTGCCGTAATCAGAACTGCCAGAGGACTTGCCATACGTAAAGGACGATAAGCGACGCCCTCAATGACCACGCCCAGTACAGTACATAGAATAACCGCAAGGAGAATGCCCGCAACAGGACCTAAGCCCATTGTGCTGACAACTGTGAACACCACGTATCCTCCAATCATAATAACATCGCCATGAGCAAAGTTAAGCATCTTGGCAATGCCATATACCATGGTATAACCAAGAGCAATGATTGCATAAACACTGCCAAGGCTTAAACCATTAATAAAATAGGATATGAAACTCATCATACCAACGCACCTCATTCGTCTTTATTCAAGAAATTTATATCAAAGAAGAGGGTCGTCCCTTGGACGGCCCTCCAGCGGGTCATTTTACATTGCTGTATAAACGCCGTTTACAATTTTTACTGCTTTTGGAGCCTTATCCGGTTCTCCGTCTGCAGACCATTTCATATTCTCACCGGTCAGACCGTTGATAGAAATTTCAGTCATTGCAGTTTTTAACTTATCACAGATTGCGGAAGCGTCCATATCTGCTGTAACACCAGATTTTTCAGCTGCTGCTTTTACAGCGTAAACTGCATCATATGCATCTGCTGCAAACTGGTTTGGAGTCTCATTGTATTTCTCTTTAAAAGAAGTTACAAATTTCTGAGTAAGATCATCCTTTGCGTCAGCTGCAAAAGGTGTTAAAAGCATTACATTCTCTGCAAGTTTTGTATCGAAATTCTCTACTGTAAGAAGTCCGTCAAGACCATCACAGCCAAAGAATGAAGGTGCATATCCCATCTGTTTTGCCTGGGCAAGAATTAAAGCTGCCTGAGAATAGTAAATAGGAAGGAAAACAAGTTCTGCACCGGAATCCTGTGCTTTCTGAAGCTGTACAGAGAAGTTTGTGTTGTTATCTGCTGTAAATGCCTCATCAGATGCAATTTCAATGCCCTGATCTGCTGCTTCGGATATAAATTTGTCATGAATACCAGATGAGTAAACATCAGAGCTGTCATAAATAACTGCTACTTTCGTCGCCAGTTTGTTTTCACCGATATACTGTGCGGAAGCGGCACCCTGGTTTGGATCTGAGAAACATACACGGAACTGATTTTCAAACTTGGTACAGTCTACTGCAGATCCGGATGGTGTTAACTGGAACATATTATCGTTGCTTGATTCAGCTCCAACAGCAATACATGGAGCAGAAGTAACGGTTCCTACCAGTAACTGCATACCCCAGTCTTTTAAGGTGTTGTAAGCATTCACTGATTTTTCTGTATCATTTTCGTCATCCTGGAAATTAAATTCAATCTTTGCTCCGTTAATACCGCCGTTTGCATTGATTTCATTCACTGCCAGTTCTGCGCCATTCTTTACAGCCTGTCCGTAAATTGCAGTACTTCCGCTGATTGGGCCGATCCCGCCAATCTTAATTGTGCCCTCTCCTGTTGCTGCGCCGCCGGCTGCGGTGGTCTGTGCTTCACCCTTGGTTTCTGTTCCAGCTGCGGTTGTGCCCTCTGAAGCTTTACCGCTTCCGCAGGCAGTTAAAGATGCCGCCATGGCGATTGCCAAACCAAGACTCAGTAACTTTTTCATAGATTTTTTCACAATCCATTCCTCCTCATGAAACAATTTTATATACGACACATTAACGTTGTAACGTATACATAGTCTTTATAATAGAATGGCTTTTAAAAAATGTCAACTAATTTTGTTTTAAAATAATAAAATAAAGTCTTCTTTTGGATTATTCCCACGGAATATCAGAACTTTCAATCGTTTTATCCCGCAGCATCAAATCCCGCACCGCCTCCGATGCAGACTTGCCCTCAAAAAGCACCGCATTTACCTGCTCCACGATAGGCATGGACACCTCATATTTCACTGAAAGGGCAAGAGCGGCCTTTGCGGAGTAAATACCTTCCACTACCATCTTCACTTCTTTGGTCGCCTCTTCCATGGTCTTTCCCTGTCCCATGAGAATTCCTGCTCTCCGGTTACGGCTGTGCATGCTGGCGCAGGTTACAATTAAGTCTCCAATGCCGGATAAACCGCCAAACGTCTGAATCTTTCCTCCCATCGCCGTACCCAGTCTTGAAATTTCAGCGATGCCTCTTGTAATTAAAGCAGCTTTCGTATTATCTCCATATCCCAGTCCATCTGCGATACCCGCCGCCAGCGCAATTACATTCTTTAAAGATCCGCCAAGCTCAATCCCTAAAATATCAGGGCTTGTATAAACCCGGAATACCTCACTCATAAAGAGACTCTGAATGTATTCAGCTGTCTTTCTCGTTGTTGCACCCGCCACACAGGTGGTAGGAAGGCTCTTGCTTACTTCCTCGGCATGACTTGGGCCGGATAACACAGCTACGTCAGCCATCGGCAGCTCTTCTTCCAGAATCTCTGATAATGTCATCAGACTGGATTCCTCAATTCCTTTTGCAACATTCACAACCACCTGCCCATAACGGCAGAACGGATTCATCCGCTTTGCCGTTGATCTCACGTAAACAGAAGGAACTGCTGTAACCAGCAAATCTTTTCCTGTCATGGTTTCTTCCAGATCCTCTGTAAATACCATACCATCCGGAAGTACAAGGTCTGGAAGCGTATGATGCCGGTGAGTCTGCTGCATCTCCCTTATTTCCTCCGGCAATGCAGACCACACCGTTACCTCATGTCCATTATTATATAGAAGTACGGACAATGCCATACCCCAGCTTCCTGATCCGATGATTCCAATTTTAGCCATATGACTCACCTCATTTTGTTTTTCCGGATCCAAAAGATATTTTATTTTCTTTGCCGTGAATCAGTCTGCCGATATTCGCCCGGTGGCGCCAGAACGCCTGACCGCTGATCAAAGCCGCAACTATGTAAAATTCCGGCAAAAGATTCTCACCAATTCCGTATGCGCCCATGGATCCAAATACACACATCCAGATAAGGAATATAGTTGCTACAACCAGTGAACCAAGAGATACGTATCTCGTAATTAATACAATTAATATAAAAGAAGTCAGGCACAGGAGCGTCATTCTTAAATCTGCCGCCATAATAAGACCTGCAGTGGCTGCAATCCCCTTACCACCTTTAAACTGCAGATAAAAGGGATAATTGTGACCCAGAATGACACCAAAACCGGTATACAGAATCAATAGATAAATCATCTCCGGCTGATTCTGAAACACCAGACGGACTGCCAGGCAGGGAAGTAACGACTTTAAAAAATCACCGAAAAACACCACAGCTCCTGCTTTTGGTCCCATAACCCGCAGTGCATTGGTGGTGCCGGAATTTCCGCTTCCGTATTTTCTGATATCAATTTTATGTGTTTTCCCGTAAAAATAACCGGATTGCAACAGTCCGCAAAGGTATCCTGCAATAAGGCAGATCATTCTTTCCATAATTATTGTTCCTTTCCGCTCCGCTCTCTATAAATAAATTTTAAGGATGTTCCCTTAAATCCAAACGCATCCCTGATCTTGTTCTCAAGATATCTTGTGTAGGAGAAGTGGGTGAGTTCTTTATCATTTATAAAGATAACAAAGGTCGGCGGCTTAACGGCTACCTGGGTCATATAATAAAGTCTGAGACGCTTGCCTTTATCAGAAGGCGGCTGCTGAAGAGCAACTGCTTCCGTCATAATTTCGTTTAAAACTCCGGTTGCTACACGAAGAGTCTGATTCTCACGGACCATATCAATTAATTCAAACAATTTACTCATTCTCTGTCCGGTCTTAGCTGAGATAAAGATAAATTCCGCATAAGACATAAAGGAAAGAGTATCTTTAATCTTTTTGGTATATTCATAGATGGTCTTGTCATTTTTCTCAATGGCATCCCATTTGTTTACAGCTACAATAATTCCCTTGCCCCGTTCATGGGCAATTCCTGCGATCTTGGCATCCTGCTCGGTAACGCCCTCTTCTGCGTCAATTACAACTACCACCACATCGGCCCGCTCGACTGCTGTTACGGTACGGATAATGCTGTAACGTTCCAGTTCTTCTTTGATTTTACTCTTTCTTCTCAGTCCTGCCGTGTCAATAAATACGTATTCCGTGCCATTATGGACGATCTCCGTATCTACGGCATCTCTGGTGGTTCCCGCAATATTGGATACGATAACCCGGTTTTCACCCAGAAGCTGATTAATTATAGAAGATTTACCAACATTTGGCTTTCCGACGATGGCAATTCTTGGACGGTCATCGTCTTCCTCTTCTGCCTGAAATGTGCCAAAATGCTTGGCAACCTCATCAAGCAAATCACCTAATCCAAGTCTGGAAGCCGCTGATACCGGAATGGGATCTCCGATTCCCAGATTATAAAATTCATATACATCATTACCGAACTTCTGGAAGCTGTCTACCTTATTCACTGCAAGGACAACCGGCTTTTTGGATTTACGAAGCATATCTGCAACCTTTGAATCCGCATCAACCAGACCCTGGCGTACATCCACAATAAATACGATAACATCTGCTGTAGCAATGGCGATCTCTGCCTGTTCCCTCATCTGGGAAAGAATGATATCGCTACTGTCCGGTTCAATTCCGCCTGTATCAATCAGGGTAAAATTCATATTCAGCCAGGTACAGTCGGCATAAATACGGTCTCTGGTCACTCCCGGTGTATCCTTTACAATGGAAATGGTCTCACCGGCTAAAACATTAAACAGCGTAGACTTTCCCACATTCGGGCGGCCTACGATGGCTACTACTGGTTTACTCATATATTATATCTCCTTTAATTCATATCCGTCATAAGAAGGTTTTTTATTATTTACGCATCCTAAAACAGCGTTAACGAAATCCTGACCGCTTGATTTTACAATATCTACCTGTACTTGTAAAGCATTTTGTACATCCTGACGAGTCAGATCATCAAGAAATACCTCTTCTCCGCTGCGAAACATACACTCAGGAAGGAGAAGTCTCTTCCCAAGAGGTTTTCCCTTCAGCTGGGCGATTAAATCCTGGGCTGTAACTAAACCCGCAACGGTAATCTGCTCACCAAAGAAATGATTGATGATGGGGTAGACATGAATGGTCCGTCCCGGGAACTTATCACAAACCAGTCTTGCATGCTGCTCAATAAATGGGGCTGCAAGGGTTCCTGTGGCAATGGAAAGCTCCTCTGCGGCATCAGCGCCCCCTTCTTCTTTCAGGGCATCTCTCACCTCAGTCTCTAAAAGCCGCAGCATACCCACGCCGTTTTCCAGCTGAATATAGCCATCATATCTTGTTTCCTCCGGCATAGTTCTCTCAGCCAAAATGTAAAACTCATCACTGGCATGAATAAAATGGCAGCCATGTTCTTTAAAAAGCTTCTTCTGCCATCGTTCCACGATTTCTAAAACGGATAGGGCATCCTCTTTCTCAATGGGGCTTAATGGAAACAGGCCGTCTCTGAATCTGGATACGCCTACCGGCACAATGGAGACACTTTCCATGTAAGGCAGATACTTTGATAAATCACTTATGGTTCGTTCCAGTTCTTCTTTGTCGTTCACCCCTTTGCAAAGCACAATCTGCCCATTCATGGATACTCCTGCCTCATACAGCCGGTCAATCTTTGAAAGGGCTTCTCCTGCAAACCGGTTATGAAGCATCCTGCATCTTAACTCGGGGTTTGTGGTGTGTACCGATATATTAATAGGTGCCAGTTTAAACTCTATGATTCGCGCAATATCGTGTTCACTCATGTTGGTTAACGTGACATAGTTTCCCTGTAAGAATGAAAGCCTGGAATCGTCGTCTTTGAAATAAAGGGTATCCCTCATTCCAGGAGGCATCTGGTCAATAAAGCAGAAAATGCAGTTATTCCTGCAGGTACGGTACTCACTCATCAGACCATTCTCGAAAGTAAGTCCTAAATCTTCATATTGGTTCTCTATTTCTAATTCCCACTCTTCCCCGTTTTTCTTCCTTACGGTCATAAGAATGGATTCACTGTTTACGTAATACTCATAATCGAAGATGTCTTCCAGTTCATGTCCGTCGATGGAAAGAACCTCATCTCCTGGTTCCAGTTCCAGTTCTTCTGCAATAGAACCGGTGTCTACAGCTTTAATAACATGTCCTCTTTTGCTCATTTCTATATTTACCTTTCTGCAGCTATCTTTTATATCATAACAAGATTGTCACTCTTTGTAAAGGAAGCGTTTTTTGTTTTTTTCACTGAAATACAGGAAAGACTATTGACGCATTCTGTCATTCAATGGTATAAAAAGATGTAAGATTATAAAACAGGCAGTCTTACGACTGGCTGTTCATTTATTATGGAGGAATCTTTGTCATGGCAAATGATTATGTATTTAACGACCAGCTACCTGTTGCTCCCCTAAAGATCGCAGCGCTGGAAAGCTGCGGGGAACTGGCCAGGAAGGTAAATGACCATATTGTCGGTTTTCGCAGGAACGATATCGAGGAATTAAAGCGCCGTGAGGCAGATCTTCATTACCGCGGTTACGATATCGACTCATATCTTCTAAGCTGCGAGTGTCCTCGCTTTGGAAGCGGCGAAGCGAAAGGAATCGTCAAGGAATCCGTCCGGGGTACTGATGTTTTCGCGATGGTAGATGTAACTAATTACAGCATATCCTATACAGTGAACGGATATACAAACCACATGTCTCCTGACGATCATTTTCAGGATTTAAAGCGTATTCTCGGTGCGAGTACAGCTACCGCCCACAGGGTCAACGTAATTATGCCATTTCTATATGAAAGCCGCCAGCATAAGAGAACGAAACGTGAATCCCTTGACTGTGCTATGGCATTAGAAGAACTGGTGAATATGGGAGTAAGCAATATTATTACTTTTGATGCCCATGACCCCAGAGTGCAGAATGCCATCCCATTAAGCGGCTTTGACAATTTCATGCCGACCTACCAGTTTACAAAAGCAGTATTAAGACAATACCCTGATTTAAAGATTGACAAAGAACACATGATGGTTATCAGCCCTGATGAAGGTGCCATGGACCGTGCCGTATACCTTGCCAACAACTTAAGCGTGGATATGGGTATGTTCTACAAGCGAAGAGATTATTCCAAGATTGTAGGCGGACGCAACCCCATCGTAGCCCATGAGTTCCTTGGTGCTTCCGTAGAGGGAAAAACAGTGCTGATCGTAGATGATATGATTTCATCGGGAGAAAGCATGTTAGATACCGCCAGGGAATTAAAAGAGCGTAAAGCAGACAAGGTCATTGTATGCTGCACCTTTGGCCTGTTTACCAATGGTCTTGATAAGTTTGATGACTTTTACAGAAAAGGATACATCGACAGAGTTGTGACCACAAACTTAAATTACCGTCCCAATGAGCTGTTTAACAGAGAGTGGTATGTTGAAGCCGACATCAGCAAGTATATCGCCGCAATTGTAAATTCCTTAAACCACGATGTATCTATTAGTACAGCATTATCCTCAACGGATAAGATTCAGCAGCTGCTGAAAAAATACAAAGCATAAGCCAGTTGCTTTATGGAATAGAAATCCGGAAGAATCCAAATGTTCTTCCGGATTTTTATATCTCTATTCTTTTAAACTCAGGAATGCTGCCAGATTGCCTCTTTCATTTCCGCAGGTACGGTGGGAAAACAGATAATCCGAATTGCAGTGGGTGCAGATATCGGTTGTCTGTATGTTTTCCAGTTTCACCCCGGCCTCTTTTAACAGGATCTCATTGGCCTTCCACAAATCCAGCATGAACTTGCCATTGTCTTTTTTTCTAAGAATCTGATTCCAGTTCTCTTTTGCAAATGCCTTTTTAAATTCCAGGGCAACCTCTTCCCCCACCTCATAACAGTCCCCGCAGATACTTGGGCCAATACAGACAAGTAAATCCTCTGCTCTGGTTCCATAAGCTTCTTTCATTTTATCAATCGTCACTGCCCCCATACGGCTTACAGTACCTCTCCAGCCCGAATGGCTGAGCCCGATGGCTTTGTGTACAGGATCCAGAAAATATAACGGAACACAGTCTGCAAAAAAAGTGACCAGAGTAATGCCCGGGACATTGGTAATAAGTCCGTCTGTATCTTTATAATCTCTTTCCTTTACAATTCCCTTGCCAGCATCCTCCTCCGTAACAAGGCGGACATTGGTGGTATGGGTCTGATAAGACAAAACCATCCGATTTTCATCCACCCCAAGTACAGCAGCCATTCTCCTGTAATTCTCCATTACGTGATCCGGATTGTCTCCTCTTGTAAATGTAAAATTAAGGGTTGCAAATTTGCCCTGACTGACTCCCCCAAGCTTTGTAGAAAATCCCTGGATCACCATACCTGTCTTTTCCAACATAGGAAAGGATAAATAAGGCACCGGATCTGACTTGATATAATTCATTCCCGGTTTTATATTTTTACGCGTCCATATAACGCTCATTCCAGCACCTCCCTTTAAAATGCATCCGAAATCAATCGGATTTCCTGACCTAAGATGGCCACTACATCAAATCTGCAAGGGACAGATTCCCCTAACCGGTTCCTGTATAGATACCGTCTCGCTGTGTTCCTGATTTTCAGCTGTTTTCTGGCATCAACCGCTTCAGCAGGGTCTCCCATGTTTGCATTTTCCCGGTATTTCACCTCGACAAAAACATAATAGCTTCCATCTTTCGCTATTAAATCAATTTCTCCTGACCGATCCCGGTAATTCCGCTCCAGAATCTCATAGCCGGCATGCTGTAAATAATCCGCAGCGATCTCTTCAAACCTGGATCCGGTCTCTCTCTTATTCACACTTCTCCCCAGACACGAAATTCTTAATAAAACTCCGTCTGTGTATGGGGCAGGGGCCAAACTCCTTCAATGCCGCGATATGGGCTCCTGTGCCATATCCCTTATGCTTTGCGAAACCATACCGAGGAAAAAGTTTATCATACTCTTCCATCATATGATCTCTGGTTACTTTTGCCATAATACTGGCAGCTGCGATTGACACGCTTTTTCCATCCCCTTTCACAATGGGAATCTGGGGAATGTTAAGACCTGGAATGGTCACCGCATCATTTAATAAGACCTCTGGCAGCATTCCCAGTTTAGATACTGCTGTTCTCATGGCTTCATAAGTTGCCTGCAAAATATTAATCTCATCAATCCGGGCCGGACCTGCCACACCAATCCCGATTGCCAGTGCTTTTTCCTGTATCTCTTCAAACAAAGCCTCTCTGCGTTTTTCAGACAGCTTTTTTGAATCGTTTAAAAAAAGGATTTCACAATCCCTGGGCAATATAACCGCTCCTGCAACCACAGGTCCGGCTAAAGGCCCTCTTCCGGCTTCATCAATTCCGCAAACCAGTACATGAGCCTCATATTCCCGTTCAAATTCATTCATCACTTCCAAACGTTTTAGTTCTTCTAACCGTTTCTCTTCCGTTAATTTTCTCATCTTATTCTCTCCAGTGATTTCATTAAAAACATGGACCTGCTCTGAAAATGAGCCGGCCCATTGATGTATTCTTATGATTGCTGCGGAGTCTCAAGAGTGAGACGTCCTAATTTACCGCTTCTGAAATCCTCAATCAGCAGATTGGATGCCCGGTTTAAATCCAGTTCTCCGCCTCTTGCAAGACAAGATCTGGCTCTGGCGATCTGCATCAGGCCCTCTAAGGGATCTTCCGCAGACAGGGCATAACGCTCCGACAATACCTGAGGATAGGAGTTCTTTAAAAAACGGATCAGTTCCATGGCAAGCTCTTCTTTATTTAAGATTTCATCATTGATGGAGCCAATGAGAGCGAGACGGATTCCCACCTGCTGATCTTCAAACCTTGGCCACAAGATTCCGGGCGTATCAAGAAGTTCCAGGCTTTTGTTCAGCCGGATCCATTGATTTCCCTTTGTGACACCTGGTTTATTCCCTGTTTTTGCGCAGGCCTTTCCGGCAAAGGAATTGATAAATGTGGATTTTCCCACATTAGGGATTCCCACTACCATGGCACGTACCGGTCGGTTTAAAATTCCCCTTCTCCGGTCCCGTTCAATCTTTTCCTTACAGGCTTCCAGAACAACACCATTGATTGATTTTAAGCCTGCACCGCTTTTTGAATTCACTTTTACAACATGGCAGCCTTTTTCTTCAAAATAAGACGCCCATGCATTGTTACACCGTTCATCTGCAAGATCCGATTTATTCAGCAGTACCAGACGGGCTTTTCCCGCACCCAGATCATCGATGTCCGGATTCCGGCTGCTTAAAGGTACTCTTGCATCTACCAGTTCGATAATCAAATCAATTAATTTGATATCTTCTTTCATTGCCCTTTTGGCTTTGGTCATATGACCTGGATACCATTGTATATTCATAACATTCCTCTATTTCGAACGAATTAATTCCAACTTTACAAGGGGCAGCATGCGTAACCATATTTTTCCTTTAATCTGACTGCCGCTTACATTCCCGATATTGGAAAAACGGCTGTCTTCACTACTGTCCCGATTATCTCCTAATAAAAAATATTCTTCTTCCCCCAGCTTCATTGGCTTTTCAGCCAGCCCCGCCAGGGATATCCGGCCAAGTCCTGCCGGTTCTTCTAACTTTTCGCCATTGATATAGATCTCATCGTTCTTAATCTGCACCGTTTCTCCAGGCAGTCCAACGATACGCTTTACATTCATCTTCTGGTCTTCTCTTTGAAACACAACCACATCAAACCGGTCCGGCTTACCGAAATCATAGGACAGACGATCCATTAAAACAACATCGCCGGACGCAAAAAGGGGGAGCATAGAATGTCCCGCAACAACGATCTGAGTTCCATAAGCATAGACCAGAAACAATGCAAATGCAATCACTACAACGATGTCAACTATCCAGTTGACAAAATGGCGGAGCCTGTTATTATCTTCACTATGATAAAAATCCATTATGATACCCCACCTACTAAAGAAAGGGACAATTTACATTGTCCCTCTCAAATGTTCCGGAATTATTTAACCAGTTCTTTGACCTTAGCAGCCTTACCAACTCTGTCTCTTAAGTAATTCAGTTTTGCTCTTCTTACTTTACCCTTTCTTACAACTTCAACGTTGTCTACGGAAGGGGAATGTAATGGCCAGGTTTTCTCTACGCCGATACCGTTAGAATTCTTTCTTACAGTAAAGGTTTCTCTGGCTCCGCCGTTCTGTCTCTTGATAACGGTTCCTTCGAAAATCTGGATTCTTTCGCGGGTTCCCTCTTTGATCTTGTTGTATACTTTTACAGTATCACCAACGTGGAAAACCGGTACGGTCTGCTTTAACTGAGCTGCTTCAATATTCTTAATAATTTCGTTCATTGTGTGAACCTCCTTGATTTTTATTTGATGTTCTTAATACTTCATACTGGAATCCGTAACAGAGGACCATCGCCTTTTCATCACAACATTTTGTATTTTAACATAAAGGATTGTCGAATGCAACCTTTTTTAATTATTATTATTCCCAGTTTTCCTGCTCTTTTACAAGCTTATTTAAAAATTCAACTTCTTTTTTTGACAGTACCGCTTCTTTTAAAAGATCCGGTCTCCTCTCCAGAGTCCGCTTAATAGATTGCTCCCGTCTCCAGATATCAATGTTTTTATGGTGTCCGGACAACAAAACCTCCGGAACCTTTAATCCCCTGTACTCCTCTGGTCTGGTATACTGGGGGTACTCAAGCAGATTGTCATGAAAGGATTCAAATTCGGCAGATGTCTCATTCTTCAATACGCCTGGTATTAAACGGGAGATGCAGTCAATCATCACCATGGCAGGAAGTTCCCCGCCAGTCAGTACATAATCCCCGATGGAAAGGAAATCCGTTGCCACAAGATTTAATGCCCTCTCATCAATTCCCTCATAGTGGCCGCACAGAAAAACCAGATCCTCTTCTTTGGCCAGTTCCCCTGCAATCGTCTGATTGAATACGGTTCCCTGGGGAGTCATGTAAATCACACGGGGTTTCTTGCCAATCTTTTTACATAGATCATCGTAGGCTTCGCATATAGGCATGGGCTGCATCACCATACCGGCACCGCCCCCATATGGATAATCATCCACACTGTGGTGCTTATCTGCAGAATAGTCTCTGATATCAATTGCTTCTATGGATAACAGACCTTTTTCTGCAGCTCTGCCGATAATGCTGGTATTCAGACCGTTTAAGACCATATCAGGAAACAGCGTCAATATATGATAATTCATTTTTTATTTCTACCCCTATCCTTAGTCCAGAAGCCCGTCCATCATATGAACCGTTACAACTTTCTTCTCCAGATCCACATTCAGAACGCATTCTTTAATTGCAGGCAGCAAAACCTCTCTGCCATCCGTCATCTTGACCTCATAGACATCATTGGCTCCTGTCTTAATTACATCGGTCAATGTCCCCAGCTCTTCCCCATCGTCTTTTACCACCGAAAGACCGATAAGGTCAAAAATAAAGTTCTCATCAGGGCCCAGTTTTACTGCCAGATCTCTTGTGATTAAAAGATCCTTACCCTTGTATTTTTCAATTTCCTCAATGGAATCATATCCTTTAAACTTCAGGATCACCATGTTTTTAAAGAATTTTACTCCCTCAATTTCCAAATCAATCTGTTCCCGGCCTGTGTCGAGAATCACTTTCTTTAACTGTTTAAAACGGGCGGAATCATCCGTTGTTGGAAACACCTTTACTTCTCCCTTTACCCCATGGGTGGAAGAAATCACTCCGACTCTCAGTAAATTATCCATTTGTCTCTCCATATCATATAAAAGAAACCGGATATTACTATCCGGCTTAATTCTGGACGTTGCTTCGTAAACCATTGGTTTTTGAAAGCAAAAGAAGACCGTCTTCCCGACAGGTCGGCGGTCTTTTAAAAGTTACTGTATCTCAACAGTAACTTTTTTATCTTCTTTGGAAGCTGCTGCTTTTACAACAGAGCGGATGGCTTTCGCTATTCTGCCCTGTTTGCCAATTACCTTACCCATATCGGAAGGTTCTACCGTAAGTTCAAGGACGATTTCATCGTCTTTTACAGTCTCCGTAACAGCAACATGATCTGGATTATCAACCAGTGCTCTTGCAATTACTTCTACTAATTCCTTCATATGCTTCACCTCTCACTACTGGATACCGGCGATCTTTAAAAGCTTGCTTACAACTTCTGTTGGCTGAGCACCTGTTGCTAACCACTTTTTAGCGTTCTCTTCGTTAAACTTGATTACGCTTGGTTCTGTGGTAGGATCATAGTATCCAATCTCTTCGATGAATCTGCCATCTCTGGGAGATCTGGAATCTGCAACTACAATTCTATAGAAAGGAGCCTTTTTCTGACCCATTCTTTTTAATCTCATTTTTACTGCCATGTTCTAATTCACCTCCTTAAATCTTAAATTGTAAAACATATATATAGCGACGCAGGAATCTGCCTTGCTAACATCAAAGTAATATTAAAACGGTAATTTCAGTTTTCCAAGGAGTCCTGCTCCACCGCGGCGTTTTCCTCCGCCAAGCATTCCAGGCAGCTGTTTCATCATCTTCTTCATCTGATCAAACTGCTTAACAATCCGGTTCACTTCACTGATATCAACCCCTGCACCCTTTGCTACCCGCTGTTTTCTCGATGCGTTCTTCATTAAGTCGGGATTAGTCCGTTCTTTGTTCGTCATGGAAAGGATAATCGCTTCCACCCGGTCCATGGCCTTTTCATCAATATCCATATCCTTCATCTGTCCCATGCCAGGCATCATACTCATAATGCTTGCCATACCGCCCATGTTTTTCACCTGGGTCATCTGCTCCAAAAAGTCATTGTAATCAAATTCTGCTTTTTTAAGCTTCTGGGAAAGTTCTCTGGCTTTTTCTTCATCTACCTGGGTTTCTGCCTTTTCAATCAGAGAAAGGATATCTCCCATGCCTAAAATTCGGGAAGCCATACGGTCCGGATAAAACTGCTCCAAATCGGACAGTTTTTCACCCATACCAACATAAAGAACCGGCTTACCGGTAACAGCACGGATGGATAATGCGGAACCGCCTCTTGTATCGCCATCTAACTTTGTTATGATGACACCGTCAATTCCAATCTTATCATGGAACATACCGGCCACATTCACGGCATCCTGTCCTGTCATGGCATCAACAACCAGAATTGTCTGATGAACTTCAACGCTTTCTTTTATTTCAATCAGCTCATTCATCATGTCTTCATCAATATGAAGACGGCCTGCTGTATCAAGAATCACAACATTCTGGCCATTCTTTGCTGCATAAGCCATCGCAGCCTTGGCAATATCAGCCGGCTTCTGGTTTTCTCCCATGGAAAATACGGGAACGCCCTGTTTTTCACCGTTGATCTGCAGCTGTTTGATCGCTGCGGGACGATAAATGTCACAGGCAACCAAAAGTGGATTTCTTCCTTTTGCCTTTAACTTACCGGCAATCTTGGCTGTAGTCGTTGTCTTACCTGCACCCTGCAAACCAGCCATCAAAATGACTGTAATCTCACTTGCGGGCTTCAGTTCTATTTCCGTTGTTTCAGAACCCATAAGTTTCACAAGTTCTTCATTTACAATCTTTATAACCATCTGGCCGGGAGTAAGGCTGTTCTGGACATCCTGTCCAATGGCTCTCTCCTGCACAGCATTGATAAACTGTTTTACAACCTTAAAGTTAACATCTGCTTCCAAAAGAGCCATCTTAACTTCTTTTAAGGCTGTCTTTACATCTGCTTCGGACAAACGTCCTTTGCCTCTTAAATTCTTAAATACATTCTGTAACTTATCGGATAAGCTCTCAAAAGCCATCTAACGCCCTCCTAATGAGCTTCCAGCTCGATGATTTCGCCCGATATCTCTTCGATGCGATGGATCAGACTCATATCCTTTGTATCGGCAAACTGTGCCGTTAAATTCCGGATTTCTCTTGCCAGTCCCTTGGTTTTTTCGAATTTTTCTACCAGATGAAGCTTTTCTTCATAGCCCTCTAATATCTTATCACATCGCTTTAAAAGATCATGAACGCCCTGACGGCTGATTCCCTGTTCCTGCGCAATCTCACTGAGGGATAAATCGTATAATACCACATCTTCATAGATGTTTCTTTGATGCTCTGTCAGCAGAGCTCCGTAGAAATCATACAAAAGTCCCTGTCTTGCAATCTTCTCCATATCATCACCTGTGATATCATACAATACTTTTTTTAAGGTGTCAAGTGTTTTTTCTTTACACCCTCAAAAACAATCAGGTTTCCGCTTACTCCCGGTTCATTATAAATTTTTTCATACAATAATAAAGCTTTCTGCTGTGAATTACATAACTTCCATGGGTTTCCCCCGGCAGAATCCTTAAAAAACTGGTTTTAATCTTTGATGCCAGATACTCCGTATGAGATGGAAGTACCATATCTCTTTCACCAGCCAGTATGAGAGTTGGAATGGATATCTGTTCCAGTTCCTTACCAGAGAGCTGTGGTTCGTTTAACATCATAAACACCTTGGGATCACGAAACAAAAGCCCAAGAAGTCCAAACAGAATCAGCCATCTGCGTTTCATCCCTTCCGGATACGCGTTAGCACCGCAAATCACCATTCTGGAAAAGAGCCGGGGATACGTTACAGCTGCCACAAGCCCGATGATTCCTCCGTCGCTGAATCCACAGTAAATGGGACGGTCCAGTTCTAAAAGCCGAATGAACTCCGCCACATCCTTTGCCATTTTATCATAACTGATATTCTCTTTTCCGGAGCTTTTTCCATGTCCTCTGGAGTCCAGGGCATATACTGTATAATCATTAACCAGCAGGTCTGCGGTCTCCTTAAAGATCCTGTGGTCTTCCCCGTTTCCATGGACCAGAATCACAGCCGGTCCTCTGCCCGATACCTCATAATGAAGCCGGATCCCGTTTACTGTTATAAACACCTGATTTCTCCTTATTTAGCGGGAACTATTTCCAGCCAGTACCCGTCCGGATCACTGATAAAATAAATTCCCATTCCTGGATTCTCGAAACAGATTACGCCCATTTCCTTATGCTTTTTATAGCACGCTTCATATTCATCGGTATGAAAGGCGAGATGAAATTCACATTCGCCAAGATTATAAGGTTCCGTACGTTCCGTTAAATAAGTCAGTTCCAGTGTGAAATCAGTTTTTCCATCTCCCAAATAAACCAGCCGGAAGGACCCATCCGCTGCCGTCTTCTCCCGTACCGGAAAGAGACCAAGGGCATCTTTATAAAATTTCAGACTTTTTTCCAGATCAAGTACATTAAAATTGAAGTGATTGAAGGTAATCATGACGGTTCTCTCCTTTTCAAAAAGAGTCCGACCTTTTAAAAAGCCGGACTTAAACGTTATTACTTCTTGGGTACAAGTGCTTTCATACCGCCCATATATGGCTGTAATGCCTCAGGAATCTTCACAGTTCCATCTGCCTGTAAGTTATTCTCCAGGAAAGCAATGAGCATTCTGGGTGGAGCCACAACCGTATTATTCAGTGTGTGGGCAAAATATTTCTGACCATCTTCACCAGATACACGGATCTTTAATCTTCTTGCCTGTGCATCTCCTAAATTAGAACAGCTTCCAACTTCAAAATATTTCTTCTGTCTTGGAGACCAGGCCTCTACGTCTACAGATTTTACCTTTAAATCGGCAAGATCACCGGAACAGCATTCCAAGGTTCTTACCGGGATATCCAGAGTTCTGAATAAATCAACGGTGTTCTGCCACAGTTTCTCATACCAGTCCATGCTCTCTTCCGGTTTGCAGACAACAATCATCTCCTGCTTCTCAAACTGATGAATACGGTAAACACCGCGCTCCTCCAGTCCATGAGCTCCCTTTTCTTTTCTAAAGCATGGAGAATAGCTGGTAAGTGTCTGAGGAAGCTTTGATTCAGGAAGGATGGTATCAATAAATTTTCCGATCATGGAATGCTCACTGGTGCCGATTAAATACAGATCCTCTCCTTCTATTTTATACATCATGGCATCCATTTCAGCAAAACTCATTACTCCGGTCACTACTTCACTGCGGATCATAAAAGGAGGGATGCAGTAAGTAAAGCCCCGGTCAATCATAAAATCTCTTGCATAGGAAATAACAGAGGAGTGAAGTCTTGCAATATCACCCATCAGATAATAGAAACCATTGCCTGCAACCTTTCTTGCACTGTCAAGGTCAATACCGTCAAAGCTTTCCATTATTTCTGCATGGTATGGGATATCAAACTCCGGCACTACAGGCTCACCGTAGCGCTGCACTTCCACGTTCTCGCTGTCATCCTTACCAATCGGAACACTGGGATCTATAATATTTGGAATAGTCATCATGATCTTTTTGATCTTTTCATCCAGTTCACTTTCTTTCTTCTCCAGTTCAGCCAGATGGTCGGAAGCATCGGTTACCAACCGCTTCAGCTCTTCTGCTTCTTCTTTCTTTCCCTGTCCCATCAAGGCACCGATCTGTTTGGAAAGTTTGTTGCGTTCCGCTCTTAAAGCATCTCCTTCCTGCTTTGCTGCGCGGTTTTGCTCGTCCAGTTCGATGACTTCATCTACCAGCACAAGCTTGCTGTCCTGAAATTTATTTTTGATGTTCTGCTTTACAATTTCAGGATTTTCTCTTACAAACTTTAAATCTAACATGGTATTCCTCCTGGTTTTTCCTCAATATTTTCTGCGAATCTAATCCGCATAATAATCTGCCGTTGATTATACTACAAAAAAAGGGCAAAGAAAAGCCCTTTTCCTAAAATTCCCCATCTCTCTTCCGATTTTACTGACGAATAAGCAAAGACAGGATCTCTTCAAAACAAACACCATTCTCTATGGGTACGTTGAGCTCATCCGAAACCAGTATACTCTGTTTTACAAAATGGGCTGCTTTTTTTACATTTTCCGGCAAAGGCACACCTTTGACAGCCTGGGCTGCTATGATACTGGCAAATACATCTCCGGTACCAGGTCTGTCGTTACCAGCTTTTAAAGACTTAAGATACTTTACCTCTAAGCCCTTTTCCGCCACCACATTGGTGACAAAAGTTCCTTCCCTCACTCCTGTAATGACTGCCGAGCCAGGGCCCATGCTTATTATTTCCTGTGCCATATCAGCCAGCTCTTTTCTGGTCCAGCCAGTCTGACGGTACTGCCTTCCGGTAAGAATACAGGCTTCCGTCAGGTTTGGAGTTACAATATCACCAGATTCCACCAGGGTTCTCATGCGGCTGCACATCTCCTTTGTATAGGTCTGGTAGGCCTTCCCGTTATCTCCCATAATGGGATCAATGATAACCTTGGTTTTTTCTGTTTTAAAATTCCGGATCATATCGGTAACGATATCGATCTGAGCCTCGGAACCTAAAAATCCAGTAAAAATGCCATCAAAATCCAGATTCAGTTTTTTCCACTGCTCCAGATACAAAGGCATCTTATCGGTATAATCATCGAAAAAGCAGGTTGGAAAACCGGTGTGATTGGATAATATGGAAGTTGGAACCGGACAGCACTGCACCTTTAATGCAGATATAACTGGCATGGCCACTGTTAAGGAGCAGCGGCCATAACCTGAAAGGTCATGAATTGCAGCTATTTTTTTCTGTTTACTTTCTTTTGTCATACGAATGCTCCTAAGATATTCTGGAAAATAATCCTGACCGCACCAAAGCATTTCTAAGGGGCATATAAATCAGAACAGATACAATCCCCGAAGTTACCGCATTGATGGAAGTGGAAGCAACGTTGTAAACCAGAGCTAAGTCTGCTGCCGGTTTTCCAAGAATAAGAAGCTTGTAAAAATATCCCACCACAGGGTCAAAAATCACATTAAATAAAAGTCCGGCGGCTGCCGCCAGTATGGTCCACTTAAAGATATGCCTGCTGTTATTGGATTCATTGATCTTTCCAATCCTATGGGCAACCAATCCTGTAATCAGTCCGATGCATAATTTTAAAATAAATGTCTTTGGAGCGTAAATGATATAAACCGGATCGAATAAATCACCGATGGTCATCCCAATGGCACCGCCAAGACCGCCATATAACCCCCCAAGAAGCAGTGCACCAAGTACACAGACCGCATTGCCTAAGTGAATGGAAGTGGCGTCTCCTCCTGGTAGTGTTATTTTAAACTGAAGAAATGTGAAAACCACATAAGACATGGCTGCAAAAAGCCCGGTCAGTGAAACTTTGTGAATGGTCTTATTTGTTTGATTCATGAATAATTCCTCCCTTGCTGCTTTTATTGCACTTAATCTTAGCACGCAAGTGGAATGATATAAATATCCAGTTTTGACTTATTAAACCATACCAGTCTAATCGTGGGACTCCACGCAGATCAGTACACCGGAATCAAATTCAATGGAACCGGACTCTCCTGTCAGTTCATTGCTGATGCAAAGGCTTGTCCCTATGGAAATATCTTTTTTCGTAAGAGGATATTTAAATCCTGTAAGAGTGATCCCTTTTACTTCCATACTCAGCGGAAGAAAGGAAATATAAGTCCCCCGCATCTTTTCCGCTTCAAATACTCTTCCTTTATCTAAGACAGTAATCCAGTTTTTAGGATCTACGATGGAAGCATCCACACCCTGCTTTAAACAGAAATAAAGCAAATGAAGATTGCCCATAAAGTGATCGAGCCTGCCTCCGGTTGCTCCCAGAAGCACAATCTTCTTACACCCTAACTTCATAGCAGTAGAAATGGCCAGTTCTGTATCTGTCTCATCCTTTTCCGGCTTGTGTATATCCCATGTGATCTCACTTAAAAAGCTCTGGTATTGGGAAAGAACCGATTCCTCCACGGTATCAAAATCACCCACTACTGCATCCGGCTTTAAATTAAGCTGTGACAGGGCTGCAAGACCTCCATCAACTGCAATGATCTGATCAAAGGTTTGATCTGCCAGAAAAGTCCTGGCAAAATCAAAATCTATGGTTCCTCCCGTGACGATTAATCCAGTACGTTCTTTCACCTTTCATATTCCTCAAAAATATCCAAAAATTTTCTGGTATTGGCTGCTGCGTCACCTTTAAATACAGCAGATCCTGCTACAAAAACATTGGCACCTGCTTCAATGAGATCTCTCACATTATCGCAGGTAACACCACCATCAACTTCAATATCAATATCCAGTCCACGCTGTTTTATCATCGTGCGCAGATCCCTTACCTTTTCCAATGTGTACGGTATAAATTTCTGTCCGCCGAATCCGGGATTCACGGTCATAATCAGCACCATATCCAGTTCTGGCAAAATACAGTCAAGGACAGACAGTGGGGTGGCAGGATTTAACGCAACCCCCGCTTTTAGTCCGGCTTCCTTAATCTGGTTAACCGTCCTGTCTAAATGCCTGCATGCCTCCGCGTGAACGCAGATTAAATCTGCACCGGCCGCTTTGATATCTGAAATATATCGTCCCGGCTCCTCTACCATCATATGAACATCAAATATACGGTCTGTGCAGCTTCTAAGGCTGGCAATTACCGGCATTCCAAATGAAATGCTGGGTACAAACGCTCCATCCATTACATCGAGATGAATATACCGGGCTCCCGCATTTGCAGTATCGGTCACCTGTTGTCCAAGATTTTTAAAGTCTGCCGCTAAGATTGAGGGGGCAAGTATAAGCATGTTAGTATCTCCTTTTTTCTTTCAGTTCCTCATACAGAAGCCGGTAATTATCATAACGGCTCTGACTGATTTTTCCTTCTGTGACGGCATCTTTTACGCCGCAGACTTTCTCGCCAATGTGCACACAGCCCAAAAATCGGCAGTCTGGCTCATAGGGTTCAAATTCAGGAAAATATTCCTTTAACCGGCCACACTCCATGTCCTCTAAATACATGGAGCTAAAACCGGGTGTATCCATCATGTAGGTCTGGTTGCCAATTCCAAATAACTCCGAGTGTCTGGTGGTATGTTTCCCCCTCTGGATCTTTTCACTGATCCGTGCAGTTTCCATCTCTGCTTCGGGATAAAGCAGATTGGTCAGGGACGACTTACCAACACCGGATGGTCCAGCCAGAACCGTGGTTTTTCCTGCAAGAATATCTCTCACAAAGCCAATCCCTTTATTCTCATAAATGCTTGTAAAATAAACGGGATAACCGGCTGCCCCATACATCTTACGCAGATCTGCCATTTTTTCATGTTCTGATAAATCAATTTTATTAAAGCAGATATGAACGGGCACATCCTGAGATTCCATCATTACCAGAAAACGATCCAGCAGATTGAAATTAGGTTCCGGGTGAGTAATGGAAAACACAACCAGCGCCTGATCCACATTGGCAACGGCAGGGCGCACCAGGGCATTTTTTCTGGGCAGAATCTCTTCAATGTTTCCTTTCCGCTCTGCTTCATCAAGAACGGTAATCTCCACATCATCTCCTACAAGAGGTTTTACATTTCTGTTCCGGAATATTCCCTTGGCCTTACATTCGTAAAGAATCCCTTCCTTACTGTGGACATAATAAAATCCTGCAATCCCTTTTAATATTTTTCCTGTCATATACGCTTCCTTAGGATTGTGGAACAGCTACAAAGGTGATTGCGTAAGAATTAACCACCTCACCTGTTTCCACATTTACAATTTCTACTGACCCGCTTGTTACATTATAGGCGCCCTCTATATTTTTAAATGAAACCGGAAGCAGCTGATCCCCTTTTAATGTTGTGGGCTGCATGAGTTCCCGAACGGTATCCTGTCCATTTACTGACTGTCTCAGCTGGATTTTTAATGTCAGCTGGGTACTTCCTGACCCCGGACCAATGATATTCTGGAGGGAGAAGGATTTGTCAATGGAAGCCAGATATTTATACTTGGATTCCTGTCCGTTTCCCGTGCTGATTACAAAATTCACAGCACTTCCTGATTCCACCTGGCTTCCCGCCACAACAGACTGATTGATGATATTACCCCTTGCCACTGTCTCAGAAGAAGCTTCGGTAACGGTTCCCTGAACCAGTCCAACGTCTGCAAGCATCTCTACTGCAACCTCCTGTGTCTGTCCTGCCAGATTCGGCACAACAACCGGATTGACCAGTGCCGGGCCGCTGCTGGAAAACAGGGTAATGGTTTCTCCCTCTTTTGCCTCACCCGGGTTATAACTGATTACCTTACCGGCCGCTACGGTATCGCTGTTTTTCTGTTCTACATTGACAACCAGTCCCTTGCCTTCCAGCAGAGACTTTGCAGAAGCGGTATCCATAGATTCAAGTTCCAGTTTTTTCAAATCAACGGATGCCTTCTCTGGTCCATTGCTGATTACCACATAGACAGCAGAGTATTTATCCACAATCGTATTCGCTTTTGGATCCTGGGAAATCACATCTCCCTTGTCGACTGTATCCGAATACTCATATTCACTGATTTTCATATACAGACCGCCGTTGTCCTTTAACTTCTTTTCTGCGGTTTCAGAATCAAGACCACTGACATCAGGCATTTTCACCTGCTTTTCGCTGAGAGTCTCTTCCGTCGGGGCAACTGTAGTTGCAACCGATTCTTTTCCAGATCCGGAACGGAATAATCCGCCCACTTTGGAAAATACGATTGCCAGAATTACAACAATAATAATGGCAGTCACCACTCCTGCCGCAGTTAAAAGCTTTTCAATCTTTGGATTGATATCCTCGTCATTATTATTTCTTCTGTTTCTGCCAGATCCCGGCTGCTCGTCGTAATTGGACGATGACTGGTATTTCTGATTATATTCCTGTCCTTTCGGGGCACGTTTTACCGGCTGCTCTGTCTGAGGTTTGCGGCCGGAACGGATCTGCTCCAGTTCCGGTTTTCCAATAATAACGGTCTGTGAATCATCCACAGACGGATGGTTCTGTACAAAATCCCCGTTTGGATTAACCAGAGCCTTACGCAGGTCTGAAATTACTTCGTACATATTAGAATATCGGTATTCCGGCTTTTTCTCTGTGCTCTTTAATATGATATTTTCTAATGCCACCGGAATCAGCTCATTAAAATAACTGGGCGGCGTAATTACAGATTCTAAATGAGCCAGGGCAACTGTTACAGTATTATCTCCCTGAAAGGGCACTCTGCCGGCAACCATCTCATATAATGTGATACCAAGTGAATAGATATCACTTCTCACATCGCTGTAACCTCCACGCGCCTGTTCCGGCGATATGTAGTGAACCGATCCTACTGCTGTTGCGCTCATAGTCTGGGAAGACGCCGCTCTGGCAATACCAAAATCTGCCACCTTGACCTTCCCGCCTCTTGCAATAATAATATTCTGGGGCTTGATATCACGGTGAATGATCCCCTGCTCATGGGCTGCTGCAATTCCCTGCGCAACCTGCATGGCAATGCCGATGGCTTCCTTCATATCAAGACAGCCTTTTTTCACAATATAATTTTTTAACGTAATTCCTTCAATTAATTCCATTACAATAAAATGAAGATCACTCTCATCCACAACATCATAAATATTTACAATGTTCGGATGGGAAAGTCTGGCCGCTGACTGGGCCTCCATTTTAAATTTACCGACAAAATTACTGTCAGAACTGAATTCTTCCTTTAATACTTTAATGGCAACCAGGCGGTTTAATTTATGGCACAGGGCCTTATACACATCTGACATACCTCCGGAACCGATTTGTTCCAGTATTTCATATCTGTCCTGTAAAAATGTCCCCGGTCTCAAAATCATAAGCTTACCTCCCTGCCAAGCTGAGGTTCCATTAAAACAACAGCAATATTGTCTTTCCCCCCATTATCATTGGCTACTGTAATTAATTTCTCTGCCTTCTCCGGCAGCTCCAGTTCCGAGCATATGATTTCCTCTATTTCAGCATCTTCCAGCATATTGCTAAGCCCGTCAGAACATAAAAGTATATAATCTCCCGGCTCCAGGCTGACTTCAAAAAAATCAATCTCCAGCTTATCTTCCGTCCCAACAGCTCTGGTTATAATGTTCTTCTTTTCCCGATAATCCTTGCTTCCCCGTTCCAGCTGACCTAATGATACCAGTTCTTCCACATAAGAATGGTCTCTTGTAATCTGTTTCAGCTGATTACGGATTAAGTAAAGACGGCTGTCTCCCACATTTGCCACATACATGGTTGAATCCTCAACTACAGCAGCGACCAGAGTGGTACCCATACCGTTTAATTCCGGCTTTTTCTTCGATTCCTGATACAGTAACTGATTCACTTTTTCAATTCCATCTTTTAATACAGCAACCGTTCCGGTGTCTTTTGTCATCTTAAAATGAGCCACCAGATTTTCGGCAATAAACCTGGAAGCATAATCTCCAGCCTGATGCCCTCCCATGCCATCTGCAACAAGAAACAGATTGGGCAGCACACCCACAGGCTCAATCGAAGAAAAAACATAGTCCTGATTTGCCGAACGGACTCTTCCGGTATCCGTCATAGCACAAGCCTTCATCGTAATATTCTCACTTCCTTTTACTCCTGATTTAAAAAACTTTTCCTAAGCTGTCCGCAGGCACCATTAATATCCCTGCCCATTTCTCTTCTAATAGTAACATTAATTCCGTTTTTTTCAAGGAGATTTTTAAATGCCTCTATTGCCTTCCTGTCAGACTGTACATAATCCCGTTCCTTAATGGGATTGACCGGAATCAGATTGATATGTCCATGCTGGGCTTTTAAAAGAGCTGCCAGTGCAGAGGCCTCTTTTAAGTTGTCATTTACGCCGCTTACCAGGCTGTATTCAAATGTAATTCTTCTTCCTGTTTTTTCAAAATAAGTATGGCACGCCAGAAGTACGTCAGTGAGCGGATACCGGTTGGCTACCGGCATCAGACTTTTACGCACCTCATCATTTGGCGCATGAAGAGAAAGAGCCAGAGTGATCTGAAACTTCTCATCAGCCAGTTTTAAAATTCCAGGCACAATTCCGCAGGTGGAAACCGTTACGTTTCTCTGACTGATGTTTAAGCCATTCTCATCGGTGAGAAGGCGGATAAACTGCACCAGATTTTCATAATTGTCAAGTGGTTCTCCTGAACCCATGACTACAATGTTGGATACCCGTTCACCAGTAATCTTCTGAATCCGGTAAATCTGATCCAGCATCTCAGCCGGGCTTAAATTCCTCTCAAGCCCGTCAAGTGTGGATGCACAAAAGCGGCAGCCCATGCGGCACCCAACCTGAGAGGAGATGCACACGGAATTGCCGTGCTTGTATTTCATCAGTACGCTTTCAATCACATTGCCGTCGGAAAGGCCAAATAAGTACTTTCTCGTTCCGTCTATCTGCGAGATCTTTTCTTCTACAACAGTAAGAGAAGGAAGCTCTGCCATCTCAGACAGTTTTTCCTTCAGAGTTTTTGGAAGGTTGGTCATTTCATCGTAGGTGGCCGCCAGTTTTTGATGAATCCATTCGTACAGCTGTTTCGCACGAAAGGGTTTTTCTCCGGCAGACACCAGGAAAGCCGTCAGTTCTTCCAGATTAAGAGATTTAATATCTGTTCTTTCCATCTTATTCTACCTTTTTTTGTAATACACCGATAAAAAATCCGTCACATGGATGAATTCCCGGCAAAAGCTGCATGTATCCATGTTTCAAGGTATCTATCTGAAACTGGTCTTTGAACTTCTCCTCCAGATCAACTGTCTGAAATGGAAAGTTCTCTAAAAACCATGCAAAATTCTCTTCATTTTCTTTTTTATCTATGGTACAGGTGCTAAATATAAGCTTTCCGCCTGGTTTTACATATGCCTGTACAACCGAGAGGATTTCCCTTTGCAGAGAAGCCAGTTCCTCTAAATTCTCAGGCTTGACCCTGTACTTAATATCGGGTTTTCTTCCCAGAATACCAAGACCGGAGCAGGGAAGATCAGCAAGCACAATATCCGCTTTCTGGGCGGAATCAGAATCAGGAACCAGGGCATCCCATACCTTTGCCCTGATATTGTCAAAGCCGCAACGGTCAATATTCTCCTGTATCAGACTCACCTTGTATTCCGTTAAATCCCTTACCTCAACCATACCGGTCCCATTGAGCTTATCTGCCAGATGGATGCTCTTCCCTCCTGGTGCACCGCAGACGTCAATGCAGAAATCTCCTTCTTTGGGATCTGCCGCTTCTCCCACAAGAGCAGAGCTGATATCCTGGACCTGAATGTATCCTTTTTGAAAGGCTTCCAGACCTTCCATATAATCAAATTTTTCTAAAATGACCATATCTTCTGAAATCCCTGACTCTGCCACCTGTACGTTTTGTTTCCTCAGACTGGAAAGAATCTCATCTTTCCCAGCTTTTGAACTGTTTAAGCGTACTATTGTTTTACTGTTTTCTAAAAATGAAGCCATAACAGTGTTTGCAGTTTCCGTTCCATAATCCTGATTCCACATGGAAACAATCCAGGCAGGAACAGAATAGCGAACGCTGTCATCCGGCCAGACCAGAGTTTCTTTATTTCTTGAAATGTTTCTCAAAACACCATTTACAAATCCTTTCAGACCAACGAATTTCCGTTTGGCAGCCAGCTTCACAGCCTCATTGCACACGGCGGAATCCGGAACCCGGTCCATATATAAAATCTGATAAACCGACATCCGCAGAATGCTGCGGATGACCGGCTTCATCTTTTTTACCTTTGTTGAAGAGAAAAAGTCAATGACGTAATCAATTTGTATTAAGTATTCCACTGTTCCTTCAACAGTCCTGGTTATAAAGGAACGTTCTGCTTTATCCAGATACTGGTATTTATTTAAGGCCTGACGCAGGATTAAATGGCTGTATGCAGAATGTTCTAATATTTCCATGAGAACATCCAGTACAATCTCCCTGCTGTCTGTGTCTTTAGTCATTATCTCTTCTTCCTCCAAATAATATAACAAGTCTCAGCAGCTGAAGTACCGTTGCCGCAAGTGCTGCCACATAGGTAAGAGCTGCTGCTCCAAGCACTTTTCTTGTGTGAGACAGTTCTTCATCTCCCAGAATCCCCACCTGTCCCAGTAAAACCACTGCTCTCCTGGATGCATTAAACTCAACCGGGAGTGTAACCAGCTGAAATAAAACAGCCAGTGAAAACAGAATCAAACCGATATTTACTAAAGGTGAGCCTGCACCGCTGATAAAAAATCCCAGTAAAATAACGGGCAGCGCAGCCTGAGAACCGATATTAGCGGCAGGAACAATGGCACCTCGTAACTTCAAAGGCACATATCCCGTATTATCCTGCATGGCATGTCCGCATTCATGAGCCGCCACACCAATTGCTGCAACTGAAGTTGAATCATAGACTGAATCGGATAAATTAACGGTTTTCGTTCTGGGATCATAATGATCAGACAGTCTTCCGCTGACAGGTCTTACCTGCACATCATAAATACCCTGGGAATTTAAAAGGCGCTTTGCTGCCTCTGCCCCTGTCATTCCAGACATACTTCTTACTTTGGAATACTTGTTAAAAGTACTGGTCACCCTGGCAGATGCAGCCATGGATAACAACGCACCAATGATTACAAAAATCCAGGTGGGGTCCATATAATACCCCATCATTCCACCATAATACATAATCAGATTCTCCTTTCCCGAAAATACTGTCTGTATTCCTTACAGCTGTTTAAAAACAGTTCCATTCTCAATCTGGTAACCCCGTAAAAAGGCGCCGATCTCCATCCGCTTCTTTCCCTGCAGCTGAAGTTCTTTAATGGATAGTCCGCCTTTGCCGGTTTTCACCACCAGATGATCCTTTCCGGTTTCCACTACCTGGCCGCAGACGCCTTCATATTCCTGTTCCACAACATCTGCATCCCAGAGTTTTATTACTTTTCCATCCCAGTCTGTGTAAGCACTTGGCCAGGGGTTTAATCCACGGATCAGCCGTTCAATGGAGACGGCATCCATGGACCAGTCAATATCGCCCATGTTTTTCTTAATCATTCCCACATAACACATCTGCGACTCATCCTGCTTTTTTAAAACAGCAGTTCCATCTTCTATATTCTTCAGAGTTTTAATAAGAAGCGTTCCACCCACATGGCTCAACTTCTCATGAAGGCTTCCACCAGTCTCTTTTTTGTCCAAAACAACAACTTCCTGATCAAGCATATCTCCAGTATCCAGAGCTTCTGCCATCATCATTGTCGTGATACCACTTACCTCTTCCCCGTTTATTACCACATATTGAATTGGTGATGCACCACGATACTTGGGAAGAAGGGACGCATGGATATTGATACAGCCAAATTTAGGAATATCTAAAATACTTTTTGGAAGAAGCTGTCCAAAAGCGGCGACCACCATCACATCAGGGTTTAAATCTTTCAGAATTTTTACAAATTCAGGATCTCTAGCCTTAACCGGCTGATAAACTGGAATTCCATATTCCAGCGCCTTCTCCTTTACCGGCGTCATCGAAACTTCTTTTCCTCTTCCCTTAGGTTTATCCGGCTGGGTCACTACAGCAAGAACTTCATGCCCTGCTTCTACCAGTGAGCAAAGGGCTGGAACCGAAAAATCAGGAGTTCCCATAAATACGACTTTCATCAATATTCCTCAACCTCCTCTTCCTCTTCTTCCAGAGTCACGTCTTCAATTTCTCCTTCTACCTTATCCACAAACAGCTCACCACTTAAATGATCACATTCGTGGCAGATAGCACGGGCAAGGAGTTCTTCTCCTTCCAGCACAAATGGCTGCATATCGGCGTCAAATGCTTTGACTTTCACGTGATTTGGTCTGGTAACAGTTCCAGATTTTCCAGGCACACTTAAGCAGCCTTCTGGTCCGGTCTGTTCTCCGTCTGTCTCAATAATCTCCGGATTAATGAGAACGTACTGATTGCCATCATCCACATCAATGACGACTATCTGCTTTAATATTCCTACCTGGGGAGCTGCAAGTCCTACACCATTGGCCTCATACATGGTTTCAAACATGTCTTTGATTAAATCGGTAATTCTTGGGGTGATCTCCTTCACAGGTTTACATTTTTTTCTTAATATTTCATCTCCAATGGTTCTAATTTTTCTAATCGCCATTTTATTTGTCCTCTCATTTACGAAAAATCATATTGGATCAAGACTTGTTCAAACAATTCGGAATGATTTTCAGAAAAACCATCAATTTGATCCCTGATTTTAATTAGTATATCATAGTTTTCTTGTTTCAAGTATAAAATTTTTCTATATATATCATTAATTTTGTATACAGATGCCTCTACCGGCCCGATCAGCTGAACCCCTTCCGGCTCTCCTATTGCAGTTGCAAAGGCTCCTGCAGCGGCAGCTGTTTCCGTGAGAACAGACTCATTGCGCGACGAGAACTGAATGGTTAAAAGACCGCTTGCCGGGGGATATTTCATCAGGCGGCGAAACGCCATCTCCTGCTTATAAAACGCTTCGTAATCCTGGCTGGCAGCAGTAACAATACTGTAGTGATCCGGGCTGTAGGTCTGAATGATCACATCTCCTGCCTTGGCATCCCTGCCAGCCCTCCCAGCCGCCTGGGTAAGAAGCTGAAACGTCCGCTCTCCGGACCGGTAATCCGGTGTGTTTAGGGATAAGTCAGCTGCCAGTACCCCTACCAGGGTTACGTCAGGAAAATCATGCCCTTTTACAATCATCTGGGTACCAATGAGAATATCACCCTCGTGTTCGGCAAAGGCTGACAGTATGGCTTCGTGTCCGCCCTTTTCTTTGGTGGTATCCAAATCCATACGCAGAATTCTGGCCTGGGGAAACATCTTCTTTGTCATCTGCTCGATCTTTTGTGTTCCCACTCCGAAGTTTGCAATATAGGGGGAACTGCAGGAGGGGCACTTAGACGGCATGGAAATGGTATGTCCGCAGTAATGGCAGACAAGCCGGCTGTTGTTATGCAGTGTCAGCGTCACATCACAATGAGGGCATCGTATGGCTTCTCCGCAGGAACGGCAGGAAACAAAATTAGCATAGCCTCTGCGGTTTATAAACAACATGATCTGCTCTTTATTCTTTAATCGTTCTTCCATCATCATCTGCAATTTTCTGCTGAATATGGACTTGTTTCCTTCCTTTAATTCCTGCCTCAAATCCACAAGCGATACTTCAGCCAGGCTGCTGTCCTTTTTTGCCCGCTCTGTGAGACGAAATAACTGGTATTCTCCTCTCAGGGCCCTTGTGTAAGCTTCCAAAGAAGGGGTTGCAGAGCCCAGCACCAAAGATGCGTCCTCCATCTGCGCCCGCTTCGCAGCAACCTCTCTGGCATGATATCTTGGTACTGTTTCACTTTTATAAGCACCTTCATGCTCTTCATCGATAAGAATCAGCCCCAGCCTGGAAAACGGGGTAAATAAAGCGGATCTTGGACCGATCATAATATCAATATCGCCATTTTTCGCACGTTCAAACTGATCAAAACGCTCTCCTGCTGACAAACGGGAATTAATAATGGAAACCCGGTTTCCAAACCTGCCGTAGAACCGCATCACTGTCTGATAGGTCAGCGCGATTTCTGGAATCAGAACGATAACCTGTCTGTCATCTTCAATAACACGCTGAATCAATTCCATATAGACTTCTGTTTTGCCGCTGCCGGTTATTCCATGGATCAGATACGTATCCCGTTTGCCTTCTGAATAGTCCCGGTTAAAACTGTCCACAATGATCTGCTGCCCAGTATTTAAGCGGAGTCTTTTTTCTTCCTGACTTTCTATCTGAATGGGATTGCGGTAAATTTCTTCCGATTCAAGACAAATATCACCCTTTTCAATCAAAGGCTTTATTGCCGATGCAGAAAGGTTCATCTGGTTTACTGCGATCTCGTAAGGAATCACAGGATTATCAAGCAGTGCAGAAAAAAGCCGGACTCTTGCCCTGTAACTCTTTTTTTCCGCTTCCTTTAATGCGCTGCTTAACTGTTCCCGGTTTAAAAGGCTTCTTATGATTTTCTTTTCTTTTGGCTTTACCTTCTGTTTGACCGGAAGCACGGTTTTCAGTGCCTGATTCATGGTAGAGCCATACTGTTCTTTTAACCACCACGCAAGAGTGATCAGCCTTGATTCCGCCGATACTCCATCCGTGACAATTCCCCCGATTTCTTTTATCTTATCCGGATCATAACTGGCCTTGGCCGTAATTCCCACCACATATCCCTTGCGCATGGTATTCCCCCTGCCAAAAGGAATCAGAACCCTGGTTCCTACTGTAATCTCCTGACGTAAATGCTGGGGAATCCGGTAATCAAAGGTTCTGTCTACTTTTTCGTGAGAAATATCAATGATGATCCTGGCATATGTTCCTGACATTCATTTCCTCCAGAGGCGGACTGGTTAGTGAAACTGTTCTGCTACCTGCCCCAGTTTCATGCTGTTAGAGCCTTTAAACAGCACACAGTCACCCGTCTTTAATTCTTCTTTTAAATAAGCTGTTAGCGGTTCCTGTTCCATAAATTCTTTTACTGTGATTTCTGGTGCATTCTCCCTTACTGCCCTGGCGATTTCTCCTGCCAGTTCTCCCAGTGTTACCACGCAGTCAACCGGATGTGCTGCTATATATGTACCAATTTCGTAATGATATTCCGGTGAACGGTCTCCCAGCTCCTTCATATCAGCCAGTACTGCAATCTTTCTTTTTGCTTTGGTAATAGAACCTAAAACTTCAAGCCCCGCTTTCATGGAAACCGGACTGGCGTTATAGGTATCATCAATTACGGTGAATGTACCAGTATCATAAATCTGCTGGCGGTTTTTATATCCATGAAAGCTCATCAGGGACTTTGCCGCTTCTTCCATGGGAATCCCGTTTTCTGCCGCAACTGCCAAAGATACCATGGCATTTAAAATATTATGGCTTCCCATTACAGACAGCCGCACAGGGACTTTCTGCTGATTATGCTCTGCCGTGAACACAGGGAATCCATCTTCCAAATGGATATCAACCGCTCTGTAATCACAATTTTCTCCAGTTCCATAGAAAACCGTTCTACAGCCTTCCTTTGCTTTTGTATCTTTTAGCATATCGTCGTCTCCGTTTAAAAAGAGAATTCCGTTTTCACAAAGGCCATCCTGGATAGTCAGTTTTTCTCTATATATGTTTTCTCTTGATCCCAGCTGTTCGATATGTGCCACTCCGATATTGGTAATGACAGCCATGTGAATTCTGGCGATTCTGGCGATCACGGTTAGTTCTCCCGGTTCACTCATTCCCAGTTCAATCACGCCGATCTCATCTTCCGGTGTGATTTCGCAAAGGGTGATAGGAAGCCCAACCTGGCTGTTACTGTTACCTGGAGTTTTATAAACCTGATAACGGGAAGAAAGCGCACATGCCACCATCTCTCTGGTAGTTGTTTTACCCACGCTTCCTGTAATACCGATGAGGGGAAGAGATAAACGATCTCTGTAAAAACTCCCCACTGCCTGAAGTGCATTTTTCGTATCGTCAACCCGAATCCAGGGCTTTTCTGATTCCATAACATCATGCTCACTGGTCAAAACAGCTGCTGCACCATGTTCAAATGCCTGATCAATAAAACGATGGGCATCCACTTTTTCCCCGATAATTGGTACAAATAAATCATTTCCCTTCATGGTTCTGGAATCGATACTGATGTGTTTTAAAACCGTATCCTCCCTCCCGCAAAGAAGTGTTCCGCCTGTAGCTGCAAGTATTTCCTTAACTGTCATATTTACCATGATTCCTCCGTTCCATGTCCGCTTCCTGCGCACATTCCTGCCATCTTCCGTGGAAAAGCCGAAAGCCACATTTCCTCAACGGCCTCCGGCATTCTTTTTCTTATGGCAATTTTTATTACCTCTGTCTGTCAAGAAAATCCGTACTCTGTACAACGTTCAAGATTTCTTCCCTGTCAGAGAAATGATGGCGTTCCCCATTCACTTCCTGATAGTCTTCATGGCCTTTGCCAATCACAGCAATCATATCTCCAGGCATAGCATGTAAAATGCTGTAACGAATAGCCTCTCTTCTGTCGGGGATCTCAATAAAGGTTCCCTCCGTTTTTGAAATACTGCTTCTGATATCTGCAATGATGTCTTCTGTTTTCTCAAAACGGGAGTTATCAGCGGTCAGAATGGTGAAATCTGCAAGACGGCCCGCGCTGTCGCCCATGGAATAACGACGGTCTTTGGAGCGGTTTCCTCCGCAGCCAAAAACGCAGACCAGACGTTTTGGATTATAATCTCTCAGCGTCTTTAAAAGGCTTTCCATGCTGACTGCGTTATGGGCATAATCTACTATTACGGTACATGTTTCAGAGGAATAAACGATTTCCATTCTTCCGTTTACACTTAAATGTTCCAGTCCATGACAGATCTTTTCCTTGGGCAGATTTAAAAAACTTAAAACGCTGACTGCAGCCAGAGCGTTGGCAACATTGAATCTGCCGGGAATGTTGACACGGACAGCCAGTTCATAAATTCCCTTTACGTCAAATTCAAGTCCTACAAAATCAGGCTGGGCTACATAGCGGATATTCTCAGCTTTAAAGCTGGTTCCTTCCTGATCAAGGGAAAAGGAATAAAGCTTGCAGGACGCATCCTTAACAGCTTCTTTAAAATGTTCGTCATCCCCATTCATAATGCCCACTTTGGAACGCTGAAAAATCAATGACTTGTAATATAAATATTCATCAAAATCCTCGTGTTCATCCGGTCCGATGTGATCGGGGGAAATATTGGTAAATAAGCCATAGTCAAATGTCAGGCCATCCACCCGGTGCATCTTAAACGCCTGGGAGGACACTTCCATAACCATATACTCACAGCCTTCTTCTGCCATTTGATAAAACGCCTGATGAAGCTGGTAAGATTCCGGTGTTGTATTAGCCGTGGGAGTCACCTTCCCGCCGATGACAATCCCTGTGGTTCCAATCATACCCACTTTCTTACCGCACGCCTCTAAAATCGCTTTTATCATATGGGTGGTGGTGGTCTTTCCCTTTGTACCGGTCACCCCAATGGTTACCATACGTTTTGCAGGATAATCAAATCTGGCGGCAGACAAAACAGCCAGTGCTTCTCTGGCACTATGTACGAAAATGGCAGTCACTCCTTCCGGCACGCTCACTCTGCGTTCCAGAACAAGAACAGTCACTCCTTTTTCCACCACTTCCGGTATAAAATCATGGGAATCGACTCTGGTGCCAACGGTGCAGACAAACACTGCACCGTTTCTGGCCTTTCTGGAGTCATAGACCACATCCTCAACTTCCACATCAGGATTCCCCTGCAGTAATTCATACTCCAGATCCTTAAGCCACTGACTAAACTTCATAAAAACCTCCAAATCAGAATAATCCTGTGATTACTCCGTCATTATTTACATCAATACTATCAGCTGCCGGTTTCTTCGGCAGACCAGGCATCGTCATAATAGCGCCTGTTAAAACAACAACAAATCCAGCACCGGCGCTGACGTAAGCATCCCGCACATTAATCTCAAACCCCTGGGGACGGCCCAGTTTTGTCTGATCATCCGATAAAGAGTACTGTGTTTTAGCCATGCATACCGGCAGGCTGCCAAATCCCATCTCTTCAAACTTACGAATGGATTTTAAAGCGGATGGCGCATAAGTTACTCCATCTGCCCCGTAAATTTCTCTGGCAACCGTGCTGATCTTATCCTCAAGACTCATATCATCAGGATAGATCGGTGCGAAATGACTCTGTTTGTTCTCCAGTGTTTCAAGAACCTTTTCTGCCAGTTTTATTCCGCCTTCCCCGCCTTTTTCCCAAACCTGGGACAAAGCAAATTCGCAGCCTTTCTCCTCACAGAAATTCTTGACAAACTGGTACTCGTTTTCTGTATCTGTCACAAATGAATTCAGCGTTACAACTACGGGAACGCCGTACTTTTGCATATTTTCAATGTGCTTTTCAAGGTTTACGATTCCTTTTTTCAGTGCTTCTAAATTCTCATCTTTCAGCTGGTCTTTTGGTACGCCGCCGTTGTATTTTAATGCTCTTACAGTAGCTACCAGAACAATGGCATCCGGTTTTAAGGAAGCTTTTCTGCATTTAATATCCAGGAACTTTTCTGCGCCTAAATCCGCGCCGAAACCAGCCTCAGTCACAACTACATCCGCTAATTTTAAAGCTGTCTTAGTCGCACGCACGCTGTTGCAGCCGTGGGCGATATTGGCAAATGGACCGCCGTGTACGATTGCACCGGTATGCTCCAGAGTCTGAATCAGATTTGGTTTCAGTGCATCCTTAAGCAGGGCCGCCATGGCACCCACTGCATTTAACTGGGCTGCAGTCACCGGCTCTCCGGAATAATTATATGCAACAATAATTCGTCCCAACCGTTCTTTTAAATCATTCATATCATCTGCAAGGCAGAGAATTGCCATAATTTCAGAAGCCACCGTAATAACGAAATGATCCTCTCTTACAAATCCTTCCGCTTTTGAGCCAAGTCCTACCACTATATTTCTTAATGCACGGTCATTCATATCCAGACATCTCTTCCAAAGAATCTGCCTTGTATCGATTCCAAGAGCATTGCCCTGGTGAATGTGGTTGTCAAGAAGGGCAGAAAGCAAATTGTTAGCAGAGGTAATAGCATGAAAATCTCCGGTAAAGTGAAGATTTAAATCTTCCATGGGAACAACCTGGGCATAACCGCCGCCGGCAGCTCCTCCCTTGATTCCAAAGCAGGGTCCTAAGGATGGCTCTCTTAAGGCGATAATCGCCTTTTTTCCGATCTTTCCAAATGCCTGTCCAAGCCCTACCGTTGTAGTAGTTTTCCCCTCTCCGGCCGGTGTGGGATTGATTGCGGTAACAAGAACCAGTTTTCCATCCGGACGTTCTTTTACCTGCTCCCATAATTCATCGGAAAGCTTTGCTTTGTATTTGCCGTAAAGTTCTAAATCGTCTTCTGCAATCCCATAGGATGCTGCCACTTCCTTAATTGGTATCATCGTTGCTTCCTGTGCGATCTCAATATCTGTTTTCATACGTATCATCCTCCTTATATGTAAGCAATGGTTTTTTACTCTCCCGTCTTGCTAAAACGCCTCTTCAAATTCTTCCATACTCATAAGCACCTTGCGGGGCTTGGTCCCTTCTTCTTCTCCTACCACTCCGGCTTCCGCAAGCTGATCCATAATTCTTGCAGCTCTGTTAAATCCGATTTTATACATCCTCTGCAGCATGCCAATGGAAGCTTTGTCTTTTTCAATGATGAATCTGCCTGCCTGGATAAAATATTCATCCCGGTCACTTCCGCCGCATTTTGAATCTGCAGCTGTTGGCGCAGAGGCAATCATGTTCTCCATTTCCGGATTGTAATCCGGTGTCATTCCCTGTTCCGTTAAAAAGTCCACAACCTTGGAAACTTCCGAATCGGAAACAAATGCACCCTGCACACGCATGGGTTTTGGATAACCGGCAGGATAAAACAGCATATCACCCTTACCAAGAAGCTTCTCCGCACCATTCATGTCAATAATGGTTCTGGAATCTACCCCGGAAGAAACGGCAAACGCCACTCTTGACGGCACATTTGCTTTAATCAGACCGGTAATAACGTTGACAGACGGACGCTGTGTGGCAATTACCAGATGGATTCCGGCTGCTCTGGCAAGCTGGGCAAGACGGCAGATGGAATCCTCGACTTCCCCTGGGGCCACCATCATTAAATCAGCAAGCTCGTCGATTATAATTACGATCTGGGGCATCTTCTGCGGTTTGTTTTCATCCTCAATGTCCTTTAAGCTTTCCACTTTCGCGTTGTAGCCTTTAATTTCCCTGACATTATACTGGGCAAATTTATTATAACGGTCTGTCATCTCCGCAACCGCCCAGTTTAAGGCTCCCGATGCCTTCTTCGGATCAGTCACAACCGGAAGGAGCAGGTGGGGAATACCATTATAAACACTTAATTCCACCACTTTGGGGTCCACCATGATCAGCTTCACATCGTCAGGGTCCGCTTTAAAAATAATACTCATAATCAGGGTATTAATACAGACAGACTTACCGGAGCCCGTAGCTCCTGCAATCAGTAAGTGGGGCATCTTGGCAATATCAGTTACGACTACCTGTCCGCCGATATCCTTACCAACTGCAAAAGCAATATTGGAGGAATGCTTCTGAAAACCGTCCGCTTCCAGAATGTCTCTTAAATACACCATGTTATTTTCTTTATTGGGCACTTCAATTCCCACTGCTGATTTTCCAGGAATGGGCGCCTCGATACGTATATCCGCAGCTGCAAGACTTAGCTTAATATCATCAGCAAGACTTACGATTTTGCTTACCTTAACTCCCTGCTCCGGGTGGAGTTCGTATCTGGTTACGGAAGGACCACAGCTGATATTGGTCACAGTTACTCCCACACCGAAATTCTGCAGTGTTTTCTGCAGCTTAATGGCTGTATCTTTGTATTCCCGGTCAGAAAAAACCGCTGCTTTGCCTTTTTTAAGCAACGAAAGAGGTGGAAACTTATATTCCAGTTTCACAATTTCCTTTTTTTGAATCATCTGTTTATTTACACTGAAATCGTCGTCTTTTTGCGATTCTTCCCGTTTCTTCTCCAGTTTTTTCTGAAGAGCCTCTGTGTCGGTCTCAATGATCTTGCCGGAAGCGGTTACCACCTGTTTGGGCTCCTCCGGTATGGAGAATGTCTCTCTGATTGCTGGCTCTTCCGTCTCTGGCGCTTCCGTCTCTGGCTCTTCCGGATAGAAATCATCCTCCACAAGTTCCATTTCCTTAAGAGTTCTGACATCCTTCTTCATATAGAAAGAAGCCTCATCAGAACTTCGTTTGTACGGAGCCACAATATCATCTGGTTCAAAGGGAACAGAATCATCGTCTTCCTCATCTGGTTCTGGTGAAATGCTTCCTCTGAATACGTCAGCCGGGTTTGGTTCTTCTGTTTCAACGGCTGTCACTGCCGTCAGCTTATTGGTCTGTGAATCAATCTCATCGGCAATATCACCGATACCAGTATTTTCCTCTTCTTCATAGAGATCCCGCTCAAAATCTGGTTTATCCGGAATTTTCTCTTCCGGAACAGCGGAAAGCCTGGTGGCATCTAAATTGACCCCACGCAGTTTCTGTTCTTCTCTCAGCTGTTTTCTTAGTTCCTGGCGCTTTGCATGAATCTCCATATGCATGTCCACGTTCTCTTTCGCATGGTGATACGCCTTTCCGCTTCCTGTCTTCACAATATTCACAAAGGATTTTTCTGTAATGCAGACCAGGGAAATGATAATCAGAACCAGAGTAACCAGATAAGCTCCCACCACTCCGATAATGGAAACAAGCCCCTCTGCAAGTAAACCGCCGATCAGGCCTCCTCCTTTTCCGCTGACAGAAGCTTCCAGATAAATATTCAAAAGTCCCGTTTTCTCTCCTGTATTCACACCAAAAAACAGCTGCAAAAATCCGCACAAAGAAACCAGCGCCAAAACACATGAGACCAGTTTAAATACTGCTCTCGGGTTTCCCTGGTTTGAAATATAGAATGCGATTCCTGCAAACATCAATACCGGTGCAATGTATCCAATTCCGCCAAATATACCAAGCTGCACGCTGCGGAAAAAATCACCTACCATTCCGCATAAATGAAAATTACTTAAAAACAAAATGGCCGCAGCGGCAAATGACATAATAATCACGACTTCTGAGTGGATAAATTCCGGTTCCGGCAAAACCACATTCTTCCTTGTTCTGGTGTTTCCTGCTCTCCCGTTTTTTGTTTTTGTCCCTTTTTTAGCTGTTGTCTTCTTCTTTGTTGTCTCAGGCACAATACTTCCCCCTTCTATCCATTGGTATCAGTATACAAAAAAAACGGGAGAATTGCAACGGCTAAGAGGAAGCAGTTTCCATCAGTTCATATAATTTTTTTAACGCATCTTTAATTCCGCCAACTTCATCAATCAGACCTTCCTTCACTGTTTCCTCTCCCACCAGTACCGTACCTAAGTCCCTGGTAAGCATTTCCGTATTAAGCATAAGCCTTTTTAACTGGTCATAAGCAATCTTTGCGTGATTGGAGACAAAGCTTAAAATCCGGTCCTGTATCATTTCAAAATACTCATAGGTCTGGGAAGCTCCGATTACCATACCGGTCATTCTCACCGGGTGGATCATCATGGTTCCGGTGGGAACGATAAAGGAATAGTTGGTACTTACTGCCAGAGGTACTCCGATGGAATGGCTGCCTCCAAGAACCAGTGAGACTGTGGGAATACTTAAAGATGCAATCATCTCCGCAATGGCTAATCCCGCATCTACATCACCTCCTGAAGTATTTAAAAGAACTAATAATCCTTCTACTGAGTCATCATCTTCTATTTCCGCAAGCTTTGGGAGGACATGATCGTATTTGGTGGCTTTGCTGTTGCTGGAGAGATTCTCATGTCCTTCAATCTCACCGATAATGGTCAGCAGATGAATTTTACGTTTCCCCTCATTATCATCAAGGGTCATCTGACCATATTCTTCCAGCTTCTGATCTTCCTTTTGTTCAATATCCTTTTCTGTTTTTTTCTCTTCCAGACTTTCTTTTCTGGTTCCTTCTGCATTTTTTACTTCTGCACTTGCCGCTTCATTCTCTTCCTGACGGTTATTTCTATCTTCAGATTCTTTCACGTAAGAAAACCTCCTGTTTGCTGATAATATTGAATCGCTTTCATATGATGTGAAAAAAACAGTAAAAATATGCCTTATTTTGTAAACCAAACGTACAACTGTGATTTTTCTGTTTTTCGCTACCAGTAACAATATTTTTATTGTGATTGCAACAAGGTATTGACTTTGATGCTTTTACATGATAAACTACGAAACAATAAAAAACCACATTCCATTGCCAACGAAGGCAGCGCCGGAGAGATCCCTATGCGCTGCTTTTGTCTAAACGAATCCCTGTGGTTAAATCTGAAAAAAGGAGAACTTATCCCATGAACAACTTTTTCATTGCACAGACGTTTGGTAAATCCTCTAACTACACGGACATTCCGAACAACTTATTCAAAGAACACAACGTAAAAAAGGGGCTCCGCAATGAAGACGGTACCGGAGTCCGAGTAGGACTTACCCGCGTTTCCGACGTAGTTGGCTATGAAATTGAGGATGGAAAAAAGGTAAACGTTCCAGGAAAGCTTTATTATCGCGGTATTGAAATCAGCGATCTGGTAAGCGGAAAAAACAATTCCCGTTTCGGCTTTGAGGAAACGTCATTTTTACTCCTTTTTGGATATCTTCCATCTAATAAGGAATTGAGGGAGTTTACCACCCTGCTTGGTGAGCACTACAACCTTCCTGACGAATTTCTCGAAAAAAACATGCTGCGTACTCCTTCCCGCAATTTAATGAACAGCCTGCAAAAAAGCATCCTTGCTCTTTACGATTATGACGAGGATCCGGATAACACTGACCCCTATCAGACTCTGTTAAAGGGAATTAATATACTGGCAAAACTTCCGTCTCTTGCTGTCTATGCTTATCAGAGCAAGATACATCACTACGACCGGGAAAGTCTTGTGATCCATTATCCAAAGCCGGAATACTCCATGGCTGAGAACATTCTTTATATGTTAAGGAAAGACGGATCCTTCACCCAGCAGGAGGCCGATCTTCTGGATATTATGCTGATGATTCATGCTGATCACGGCGGCGGAAACAACTCCACATTTACAAATGTTGTTATTTCCTCTACCGGTACTGATATTTACTCCTCCAGTTCCGCTTCCATCGGCTCCTTAAAGGGTCCAAAGCATGGCGGCGCCAACATCCGCTGCAGCGAGATGATTACTGCAATTGAAAAAGAAATTGGATTAAAAGCAACGGAAACACAGATGAAATCAGTCATCCAAAGAATACTGGCAAAGGATTTTTATGATAATTCCGGTCTGGTATACGGTCTTGGCCATGCGGTTTATACCGTGTCCGATCCCCGTGCAGATCTATTAAAAATCTGCTGCGAAAATCTTGCAAAACAGAAAAACAGAGAAGACGAATATGAATTCCTGACAAAATTTGAAAAGGTTGCCAAATCTTGTCTCGCTGGAAATGGCAAGTCTTTGTCAAACAATGTGGACTTCTACAGCGGCTTCGCTTATAATATGTTACAGATACCCGAAGACATGTACACCCCATTATTTGTGTGCTCACGTATGGCCGGCTGGCTGGCACATAACATTGAGAATAAGATGTACGACGGAAGAATCATGCGTCCGGCTACAAAATACGTGGGGGAAACCATTCCCTATAAAAAGAGAGAGGAACGATAACTTATGGTAAAGTTGTATGACGGAGGAGCATATCTTGTAAACGGTACTCAGCTGATTCCTGAAGAGGAACTGTCCAAAGTAAACGCCCAGAGAAGTACTCCCATTACAAGAGAAGAGGCGAAAAAGGGTACCATTGCATACTCCATATTAGAAAAACATAATACATCTGGAAACATGGAGCATTTAAAACTGCGTTTTGACTCCATGGCGTCCCATGACATAACATTTGTAGGAATTATTCAGACTGCCCGTGCATCAGGCCTTACAGAATTTCCTATTCCATACGTAATGACCAACTGCCACAACTCCCTGTGTGCCGTTGGCGGAACTATTAATGAAGATGACCATGTATTTGGTCTGTCTGCAGCAAAGAAGTACGGAGGAATCTTCGTTCCTCCCCACATCGCGGTCATTCATCAGTATATGAGGGAAATGATGGCAGGATGCGGACGCATGATCCTGGGTTCCGACAGCCATACCCGTTACGGTGCCCTGGGTACCATGGCAATCGGGGAAGGCGGAGGAGAACTGGTAAAACAGCTGTTAAAAGATACCTATGATGTTGCCTATCCTGGAGTCGTTGCCATTTATTTAACCGGTGCTCCTGCTTCTCACGTGGGTCCTCATGATGTGGCGTTAGCCATTATCGGTGCTGTATTTAAAAATGGCTATGTAAAAAATAAAATTATGGAATTTGTAGGTCCCGGTGTTTCATCCATGGATACAGATTACAGAAACGGCGTGGATGTCATGACTACGGAAACAACCTGCCTTTCTTCTGTCTGGATTACAGATGAGGATACAAGGGAGTATTTAAAACTTCATGGCAGAGAATCTGACTATGCGGAATTAAACCCAGAAGAAGTGGCTTATTATGATGGCGTTGTTCATGTGGATTTAAGTACCATTAAGCCTATGATTGCTCTTCCCTTTCATCCAAGCAACACCTATGAGATTGATGAACTGAATGATAATCTGGGTGATATTTTAAGAACTGTGGAAAAAGAAGCGGCTCACATTCTCGGAACAGCGAACGCAAGCCTTTCTCTTACGGATAAAATTATAGATGGAAAACTGATGGTTCAGCAGGGTGTCATTGCCGGCTGTGCCGGAGGTAATTATTCCAACGTAATGATTGCGGCACATATGCTGTCAGGAAAGGATTGCGGCAACGATATCTTTAACCTTTCCGTATACCCGTCTTCTCAGCCGGTTTATATGGATCTGGTGAAAAAGGGTGCCATTTCCCAGCTGATGGCTGCCGGTGCCACGGTACGTACCGCTTTCTGCGGTCCCTGCTTCGGTGCGGGAGATACGCCGTCAAACAATGCATTAAGCATTCGCCATACAACCAGAAACTTCGCCAACCGGGAAGGTTCCAAGCCTGGTAATGGCCAGATATCCTGTGTGGCATTAATGGATGCACGCTCTATCGCAGCCACTGCTACAAACGGGGGTTATCTTACTTCAGCCGAAAATTTTGCAGATGACTATATCGTTCCAGCTTATGAATTTGACTCTTCTTCCTATGACAGACGTGTTTATCAGGGATACAAACAGTCAAAGGAAGATGAATCCTTAATTTTTGGACCGAATATTAAAGACTGGCCTTCCATGAGCGCCCTCACTGACAATATTTTATTACGGGTATGTTCTAAGATCATGGACCCTGTTACAACCACCGATGAGTTGATTCCTTCCGGTGAGACATCCTCCTATCGTTCCAATCCTCTGGGACTTGCGGAATTTACCTTATCCCGCCGTGATCCGGAATATGTAGGACGTTCCAAGGAAGTAAATGAGCTTGAAAAGGTAAGAAAATCCGGTGCCTGCCCTCTTAAGGCAGATCACGAACTGGAAAGCGCATTCCATGCTCTGAAGGAATATTTAAAGCAGCCGGACTTAAAAGCCAGTGAAACAGAAATCGGCAGTATGATTTACGCGGTGAAGCCGGGAGATGGTTCTGCCAGAGAGCAGGCTGCAAGCTGCCAGAGAGTTCTTGGCGGTCTTGCCAATATTGCTAACGAGTATGCTACCAAGCGTTACCGTTCCAATGTAATGAACTGGGGTATGCTGCCATTTTTACTGGATGAAGATCCTTCCTTTGAGATCGGTGACTTTATTTATGTACCAGATATCCGTACTGCTCTTGACGGTGCTATGGATCGCATACCCGCTTTCGTGGTAAAGAATGAGGAAGGAAATCCAATTCATGAAATCCAGCTTCATATTGCAGATATGACACCAGAAGAACGGGAAATCGTGAAAGCCGGTTGTCTCATTAATTACAACAGAAACAAAAGCAGCCAGTTATAATTGACAGGGCCGCTGCTTGCAGGATTGGGTTTTCCTGCAAGCAGCGGCCTTGCATTATTATGGCTATTGACAATATGAAGTTATTGTGTTATATTTTACCTACCAACCGTTAGTTTAATTACTTAGAAGGGAATGTGAAGCATGGGTCAGGGAGCAGACACAAAAGAACGGATTATGCAGGCGGCATTAGAGGAGTTTTCTCTTCATGGCTTTGAAGGCGCCCGTATGGAAAAAATCGCATCCAAAGTAGGAATCAATAAGGCATCTCTCTACTTTTATTTTAAAAGTAAGGAACAGCTGTTTCGGGAACTTTTTGATATCATTGTAAAAAAACATTATGCTTATTTAACCAGCATTTTTCGCAAATATCAGGATTTGCCTTCCAGGCAGCTTCTATCCTCTCTTTATAAAGACTATCTGGAATATCATTGGGGTAATACAGAGATGGATTTCTGGAACATGGTTTACTACTACCCTCCGGAACAGATGAAAGAGGAAATTTTACATTTTACTCAGGACAGTTTTGATGTTTTTACTACTACATTGACTTCCGTTATGGAAAAAGGAATTAAAAACGGAGAACTTCAGCCTCTGAATCCGGCTGATATGGCAACCACTTTTTACTATCTGGTCACCTGTATCACATTGTCCACTGGTTTAATGAATTTAGAACAGGGACTTGGTCAAATGGATTTATGCTTTGATGTGTTTTGGAATGGAATAAAAGGGTGAATAACCCCTTTATTTTTATTATATAACCTACCAACCATTTGGTATATTAAAAAGGAGGTAATTCAATGGAATGCAGATTTTTAGGAAGATCAGGTATTAAGGTAAGTCCCATGGGAATTGGCAGCTGGGCAATCGGAGGTCAGTTTTACATGGATGAAAAAATTGACGGCTATGGGCAGACAGACGACGAAACGTCCATAAAGGCCATTCAGACTGCACTGGATCTTGGTATCAATTTTATTGATACATCGGATGCATATGGGATTGGCCACAGTGAAACAGTAATTGGAAAGGCATTGGAAGGAAGAAGAAATCAGGTGGTTCTTGCTACAAAGTTCGGTTATATGGGAAATGAAGCCACCCGAACGCTGAAAGGTTATAATGTGGCTCCTGGATATATAGAAAGAGCCTGTGAAGCCTCCATGAGGCGTTTAAAAACAGATATCATTGATTTGTATCAGCTTCATGTCTGGGAAATCGGATTGTCAGAGATGGACTGTGTTGCAGAGACCCTGGAACGTATGGTAGAGAAAGGAAAAATCAGAACGTACGGATGGAGTACTGATTTAGTAAATGGAGCAAGGCTTTTTTCAGAAAACTTAAATTGTTCTGCCATTCAGCATCAGTTAAATATCCTTCAGGATGCCCCTGATATGCTTCGCCTTTGCGAAGAAAGAAATCTTGCAAGTATCAACCGCAGTCCTCTTGCCATGGGCTTTTTAAGTGGAAAATTTAATCATGACTCTGTCCTTACCTCTGATGATGTAAGAGGTGCAGGCCATTCCTGGACCGAAGATATTTTTAAAAACGGAAGGCCTGCACCAGAAGTTTTAGAGAAACTAAAAGCAGTACGGGAAATTCTTACCAGCAATGGAAGAACCCTGGTACAGGGGTCTCTCGCATGGATCTGGGCAAAAAGTAACGCGACCATTCCAATCCCTGGTTTTAAAACACCAAAACAGATAATGGAAAATGCCAAAGCCATGGAATTTGGCGCGCTCACCCGGGAACAAATGACAGAAATTGACCAGCTTTTAAATTAATTTCCTGCTTTTACAATATCCTCTGCCTGGGCATCGGTAAGCTGTACATGATAAAAAAGATCATAAAATCCTTTTATGTCAGCCTTTATATCTTCCTGATACTGCTCCGGATAAACCAGATTGCCCAGCCAGAGAATACCGATCATTCGGTTGACGGAAGGAGGATTACTCATGAAGCTGTAAGGTGCTGACGGAATGAGATAAACATGACCTTCCTTCACAGCATTTAATTCTGACCAGACGGAGTCCGTTGTGATGGTCAGATAGAGAGCGTCTGAATCTGCCAGAATGATATCCGGCTGCCAGAGGAGAAGCTGTTCCATGGACACTTCACTTCCACCTCCGCTTGACGCTTTCTCTACCTTAGCTGCATTCTCAGCTCCGATCTGTTCTATTACACGGGCATGTATGGATCCTTCAGCATTGGTGTGAAGTCCATTGTCTCCGCTTGCAAAATAAACGGATTTCTTTTGATCTGATCCTAAGGAGGCCTTGGCTTCTTCCGATTTTTTCAATGTATTGTCACAGTAATCAGCGAGTTTTGCAGCCTGAGCCGTCTCACCTGTGATTTCTCCCAGCATTTGATAGGCTGAGCTCATGGAATTTAAGTCTGCCTCGATAAATACCACGGGTATTCCAAGCTGTTTGGACAATTCATCCATATCTTCCTTTACAGTCTTTTTTGCCTCACCGATGTCAATGATTACATCTGGTTTGGCTGCAATTAAAGCTTCCATATTCAGATTGGCATTCTTTCCATAAAATTGTCCGAACTTGGGTAGCCCCCAGTATTTTTCATCAATATACTTCCTGGCACCATCTGAAAAATCGGATGCCAGACCTGCCAGCTTGTCAGGAGCAACTGTATAAAGGACGATCTGAGCCAGCGGACCAGATGGCGCAATTTTCTGAATTTCTTCCGGCAGCGTTACCTTTCGTCCAGCAGAATCGGTAAACACCCGTGTTTTTTCTCCGGTGCTCCCTGATGATGGTACTGTGGCAGTCATTTCAGTCTGCGCAGCCGTTGTTTCCCTGGTTTCTGTTTTTTGACAGCCAAAAATCAGGAACGTGGTACAAAGTGCCGCTGTCAGAACCAAACCTCTTTTATAGTTTCTCATAATTCCTCCATTCTGCCTTTGAGGCAATGTTTATTTTTCAGTGATACGAACCGGAGTACCGGCGCGGACCACCGCTTTACGCTCTCTGTTTTTTACAAGTTCTTCCAGCTTTTCTCTGTCCCGTATCAAAGTTCCGGCAAGCTCACTGACGCCAAAATCAAAAAGCCCGGGTGCCAGGGGAATACTTGGTCCTACTAAAATTATTTTGGAATTCCTCGCTAAGTGAAGTAATCTTGGCAATGTTTTATTTACCAGTGTAAATCCGGTAATAAATACGTATTCCATGTCCTCAAGCAGAAACTCGCAGGCGGTATCGGGATAATCATTCTCTCCCGGCTCCCGCTCCAGGACAATGCAGGTGCCGGCTTCCTTTAAATATTCCTCGGCATAACGGAAATGTCCGATTGTTGCAATCTTTTTACCCCTGAAATCTGTTTTATGTGCCAAAAATGTATCTTCACCGGACAACATGATAATCTTACCTGTATTTTCGAGATGTTTTAATGTCTCCTGCTGATTGTAATAAGCGTTTATAGCTGCTGCACCAATACTGGCCTCTGTGAAATTCCATGATTTTATTAAGCCCGCCGCTTCTTTCCAGGACATCTCCCTCACATCTTTCCCTATGCTCTTAATGGTACACAAAGGATTGGTGGCAGCTGCTCCCATCCCCCATCCTGCTGTTACCAGTGTGCAGTAAGTTCCGGTGAGATAATCGCTCACCTTTACATCGTCCGGAATGGGGTCTATGAGACAGTCGTACAATTCCCACATATCTGGTTCTCCTCTCCAGGCATACATATCTTTCTGCCGCTGCCTTCATCCTTATAAATATCAATCGGTACCTGATAAAGGGTCTCAAGAAGCTCTTTTGTCAATACTTCCGAAGGTTCTCCCAACACTTTCACTCTTCCCTCCATCATGACCATGGCCTGATGGGCAAAATAAAAGGCGTGCTCCGGATTATGGGTGGACATTACGACCAGATAACCTTTTTCTGATAAATTTTTTAACTCTCTCATAACTCTGATCTGATTTCCGTAATCCAGACTGGCACAGGGCTCGTCCAGCAAAAGAATTCTGGCTTCCTGGGTAATTGCCCTCGCTATCAGCACAAGCTGCTGTTCACCGCCGCTTAGCTGGCTGTAAATCCTATCCTTTAACCCTTCAACTCCTGTCATTTTCAGTGCCTCTAAGGCTTTTTTTCTCTCCTTTTTTCCAGGAGAACCAAACAGGGACAGAGAGGCTGCGGTTCCCATCATGACCATATCAATTACTGGATACGCGAATACAGAATTATGATTCTGTGGAATATATGCAATCTTTTTTGCAAGTTCCCGTTCCGAATAATCGTTCTGCCTGATATCATCAATGAGAATCGTCCCTTGAAAGCCCTTTAAAAAGCCCAGGATACAACGAAACAAGGTACTCTTACCTGCCCCATTTTTTCCAAGAACACAAATTAACTGTCCCCCTTTTAGTGTAAAAGAGGCTCTTTTTAAAACCGGATGCTTTTGATAGGAAAATTCCAGATCCTTAATCATCAGTTCCATAATGTCCTCCCTTTAAAGCCTGTTCCCTTCCTTTAAAATCAGATACAGGAAAAATGGCGCTCCCACAAACGCAGTCAGAATACCAATGGGTATCTCACTGGTTGTAATCAGTCTTGCAACGTTATCTACAATCAGAAGAAAGCTTCCTCCGATTAAAAGTGAGGCTGGTAAAAGTCTCCTGTAATCGCTGCCAACCAGCATACGGGCCAGATGAGGGACTACCAGTCCCACCCAGCCGATTAAACCACTTACGGACACGGATGCAGATGTAATGAGGGTGGCTCCAAGCACAACTGCCAGCCTGAGCCGCCCCGTATGGATCCCCATACTTCTAGCCTCTTCATCTCCCAGGCTTAGTATATTGATTCTCCATCTGAGAAGATAGATAGGAATAATGCCCAATATAATCCATGGGGCCGCAAAGAAAACATCCTTTTGGCGAATGGATGCAAGACTCCCCATAAGCCAGTAAGTAATCACCGGAAGTGTATTGGTGGGATCCGCTACAAGCTTGATAAAGGAGACCGCTGCATTGGCAAGAGAACTAACCATTATGCCGGAAAGCACCAGTCCCAGCACCTGATTATAGGGAACGCGGCTACTTACAATACAGACAATCCCCACAGCGGATAAACCGAAGATAAACGCGCATAAGGAAACGCCTCCATATCCCAGTGAAAGAAATAATCCGAGAGCCGCGCCAAATCCAGCGCCTGATGATGCTCCCAGGACATCAGGCGAAACCATGGGATTTTTAAAAATACCCTGATAAGCTGCTCCGGCAAAGGAAAGTCCGGCACCAATCAGTGCCGCCATCAAAACCCTCGGAAGCCGGACATTAAAAATAACCGTTTCAACCTGTGACGGCCAGGTAACTTCAATGGGAAAAAACCGTGACAGCAGGACTTTCACCAGCGTCGCCGGGTAAACAGGATAACGTCCCAGAAGGAAAGAACCAAAAAAGCAAACCACAAAAACCCCACCGATCATAAAAAGCCGATTGTTATAACGTTTCTCCCTGTCTTCCACTTTTTAAATCCCTTCTCTTAGATATTTTAAGATTATGTCCCTGACTGCCGCATCCTCCTTACGGCGATAGGTTATCAGCTGATTGTCATGACTCACTTTAACAGATTCTTCCAGCTCATCACGCAGATGGGAAGCAGAAGGGTTTCCTCCATTGCGGGCCATCATCATTTCGAAATTATTCCGGCTCTTAATGACCCCAATACAGGGCTTTGGACCATTTACGCAGGCGTAAACTGCTTCCATAAAGTCAGGAATTAAAAGTTCCACTCCGCCAATCTCATCCATTAGAATCAGCTTATGATCTCCATGGCTGGTAAGAAGTTTTCTGCCTTCCTTTTGAAATACATCCGGAAATGATACCATTCCTTCTACCGTACGTCTAAGGAAGATATTGGTAAGTCCTTCCTCATAACAGATCTTAGGCTCCCACTCCTCTTTTGCAGATGCCAGCCGGAAACCAACGGTATCCCCACTTTCATTAACCAGCCGTTGAGAAAAAAATCCCCCTGTAACAGCCCGATATGGCTTCAGACACTGAAAAAGAAGTGTGGTCTTACCCTCTCCCGAATCTCCTGTCAGAAAAAGGCTTTTTCCCTGTTTCATCACAAGCCCTCCTTAAAGTATTTTAAAAACAGTTCTTCTGCCTTTTCTTTTAACTCTTTTTCCAGTGCCATATAGTTTTCCAGCAAAGCCAATGCCTTGGGCGTAAGCTGGGAAAATCCCCCCTCCGGTCCTCCTGACTGTGTAATCAAAAGCGGATACCCCAGCAGGTTTTCAGCGTTTTTCAACAGTTTAAACCCCTTGCTGTATGACATATTCATCTGACGGCATGCGGTCTGCATTGACCCTGCATGTTCAATCAGCCTGAGAAACTGGGCCATATCCGGACCAAAAAATGCTTCATCCAATTCCAAAGACAGACTGACAGCGGGCTGCAGGGCAGTTTGTCCCACAGCCGGATATCTGACAGCATCGTGATCTGTTTCAACTGCTTCGATGATTCCTTTATCGTCCACCGGGATTTCCTGCATCAGCCCATCTACATTTTCCTGTCTCAGAGCTCCTCCCAGTCCCCTTTCCCCCCGGTATGAGAGAAGGGCCGGAATCAGATCTTTGTGAATCATAACGGGATGCCCCCTTCTTCCATCATATACCGGACAGGAGGCTTTCCCATTGCATTTCATAATCGTTTTAATTGTTTCGGGAAGAAGCAATGGAAATTTAGGTGGAAGAATTAAAATTCTGTCACACAGATCTTCTATGTAGCGAACACCCATACCAATGCTGTCAAACATCTGGGAGTTTTCGTACTCCTCATTTCTTAAACATATCACCCGTAATTTGGAAATGTGTTTTTCTACTTCCTTGGCATCCTGGCCAGTAATCACCACAATGGGATCAACACCGCACTGCTTTAATGTCACTATGATCTTTCTGATCACTGTAGTATGACCAATTGGCAGCATGGGACTAAATCCATTGGCAGAATGATGATTGCCTGCTGCGGTAATAACAGCACCTGTCTTCAAACCAATTCCTCCTACCGTTATATTTTTAAAAACATTACGCTTACCCTGATTATAATTGATTGGAAAATATTTGTAAACCCGAAAAAGGCGCAAAAAAACCCGGAACGAACAGAAATTCGTTCCGGGATTCTATTAATCTCCCACCATGTTTCTTATCTTCACAGGAGTACGGTAATTCCATGTGGAAATCTTTATTCCGCTTCTCCTGCTGGCAGCATGAACAATTTGTCCGTTGCCGATATACATGGCAACATGATTGATCGTTCCGCCGCTGCTGGCATAAAAGAGCAGATCGCCAGGTTTCATCTCTGCTGATTTAACCGCCTTTCCCATACCTGCCTGGGATCCGGAATAATGAGGAAGACCTACGCCGAATTTAGAATAGATGGACATGGTAAATCCAGAGCAGTCCGCTCCTTTGGTCAGGCTCGTTCCTCCCCATACATAGGGATTGCCTAAAAACTGAAGGGCATAATTAACGATCTGGGTTCGTAAGGAAGACTGGGCATTGGCTTTCTCTTCCAGAGGCGAGAATTTGATTGCTTCCGGCAGCGCATATCGAACATCAACGTAATCGGTAGATACAAAAGCACTGCTGTTTTCTTCCAGCTCAATTTCAATCCAGCCATCGATCTGCTTTAATACAGGATATTTCTCGTTGTTGGATATCTGGGTCCAGATCTTGGCGTCAGTAGATGGTTCTGTTCTGGCATTGAGCATGTCAGTATTCACCACTGCCATCAGTTCAGCCACCTGCATGGCCTCATCCTTTGCTGCCTGACCGGTGAGAATAAAATCTGACTTCACATAACCGGTTACTTTTCCAGACTGGATCTTATACCAGCCATCACTGGTTGTCTCAAGAATATTGCCGGCTGCCTTACTTGGCATCTTGGCAATAATTTTTCCGTTCTCACTTGGCTCTTCCCTGACGTTTAAGTAATTATCCACATCGGAAATACCGATATTTTTATAAAAGTTAAAGACCATGGCCTTTAAATCCAGCTTCCTGGCTTCATTCATGGAGTATTCCAGTTTTACGTAGTCGGAAGACAGATATCCAGTGGGAATCTGCACCCAGCCATCGGTCTGACCCACTACTTCATACCGTTCATCGGTCAGTGCCTGTCCTACTACATCTGAGTCCTTTGACGGATCTTTTCTGATATTTAAATTGTCAGTCTGCACCACTGCTCTTAATTTCACCAGATCCTGTGCCTTCTTCTTAGCCTCTTCTCCGGTAATTACAAACTCGGAAGTAATATAACCTTCAATTCCGCCGGAGGAAATCCGGTACCAGCCCTGTTTGGTATCCTCTAAAATATCACAGGCACTGTCTCCCTGCAGCTTTCCAATAACATCTGCGTCTGTCCCTGGCTCTTTTCGGACGTTTAAATATCCGCTTACCTGGACAATCCCCAGATTCTTATAAGAATTAATGACATCTTCCTTCTCTTTTGCTTCCTGTGCGTCTTGTTGTGATTCCTTTTCAGCTGTATCATCAGCAGCCTTTGTTTCAACTGCAAGTGCTTCGGAACCTGTGGCTGCTGCCGGTTTTGCACCCTTTTGCCTGCTTGCAGTAATTCCTGCTGCACCTGCAACAGACACCAGAAGAATTGCAGAACCTGCGAGTATTAAAATCTTTTTATAATCATTCTTATTACGGTTTTTTTTGGCTTTATCCAAACGGATTATGTAGTCTTTGTTCTCGTTGTTATTTTCCATTCTGTATTCTCTCTCCATCCTCATATATTCATCGGTTTACCGACTCAGATTATGAGCTTATCTGCTACAGTATATCACAATTTATTACATTTTGCGACAGAAGAGTTTCAAAAAATTATTAAGATTGTGTTACAAACCAATTAAAAAACAGGACCAGTGAATTTCACTCCCACTGAGTCCTGTTAATCATTTTATTTTGCCAGAATCATACGGTCATTGGAAAATTCTTCTCCGCTAGCTTCTTCAAATTTTTTCAAGAGATCTTCCACTTCCAGTTTTTTCTTTTCTTCTCCGGAAACATCATAAATGATACGGCCTTCATGCATCATAATCAGCCGGTTGCCAATGGAAATGGCATCCTTCATATTATGGGTAATCATAAGTGTAGTAAGATTCTGCTCCTTTACAATCTCCTGAGTAATAGTAAGAACCTTTCTTGCTGTCTTGGGATCCAGTGCAGCCGTATGCTCGTCCAGCAGCAGCAGCTTTGGTTTTTGGAGAGTTGCCATCAAAAGTGTAAGAGCCTGTCTCTGACCTCCGGATAACAGTCCCACTTTATTGGTCATGCGGTCCTGAAGTCCAAGCCCAAGCTTTTGAATCGCTTCATAATAAAATGTCTTTTCCTCAGATTTAATTCCCCATGATAAGCCTCTTGTCTTCCCTCTTCTGTAAGCAAGCGCCATATTCTCCTGAATCTCCATGCCGGCAGCAGTTCCCATCATAGGGTCCTGAAAGACTCTGCCGATATACTGTGCTCTTTTATATTCCGGATATCTGGATATGTTAATTCCGTCAATTTCAATCTTTCCGGAGTCAATGGGATATACGCCGGCAACCATGTTTAACATGGTGGACTTTCCGGCTCCGTTACCGCCGATGACTGTAACAAAATCCCCCTCATTCAGATGAAGGTTAATGCCATTCAGCGCCTTTTTTTCATTTATTGTATTCTTATTAAAGGTCTTTCTTACATTCTTAATATCAAGCATGATTATTCTCCTCCTTCTGTGTAAGATTTCTTCAAACGAAGCTTTCTCACCACAACAGGCACGCAAAGAGCCACTGCAACAATCGCTGCTGACAGCAGTTTCATATCGTTGGCATTCATACCCATTCTTAATACCACAGCACGGATTACAAAATAAATCACAGAACCTACCACTGCAGAAGTCAGCTTGCTTCCAAAGGAACGAAGCCTTCCCATGAGTACTTCACCGATAACAATGGCAGCAAGACCGATAACAATGGCTCCGGTACCCATACCGATATCTGCATATTTCTGACTCTGGCAGACCAGTCCGCCTGAAATTCCCACCAGTCCGTTGCTGATAACAAGAGCCAGAAGCTTGGTCCAGTTGGTATTAACGCCCTGGGCACGGATCATGGATTCGTTGTTTCCGGTTGCACGCATGGCGCTGCCGATTTCCGTTCCAAAAAACAAATAAAGAAGCGCAATCATGATTACTGCGATTCCAATGCCGATTACAAGTGAAGCGATCTGTTTATTCAGTCCCGTAAAATCAATAAACCTGGACATAATTGTGTCCGTCTTTAAAAGAGGAACGTTACTCTTCCCTCCCATGATCCGAAGATTAATGGACCATAATCCGATCTGGGTTAATATTCCAGCCAAAATAGCGGGAATTTCAAAGATTGTATGTAACAATCCCGTCAATGCACCAGCTGCCATTCCTGCAATCGCCGCCACTGCCAGGGCAATCCAGGGATCTACATGAAAGTTAAGTATCATTACGGCGCAGACACAGCCGCCTAATGCAAAGCTTCCATCTACCGTTAAATCTGCAATATCAAGCAACTTATAAGTAATATAAACTCCTAATACCATAATCCCCCATAAAACGCCCTGAACTACCGCGTCCTGAAGGGATACCAGTAAACCACTCATCTATTATTCCTCCGCATGTTTTCTTTTCACAGGCATAAATGCCTTACATAAAAAATGTCTGATTCATCTTTTATGTAAAGCATCTATGGATTACAGGCGGTCGTTTTCCAGACCGCCTGCTCAATTCTTCCATCTATTATTCTTCTTATTTAAGACCGGACAAATCAATTCCCAGTGTCTTTGCAGTCTCTTCATTTACAGACAGTTTGCACTTCTCAAGAGGAAGGTATTCAATCGGCATTTTAGAAACATCTCCACCCTCGGTTAAGATTTTCACTGCCTGCTTGCCGGTTAAATAACCAAGCTCATAGTAATCAATACCATAGGTTGCAAGTCCGCCTGCTTTTACCATTCCTTCTTCTCCGCAGATTGTAGGAATTTTATTTTCGTTGGCAATCATCGCGACCGTAGTCATACCAGCTGCAATGGTGTTATCTGTGGGTGCATAAATGGCATCTACTTTTCCAACCATGGAGGTAACAACGGTCTGAATCTCATTGGAACTTGAGACGGTATAATCCACCGCGGTCATTCCAGCCGCTTCAATTGCTTCTTTTGCCATCTTTGCCTGGATTTCAGAATTGGATTCCGCAGTACAGTAAAGGACACCTACTGTCTTGGCATCTGGAAGAATCTTCTTTAATAATGCGATCTGTTCTTTTACAGGAGTCAGATCTGAGGTACCGGTAATATTGCCCCCTGGCACTTCATTGCTTTCAACCAGATCAGAAGCTGCCGGGTCTGTTACAGCGGTAATAAGAACCGGGATCTCACTGGTTGCGCCTGCTACAGCCTGAGCTGCCGGAGTTGCAATGGCAAGAATCAAATCATCTCCATCATTCACCAGCTTGCTTGCAATGGTCTGGCAGGTTGGCTGGTCACCGGAAGCATTCTGCTGATCAACGGTATAGTTTAATCCGGCGTCATCAAGGGCCTTAATAAATCCTTTATTAGAAGCATCAAGAGCCGTATGCTGAACCAGCTGAAGAACTCCGATCTTATACTGTTTTCCATCTGCTGTTTTTGCAGCTGCAGTGGTTGCTGCCTCACTTGCTTTTTCAGAGCTCTGTGCTGCGGTTGTGCCAGCCGTTGTCTCCGTTTTTTCCGGCGCCTTACCGGAGCATGCAGCAAGAGATAACATCATAACACTTGCAAGAGCCAGGGATAATGCTTTCGCTTTCTTTTTCATAATTTCTCTCCTCTTCCTTCTAAAACTAGTCCTGTTAAGAACTTAATTTGTATCATACTACAAAAAATAACCTCCGTCAATTTTATTACTTTAAATTTATGTGTTTTTAAAGTGTTAAAGTGCATTTTCGTCATTTTTAACTTATTTTTACCGATGCAAGCAGCATATATTATACAAAAAACCGAAGAACATTCGTCCTTCGGTTTTTTTATCTTTTAACTGGCAAGAAATCCCTTGCCAATAATTTCACTTGAATTAGAAATGAGCACAAATGCTGACGGTTCCACATTTCGAATATAATTCCTAAGCTTAAGCGCCTGAGAACGCTTCATCGTTGTAAGAATCACCGTCTTTTTATGATGGCTGAAAGCCCCCTGGGCTTCATATACCGTAGCGCTTCGATTGAGGCCATGAATAATATAATCACAAATGGGAGCTGGATCATCACAGATGATGCTGAAGCATTTGCAAAGATTCATATTCTCAATGACATCGTCAATTACCAGTGATTTTGCCATCAGTCCCAGGGAAGAAAACAGTCCTGTTTCCGGTCCAAAAACAAAATAAGCCATAATCACTCCGGTTACATCCACTAATAACAACACTGTCCCGATATTAAAGCTGGTATATCGTTTTAGTATCATGGCGATAATATCGGTTCCTCCGCTGGATGCTCCGATATTAAACAGGATCGCCGTTCCAACGCTTGGCAAAAGTATGGCAAAAATCAGTTCCAGCAGCGGTTCTTTTGTCAGTGGTCCGGTAATCGGGCAAACCTTTTCCAGAATATATAAGAAAACCGACATCAGGACACTGGCATAAACAGTCTTAACACCAAAACCTCTTCCTAAAAACAGAAATCCAAGTACGAGCAGTCCCGTGTTCACAATCGTCGTAAACTGACTTGCCGACCAATGGGTTAATGCGCTGATCACAGTCGCAAGCCCGGTCACACCTCCGAAAGCAAAATTATTAGGAAATTTAAAAAAGTAAATCCCCACCACCATAATCCAGATACTGAACGTAATCAGTCCATACTCCGTAAGCGTTCTCAGTGTTTTATTTTCTATCTGCTTCATGACTGTTAATATGTCCCCCTCCGGCTCATCAGTCCGGTTCCGTATTCAGTGAACGGAAAGTTTCCATCCGTTCCCACTAGAATATAACTCAAAGGGAAGATAATTACAAACATGATTCTATCTGATAGTCTCACAGTCTTTCTATTGTGACACTGGTTCAAACCCCATACTGGTAAGAAAACACTTAAATCCGGCTCTTCCTGCCTCATCGTATTTAAACACACCTGCATCTTCAAGCACCCGTTCGAAGACCAGACCCACCTCTTTTTCTAATATCTCATCCACATTGTCTTTCGTAAAAGACTGGTACCCTGCACGGAAGGAATCGACCCAGTCAGCATGTTTTTCAATTGCTTCATTGCTTCTTATGTCTTTGTCTTCAAGCAGATATTCCGATATGAGATTTAACTCAGCCTTCAGTCTTGACGGAAGCACGGCAAGTCCCATTACTTCAATTAAACCGATGTTTTCTTTCTTAATGTGGTGCAGTTCTTCGTGAGGATGATAAACTCCGTAAGGAAATTCTTCCGTTGTAATATTATTCCTCAGTACCAGATCAAGTTCGTATTCATCTCCACGTTTTCTTGCAATCGGGGTAATGGTGTTGTGAGGTTGTCCCTGGGTGTTTGCGAATACAAACAAAGATTCATCGGTATAGGCTCTCCATGCTTCCAGAACTTTTGTTCCAAGTTCTATTAAATCCTCCGGGCTCCTGCTTCTTGTACGTAAAACAGTCATAGGCCATTTCACAATGCCGGCTGTCACATGTTCAAACCCCTTGATACAAAACAGTTCTTCCTCCTTCGCTTTCGCCATTGCAAACTCATAATTGCCTCCCTGGAAATGGTCGTGGGACAAAATAGATCCTCCTACAATGGGAAGGTCTGCATTGGACCCCAGAAAATAATGAGGAAACTGCTTTACAAAATCAAATAATTTTACGAAGGTATCTCTTTCGATCTTCATCGGTGTATGTTTTCCATTGAAAACAATACAGTGTTCATTATAGTAAACGTATGGGGAGTATTGAAATCCCCACTGACTGTGATTGATTTTTAAACGAATAATTCTGTGATTGTTTCTGGCTGGATGATCTGTTCTCCCTGCATACCCCTCGTTTTCCATGCAAAGCTGACATTTGGGATAGCCGCCTTGTTTTGCAAGCTTTGCAGCCGCAATTGCTTTGGGATCTTTTTCCGGCTTTGATAAATTGATGGTGATATCCAGATCTCCATATTTGGAAGCAGTCACCCATCTCATATCCTTCTTAATCCGATACCGCCTGATATAATCAGAATCCTGACTCAGTTTATAATAATATTCCGTAGCTGCCTGAGGTGACTGATGATTGTATAATCCCCAGAATCTGGTTTCCACTTCACTTGGTCTTGGCATCAGACAGTTCATCAGCTTGGTGTCAAATAAATCCCTGTATGTAATGCTGTTTTCAGGAATGATACCAGTTTCAAAGGCATAGTCCAGCAGTTCGGCTAACACCTCCTCCAAATCTATATCCCCCGTTTCATCCTGGGGTTCTTCATACTCGTCCATCCACAATACGTCGAGAATCTGATTTACTGCATAATAACGGTCATCCTCACTGATCAGCCCTGTATCCAGCCCATAAGTTACCAGTTTCTTAATTGCCTTATCAATCATTCTGCTATTCCTCCTGGATTTCATTCCATCTTTTGTCTCTCCCATTATACCTTTGACAAAGCCTTAACACAATATAATATCTTTCTGATTTAATACAATTTTTTTATAACAATTTTAATTCTGCTGATAATCATAGACCCCAGTATGCCAATGACAAGTCCTGCTGCCGTACCTGCGATTAACAGCATTGGAAGATAAAAAAATACCCCTGCCTGCTTTACTACAAATGCAGCAACCGTAATCTGTCCGATATTATGACCGATTCCCCCAAGGATACTGATTCCCGAAGTACCAAACCATTTCTTTTTTTTACAAAGAATCATAATGACAATGCTCAGCCCCCAGCCAGCCAGGCTGTAAAGCATGGCAAATAAGTTACCAAACGTAAATCCTGTCAACACGATTCTAAGAAGAGAAACGACTACGGTTCCTGTAGTTCCCGCAGTATAAAGCCCCACAACAGTCACCAGATTTGCCAGTCCCAGTTTTACTCCCGGAATGCCCAGGGAAATAGGAATGAGACTTTCAACAAAACTGAGAACAAAGGCAAGCGCAATCAGCATTCCGTAAAGTGCGGCCATGTGTGCCGATTTCTTTTTATTCATTTCAAATCTCCTTTTTTTAACCTGCAGATTTTATCTTATCACACTTGCCCACCTGTGTAAAAAGAAAAATCCCGGAAAAGGGCTTTTCCTGCCGGTTTCCGGGATTATACACTTCTACTGTTTTGACGCCTGGGTTAAGCAGTCCTTCACTCCGTTAACAAATCCCATTAAGTTGATGCTGACAGATGATACGGAATCGGTATAACCTTTTTCATTCATAAGTCCGTCCAGGGACTGGTGCTCTAAAACATAACCTACCACTGCCTCTGCCTGTTCATGCCACTTGGGACCTTTCTCGGTCATTACATACTTTCCGTCCATGGAAAGCTGGCTCTTTTTGGATCCGTCTTCCTTTATGCAGTCCCAGGTAAGAGCTGTAATCGCATTTCCCTTAACAGTCATACTCACCTGATCTTTGAATCCGTTCTCATCAAACTTGGGTGATTCGTAAGTATAGGTTCCTTCTTTTAACGCTGATGCCTGGCTCTCACCTTCACCGGCGGCCTGGGTTAAGCAGTCTTTTACTCCGTTTACAAATCCCATTAAGTTGATGCTGACAGATGATACGGAATCGGTATAGCCTTTTTCATTCACAAGTCCCTCCAGGGACTGGTGCTCCAAAACATAACCTACCACTGCTTCTGCCTGTTCATGCCACTTGGGGCCTTTTTCGGTCATTACATACTTTCCATCCATGGAAAGCTGGCTCTTTTTGGATCCGTCTTCCTTTATGCAGTCCCAGGTAAGAGCTGTAATCGCATTTCCCTTAACAGTCATACTCACCTGATCTTTGAATCCGTTCTCATCAAACTTGGGTGATTCGTAAGTATAGGTTCCTTCTTTTAACGCTGATGCCTGGCTCTCACCTTCACCGGCGGCCTGGGTTAAGCAGTCTTTTACTCCGTTTACAAATCCCATTAAGTTGATGCTGACAGATGATACGGAATCGGTATAGCCTTTTTCATTCACAAGTCCCTCCAGGGACTGGTGCTCCAAAACATAACCTACCACTGCTTCTGCCTGTTCATGCCACTTGGGGCCTTTCTCGGTCATTACATACTTTCCATCCATGGAAAGCTGGCTCTTTTTGGTTCCGTCTTCCTTTATGCAGTCCCAGGTAAGGGCTGTAATTGCATTTCCCTTAACAGTCATACTCACCTGATCTTTGAATCCATTCTCATCAAACTTGGGTGATTCGTAAGTATAGGTTCCTTCTTTTAACGCTGATGCCTGGCTCTCACCTTCACCGGCGGCCTGGGTTAAGCAGTCTTTTACTCCGTTTACAAATCCCATTAAGTTGATGCTGACAGATGATACGGAATCGGTATAGCCTTTTTCATTCACAAGTCCCTCCAGGGACTGGTGCTCCAAAACATAACCTACCACTGCTTCTGCCTGTTCATGCCACTTGGGGCCTTTCTCGGTCATTACATACTTTCCATCCATGGAAAGCTGGCTCTTTTTGGTTCCGTATTCCTTTATGCAGTCCCAGGTAAGGGCTGTAATTGCATTCCCCTTAACGGTCATACTCACCTGGTCTTTGAATCCGTTCTCATCAAATTCCGGTGATTCATAAGTATAGGTTCCATCCTTTAAAGAAGCGGATGTCTCAGATGCCTCTTTTGTTGTCTCCGGCACATCTTCCGGCTTTTCTCCCCTTGCCTTGGCAAGAGCCTGATCTACCGCTTCCTTTATGGCATTGCTGCTAAGCGTTGCCCCGGAAACTGCATCCACCTCTGTGGACTGCTTTCCAAGTATGGAATCCGTTAACCCTGGCAATACCATATTGAGCAGAGTTTCCTTCTCTCCATTTACAACAATGGAGTCAATGGTCTTTCCTGATACTGTTACATCTGCGGTGACAATCCCGCCGTAGCCTCTCGCAGTACCTGTATAGGTACCCGGAACATAGATTTCGGGTCTAACACTGTTGTCAATCGCCTTATAAAGTGGATCTGTTCCAAAAACAGTAGCGCCAGCCAGTAAAATCATGGCTCCTAACCCAATAAATCCGTTTCGTTTAGCATTTGCGTTACTTTTATTCATATCTCCTCCTGTTTTATAAAGTTTGACTTTATTTTAACACATTCTTAACGATTACGGCAACGACTTTATAAAATTTTAATTATATTTGGAAGGAATGGGGAATCTATGTTATAATGAGACAGGGCTTGTTTTAAAGCCATTTTGTTTATGAATTATAGAAAATAAGTAAGAGGATCTGTTCGAATGGAAATTAAAAAGCATAAGAAAGAAGTTATATTAATTGTTATTATTGTAGCAATATCCTGCATTCTCCTCATTGTGAACAAAATCATTTTTTCAAAGCCTGCCAGATATCTTGAGATCACGGTAGATGGGAAAGTTGTTGAAAAGCTGGATCTAAACCATGATACAGAGATTTTAGTAAACGGATATCAGAGCGGAACCAACCGCATAGTAATTCAAGGCGGAAAGGTGCACGTCTCCGATGCAACCTGTCCCGACAAAATCTGTATCCATCAGGGCACAATTGAACAGACAGGGGAAAGCATTGTCTGCCTGCCCAATCGTATGATTGCCCAGATTATGGGTAATTAAACAACTAATCGGTTCTTTTATCTCCGAAAAAGAATAGTGCCACCGTTCCGGGACCTGTGTGGGATCCGATTACGCAGCCAATGCTGTTAATAATCACTTTTTCTGACAGCATGGGGAAGCGGCTCTCAACGAGTGCTGCCACCTCTTTTGCATCGGCCTCACAGGCAGAATGGGCAATCACACATTTTCCGTTATAGCGGGAACCATTTTCGGCATGGAGTTCCATCATTTTTACCATTTCCTGAATGGCTCTTTTTTTTGTCCTTATTTTCTGCCTTAGAATTAAATGTCCAGTGTCATCTATATTCATAAGAGGGCAGATATTCAGGACAGTGCCAAGCATGGCGGAGGTGGCAGATATTCTTCCTCCCCGTTTAAAGCTGGTAAGATCCGTGGAGAAAAACCAATGGTGTACAGAAAGCCGGTTATTCATAACCCATTCTGCTGCCGCTTCTAATGTCGCTCCATTATCCCGTAAATCCGCTGCTGCATCGGTTAAAAGTCCATAACCAGAGGAGGCCCCAAGTGTATCCAGTATGATAATGGTCTTTTCCGGATATCTCTGACGCATCTCACTTGCTGCCACACAGGCGGAATTATAAGTACCGGAAATCCCGGAAGACAGGGTCAGATGCAGAATATCGTTTCCTTCTTTTAAAATCGGTTCAAAGAAATTACAGTATTCCTCAACATTTACCTGAGAGGTATAAGGTGCTGCCCCTTTGGCTATCCGCTCATAAAATTTTTCAAACGGGATACTCTCCCCTAAATCATCCGGATAAGTAACCCCATCGATTGTGTAATGAAAACAGACATATGGAATATTGCGGCTTTCAAAAAATTCCTTTTTCATGTCTGCCGTGGAACAACAGGTTAAAACAAAATTTCCCATACCCGTACACCTCCTGCCTGAAGCGGCTTTTTTATAGTGTTTTTCCCTGGACCGGAATCCTAACCATAAATTCCGTTCCAACATCAATCGTTGATTCCACCGTAATGGTTCCATGATAAAAGTTTACAATATGCTTTACAATGGAAAGACCAAGACCGGTTCCGCCCTGTTTTTTACTTCTCCCCTTATCAACCCGGTAGAACCGTTCAAATATACGCCCTAACGATTCTTTTGGTATCCCCATCCCATTATCTTTTACCCGGATAATCACATTGCGGTCTTCCTCACGAACTGTGATCCATACCTCTCCGCCTGGTTTATTATATTTTACCGCATTGCTGACCAGATTGCCAATTAATTCCTTCATCTGCTGGCCGTTTGCATAGATACAGACCGGCTTACAGTCCATATGAAGGAGAACTTCGTGGGAAGCTGCAAGGGGTTCCAAGGATTCGATGATATCCTCTACTAATATGGAAAGGCGTACATCGCTTTTTAAAACCTCTGCCTCTTTTGTCTCCAGACGGGATATCATAAGAATATCATTAATCAGGTTGTTCATATTTCCAGCTTCTTTTTTAATTCGCTTTATAAAATCTGCCTTTTGGGCTTCATCCTGTATAATCCCGCTTTCCAAAAGTTCCGCATAGCCCTGTACCGATGTAATGGGAGTTTTTAATTCATGAGAAGCATTGCTGAAAAATTCCTGGCGGATCTGCTTTTCCCGTTCAATCTGAGTCAGATAGTCTTTTACATTCTTTGACATCCTGGTGGTGGTTTCTGCAATGATATTAATTTCCGGATACTGATATCGTTCAAACGAAAGATCTGTATAATCGCCGTTTACCTTTAACATTTCCTGGGATATTTCTTTAAGAGGCCGGGTGATTGACTCAGCGAAACTATCTGCAGAAAAAGCTGAATACATGATTGCAGCAAGAAAACTAAGCCATACCGCAGGGAGAAGAAGTATTAGATTTTCTTTCATACCGGTATAGGGAATTGCCATTCGAAGAATGTAATCAGACTTGGAAGAGCGGATGGCAACATAAAGCATATTCTCCTTAAGGGTCTTTGAATAACGCCTGGCAGTTCCTGTCCCATCTGCCAGCGCCTCCTTCACCTCTTCCCTGTCTCCGTGATTATCCAAAGAAGCGACCGGTACTTCTCCAGTATCGGCCGCTACGGTTCCATCAAGACTAATGACGGTGAAACGGCTACGGTTTTCACTTAATGTTGGCTTTAAGTCTCCAATTTCCTTTTCTAAATCCCCGTTGTAATCAAGAACCTCATCCATAGCCTTTAACGTGTATTTCATGTCTTTTCTGGAATTTTTAAGCAGCGCACTGCTGGAGGCAATATAAAATATACAACTGCTTAACACCAGTACTACAAGAATAATCTGAATAAATTTTAAAAAGATCGCCTGTTTCATAGTGCCTCCCTCTGTCATTTTATACAGCCTGTTTTTTTCCATCATTCTTCAGTTTTAATAAAGCGGTAACCCACACCTCGAACCGTCTTAATGCAGGAACCTCCGTTTTCTCCCAGCTTCTGCCGCAGCGTACGGATGTGCATGTCAAGTGTCCGGGTTTCCCCATCATAATCATATCCCCAGATATGATTAAGCAGTTCGTCTCTGGTCACTACTTTATTGTGATTTTCCATGAGATATTGCAGCAATTCAAACTCTTTTAATGTAAGTTCAACCTTTACTCCGTCACAAGTAACCTCTCTGGTCTTCTTGTTTAAGTTCAGACAATACTGATCCAGTTCATCCTCAGATCCCTGATTTTTCGTACTCCGGCGCAAAAGACTGCGGATGCGTGCCGCAAGTTCCATGACACCAAAAGGTTTTGTCATATAGTCATCTGCACCGCCATCCAGACCGGCCACTTTGTCAAACTCCCGGTCTTTCGCTGTCAGGACAAGAATAGGAATGTCTTTTAATGAATCATTTTTCCGGATTTTGCGTATAGCCGACAATCCGTCCATACCAGGAAGCATTAGATCAAAGACAGCCAGTGCGGGTTTGTCCGTTTCCATACTCTTTAAGGCTTCCTCTGCCAGTTCATGTGCAGACACCTCATATCCAAAGCCTTCCAGGGCAATCTTTATTAAGTCCCTGATATTGTCATCATCCTCTACTACATAGATTCGTTCCATACATTCTCCTTTCTGTCTAAAAAAGTTTAAGTATGTTTCTTATATTTCTTCCTTTACATAACCTGCAATGTTATGTGCATGGTCAGAAATTCTCTCCAGGTTACTTAATGCATCCAAAAAGATAACTCCGTTTTCCGGTTTACAAGTCTGGGCAGATAAACGTTCAATATGACGCTCTCTTAATTCTTCCTCCAGGCTGTCTACATTTTCCTCACTCTGAACGACGGCACGTACTTCTGACATATCAGAAGTTTCTCTTGCTTTCACAGCATGTTCCAGAGAAGAGCGGACAGCTTTCAGCATTTCTCTCATTTCGCCTTCTGCTTCCTCGGAAAAGATAATCTTACGGTTGGCTTTTTCCGTTGCAAGCTCTGATAGGTTTTCACAGTGATCGCTGACACGTTCAAAATCACTGACTGTATAGAAGAGGTTTTTAACCAGCATATGCTGTTCTTCATTTAAGGATTGATTATTAATTTTTATTAAATAATCTGTCAGCAATTTCTCATAATGATCAATCTTTTGCTCCAGCTTCTCCACCTGCCTAATTTCAGATACATCACTGCTCAGCAGTGCGTCTGCTGCCACATCAAAATTTTCAAGTGCAGCATATCCCATATTCACCACCTGTTGATTTACATTTTCAATGGCAAAAGATGGCGTTTCCAGAATTCTCTCATCTAAATGACGTTTCATTTCGCTTTCAGAATCAGGCTGTTCTTCTTTTTCCTTACTCCGCACAAAAATTCCGGAGGCTTTTACCAGAAGCCCGGCAAAAGGAAATAAGATAATGGTATTGGTTACGTTAAATATGGTATGAAATATGGATATTTCTACGCTGGTAATGGAAGAAGATGCAAGTACCGGATTCAGTTTAAATAAAACAAACATGATAATTCCAAAAATAAAGGCACCCGTCACATTAAAGAGAAGATGCATCACAGCAGCACGTTTGGCGGTCCGATTTGCCCCCAGACTGGAAAGCAATGCGGTTACACAGGTACCGATATTCTGCCCCAATGTGATAAAAATAGCAGATTGCCAGTTAACAATTCCATTGAGTGCAAGTGTCTGTAAAATACCCACAGAAGCAGAAGAACTTTGTATAATGCCGGTTACCACAAGTCCGGCCAGAATTCCAAGGATGGGATTTCTGCCAAGTACAGAAAATGCCTGTCCGAATATGGGAGCATCTTTGTAAGGAGTAATGGATACAGACATAAAAGTAAGACCAATAAACAAAACACCAAAACCAACTAAAATCTGACCGATTTGTTTTTTCTTTTCACTCTTTGCAAATAAATTAAAAAGAGCGCCAACGCCCACCAATGCAGGCGCAAAAAATTCCGGCTTTAACATTTCTCCCCATTCACTCATGGAGACGATCCAGCTGGTAACAGTTGTTCCAATATTTGCACCCATAATGATGCCCACTGCCTGCTGAAGATTAATGATACCCGCATTGACAAATCCAACCACCATTACTGTAGTGGCAGAACTGCTCTGTATGATAGCGGTAATTCCCGTTCCAAGCAAAACACCCATCAGCCGGTTGCTTGTTAATGCTCCAAGCAATTGCTGCATCTTATGTCCTGCAGATTTCTGTAGTCCATCAGCCATGGCATCCATTCCGTAAAGGAACATTCCCAGACCCCCGATAAACTGAAACAGCATTTGTACATCTGTAATTGACATATCATCCTCCTGTATTTCATGACAAGTCATGTTATGTAAGTATCATATCAAATCTATGTAAAGTATTATGCATGCAATTGTAAAATTTATGTAAAATTTTGTCTTATTGTAAAATTTCCTTATAAACGCGAAGTACATTGCCGTAAAAAACAGCCTCAATTTCAGAATCGCAGAAGCCTTCTTTTTTCATACATGCTTCTAAAAGCGGCAGATCTTCCGGAGATTTCATCTCCAGTTCTCCTCCTATGCCATCAAAATCCGATCCCAGGCCAATGCAGCCAATTCCTCCGATCTTTTTCAAATGCTTTATGTGTGAGACCATATCCTGAATACGGCTTAATGACTTCTCCCCTTTCTTCCAGTCATGAAGAAAATCCCCGCAAAAATTAATTCCAGTAACTCCGCCCCGCTCTGCAAGCATTTTTATCATCTCATCGGTTAAATTCCTCGGATTGGATGCGATGGTTCTTGCATTGGAGTGACTTGCCACAAACGGTTTTTTCGTATGACGGAACACATCGTAAATACCTGCATCGGATAAATGGGAAACATCAATGATCATACCCAGCCGCTCCATCTCCTCCACAAAAACAATTCCCGTTTCAGTAAGTCCGTGTTCCGTTTCCGGTTCAAAAAATGCTTCCTCTTTCTCAATGCGGATCCGGTTTGGATAAGCCAGTTCATTGATGTGATTCCAGGTAAGCGTCATCATTCGGACTCCCAGACGGTAAAAATTACGTAAAAATGCCGTTTCCCCCTGACAGACACCGCCCTCCTCTATGGTAAGCATGGCAGACATCCGCCCTTCCTTCCGGTTTTTCTCAATATCTTCATATGTTCTGACAATTCCAATTAAATCCCCATACAGTTCCAGTTCGGTATAAAATAAGTCCAGCAGCTTCATACAGTATTCAAATGGTCGTTCGTGCTTCGTCAGTTCTGTAAACAGGGCGAAATTCTGCAGACAGTAATTCCCTTTTTTCATTCTCTCCAAATCAATATGGCAATCATTTTTTAATATAGAACCTTCTTTTCCCGCCTGCCTTCTGTAATAAAGCTCCGCTATGGTATCACAATGCATATCTGCAACATTCATTTTCTATATCCTTTCCTATCACAAAGATTCTCTTACGCCCGAAAAGGAGTAGCCGTAAAAGAGCTACTCCTTTGGTACCTATGCAAATAGTATCACTCCTATGACACATTTGCAAGAAATTATTCCTTTGTTATTCACTCCGAAGTGCATCAATGGGACTTAAGTTGGCAGCACGGCTGGCCGGCATGTATCCAAACAAAAGACCGATTCCCACCGATACGCTAAAGGACACAATCACTGCGCCCGGCGTAGGTGTTGCATTAATTCCAATGGCAGCTCCGACCAGGGTGGTTGCTACGGAGCCTACTACAATTCCAACCACTCCTCCAAGAGAACTGGTGACAGCCGCTTCAATTACAAACTGCTGCATGATATGTTTCTTTTTTGCACCAAGAGCCTTCCTGATTCCGATTTCCCTGGTTCGTTCCGATACTGACACCAGCATAATATTCATGACTCCCACACCCGCCACCAGAAGTGAAATTCCTGCAATGCCGCCAAGGACCATGGACATCATGGCAATCATGGAATCTAAAGATTCCAGCATCTCACTCATGGCAGTAACGCGGAACAGAGTGTCATCTTTATATATTCCCAATAAAAATGTCTCCAGAGACTCTTTTGCTTTTGCCGTATAGTCTGTATCGGATGTGGAAAACACGTAGTTGCTGATTTTTGCCGTATTATTCATCTTTGCAGCACTGCTGTATGGAAGATACAAAATATCATCCGTTCCTCCCGCTTCCAGCTCATCCTCATCCTGTCTGGATACGACTCCCACAATCCGGTAAGCGCTGCCATTCATTTTAATTGTTTTGTCTATGGCATTATCCACGCTTCCATATAATTTCCAGGCAACGTAATACCCTGCCACACACACTTTCTGTCTGGAAGCAATGTCAGAATAGGAAATAAAACGTCCTGCAGCAAGAGTCTGGTCCTTCATGCCTAAATAATCTTCACTGACTCCTGTTACGGTGGTATCTTCCAGAGATTCTGTTCCATATTTTAACTTTGCACTTACCGATACGCTTGGTGTCATATGGGAAAATAAATCCCTGTTGTCGTTATAAAACTGATACATTTCATCTACATCTGCATATCTGGTTGTTAAGTTGGTTAAGCGAACCGTCATCTGGTTGGTACCCATACTGGTAAAGCTGTCCTTCATATAAGACATCTGACCGTTTACAATACTGACCAGAATAATCACCGATGCTACACCTATAATAATACCCAGCATGGTGAGAAAAGAACGCATCTTATTCCCCCAGATACTTTTCAGCGCCATTTTAAAGGATTGCAGAATATTCATTTACGTCTCCATCGAAATTAATCTTACCATCGTGTACCCTTATCACCCGCCGTGCTTCTATAGCAATGCTGCTGTCATGAGTAATCATTACAATGGTATTGCCCTCATCATTTAGTTCCTTTAAGAAATCAAGTACATCCCGGCTGGTTTTGGAATCCAGGGCACCCGTCGGTTCATCTGCCAGAATCAGAGAGGGATTTCCAGCCAGTGCTCTGGCTATGGATACTCTTTGCTGCTGTCCGCCGGATAGCTGGTTTGGGAGATTTTTCCACTTGTCTGCCAGTCCAACCCGTTCCAGAGACGCCATGGCACGTTCTTTTCGTTCCTCATTTCCGGCTCCGGCATAGAGTAGCGGCAGTTCCACATTTTCCAGAAGGTTTAATTTGGGAAGCAGATTGTACTGCTGAAAAATAAATCCGATCATTTTATTTCGTATCTGCGCCAGCTGATTGTCAGTCATACTTCCCACATCTTCTCCGCCCAGTAGATACTGACCATCGCTTGGAACATCCAGGGCGCCTATAATATTCATAAGAGTGGATTTCCCGCTTCCCGACTTTCCCACGATGGCAACAAATTCTCCCCGAAATATGGTCATGGTCACTCCGTCATTTGCGCGTACCTCTTCCTCTCCCATCTGATATACCTTGTAGATCTCCTTTAATTCAATCAAGGGCTCTGCCACATTCCATTCCTCCTCATTATTTTGACCGGGACTGGCCGCCTCCGCTGTTGCTTCTGTTACTATTATTTCCGGTTCGGCCTGTTCGTTCTGTGGAACCTCCCATTCCTCCTGGAGGACCTCCCATTTCTCCTGGCATGCCGGTAGTTTTACTGGTACTGCTTACCGTTGTCTGAGCAACATAAACCTCCTGATTTTCTTCAAGACCTGAAGTTATTTCCACATAATCATCATTGATTAATCCGGTTTTCACTTCGACCTCTTTAAATCCTGCCGGGACAGCTCCATCTGCCTCTTTTACGGTATCATCCTTTAAATAAACATTATTTCCCCGTATCAGAGCATCGGCCGGAATGGTAAGTACGCCAGAAGCCTCATTTAATACAATGACCCCATCCACATTCATACCGGGTAGCAGATCATCCATGCCATCATCCAGTGTAATGGTGACCGGATAATTGGTTACTCCATCGGTTGTGGTGCTTTTTAAACTTACATTGGTCACTGTACCGGAAAATGTCTTTCCGCTTACAGCATCAGCAGTAATATCCACTTTCTGCCCCACAGCCACTGATTTGACATCCAGCTCATCCACACTCATTTCAAAGGTATAATTGGACATGTCATAGATTGTTGCAAGTGTGGTGCTGCCGCTGGTGCTTTTTGTAATCTTATCTCCCACCTTGATGGTTTTTGTGATCACTTTACCTGATATAGGCGCAGTTATCGTATAATTGTCGTAGGTTTCCTGGGTGTTATCCAGAGAATTTTTTGCAGACTCAAGAGATGATTGTGCTTTATCCATTGCATCCTTATAGGTACGAATAAGGGCTGCTGCACTTTTGCTTTCTATGGTAAAAACAGGAGTTCCTTTGGTCACGTAGTCACCCTCATGCACAAGCAAAGCACTCACCTCAACTCCTGACGGAAGATCCGCTTTCATCGTGGTCTCAAGCTTTGCTTCAAATGTCCCCTCCATACTGCATACAAAACCTCCCGCTGTTGCCGTCGCAGAAATATCCTTTGTCAGACCTCCGGGATTTGGAACTTCAATCGTAACATATCGGACAATCCGGCCTCCTGTCAGCGTTACATCCATGTTTCCTACCGAAACAACCGTTCCGTTTACCTGTTCGCCCGTATCTGAAAGGGTTAAAACTGCTGCGCTTCCAGCCGGTATCTGGGCTGCCTCTCCAGAGAGAAACGGAAGCTTGATTTTCATAATGCTGTCATCAACAATAGAGGCTATTTCTGTTTTATCGCTGATTTTATCTCCTTCTTTTATGGATAAAGAGCTGATATATCCGGTTTCCGTAGATTTATATGTGTTTTGACTGTAATCTTTTAAGGCATCATTATAATTATCCAATGCCACCTGATAACTTTCCTGTGCCCGTTCAAGAGAATTGTTTGCTGAGGTCAGCTGAGTTTCTGCCGAAGAACTGTCAATCCGGTATAAAACCTGACCCTTTTCCACTTCATCACCCTCTTCAAAATTGGCTTCAATTACCTCTCCTTCCGCCAGCGAGGTGATATCATAGGTATCCTTCGGGGAAATGGTTCCGGAAGAAGACAGTTTTGATGAAATGTCTCTTTTTGTTACAACTGCAGTTTTGATTTTTTTAGCCTGGGCATTTGCTTCCTTACTCTTTTTGTATGAAAAAGCAAAAAAAATCCCTGCAACTGCAGTAATGATCAGGAGCACAATAATGAAAATCTTTTTCCGCTTTCCATTTCTTTTTTTCTGATCACTTTTTAAAATTTTCTGGATGATTTTTTTCATTCCGGCCTCTCCCGCTAATCTTCTATATAATCAATGACAGTCCTTGTTTCATCTCCGTCGCTATTGGTGGAAAGTGTATAAACAAGATTTACGGTATCTCCGACTCTCAAATCCCCATAAGAAGAAAATGCAAACTGCATCTCGGTGCTGGTAAGAGTATAGGTATTTCCATCATCCAGAATGATGGCACTTGGATTCATTAAATCCGTGGAATTATAAACGATGTTTGTAATTTCACCAAATGCTGCGGAACGCCCGCTTTCATTTTCCGTTCCAACCGTATAAAGCCATGCCGTTTTGGACAATGAATGATAATAAACCAGTACTCCATCGGAACTTTCCAGTGCCACAGTAATCGCATCACTGGAATTGGTCACTGCCTCCCCGTCCAGATACACATTGGCATCTTTGAGTTTAAAGGGCAGATAATTATTCAGACTGCTCTTGCTTCGAACGACCTTCGGTCCCTTTAAGCTGTTATCCACCATGGTAAACGGATTGATTTCACCATCCTCGGTCAATTCACAATCTAAAATCTTTCCATACATGGATCCGGAGGTATTATTTGTTTTCAGCAGATTATAAAACAGATTGATGCAGTCATCTTTATTCATTACTTCCAGGGTTTCCTTGTTAATATTTTCATCCAGTTCAAGGAAATGGTATTTGGAAAGTCTGGATCCTGTCTGGTCACCTGTGAAATCAGAATTCTTATATCCCAATAATGCCAGAACCCCTTTTACTGCATCCTGAAGTGTTATGTAATCATCTGGTTTAAATAGACCTCCCAGATAACCATTCATCCACCCCTGTTCTGCCGCAATCCGGATCTGAGCCGAATATTCATTGTCTCTTGGCACATCCGCAAATACAGAAGTATTGCTTAAACTGCTTACTGTGCTTCGGTAAGAAGAAGCATTTACCAGCATGGCGGCAAATTCTCCGCGTGTGACAGACATGGCAGTATTGGTCGTATTCATAATACCCGATATACCGATGACTTTCTTTCTTAAATCAAAATTGGCTGATGCCTCTGCTCTCATCGGTGTAACCGCCGTCGCAGCCAAAACAACTGCAAGTGAAGCCGCCGCTCTTCGTGCATTCATTTAAGTTTCTCCTCTCCTTTATAAGATTTCTTAATATTTTAACAAATCGTTGTGTTGGCTTTGTGATGGCAAACTGAAATTAACCTGAAATTAAGAACTGCCTGTTTCTTAGTGTTTCAGCTTATTTTAAGGCAGTACCCTTATAATGAAAAACAGGCATTTGATTGCTTAAATGAATATTTAAGGCTATAATAAATAAAGTAAAGGAGAACTTAACAATGAAGCTGTTAATTGTGGAAGATGAAGTCAGACTGGCCGAAGCCATAGGGCAGATTATGAAGGAACAGCATTATCAGACTGATCTGGTTTTTAACGGAAAAGATGGTTTATACTGTGGTCTGTCAGGAGAATATGATGTGATAATTCTGGATGTGATGCTCCCTGGTGAGAATGGTTTTCAGATTGTTGAGAAACTTAGGGAAGCCAAAATACAGACTCCCATCCTAATGCTTACAGCGCGTGATAACGTAAGTGATAAAGTAACCGGACTGGATAAAGGTGCCGATGATTATATGACAAAACCATTTATTCCGGAAGAACTTCTGGCACGTATCCGGGCGCTTTCCCGCAGACAGGGGGAGGTAATTGTAGAAGAAATGGTGTTTGGAGATCTAAGATTAAATCTGTCAACCAATGATTTGTGGTGTAAAACCAAATCCATTCATCTGGGCTATAAAGAATTCGAAGTGTTGAGAATCCTTATGAGCAATATCGGAAAAATTATATCAAAGGATACTTTAATTAACCGGGTATGGGGATCTGACTCTGATGCTGAGGATAATAACGTAGAAGCTTATATCTCATTTCTACGTAAAAAGTTTCATTTTCTTGGTTCAAAGGCAGAGATTACGACTGTACGAAAAGTAGGATACCGCCTGGAGGAATCCAAATGATTAAGAAGTTAAGAATCAAGTTCATACTTACTAATATGTGCTTTGTTATCAGTATACTTGCTGTAGTAATGGGTACATTTTATGTCTCAAACCGGAAGCGGATCATGAGAGATACCTCCATGGCTCTCATCCAGTCCTTAAGTCATGAACGTTTTAAAATGCCGCCAGACAAGGTGGAATTTGGCCGGCGTCCCAAAAAAAATCCGATTCCACTCATTCCCGCATTTGTAATTACATTGAAATCCGATAATACCATTGAAAAAATCGAGGAAAATAATATTACAGTATCTGATGAATTAGCCTCATCCTTAATAAAGCTGGTCAATGACACAGACAGTAAAGAAGGTGTTTTAAAAGATTACTCCCTTCGTTATATGAAAATGCCTGGAAGGAACGGAATGGAAATCGGATTTGCAGATCAAAGCTATGAACGGGACTCCTTAGAGGTTTTACTAATTAACTGTATTCTGGTCTTTCTTACCACTATCATATTATTTTTCATTTTAAGCCTGTTTCTTTCTCATCTGGCTTTAAAGCCTGTAAAAAAAGCCTGGGACCAGCAAAATCAGTTTATAGCCGATGCATCTCACGAATTAAAAACTCCTCTTACTGTGATACTGGCGAATTTACAGATTCTCTCGACCCATAAAGAACGCACGATCAAAGAGCAGGAAAAATGGCTAATGAATACAAAGGAGGAAGCGGACCGGATGAAACAGCTGGTGGAAGAACTTCTTTTCCTTGCCCGTTCGGATACCGAATCCGTAGAGGCAGTTCAGATTTCAAAGCTCCCTCTTGATTTCAGTGAACTGGTTTTAAATGGTGTGTTACTCTTTGAATCGGTAGCTTTTGAAAGCAAGGTTACTCTGGATAACGACATTCAGACTGATATTTTTATAGAAGGAATGGAATCCCAGTTAAAACAGTTAATAACCATTCTTCTGGATAATGCCTGCAAGTATGCCGGAATCAATGGCTCTGTATCCGTTTTTCTTAAAAAACAGGCCGGTCATGGAGTACTCACAATTATCAATACGGGAGAACTCATATCACCAACCGAGCAAGAACACATATTTGAACGGTTTTACAGGACTGATAAATCCAGAGTCCACCAAGAAGGCGGCTACGGTCTGGGTCTTTCTATCGCAAAAACAATTGTGGACCGGCACAAGGGGAAAATAAGTGTTGCCAGCAGTGCAGACACAGGAACCAGATTTACCGTTACATTACCAGTCATCTCTCATATTCAATAAAAATAAGGGTCAGGCTGTTACGGAGAAGATTAACCGTAACAGCCTGACCCTTATTATCTTTAAACCATTTATTTCGTAACAGTAAGTCCCTGTTCCTCAATCCGCTTTCTGATATTAAGCATCTTCTCATCGGTCTGGGCGATTACATCTGCACATTCCCGCAGCTCATCACTGATCTCCTGGGAATATTCCTGCATTTCCTTTTTGTATTTCAGCTGATGATCCAGACTGGCCCAAAAATCCATCGCCATGGTACGAATCTGAACCTCTACCCGCATCCATTTTTTCTGGTCTGAGAAAAAAACAGGAATTTCAATGATCATATGGTAACTGCGGTATCCATTGGCTTTAGGCTGACCGATATAATCTTTTATGGCTATGATATGGACATCATCCTGCCTTGCAAGCATATCGGCCACTGCATAAATATCGTCTAAAAAGGAACAGATGACTCGAATACCAGCAACATCATCTAAGTTTTCCATCATGGATTCTAAAGAGACAGGAAGATCTCTGCGCTTTAATTTTTCAACAATGCTAACCGGCTTTTTTACTCTGGATTTTACAAGTTCGATGGGATTTCTGGAGTTGCGAACCGACAGTTCATCGTTTAGTACTTCCAGCTTTGTCTTAACCTCACGAATGGCACAGGTATACATCATCATAGCTTCCTGGAACTGATACGCCTGCTTAATCAGGGGGTCTGGAACTGAAACCAGATTGGGGACTTTTACAATCGACTGATTCAGTTCACTGTTAGGGTTCATATTAATATTCATTCTTTTACCTCAAAAAGCAGTTCCGGTTAAACCGCCTCTGCTGCGTCAACTGCTTCTTTCAGCCATGGTGCCTCTAAATACTCTACGGTTCCTGCATCGACTGAAGCAGCAATCTTAGGATCAATGGGGATTCTGGCAAGTACTTTAACGCCGTAATTTTCAGCCACCTCATCGATATGGCTTTCACCAAATACAGCAATCTGCTTTCCGCAGTCAGGACAGCTTAAGTAACTCATATTTTCCACAAGCCCAAGAATGGGAATATTCATCTTCTTCGCCATATTCACTGCTTTTCCTACAATCATGGAAACCAGTTCCTGGGGAGAGGTTACAATAATAATTCCATCGAGAGGCAGTGACTGAAATACAGTCAGAGGCACATCGCCGGTTCCCGGAGGCATATCCACAAACATATAATCCACATTTTCCCAAAGAGTTTCCTGCCAGAACTGTTTCACTGCTCCAGCTATGACCGGTCCTCTCCAGATGACCGGATCCGTCTCCTGGTCCAGAATTAAATTTGCTGACATGACTTCGATTCCTGTTGCACTGACTGCAGGGATCATCAGTCCGTTTGGTGTCATTCCTACACCGTTATCCGATAAACCGAATGCCTTCGGTATGGAAGGTCCTGTAATATCCGCATCCAGGATCGCCGTTTTATATCCCTTTCCACTCATGCTTACTGCCATCATGGAAGTTACCAGCGATTTTCCTACGCCGCCCTTTCCGCTTACAACTCCAATTACTTTTTTTACTATGCTGGAAGGATTAAGCGGCTCTAAAAAACTAGTCTGCGCCTCTTCCCTGCTCCCGCAGCTTTCTCCGCAAGTATTGCAATTATGAGTACAACTCTCACTCATGATTCATTCCTCCTGTTAAAACTGTTATTTACAGACATATACCTAAGATTATATTACGAAATTGGTCTTATGTCTATGTATTTTACGAATGCCTGTGTCCATTTATCTGATTCAGGCTACAAAATATGACATTTTTATACCTGTAAAAAACCCCGGAGCATCACATTGATACTCCGGGGTTTTTGTTGTTATTTTGTATGAAGCAGATGTACACTCCGAATGGTTCGGAAAATACCGATAGAATCCATGGTTTTCAGTAAGGTATAAAAAATCATGGAATCGATGGGCCACATAACCAGATTCTTCAGCGCTCTTGCAGGCAGCAACACCATAAAGCCTTTTCCATACAGCATGGAGAGGCAAAGGGTGTTTAATACCACATTGCAGATCAGCATGACCACCAGTTTGGATATGAGAATTCTTCTTAAGGTAATCGGCTTCTTATAATACAGAATGCCGTTCAGGACTCCTGCCAGGGCCGTAACCAGGGTAAGTCCAGGAAAAAAGGCGCCGGTGGGCTTTAATAAATACTTCAGCACGTCAAGGCTTCCGGAAAACAGACCGCCCACTACCGGACCGAATAAGTAGGAAATGATTCCATTGGGAATAGATGAAAACGTAATCTTAATGTAGCTTCCCAGCTGAATGGAGAACATATCCAAAATAATGGCAACTGCGGCAAACATGGCTGCGGCAGTGATTGTTCTTACAGATTTCAGCTCTCTGTAAGAATCGGTGAACAAAGTGACGAATTTTTTCATAAAAAAATACCTCCTTTGCAGACCTCAGACTACGACCGGAGATAAGACACCTATCTTCTGGTGCAGCGGGATGCGACTCGTGTACCGCAAGAAAATCTTTTCGTCCTGCTGACAACTCCCTGTTCAGCTGGCACTTAACGCACACAAGTCTACTCTGCGACTTTTATTTAGTTTTGTATCGCCATCAGTATAACATACATTCTTAAGAAATCAAATGTTTTTTTCAATACAACTATTGCTTTCTATTAAACGGTGTACCAATAAGGCAATACAAATACCCAGAACAGCGCCTCCAAGCACATCGGTTGGAAAGTGAACGAATAAATACAATCTGGAAAATGCAATCAGTACAGCCAGGATCAGAAAGGGAACTCCTAGCTTTTTATGATAGAGCCAGATGCTGACAGCTCCTTCAAAGGAAGCCAGCGTATGACCGGAAGGAAAGGAAAAGTCTCTGGGATTCTGAATTAAAAGAGGAATACTGGTATCAATCCAGCAGGGTCTGGGTCTTTCTACAAGGTTTTTCAGTATCATATTTCCAAGAAGAAGTCCCATCCCCAGGCTTAGTAATACCCCGATCCCTATTTTTCTGGTTTTGGGAATACAAAACAGCACCACACCAATTAAAATCCAGATAAATCCATGGTCTCCCAGACTTGTAATACGGGTCATGACCAGATCAAGCCATGGATTATGCAGAGACTGCAGTGCATATAAAACATCAAATTCTATTTGATATAACATCGTTTCATACTCCTTTGTTATGGAAAATACCACATATATTTACAATCTTAATTTTTCTTAAATCATTTGACAATGGAAAGATTTGCGTATAGGATTAAGCATAGTTGAATTTTCGACAGGAAATACAGGAGGCTTTGTCATGAAACACATAAGACAATTCGGCATTATTTTATTTATCTCACTTGCAGGAGAAGTGATTCATCTGTTTATACCACTTCCCGTACCTGCCAGTATCTATGGTCTTATTCTTATGCTTTTAGGCTTAAAAACCGGGCTGATTCCCCTTGAGGCAGTTGAGGATGTCAGTGATTTTTTACTGGAAATTATGCCCATGCTTTTTATACCTGCGGCAGTCGGACTTTTGGATTCGTGGGGCTCCCTTCGGCCAATTCTCATACCTTTTCTGGTTATAACACTTTTCTCCACGGTTATTGTTATGATAATGACAGGAAAAGTAACTCAGTTTTTTATTGAAACCGATAAAAAGAAGAAAGGAACGGATCATGAATCAGACAATCGGTGATTTTTTATTTTTCGGCTCGGTTTTGAGCCTTGTCAGCTATGAAATGGGGGTTCAGCTTAAGAAACGTTTTAAACTGGCCATCTTTAATCCCCTGTTAATCTCAATTCTAATTGTAATGGCATTCCTGTCCGTCTTTAAGATTAATTATACGGTCTATAATGAGAGTGCAAAATACATCAGTTATCTGTTAACTCCCGCAACCGTTTGCCTGGCTGTGCCATTATACCGTCAGTTAAACCTGTTAAAAAAGCATTCCAAAGCAATTGTTGCAGGAACGCTGACAGGCGTACTCACTACCATGTGCACCGTATTGCTTCTTGCATTAGTGTTTGGCTTAAACCATCAGGAATATGTAACCTTTTTACCAAAATCCATAACTACTGCCATAGCAATGGGAATCTCAGAGGAGATGAAAGGGTTTGTGACAATCACAGTTGCCAGTATTATTGTTACCGGTATTTTAGGCAGTATTATTGCAGAATCGGTATGCCGGATATTTAAAATTACAGATCCGGTTGCAGTAGGTATTGCCATCGGATCTGCATCACATGCGGTAGGCACTACAAAAGCAATGGAAATTGGTGAAATTGAAGGTGCCATGAGCAGTCTTGCCATCGCCACTTCCGGGCTTTGTACGGTTGTATTCGCTTCTATTTTTGCTAATTTTATCTAACTATGCAATTCCAGTAAAATCGCCCGCTGCAAAAAGATCCATTGTCCATGCACTTTTCGCAGACTGGGCGAACTAAAAGCTTATTTTAATATAATTCTTATAATACCCTGAGTATTTCTTTCAGCCCATAGGTTTTTTCTGTTCGAAAGGCATTCTCCAGTGTATTCAGATTTTGATCCGAATGCTCAGTTTCCCTGGAAAACCGATGAACCAGCCGTACAAACTCGTTAAAAGTAAGACTGCCACCATTTTGAATATAAACTGCCTGAGCCAGTTCTGCTATGAATATAGTACAGATAACAGCCATCTTCGCTTTTACATAAGGCTGCTCATCGTAAACAGCTCCGCAAAAATACGTATAAATGAAGTAAACCAGAAGCTGCTCCAGCCATTGATTCCACTCTCTCTTTCTTTCCGGCTCAGAATCCAGATATTCATAAAAAATCTCTCTTGTTTTTCCATAATACTCTGGCCCCTTATCAAAAAGCAAGGCTTTTAACTCCCCAATAGTAACCGGCCATTCCTGGTTTAAAACTTCCAGCTTGTCTAATAGAAGAAACCAGTTTTTTATTATTTCATAGCGTTCCCTGTCAGAAACCCTATATTCCCCCTCTTTCATACGGAAAAATTCTTCACACGAAGTATTCCTGTATCTGGCAATCAGTTCATCCGTCTGATACAGCTTCCCTTCCCTGATCCTTCTTTGTAAATCATGAACCAGACCCAAAACCATAGACGCCCTTAAGGGGATGTCCCTGTTTCGATTCTGTAAAAGAGAAATAACCTCCTCTCTTACATCTATGAGCTTTGAAAAAAGGAAGAAATCAAACTCAGGATAAAACTCTTCCCGGTCATCTTCCTTTGTAAGAAAACGGACCGGCTCTTTCAGCCCCAGAATCAGCTTTGCCGCTTCTTCACAGGACATTGACAGGGAAAGTTCCCGTACACCTTCGTATACTTCCGTATGCCTGGGATATTGCCTGCAGGTTCTGCAAAGCATGGAAGGTCCTGCATCGGTGTAAATATCACAAAGATTTGCTTCGTTTAAAAAAGCGCATCTGCCAGATTTCTGTTTAAAACAGCCCTTCTTCCAATCCACTCCATTTAAAAGCTTTTCGCCAAGAGAAGCGGTTTGAGCGCTGTATTTTTTAATCGATTGATCATCAATCATAATTGCCCAGCCTGCACAGCAGGTGTCACTGCACTGAGCTGCAATACAATGGAAACTGTGATAATAGTGAGGTATTGTAAACTGCATAATCTACTCCAATCCCAGAATTTCCTGGTTGATGCGCTGCGCTCCCCATTCTGACATCAGATTCAAAATTGGTGCAAGTGTTTCCCCATCTTTGGTAAGGGAATATTCCACTCTGGGCGGAACCTCATTGTATTGTTCCCGATGTACTAATCCATCCGCTTCTAATTCCTTAAGCTGTTTGCTTAAGGTTCTGTGGGCAATTGGTTGTAATTCTTCCCATAACCGGTTATATCTTAATACACTGCATTTACAAAGTTTATATAAAATGACCCACTTCCATTTTCCTTCAATTTTTGAAATTGTATAATATATTGGACAATTTCCAAATTTATTATTAAAATCCATGTCTTCTCCTCAATACTAACCAATAGTTTAGTATATAACATAAATGTTCATACTTGAAGTATGTAATATAATCATATATACTTTCCATGTAAATGTCAAATATCAGTCAACGGAGGTTTAAAATGAAATTCTTAGAATTGGCAAAGGATCGCTACTCTGTCAGAAAGTTCAGCGATAAAAAAGTAGAAAAAGAGACGTTGGATCTCATCCTGGAGGCAGGTCGTAGTGCACCTACCGCCTGCAATTATCAGCCACAGAGAATTCTCGTGCTTGATAATGAAACTGATTTGTCCGGGCTCAGTCTTTGTATGCCTTTTAAATTTAACCATCAGTTGGCACTTCTCACCTGTTACGATAAAAGCGTAAGCTGGAAACGAAGCTTTGATGGGAAAGATGAGGGGGAAATCGATGCCGCTATTGTCACAACCCATATGATGCTGCAGGCAGCTGAATTGGGAATTGGCTCTACATGGGTTGGATATTTTGATCCGGAAAAAGTCAAAAAAGCATATCACATACCAGAACACATAGTCCCTGTTTCAATCCTGCTGATGGGCCATCCGGCAGATGATGCAGATCCCAACAAATTACATGATGAACGTCTGGATCTTTCACAGACCGTTTTCCATGGTTCCTTCCCCAATACAGAAGAAGATACGAAGCAATAATTGCCATATGACAGTGAAACATAAAAAACGGGAATGCAATGCATCCCCGTTTTTTATGTTTATTTACAAAGTTTCTCAAATTCTTCCGCAACAAACTGTACCTGAGTTCCAACCACAACCTGCACACTGGTTTTTCCAGGCCTGATTACTCCGGCTACACCTGCTGACTTTATCTTCTTTTCATTTACCAGGGTATAATCCTTTACTTCCAGTCTGAGTCTGGTGATACAGTTATCAATGCTTACAACGTTTTCTTTACCGCCGATTCCTTCCAAAATAACAGAAGCAACGTATGTAAAATCGTTGTTCTTTAATACAGCAGCTGATTCATCCAGATCATCATCTTCCCGCCCCGGTGTTTTAAAATTGAATTTTACAATAGCAAAGCGGAACACTGCATAGTAAATCCCACCATAGATAAGACCAATCGGAATAATATACAGAGGATTAACAGCCATAGGTGCTTTAAAGCTAAGGAACCAGTCAACAAATCCGGCACTGAAATTGAATCCCGCACGAACAGGAAGCATTGCACAGATGGTTAAGGAGATTCCGGTCAGTAAGGCATGGATTAAATATAATCCTGGTGCAAGAAACATGAATGCAAATTCAAGCGGTTCTGTAACTCCTGTAAAAAATGAACAGACTGCTGCTGCCAGCAAAAGACCATAAGCCTGTTTTTTCCTTCCCGGTTTTGCCGTATGATACATGGCAAGGGCTGCAGCCGGAAGACCAAACATCATAACTGGGAAGAAGCCTGTCATATACTGACCAGTCTGACCCAGCACGCCTTTTCCGGTCCAGAAGTTTCCAAGGTCATTTACTGAGGCAACGTCAAACCAGAAAACAGAGTTTAAAGCATGGTGAAGACCAAATGGTATAAGAAGACGGTTAAAGAAGCCATAGATACCTGCTCCTACTGCACCAAGACCCAGGATTCCCTTACCAAATATTACCAGTGCGGTATAAATTACCGGCCATACGAAAAACAGTACCAGGCAGGCAACAAGGGAAAACAGAGCCGTAACGATAGCAACGGAACGTTTCCCGCTGAAAAAAGCCAGTGCATCAGGAAGCATTGTGCTCTTAAACCGGTTATAGCAGCTGGAGCCAATTAAACCGGAAACAATACCAATAAACTGGTTATTGATTTTTCCAAATGCCGGATTCACGGCACTGACATCAATGCCTTTTAACATTGCAACTACTGCTGGTGAAAGAATTGTCTGAATCATCAGCCATGATACCAGGGCTGCCAGAGCGGAAGTACCCTCATGATCGTCTGACATGCCTACGCCAACACCGATGGCAAATAGAATAGCCATATTATCAATAATGGCTCCGCCTGCCTTAATCAAAAAGGCAGCAATGGCACTGTTTGCCCCCCATCCCGTTGGGTCAATCCAGTAACCAATTCCCATCAGGATCCCTGCTGCCGGCAGACACGCTACCGGAAGCATCAACGACTTACCTAGTTTTTGCAAATACTTCATCATAAAAAGAAACCCCTTTCTTTTTTTGTCCTGCCGGACATTTTTTATCCTCACCTGCAAGTAAGCAGGTTACGATCACTCTTTATCTAAAACAGACCGTATTGCGTAGTATGCAGCATCTTCATCCTCTCCCTCAAAACGAAAGATGACTTCATCCCCTTTTTTTGCTCCAAGTCCCATAATGGCCAGAAGACTTTTGCAATCGGCTTTTTGTAAATTCCATTGAGCTTCTATGGAACACATGTATTTTCCTGCTTCAATAAAAATCACGGAAGCGGGTCTGGCGTGAAGTCCCATTGGATCTTCCACTACATATTGATACTCTTTCATTCAGCCACCTACAATTCAATGATTGGTTCAAGCTCCTTGATCTGCTTTCCAACATGACATTTCATGTTGGGATACTCCATCGTATTTAAAATAATGACCGGAGTAACCAGGTCATACCCCTTTGCCATAATCCCTTCCAGATCAAATTCCAGCAGTAGTTCTCCTTCCTTTACCCGTTCCCCCTGTTTTTTAAAGGATTGAAACCCTTCTCCTTTTAATTTAACCGTATCAAGGCCTACATGGATCATTACTTCCGCTCCGTTATCTGCCGTAATACTGACTGCATGCATTGTCTCAAACATCACTGACAGCACTCCGCTTACCGGTGCCACAATTCTGCCTTTTGAAGGAATGATAGCCATTCCTTTTCCCAGGATCTCCTGACTAAACGCAGGGTCTTTCACTTCACTTAACGGAACTGCCAATCCTTCCACAGGCGCCAGAATTTCCTCCTTTTTACCGCCCCCTCTTTTTAAATGCTTCTTCCACGCTTCAAACATGCCGACTGGTACCCCTTTCTTCTAAAGCCTCATTCTTTTGATATGAACTGCCAGATATGCAGTCTCCTCTTCTGTTACATCATGATGATATGATTCTAAAATAAATTCCTTGATTTTCAAACTGCACTCATACTCTTCCGGATACATTCCTGCTATGATATTGCTGAATTCTGTATTTCCGCTGTTTAACAACTCTCCAGTTAAAATGCGCTGGGCAAGAAATCGCAGGTGGGTGATAAACCTCTGATAACTTAAAGATCCCTCGTCCGGTTCCATAGAAAAGAATTCTTTTACTATATTGACTCCATTCTGAATCAGCTTTGTCATATCCATCGTCTTATTCATAGCTGTATTGAGTTCTGCATTTACAATATGCATTGCTATAAATCCAGCCTCATCTACAGGAAGCCGTACTCCCACACTTCTCTCAATCAGTGCAACCGCATATTCGCCCACTAAGTACTCTTCTTTATAAAACGTCTTAATCTCGCTAAGAATGGGATTTGAAAAAACCATATTCTCCTTAAAGCGATGAATGGCGAAATTAATATGATCCGTCAGTGTGATATAGATATTCTGATTCAATGTCCTGTTAAGTACACTTTTTGCATAGGCGATGATTTCTGCCGATGCCTTTAAGTGTTCAAGAGGAAGCTTCACAAGCAGCTCTTTAAACTGATCCAGACTGTTCTGACTGTCTAACCGGAAGGTTTTTTCAATTTTGTTCTCTGCAATCGGGCGTCCTGCCTTTGTGCCAAAACCAATTCCTCTGCCCATGATGACTACTTCTTTCCCATCCGGCTCAATTGCAGTTACAATATTGTTATTAATGATTTTATCAATATTCATAAATTACCTCTTATTAATAAAAAAACCAACTTTGACTATGAAAATAACATGTTATTTTCTTAATCAAAATTGGTTTTGCCTGCTTTCCAGTAACAATCCGATTTAATATTCATTTTTCTAACTATAGCAAATTTTTTTTAAGTTGTCAATATGTTTAAAGCTTACTAAAAGCAAGAAATAAAAACAGGACGCCGCTGAGCCAGGACAAATCCCAGCCTTTTAATGCAGCAAGCCGTTTTCCCAGGAAAAGTCCGGCATACATTACGGCAATCCCTACTAAAAGAGCTGCCAGAGCTGCATAACCCGGATTAATCATAAGAAAACCGGACAGGGTACCAGCCACCAGACTGTCAATGGACATGGCAAATGAAAACATAATCATTTCTTTCCATGACAGCGTTTTTGAATCATCCCAGTCAGCTGCCATGGGATTCCCGTATATGTTAATAATAATGCTAAGTCCCGAAATAGAAAACGTCAGGTCTTTGTGAACATGAACATGATTGTTAATGTATTTTTTTATGGTATAGTCCAGCAGCTTCAGCACTCCCAAAAAGAATAAACAGGAAAACCCTACTCCTTTTGCGAACACTTCCGGCACAAAATTATCGATCACGTTGCCGAATAACAGGGCTGCCCCCAGACAGCCGCTGCAGATTGCATTAGCCGCAATTACCTTTATCCATGAAATGCCTACCCTGTTTGCACCATAGGCAATGCTGGCAACAAATGTATCTGTACTCAGAGCCAGAACCAAAATAAAAATATTACGCATATTTTATCGAACTACCCTTTTTATTTTAATATATTCACAGGCTTTTGGTTTGGCACCTTATAATTATTAACTGATTTTTTTTATTCCCGGATAATAGCGGAACAAAACTTTTGCAAGTATCTTATCTTCCGGTACATAGGGATCACTCCAGTATCTGGCATCGGCAGAATTATTCCGGTTATCCCCCAGCATCAGATAGCATCCTGCAGGCACGGTGAAGTGATAATCCTCTGACTCCATGGGTTCTCTTAAGTATGGTTCTTCAAGAGGGGTCTGGGACTGATTGATATAAACATGGTTCTTCTTAATGTCTACCGTCTCTCCCGGCAGCCCGATAATCCGCTTAACCAGATGAATCTCTTCATTTCCAGGCCCGGTCATGTGATCAAATATAATGATATCACCCCTTTGGGGTTCCCCGCCAAACCGGTAAGCCAGCCTTGATCCAATTAACCGGTCACCTGTCATAATTGTGGTCTCCATGGATCCACTTGGTACCTTACTGTTGGCGATAAGAAACGTATTAATAAAAAATGCAATCGCTGCCGCAATGACAATAATCTTCAGCCATTCAAACAGCTCCCTCTTCCAGTTAAGAGGCTCTTCCACTTTACTGTCCTTTTTTACGCTCATATTTTTTCCTTTGACTGTTTTTTATTATTGTATCAAATGGACAGGGCAGAATCAACGTTTTATATCCCATTTCTTTTTAATTCTGTCCTCAGCCTTTCCAGTGCCTTTTTTTCCAGTCTTGATACATAGGATCTGGAAATTCCCATGAGATCTGCGATCTCCCTCTGGGTGTACTCCCTGCCGCCATGAAGTCCATAGCGCATTCCTATAATTGTTTTTTCATTGTCTTTCAGGCAGGAATCAAAAACTTCATAAAGTTCCTTGATGTCCTGTTTTAGTATGATGGTCTCTAACGTCTCTTTATTCTCCATTTCGATCACATCCAGAAGGCTTACTGTTTCTCCATCCTTGTCTACACCGATGGGTTCATATAAAGACACCTCTTTTGAATATTTTTTATTAGCACGAAGGAGCATTAGGATCTCATTTGCTAGAGTCACAAGACGGCTCCTTAGAGCCAGGCAGATAGAGATGGACCGTATCCCCATCCCAGACAACCCGTTTTACCAGAATCCGGATTGCAGCCCGTTTCTGTTCCACATCCATATAATCCACAGTCTTTTCAAAATTGGAAAGGGTCTCTTTCAGCAGATCAAATTCCAGAACAGTCAATTCTTTTGCCATGGCAGTTTCCTTACAGACTTCTATCTGGGCCAGGGTCTGTTCTTTCTTTTTATGCAGTTCATCAATCTGTCTGACTATATAGTCGTATGCCGCAGTTCCCCCGGCAACCTTGATCGACGTCACAAGACCATCAATATCTTTTTCAGTTTGAGACAATTCTTCTTCCAGGCGGCTGACATCCTGTTCATAATCCTGCTTTTCTTCCTTAAGCAGTTTCCTGCCTTCCTCCAGCTGCCTGGTAAATTCTCTTTTGTCTTCAGAAATTTTTTTAAGTTCCTCAATCACCATTCTGTCTAACAGATTTCCATCGGCATTTTTTATTGCACAGCACTTCATGCGGCTTTTTTCTTTCATGGAACAAAGGTAGGAATAGATCTGTTCTCCCCGGTCATTATATCTGCCGGAAAGCTTGGGCCGCATATAGTGATTGCAATTCCCGCATACAAGCATGCCGGAAAGAAGCGCCACATTACTTCTGGGTTTGCGGTAATTTTTTGATTTATTCCGTTCCAGCTGGCGCTGGACACTGACCCACTCCGCTCCAGGAATCAGCCCCTCATGTTTGCCGATTGCCACAATCCATTCTTCCATCTCTTTCATTTCATGGGCCTTGCCCTGCTTTTGTAACGTCCGGTTATATGCAATAATACCATGGGTTCCTTTAAAATCAGCGGGGTCAGCAAAAAGTTCTACTTTTTTTTCTTTCAGATACTGATACGCTTCCTGATCCGCAATCATATACACCGGGTTTGAAAGTATGGCCTTAATAGCAAAACGGCTGAATAAACGTCCCTGCTTTGTTTTGTATCCATTCTGTATGAGATAAGTCTCTGTCTGTGTAAGGGAACCGGTTTCCAGAAATTTTTCGTAAATCAGCTTTATCAGCTTAGCCTCCTGGGGAATCCGTTTCAGTTTATATGCCTTTTTCTGCTTCCCGTCAATGGTTACAGAAGTCACCCGTTCAGACTGATAACCGGTTGGTGTATTTCCGCCAAGCCATCTTCCGCTTTTGGAAAGTTCATGCATATTGTCCCGGATCCGTTCTGCAATGGTTTCTCTTTCCAGTTGGGAGAACACAGAAGCAATATACATCATGGCCCTTCCCATGGGAGAGGATGTGTCAAACTGCTCTTTAATAGAAATAAATGAAATTTCCAGATGGTTCAATTCTCCAATCAGATTGGCAAAATCTCCGATATTACGGCTGATCCGGTCAAGGCGGTAGCATACAATCGCTGAAATCTTCTTTTTCTTTGCTTCTTTCATCATCTGCTGAAATTGGGGACGCTCTAAATTTCCCCCGGAAAAGCCCTCATCTTCAAAAATCAGGGCACTGTCTGCAAAGGATTCTCCGTAATGGGTTAAGATATATTGTCTGCAAAGCTCGATCTGATTGCCGATGCTTTCCCCTTTTCCGGTAAATTTAGATTTTCTTGAATATATGGCAAACGGCTGATTTCTGTCTTCCATCACACAAATCCTCCTTGTTTTCACATGGAAAGCGCGTCCTCAAACATACCGGACACGCAGAATAACATACAAATATAGTAACCCTGAATTTCAAGGTATTCTCTATGAACATGATCGTATATAATCCTCAAACGGAAGAAGATAAAAAAGAACTGGGCAGAAGGGCAGCTGTCATTCACAATCAGGTGCTAATGCAGTCAGTCCGCCTGCTTCACTGTTCAAATGACCAAAAGAAAGCGCTTTTAGATGCGATAAAAGCAGAAAGCACTTAGGCAGTCAGACAACCGGAATGATTTTATTGGTTTTTCCGGGGATGATTACATGAGTGGCACAGGAAACGCAAGGGTCAAAGGATCTGATAATTCTTCCTATCTCAACTGGCATAGATTCATCTTTCACCGGTGCGCCCATAAGCGCCTGTTCTGCTGTTCCTTTTTTCTCTCCTGTCTGAGTGGATAAATTCCATGCAGATGGAGTGATAATCTGGTAGAACAGGATTTTTTCATCCTCAATTGTCAGCCAGTGTCCAAGTGCTCCTCTGGTTGTATCGACGAGCCCCTTTCCATACGCCTGAGCCGGTATCACATATTCCTGCTGCATGGGTACACCTGGTATCAGATTCTCCAAAAGAGTATTCATGATCTGGGTTATTTTTTTCGCTTCCAGAACCCGTGCAATGGTTCTGTCCATGACAGATATTCCATGTCTGTACTCTCCTGACAACCATTGCCTTGCCAACGGCCCCACTTCAAAAGGGACCCCGTTGTATCTGGGAGCCCTGATCCAGGAATAAGCTTCTGGTTTCTCCCTGTCTGGCTCATTGGCTTCATTAAACCAGGCATATTCATCTGACTGGGTAATGAGGTCCGGATCAAAATGGGAATACTGCTCATTTGTATAAATATATGGATCTACATATAAAGTCCCCAGTTCCTTATAATGCTGAAAACATCCATAAGTTAAAAGATTACCATAGCTTCCGCCAAAATGATAATACTCTGAATAATAAGCCGCTATTTCGTATACATCCGGCAACATTTTATCAGTAATAAATTTTTCAATCCCAAATAGTATGGATTTAATGGCTATAATCATATCAGCCGTTACAGGAGATGTGATTCCTCCTATAAAAACACCATGATTATGAGGTGCCTTTCCTCCCAAAATCGCCAGCATTTTATGTGCATTCCTGCTATATTCCATTGATTCAAAATAATCATTTACCATGCGTTCATTAACAGTGTCAGGCAATCGGTAATCGTTGTGATCCGTTTTAAAAAGAGGATACCCTTCCGGCAGCTTTACATAGTCTGGAAGTGTATACTGATAGAGATGCCTTAAATGATTCTGGAGAAATTCACATGCATGAAGCAGATCCCTTAAATATCTTCCCTGCTCTGAGGGTACAATCCCCAGAGCATCTTCAAGGGCAAGGGCGGAGGCCATAGAATGGGCAGTAGAACAGATTCCGCAGATCCGCTGTGTAAAATAAACCGCATCCAAAGGCGCTCTGCCTGTCAGCATTTTTTCAAAGCCCCGGAACATAAGGCCTTTCGTGCGTGCATCAGTAATAACATGATTTCCTACTTCTGCTGCTATCTCCATGAATCCGTTAATTCTTGTAACTGGATTGATGATAATTGTGTCTGCCATATTACTCCTTCCTCATGGTATCATAAGTGATGAACGGTTCCATGGCATCTGGAAATCCGAACTGGGCGCAGCCAATGCAGGGCGTATCATCACCAATCGGCCAGTTTACGTGCCCATTCCATTTGCGGATAGGACAGTCTGTCTGTGTCACAGGCCCCCGGCATCCCAGCATGTACATACAGGTTTCTTCTCCCAGCTTTGTTGCAAATATTCCAGAATCATAATAGGATCTTCTTGGACAACGGTCATGAATTGTTATGCCATAAAACATCAGTGGCCGGTCCACTTCGTCCAGGGGAGGTTCCCCATACAGAATTAAATAAGCCACGGTTCCCATGAGCCAGTCCGGATGGCAGGGACATCCGGTAAGCTTAATTACTTTCCGGCTGATAACATCTGAAATTCCGGTGCAGTCTGATGGATTCGGTCTTGCAGCCGATACTCCGCCATAGGAGGCGCAGTCACCAACTGATATCACATGGGCAGCGCGTTCTCCCAGCCGCATTGCAGCTTCAAGGCCTGTTATTTCTCTACCCTCATAACGCCCGATGATATGATAGAGTCCGTTGTCCTTTCTGGAAACAGCACCTTCTACTGCCAGTATATATTCATCCCCAATGATATCAAACAGCTGATCCATCGCCTGTTCACCCTGGGATGCGATCAGGCTGTTGCTGTAGATAAAGTTGGTCATCTGCGTCATAAGGTACTGGAAATCCGGATCCTGACCATCCAGCATGGAAATGGTATTTCCTGTACACCCGTTTAATTCCAGCCAGACCAGATTAGGTTTGGTACGTTTCTGAGTTTCAATTTCTTCCATTGCTCTGGTTTCCAGCTGTCTGGTTTCCTTCCATTTCAGTTCTTGAAAAGGACAAAATGCAAGCTTTTTCTCCAAAGGTAATCGCTCCCCCCTATTCCTGTACCATATATCCTACAACAGGCAATACACTGAGTACCATTGCACCAGGGTGACAGGATGCAAACTCCGCACTTAAATCTCTGCCTGCTGAAAGACCCCAGAAATGATTGCCTCCTGCCCATAACCGGTTATTACTAACATTATAAACCACACCATTCACTGCAACATAAGCCGGGGCACCATTTTTTCCATCATATTGTGCCAGTTGTTCCAGTGTAAAATAAGTCAGAGGCTGTGGCGTACCGGTTGGACTGCCCGTTGCGCTGCCCGTTGCGCCTCCGGTTGGACCGCTTACACCTCCGGTGGGGCCAGTTACGCCTCCGGTGGGGCCAGTGATTCCTCCAGTAGGGCCAGTGATTCCTCCCGCAGGGCCAGTAATTCCTCCGGCAGGCCCTCCCGCTCCTCCGCCTGTCTGATCATTCATCTGACTGGCAGCCAGCCCATGCCCGTTCTCCTGCATCTGGCTCAATTGTCCGAAATAATAAACATGATTCTGAAGCATAATCAATTCACTGCTTAAATGATCCAGCACATCATTGCTGTTGTATTGATTGGAGCGCAACTTTTCCACATCAGCATTTAATCTCTTTAAACTGCTGCCAAGATACGTCATGAGTAAATCCAAATCCATAATGGTACCTCCTTATCCATTTCTAAATAACCTTTTTACCAGCTAATCTGTTAGAATATATGTGCAAGCCTGGTTTTTAAGCCCATTTTCCAAGGCATTTATAAAAGTAGCCCGATATAATTATCTTTTTTTTGCTTCTTTTGACAAAATTTCTCTTATCATATCTTCTGTCTTTCTGCAAATATGGGGAAACTGCCTTTTTAACACAGTACTCAGCTCACAGCCTGGTGCAATTATAGCAGCCTCAATTCCAATTAAGTATCCTCTTACAGGAAAACGGTACAGTTTTATCATGTCAAGAAAACTCATATCATGCTGCATGGTGGGATTGGATACCCGCTCCATAATCTCCTCTAATGAAAAAATTTTAACAGAACCCGGCCGATCCCCAGATGACATGGCATCTAAGATCAGTATAAAATCATCGGGATTCAGAGAATAAAAGCATGTCTCACTATCCGTTTCCCCATAAATTATTTCAAGTTCCCAGCGAAGGAACCGTTTTTCAAGTTCTTCTGCGATTAAAAGTCCAATCCCGTCATCCTTCATCAGCCGGCTGCCAACAGCGATTAGTTTCGTTCCTCATCCCTCCCTGTCCTATTTTTTTAAATATATGAAAAAGACATGGGAATATTCACACTCCCATGTCTTTTAAAATCAGGTTTTCTCATAACAGCAGATCCTTGCCCCATGTCCGGGAACCTTTAATACCAGATCCTTTAATGTATTGGTGAACGTTTCACCTGTCCAGAGTTCTGTGAAACAAATACCGCTCCAATCTTCTTTTTCCAGCAAACAGGCTGAAATAACAATTTCTCTTTCTTCTTCTAATAAATTGAAGACTGCCAGATAATCAGAACCGCTCTTTTGGTTACTGCTGTGCCAGATGCAATGCTTCCCATCCCGGGCAAGCTGAAATGCTTTGCAGTCATCACTAAGAAGAGCTAATACATCCGGGTTTGTAAGCAGAGTTTTTGTCCACTCATCCATCTTGGTAAGCTCCGCTCCAATCATCAAAGGAGACCGGAATATGCACCAGAGTGACATCATTGTAATTTGTTCATCCCTGGTAAACCGGGTCAGACGTTCCTCTCCAAAGCCTTTCCCTAACATACCAACAGGAAGCATATCACAATCCGGATAATTCCCCTGCCCCACATGGTTCTGCCAATGCTCACACCGTTCAAGCATCTGCAGTAACAGATTCCAGTCGTCCCAAAAGTCGTCGGTAATCCGCCACATATTAGAGTAAGTCTCATAATGCCATGCCTCTTTCAGCCGGGCAGGTCCCGGTGAAAGGCTAAGTACCATCTGCCTTCCGCTTTTATTGATTGCCTCATGAAGCATACGAATTTCTTCTTTTGCAGACGCTGCATCCATGCGGCAGATATCATCACATTTGATAAAATCCACCCCCCACTGGGCATACAGCTGGAAAATAGAATCATAATACGCCTGTGCTCCCTCTGCCTCAGGGTTCACCCCATACATATCGGGATTCCATGAGCAGATGGAATAAGGATTTGAAATCCAATCGGCTGTACGATCTGTTCCCCATATTTTCATCCTGTTATGAGCTGCAATACGGGGAACCCCTCTCATGATGTGAATCCCGAATTTTAAACCCAGCCCATGAATATAATCAGCCAGCGGTTTAAAACCATGCCCCTCCACGGAAGATGGAAAGCGATCCGGACACGGCCAAAGTCTGGAATATTCGTCTATTTCAACCTGACCGAAGGGAATATACTGGCACTCCTGCCGTCTGGTTCCGGCATTATGAGCATACCACTGTATATCAACCACAATATATTCCCAGCCATATTCTTTTAAATTCTGCGCCATATATTCAGCATTGGCCCGAACCTCTTGTTCTGTTACTGCCGTATCATAATAGTCATAGCTGTTCCACCCCATGGGGGGCTTTCCTGATGATAAATATCTGCTCATCTGATATCCTTTCCTGGTAATTTATTGATAAATCTGATATCATTATAGCAACTGAATCATCTATTACAAGAGTAAGAACACGATACGGGGAGGGTAATTTTTTGATTAACGGATCTTGCCAGACATTTGGTTTTCTGGATCTTGACAGGCAATGGAATGCACCACTGTTTCTCCTGGATTTTGGAATGGAGCAGAGAAAAAATGAAACCTATGATTTTCAAAATAATAATCGAGACAGTTATTCTGGTTATCTGCTTCAGTACACATTAGATGGGCTGGGAATGTTTGAATCAGAAGAGCAGACAACCATTCTTTCTCCTGGAGATGCTTTTTTTATCACATTTCCAGATAGAAGCAGATATTATCTGGCCGAAAATAATTCATGGAAATACTTTTATATCCATTTTGACGGCGAAATGGGGCAATACTTCTTTCAGCGAATACAGGCTCTGACGGGAAAAACCTTTTCCATATCCAATACAAGTCAGGCCATCTTACTGTTTTTAGAGGAATTCCAGGCGGTGAAATCAGGGAAGAAATACGGACGCTATGACAGCGGGATCTTTTTATACCAATTCCTGACCCTGCTTATGAGAGAACTGGAAACCCCGATAAAATCAGTTAAGAATGCCTTTGTGGAAGATGCCGCAAAGTGGATGCAGAAAAACTATAAATATCAGATCGGGCTCTCTCAGATGTGCAGGGAGCTTGGCGTGAGCCTTCCCCATTTAACAAGGCAGTTTCATTTACAGACAGGACTCTCTCCCATAAAGTATTTAACCAGTCTGCGTCTGGAACATGCATTATCCCTTCTTCTTAATACGTCAATGGATCTTGAGGCCATTGCGGTGGAATGCGGATACTCCAACAGCAATTATTTCTCAAAAGTTTTCAGGAAAAATATGGGGATATCACCTGCTCAATACAGAGACCGGCATAATGGGCTTCAAAAGCCGTTATGATAGTATATCATTCTCCACACATTTCGCCGCATAAGTGGCCAGCCTTGATCCTCTGTCTGGATGAAAGGTATTAACAGCCTTGATTAAACCGATAGTCCCTACTGACAGAAGATCTTCCATATCATAGTCTGTATTCTGATACTTTTTTGCCACATGGGCTACAAGTCGCATATTACGCTCGATGAGTGTGGCTCTCGCCTCCTGATCCCCTTCCTGGTATCGTTCCAGACACTCTCGTTCCTCTCGCGCAGTTAAAGGTTTGGGAAAAGTTTTCAAAGAAAGCCACCTTAAACTTACTTACTCCTATTTTATGCCGCCCTTATCTTTAAAGTGCTTTTACAAAAAATATTGGCTGGTACTTATTTATTTACAAAATTCTCTCTATTACTTTACATAATAATTTTATGTAAAGTAACTCCTGTTAAAAAAGGACCGGACAACAGTCCGATCCTTTACATCGCATATTTTATTAATGGTGGAACAGGCGGATTCCATTAAATGCCATTACCATACCATATTTGTTACAAGTCTCAATCACCTGATCATCTCTGACAGAACCTCCTGGCTGAACAACATATTTCACGCCACTTTTATATGCACGGTCGATATTATCTCCAAATGGGAAAAACGCATCAGAACCAAGAGATACATCAGTCAGCTGATCAAGCCACTGCCTTTTTTCTTCTCTTGTAAATACCGGAGGTTTCTCTTTAAATACCTGCTCCCATCTGCCGTCTGCCAAAACATCCATATCATCTTCACCAATATATACATCAATGGCATTATCCCTGTCTGCGCGGCGGATGTCATCGAGGAACGGAAGTTCCAGCACCTTTTGTGCCTGTCTTAAATACCAGTTGTCCGCCTTGCTGCCTGCCAGTCTGGTGCAATGAACACGGGATTGCTGACCGGCTCCAATTCCAATTGCCTGTCCATTCTTCGTATAGCAGACGGAATTGGACTGGGTATATTTTAAGGTAATCAAAGAGATGATTAAATCAATTTCAGCTGATTCAGGAATCTCCTTGTTCTCAGTTACTCTGTTTTCCAATACTTCACGGTCAATTTTAATCTCATTTCTTCCCTGCTCAAATGTAACTCCATAAACCTGTTTTTTCTCTATGAGTTCCGGAGTGTATTCCGGATCAATAAGAATCACGTTATAATTACCATTTTTCTTAGACTTTAATATGTCCAAAGCTTCCTGGGTATAGCCAGGTGCAATCACACCGTCCGAAACTTCTCTCTTAATGATTTTTGCTGTATCTTCATCACAAATATCCGATAAGGAAATATAATCGCCAAAGGAAGACATACGGTCTGCGCCTCTGGCTCTGGCATAAGCACAGGCAAGAGGGGAAAGCTCTCCCATATCTTCGACCCAGTAGATCTTTTTTAAAACCGGGCTTAAGGGAAGTCCAACTGCCACACCAGCTGGAGAAACGTGTTTGAAGGAAGCTGCCGCAGGCAATCCAGTGGCTTCCTTTAATTCTTTTACCAGCTGCCAGCCGTTTAATGCGTCCAGAAAGTTAATATAACCGGGTTTTCCGCTCAATACAGTTATAGGAAGATCCGATCCTCCTGCCATATAGATCTTTGATGGTTTTTGATTGGGATTACACCCATATTTCAGTTCTAATTCATTCATCATTTGTACTCCTGCTATTCATTCTTATTTATTATCCGGGTCTCAAAGGCACCTGTTACAAGATCAATATAACGTACAAACAGCGAAACCTTGTTCTCTTCATTCAGGCTATCCCAGATCAGGGAAGTAAACTCATCCGGATCCGCTAAGACTTCCACCAGTTTTGGTTCCCCTTCAAAGCTTTTAAGAGGATTGCCATCATGCATGTAGGTATGGATAAAATGAGCTTCTCCAGGCACAGGATTCTCATAGGCAAAGGTAAAGCGGTTGCAGGAGGACGGATCCCCGTTATTACTCTTTAATATAGACATGGCGTAGTTAAATCTTCCATCTTCCACATGTATAATGCCAGAGATACGGGGGGTATAATTGGGGCTGTCCGGCTCAAATTCCCTGCTGCGAAGAGCCTGCTCAAATGTGAGCTGAATATCCATTCCCTGATAGATGGTATCAGTCTGGTCTCCGTTTGTCACAATGGTTTTGTTGCCCAGCACACGCACTGGAGCGTAAATAATCAGACTGGGATCTGACAATTTTGAAGGATCGTAAGCCTGGGTTCGGATTCCATCCCCATCTTCCACAAATACGCGGTTACGGCTGTTCACACTTCTTCCCATGATAAAATAAGCAGTTACTGCCTTCCTTCCGTCTGGGGTTTTGCCAATAATTATCCCCCTTCCAGGATAGGAATTGTTTGTTAATTCATCCTTCAAAGAAACCAAATTCATGACTTTCAGTCCTCCATTCTCAATAAAGACGCAAAAAACCGCCTGGGCATCCCATAGCGGTGCCCAGGCGGTCGGCTTCAAAACGTAACGTGCTCCCCGTGGTTTTCTCCACTTATCCGCCAGTTGCACGTACCATGTCTAACATAATATATGATTCTCCAATAAATTGCAAGGTCTTTTTTATTTATTCCTGTTTTTATTCGTTGCGGATGGCAGCCAGAGGACTGAGTTTCATAGCTCTGAGGGAAGGGAAAAATCCGGCAGCCATACCTACAAAAACAGAAAATCCTACGGCAGCCAAAGACAGCCACAAAGGTATTCTGGATAAGTCTCCTGGCATATCGGGCATAAAACGTCCTGCCAGAAACCGGTTTATAAGAAAAGAAACCCCGTAACTGAAAGCAATACCCGTGATACCGCCAAGGAAGCCAATAAATCCTGATTCAATTAGAAACATGTCTCTGATATGATTCATATCAAGCCCCAGAACCTTTAAAATTCCGATCTCCTTGGTTCTTTCATAGATGGACATCATCATCGTATTGGCAATTCCGATGGCTGCGACAAATAAGGATACTGTTCCGATTCCTCCAAGCAAAGCCTGAACCATCTTTGCCTGCTTCTGAGATTGCTCCAGCCATTCCATATTGCTGTTTGCCTGATATCCCATATCTGTAATCGCCTTCTGTACCGCGGTTACATTAGCCATATCATCCACCTCTACCACTGCCTGATCATAGATAAAGTAGTTATAAGGCTTACCCTTTTTATTGGTAGGCTGGTTGGGGATCGGCTTCTTTTTATAAATCTGTTTTAACTGGGATTTGAGTGCATCCAAATCAACATAGACATTGTAGCTGTAATTACTCCAGTCTTCTACTCCTCCTGCTACCAGACCTGCTGTCTTTAGCAGATATTTTTTAGGCGGCTTCACAGGAGTTTTTCCATCTCCACCTGTGCCTCCGTTTTGAGACTGGTAATAGGCTTCGGTGTCAAATACCACAAATACAGGTCTGTTCATAAAATCAATATCCGGAATCTTGGTTGGGTCATCGTAATAATCCTGATTTCTGCTTTTGGGATTAGTAAATTGCCTGGGTACCATGTTTCCTACTACCATCTGAAGTTCTTTCGTCCCTTTATCGGGAAGATGCCCCTGTTTTAGTGATATATTATCCATGTATTCAGGGGTTACTCCAATTACGGTAATATTGGCCTGATATGCCCCCTGGCTCATGATTGTGTCTGTCTGCAAAAGCGGAGAGGCCGACTTTACATGATCCAGACCAGCAAACTGGGAAACTACATTATCTGTCATATAATTAGGTTCTTTTTTCCCTTCTCCCCCGTAGGATTGATTGGAATACACAGTGATCTCAGTCAGACTTCCATAAGAAGCGTACTGTTCCATGGTAAGTTCATTAAAACCGATTCCCAGAGATACCATAACAACAATGGAAGCGGTACCAATTAAAACTCCAAGAACAGTTAAAAATGTTCTCATCTTTCTCCGTCTTAAATTGTTCACACTCATGGAAAGCAAATCACTAAATTTCATCGTTTATTTCCTCTATGGCAGCCAGCTTCTTCTGCTTTCTTCTTTTCCAGATAAAAAAGGCTGCACCTGCGCCTGCCGCAAGCAGAATAACAACAGAAGGGATCAGGATCTTTCCATACTTTGCAAACCCTGTAGGCTGTACATCTACAGGCTCCTCGCCCATATTCCCGTTATCAGCTCCTGTTTCTTCCGGTTCGGTTACCATCAATGTAACTTCTTTTTCTATGGGATCAGAAACTACTCCGTTTTCATCCTCATAGGTAATTAAAATCTTTATTTTCCCGTCATCTGCAGTTGGTGTGGTTCCGGTAATCATGGCATCCACATTTCCTGTTTCACCAGGCTTAATATTTCCTATGTAGGTACTGGACTGCTGGATGGAATCTCCCACAAATGCCACCATGACATTATAGAGAAGAACCTTTCCTGTATTATTAACCGGGAACATAATATTGGTTTCGGAACCTGCTGCAATTGATTCCGGCATAATGTCAATGGTACCTGTATTTAAACGAGCTACCTGTTTTACCGGGATATTCACAGTTATTTTTTCTTCTGCATTCTTAAATTCCGGGCTGTCGAATTTTTCATTAATTGTCAGTCCATAGGTTCTTTGATCCACCCATGCACCAGCACGAAGCTTCACCTTGACATCTGTCGTCTGACCTGCTCCAAGAGAATTCACAACAACGGAGGAACTACCTTCATCCGTTGTAAACACGGCACTATCCGTTACCTTCTCAGACTCCAGATTAAATAATATATTGCTTGCAGGAACGCTTTCTGATGCATTCTTCATGTGCAGGATAAGTTCAAATTCCTCACCGGCAAAAACCTTCTCCGGATTGGTTTCAAAACCATCAACAACGATCCTGGCTTTGGTTCTGTCATTGATATTAAACTCTTTGGTCGCCTCTTCCTTCTCTTTGTTTTGTACTTTTACAAAAAACGTCTCTTCGGATTTTTGAATGTCTCCATCGCTGCTGTCCCGGTATTCAATATTAAATGTAATGGGATAATAACCACTGTACACATCCTTTCGGATCATCATGCTGTAAGGAATGGAAATCGTCTCCCCGCCTCCGATCCGGTCGAAATGTTTGGTATAATTTCCATCGTTAATATCAAAAGGGAACTTTGTACTGTCCTGATTTACTCCCATTCGGACATTGACGTCAAAGGCAGTTAAATTAGAAGAATTACGGACATTCATGTTATAATTCATCACTTCCGGATAAGTCCCGAAAGGAGTGTTCTGACCCTCGCCAAGTTCGAAACTGATGGTTCCTTCATTGGCTCCGGAAGAGGTTGTGGTGGATGATTTTGTAATCCAGATATTCACCTTTTCATAGGAGGCATGAGCACCATCATCCTTTTTCTTTGCATCAGTAACAACTTCTACCGGCACCAGATAATACCCCTCGGATACATCTCTCCGGATCCTTGCTGTGAGGCTGAAGGTTTTAGAACTTCCGCTCTTTACATCGCCCAGTTTTTTATTGTCAAATGTATTGGAGGAGATTTCGAAAGGAAAAACAGATCCGGTGTATGTAGTAGTTTCTTCTGCATCTTCTGTCGCTCTGTACTCCTGTTCCGGTATATCTCTGTCAAATCTGACAGCCACATCCTTTAAATCATTCCCTGTATTATTGGTAAAAACCATATTGATGGTAATATTCTCTCCGGTCTTTCCAGATGGAGTTTTTTTCACATCAATATATGTATTTTTACTTAAATCATATTGTGCGAACGCTGTTGCCGGCATGGCAGTAACCGCCATAATTACAGCCAGCAGTCCTACAATCTTTCTCTTAACTCTGTACATTTTCCATATCCCCCTTAGTCTCCTCGTGGTGCTGTTCTTCAATCTTAAATATCTTTCCATCTACTATGTGGAACTGTCTGTCTGCAAATTTGGCAATATAATTATCGTGGGTTACCATGACAAGGGTCTGGTTCTGCTCTTTTACAATCTTCTGCATCAATGAAAGAACCTCTTTTGTGGTTTTGGAATCCAGATTTCCAGTTGGTTCATCAGCAAAAATAATCTTGGGATCCACGGCAAGTGCTCTGGCAATTCCCACCCGCTGCTGCTGGCCTCCTGACATCTCATTGGCCATATGGTTCATCTGTTTTTCCAAACCTACCAGTTTTATGTATTTTTTAGCCTTTTCATTCCGGATCTTTTTTGGTACACCACGAAATGACAGGGGAAGTGCAACATTCTCTACCGCATTCAATGTCTTAATCAAATTATAGGACTGGAAAATAAAACCCACATGCTTTCTTCTGAATGCAACCAGCTGATTCTCCGAAAGTTTTTCGATGTGATTGCCTGCAATGACAATTTCCCCTTTTGACGGTTTTTCCAACCCCGCCATCATGTTTAAAAGTGTGGATTTTCCCGAGCCGGACGGGCCCACAATGGCACAAAATTCGCCTTTATATATCGTAAAGTCTACTCCGTTCAGTGCATAGACTTTCGTATCTCCCACCTTATACACCTTATATAGATCCTTAACCTGAATCATGGGTGTTTTGTTTTCCACCACTGCAGCTTCCTCCTTGAAATATTCACGCAATCACATTATACAACAGGATTGGAAAATCCGACATTCTTTATTTTCTTAATCTTCCTTACATATTCCTTACACCCCCAAAAGTCTTTTACAAACCCGTAAAAAATATTTTAAAAAAGAGTGGAAATATTTTAAAGTATGCTTTATAATGGGATAGAATTTTAAACCATAACTCAGTGGATAAAGGAGATTCTTATGAGACATTTACTTAACCCGTTAGATTTCAGTCTGGAAGAAACCGGACAACTGCTTGATCTGGCAAAAGATATTGAAGATAATCTTCCGGAATATTCTCATGTATGCAATGGAAAAAAACTAGCGACACTTTTTTATGAGCCAAGTACAAGAACCCGTTTGAGTTTCGAGGCTGCCATGCTTAATTTAGGAGGCAGCGTACTTGGCTTTTCCTCTGCCGATTCAAGCTCTGCTTCGAAAGGAGAAAGCGTCGCTGATACCATTCGGGTCATCTCCTGTTACGCAGATATCTGTGCAATGAGACACCCCAAGGAAGGCGCACCATTAGTTGCTGCAAACTACTCCGGTATTCCAGTCATTAACGCAGGAGACGGCGGACACCAGCATCCAACACAGACACTTACCGATTTACTCTCTATCCGTTCCTTAAAAGGCCGTCTGAACGATTTAACTATTGGTCTTTGCGGTGATTTAAAATTTGGCCGTACTGTTCACTCTCTTATCAATGCTCTTGTAAGATACGAAAACATCAAATTCATCTTAATTTCCCCCCCTGAACTGAGGGTACCTGAATACATCCGGGAAGATGTCCTAAGGGCCAACAACATTGAATTTATTGAAATGGACAGTCTTGACGATGCCATGCCGGATCTTGATATCCTGTATATGACACGCGTACAGAAAGAACGTTTCTTCAACGAAGAAGACTACATCCGTTTAAAGGACTGCTACATTCTGGATAAGAAGAAAATGAAGCTGGCAAAGGAAGATATGTATGTTCTTCACCCCCTTCCCAGAGTCAACGAGATCTCTGTAGAAGTTGATGATGATATACGGGCCGCCTACTTTAAGCAGGCACAGTATGGTGTTTATGTACGTATGGCTCTTATCATGACATTACTGGAGGTAAATAAACCATGTTAAATATCGGCGGATTAAAAGAAGGTATCGTATTAGACCATATTGAGGCAGGAAAGAGTCTGGAAATCTACTATAATCTTGGACTGGACAAGTTAGACTGCCAGGTAGCTATTATCAAAAATGCCAAAAGCAATAAAATGGGAAAGAAAGATATTATCAAAATAGAAGGCGGTATGGATCATATTAACCTGGAGATCCTGGGATATATTGATCACAACATAACGGTAAATATTATCCGGGATAATAAAATTGTAGAAAAAAAGGCTCTCAGCCTTCCAAAGAAAATCACCAATCTCATACAGTGCAAAAATCCACGCTGCATCACTTCCATCGAGCAGGGGCTTCCCCATGTTTTTTATCTCTCGGATGCCGTAAAGGAAACCTACCGCTGCATGTATTGTGAAGAAAAATACAGCAGATAATTATAAAACGCTCAAGTCTGCTGTGATAGTACCGCTTCCTGCCTAACTGACCGGAAGCGGCTTTCTTTTGTACCTTTCCTTAATCATATCGCCAAATGCAAATACAGCCTTAGACTGATAACCCATTGCGGAACAGGCTAGTGCCAGATCCAGAAAAACTCCCTGCCTGCCAACAGATATGTAAGCCGTATCCTCATATTCCTCCATACAGGACCGATAAGTAAAAGCAAGCCCAAGACCTGCTCTTGCCATCCCCGCCGACAGTGCTGCAGTTATATTGCTGTTGTCCGAATGCACTTTTAAATTCTCTTTTTCAAACAGCTGCCTGCTGATATTTCCAAGCATTGTATTGTAATCACTGAGTATAAAGGAAAACATGGCAGCATCCTTCAGTTCCATGTGGCACTTCCCTGTTTCATCATCCTGATATACATATTCCATTGCAGGGTGGTTTTTACTGCAGACAATTAAAACTTCATCCCTGTAGAATTTCTCCACTTTACTTTTTAAGTTAACGGGCAGTGCAACCACTGCCAGGTCAAGCTTACCTGCTGTCAGTTCTTCCTCCAGTTCCATACTGTTTGCTTCCACAATGTCAACCTTTACTTTAGGGTACTTCTGCTGAAAGTCAGCCAGAATGCCCGGAAGCATGTACCTGCCCCGAAAGGAACTAATTCCAAAAATAATTCTTCCTCCCTCCAGATTTACACTATCCCATAATTCATTTTCTGCTCTTCTGTACTGAAGTAAAATCTGTCTGGCGTTTTCTATAAAACTTGCACCTCCGGTTGTGGGACGAATACCTTTTGCAGTCCTCGCAAACAGTACAGTTCCAAGCTCTTTCTCGTATTGCTGTAAAAACTGACTCAGACTTGACTGTGCCATAAACAGCCGGTCTGCTGCTCTTGATATGCTGCCTTCTTCTGCCAGAGTAACAATATATCTCAATTCTTTCAGTTCCATTTTTACCTCCAATCGGTTTTTCCGATATCAGCTATTACTTATTTTAGATTGCACCGATAATACATTCATTATAGAATCGACTTATTATTTGTGCAACTTTATAGATACAGGAAAAATTATCATCAGTTTCTGCCAAAACAACATAAATATTCTTTTTTTCAAGAAGTGTATTTGATGATTTTCTACAAAGCTCTATCCGTTGCCAAATAAGAGAAAGGAGATGTTAAATGAGTAAGGTATCTTTAGGGGGTATCATTGATATGCATGTCCACTCAAATCCTGATATTCGTCACCGGGCTTATGACGATTTCGAATTGATGGAAGCTGCCATAAAGGTGGGTGCAAGAGCAATTGTAATCAAAACACACCAGGGCACAACCGTAGACAGGGCATATTTATGTAACCAGCATAACAAATTAACACACAACGGTGACAATAACTTCACCATGTACGGCAGCGTAACTTTAAACAGACAGATTGGAGGAATCAACTCCGCTGCGGTTGAAAGCGGCTTAAAACTGGGTGCAAAAGTCATATGGCTTCCCACACAGTCTGCAAGAAATCATAAGCTAAAATTGAACCAGTCCACAGATGACTGCATTGATGTAATCAGAGATTCCAAAATCGTACCGGAATTAAAGGATATTTTCGAGCTGATCAAAGACTATAATGCAGTACTTGCAACAGCCCATATATCTCCAGATGAGTGTTTTCAGGTAGTAGAAGCTGCCAGAGACGCAGGAGTCAGAAAAATAGTAGTTACTCATCCGGAGTGGTGGCTTGTGGGTATGGACATTACTGATCAGGTGCGCATTGTAAAAGATTACGGGGTAATTCTGGAACACTGCTTTGCCCAGCCTCTGGGAGGAGGAAAATATAAAAGCAACCTGCCTATGAATCTGGAAGCCATAAAAGAATGCGGATATAAAAATGTCATGGTCTCCACAGACGGAGGACAGGTAGAAAATCCAAACTGGGAAATTGCAATGGAACAATATATACAGTATCTTGTGGATAACGGCATACCAGACTCAGAAGTTTACCACATGACTCATACAATCCAGTCAGAACTACTTAATATAACGTCAGATGAAAGTCAATAAAACAAAAAGAGGGGTTATGTTTTATGATAAATATATTAATCATATCGGCAATTGCACTTGCAATCATTATCGGGTACAAAACAGGCTTTAATACTGGTATATTCGCAATTATATTCGCCTATCTGTTAGGCTGTTTTGCTCTGGGTTTAGCACCAAAAAAAGTAATTGGAGGCTGGCCCGTCAGTACCATGTTTGTTATTTTTTCTGTTTCACTTTTCTATAACTTCGCTCTCGTAAACGGGACACTGGAAAAAACCGCCCGGAATCTGCTTTATGCCTGCCGCAGATTCCCTGGTCTTCTTCCCTTCGCTCTTTATTTTGCCAGCGCGGGTATCGCAGCATTAGGTGCGGGATTCTTTACCGTTATGGCCTTTATGGCACCAATTGCACTGTTAATCTGTGAAGAAGCGAAAATGGACAAAATGGTGGGGGCTGCAGCGGTTAACTGCGGTGCTCTGTCTGGAGCAAATTTCATGACCAGCGGAAGCGGAATTATATTCAGAGGGTTGATGGATGAAAATAATTATGCCAGTGTTTCATTTAACTATACTTCTATAATCTTTATTGAGAGTGTTATCTTCTCTCTTTTACTGATCGTGATATTCCGCTTTATTACACGGAAAAACAGCGGAGTTCAAAAAAATACAATGTTTGAAAAGCCAGACGCATTTACTTCAAAACAAAAAATCAATCTTATTCTGATTATTGTTATGATAGCAGTCGTTCTGCTGTTCCCCATCCTGCACATTATCTTCCCGGCATCTTCTGCTGTAACATTTATTAACAGCAAAATAGATGTTGGTCTGACAGCCATTGTTTTTTCAGCTGCTGCTTTATTTTTAAAGCTGGCTCCTCAGGATGAAGTCATCAAAAAAGTCCCATGGAATACCATTATTATGATATGCGGTGTAGGTATGCTGATCAACGTCGCCATAGAAGCAGGCACACTTGATTTAATGGCGTCCTGGGCTGGTTCCAGTCTGCCGGTCTATGTGGTTCCAATCGCATTCAGCCTGATCGGATCGGTAATGAGTTTCTTCTCCAGCACCCTTGGAGTTGTATGCCCTGCACTGTTTCCACTGGTTCCTTCCCTGGCGGCTGCAACGGGAATCAATCCGCTGATCATTTTCAGCAGCATTGTAATCGGCGCACAGAGTTCAGCAATCTCCCCATTCTCTTCCGGCGGAAGTCTGGTTCTGGGCACCTGTACAACTGACGAAGAACGCACCGCCATGTTCCCCCGTCTTTTATTTGTTGCTGTACCCGTCAGTGTCATCTCGGCTACAGTTTTTAATGCTATCGCATCACTGTTTATTTAAAATGAAAAAGCCTGCAGCCAGAATAATATCTATTTTGGCTGCTTATTTCTTACGTTACGAATGAAAGGACATCTTATGAAAAATTGGAAAATAGGTCAGAAAATCACAGCAGCATTCGGATTGATTTTTCTCCTGTTTATGATCTCATCCCTGCTCTCCGGCAGGGGAATGAACAAACTATACACAACTTTCACATCTTTTTATAACCGCCCGTTTACAGTATCCAATGCCACACTTTATATCAAGTACGACTTACGTACAATTGAAAAAAACCTTATTCTGATCATCCAGCGCAAAAAGGGAGATGATATTTCCCAGTGGGAAGATGAAATTATTCAATCAACGGCCCAGCTCAATGAAAAAACCTCACTTTTACAAAAGAACATGACACAACCGGAAAGTCAGGAAAAACTGGCGCAAATTATAGATTCACAGACTGAACGCGATCAGATGACTGAGGAAATTATCACTTTGTGTAAATCAGGCAACTCTGCTAATGCTTTTCGCATCTATTTAGATTCCTTTGAACCAAATTCGGCTGCTGCCAGCGACATTGCCACCCAGTTAGAGCAGGCCGCTCTCAATCGTGCAAGCCAGTTCTATACAGACGGAAAAACGGAATCTGTAAGAATTTATACCGTTCTTATTCTGTTTTCGGCAATCACATTATCTGCCATTGTTTTATTATGTATCCTCCTGACTAAAAGCCTCACGAGACCAATCAGGGAGTTGGAATCTGCTACCACAGCTTTGGCCTCAGGCGAATTGGACACAGATGTCACCTACCGGGCAGGAGATGAGCTGGGTGTTCTTGCTGAGAATGTCCGCAGTCTTATCAAGACACTGAATCTCTACATAAACGATATTTCCGAAGTGCTGAAAAAAATGGCTGACAAAGATATGACTGTAACCATCAACGTGGATTACAGAAACAGTTTTTCACCAATCCGCTCCTCCATGGAAACAATCCTGCATTCCTTAAACCTTACATTAAATCATGTGCAGACTGCCTCACAGGAGGTCAAAAACGGTTCTGAACAGGTATCACAGGGGTCACAAATTCTGGCGGAAAATGCCATAGAACAGGCCGATTCCGTTGAACGGCTTTTCGAGACAGTAAGCCATATATCAGGTCAGATAAAAGAAAATACGGATGGAATTTTAAAATCTAATGCTCTCCTGCTTGAAACACAGGAAGAACTCTGTACCAGCAATGATCGGATGATGGAACTGAATACAGCCATGAAGGATATCTCCGATAACTCCAGCGAGATAGGCGGAATCATTAAAACCATGGAGAGTATTGCCTTTCAGACAAATATTCTTGCCTTAAATGCAGCCGTCGAAGCGGCCAGGGCCGGGGCTGCCGGAAAAGGATTCGCTGTCGTTGCTGATGAAGTACGCCGTCTCGCTTCTTTAAGTACTGAATCTGCCCAAAAGACTCAGTATCTGATTGACCGTACTTTAAACTCCATTATAAACGGAGCACAAATGGCTGATGATACGAAAGGTTCCTTAAACACTGTTCTCACTAAATCCGAGCAGTTAACCGGACTGATGAATAAAATAACCGAAGCTTCCTTATTACAGACTGATGCTCTGGAAAAAATAAGTCATGAAATCGACCAGATCTCTACTGTTGTACAGACTACATCAGCCACAGCGGAAGAAAGCTCTGCTGCAAGCGAGGAGTTGGCTGCAGAAGCAGAAAATTTAAATCAGCTTATTTACCAGTTCCAGCTGGACCATTCGTCTGACATTCTGTAACCGTATTCCATTTTCCTGTAAAAAAAAGAGGGTAACGCCAAAATCACCAAAAATGTGATACAGCGATACCCTCTATTTAAATGTTTCATTCATTAAATGCTTTGAGTAAGACGATAAGCCGGGTTATGTCGTTGAATGGCCATCTATCTAGGCCTGCCGTCACCAGCAGGCTCAAGCGACCTACCCGGAAGCAGACGGGCCGCCTTGTGCTTCCTGTTCGGTCTTGCTTCGAATGGGGTTTACATGGACCCCCTCTGTTACCAGAAGAGCGGTGGTCTCTTACACCACCTTTCCACCCTTACCGCAGATGCGGCGGTTTATTTCTGTTGCACTTTCCCTGGAGTCACCTCCGCCAGACGTTATCTGGCATTCTGCCCTGTGAAGCCCGGACTTTCCTCACCTGCAGCCTTTCGGCTTTGCAGCTGCGACCATTTGTCTTACTCAAAACCATATAATCTTATCATAGTTCCAGCCATTTGTAAAGCTAACTTTTAACTGAGGCGGTTTTTTTCCTTGTACATCTCCTGATCAGCCTGTCTGATTAACGCCTCTCCATCCGACTGGTCTTCCGGATATCTGGCATATCCGCAGCTTGCCCTGGGATAAAATATGGATGGCTCCATGACAAATGACTCACCAATGGCTTCGCTTATTGACTTTTTTAACGATTCATAATAAGCTTTCTCTTTCTTCTCCCTGACCAGTATGGCAAACTCATCTCCGCCAATCCGAAAGGCCATATCATTTTTGCCAATCTGGCCACGCAGCCGTTCGGCAATTTCAATTAACAGTCTGTCCCCCATATCATGTCCAAAATTATCATTAACCAGTTTAAACTTGTCTATATCCAGATACAGCAGACCAAATGAGTGGGAAGAATCTGTCAGCCTGTTAATAGCTGCAACAAAGCACCGTTCATTATGAAGTCCTGTAAGCGAATCCGTATTCGCAAGCACAAACAGCTCTCTTTTCTGCTTCTCCACAATGAGAAATCCATAAAATATAACTGCCGAAAAACAACAGATAATGAAACATAAAACAGCTTGTGATAGCCAGTAATCAACCGGTACCCAGCCTTTTTTCGGTGAAAGACTTAATGTCCATATGCCATTAGGTACTGCAATATCCTGCTCAACCGGATCCTTCATTACTCCTGACATACTCTGATCAATAATCTGAATTTCATCTGTATCAGAATTCCTGCGCCAGATGCGGTAATCATATCCACGGTTTGACAAATAATCAATGCCTGCCTGATCAAAAATCTGTGGCAGATTTAGAATAATAATGCTAAAACCCCAGAATTTCCTGCTCCCATTGGGATTATTTAAAAATATCGGCGTTCTTGCTATGATACCAAGGCCGCCCTGATATAACTCCAGCGGTCCTGCCAGAGTGGTCTTTCCTGAATCTCTGGCATACTCGGCTTCTGCCCTGCGCTTCTCATCATGGAACAAATCCACAAATGCATTTTCATTGCCTTGTAATGGATATACCATAGTCACCACTCCATTCGGTGCCAGCTGTATGCTGCGTATGGAAGAATCATCGGCATATATTTTCTCCGCAATGCTGTTAAAGTCATTCATGGTGCCTTTCTGCTCAATCACTATTAACCGAAGAATTTCTGTTTTTAATATACGGGAATCAATGGCATACTGAAGTTTATTAATCTCTTCCGATGCCACATATCCCGCATGTTCCATCCTTGTCTGCTTTCTTTTAACCACATAATTCATTACGTAAAGTACAGAAACCGCAACACAAATGAACCAGACAATCAGTACTGCTGTAACTCTTTTATTAATCAGTGTATCCATACAAACCCCGCTTACTTACACCCTAAAACAGCTTCCTCCAATAAATTCTCGCACAATGGAGTTGCGGGGAATGTCTTCACTGTTAACTCCCAGAAAATAATCCAGGAATTTCAAAAGCCGTTTTGCTTCCATGTATTCAGGTGACTCTCTTGGTATTCCAAACAAAAGCGGCTCCGCAAACTGTTTTAAAACAGATAATTCATATACAGTGGCAGAATTAAACATCATGTCTGCAGATTCCTGAAATGGGAAAATATAAGCTTCTTCCCCCTCTCTTACTGTGGACCACATGCGTATGGTATCCTGGGCCGAGGCACCTCTTGTTCTGGCGTCCCGCACCATACGCCGGATGAGCCGGCAGTCTGTAGTTGGAATCCGGTTGTGTTCATCAATATTTAACTGGGTCAGCGCACTGACATAAACACGGAATTTACTTTCTTTTGGAAGTGAATAAGATAGCTTGTCGTTGAGGCAGTGTATTCCTTCAATTACCAGAATATCGTCATCGCCCAGCTTTAAATAATCACCACGATATTCCCGTTCCCCTGTTTTAAACTGATATCTTGGCATCTCTACCGTTTCTCCAGCCAGAAGAGCCGTCATATCCTTATTAAACTGATCGATGTCCAGACATTCCAGCACTTCATAATTATAGCTACCGTCTGGATTCTTCGGACTGTTGACTCTGTTTACAAAATAATCATCCACCGCTATGGGGTGGGGAATCATACCCTGTGCTTTTAACTGTATCGATAATCGGTGAGAGAATGTTGTTTTTCCTGAGGACGACGGTCCCGCGATCATAACAAATTTCTTACTTCGGTCCGAACCGATCCGTGCTGCTATTTCAGCAATCTTTTTCTCCTGAAGAGCTTCCTGAATCAGGAGCAGCTCATTGATATCGCCTGCAGCGATGACTTCATTTAATGCTCCTACATGGGAAACATTCAGACGCTCTCCCCATTTTACGCTTTCCTTTAATACCTTAAAGAGCTTCTGTTTTTTTTCTGCTTCAAAAACAGGAACTTCCTTAGGATTTTCCTTTTGCGGGAGCATGAGCATAAATCCCTCATCATAAGGTACGATATTAAAATATTTAATGTACCCTGTGTTCTGTACCATATATCCGTAAAAATAATCTTCAAAGCCGCCGATGCTATATAAGTTCACACGGGAGACTCTGCGGTAACGGAAAAGCCGTTCCTTGTCATACATCCGATGCTTATGAAACAATTCAATGGCATCATCTGTATTGACACTTCGCTTCATAATAGGAATCTTCTGATCTACGTATTGCCTCATGCGGGTTAATACCCGGGTTAACAGTTCATTGGTCAGCTCTACCGTACCATGAGGTTGAATGTAATAGCCTTTTCCAAGGGAAAAGTCAACCGTTACTTTTTCAATATTCTCGGAACCGGCTACGTCATAAAATGCTTTCATCATGAGAAAAATCGCACTTCGGTGATAAGTCTGAATTCCCGGCTGATCTTTTCCAGTAAAAAATTGAAGGGTGCAGTCAAACTGAACCGTTTTGTGAAGTTCTCTCAGTTTTCCGTTGATGCCCACCAGCAGGATCTCGTCTTCATACTGGGGCTGATACTCCTTTGCTATATCCTGATAAGTCGTTCCAATTTGGTATTGTTTTTTAGTTCCATCTATTGTTACAATCGCCATTCTTTTCCTCCTTATAAAAATGTCTCCGGAAATCTCACATCTGTCTTGCAAATCTCCAGGTTCTCTCCCACGTTGGCTTTTAAAAAATCTTCCATGAAATCCAGGAAAAGATATTCCAGTCCATAATGACCTGCGTCGATCACCGCCATATGATTTGCTGCCGCGTCAGTTCCGCTGTGATGTCCGATATCACCAGTAATCAGTACTTTCACTCCTGCTTTCAACGCAGGTTTTATCATGCTGGAACCAGCGCCCGGGCTGATTCCCACAAAAGATACCGGCTCAATTATATCCCGCTCTCCGTATATGGTAACAAACGGTAACCTGAAGCGTTCCTTTACCAGTCCTGCCAGCTCTCTTACCGTCAAAGGCTGTTCTAAATATCCCGTCTTTCCGATTCCATATGGAAGTTCTTTTATCCCTTCCGGTGTTTCAAACGGAACACTCCCTTCCATTTCCAGTACCTGGGTTTTTTCTAATCCTAACTTACCGGCAGCCGCATCCGCCATACATCCGGGTGCTGCATCAAAGTTGGTATGCATGGCATAACAACAGATATCATGCTTCATTAGCTTCATCAGTCTTTCACCGATAAAATCACTGTCAGTAATTCTGCTTACAGGTTTAAAAATCAGGGGATGATGGGTCAAAAGAAGATCGGCTCCATATTGCACTGCCTCTTCTATTGCTCTCTCATCCCCGTCCAGCGCGATAAATACTTTTTTTATCTCTTTTTTATTCCGTCCCACAAGAAGTCCTACATTATCCCAGTCACAGGCACATTTTACAGGCGCCAGCTGTTCCAGTATTTCAATCAGTTTGCTGCATTGCATCTTGTGCCTCCTTATTCCACTTCAGTTCCAGTTTCAGTTCTTGGATTCTGCTCTCTGCATTTTTTGTTCCGCTTGACTGAAGTCCTTTTAAAATTTCACCAATCTGTATCTGTTCTTTCTGCAAAAACTCCTTTAAAACCGGATTTTTTGAATCTAACAGGTCTTTTCCGTACCGGTACCCCAGTTCCGGATCCCTATCTTCCGAAACCATAGAATCTCTGGTAATACCCATGACAGAATAATATTTTCCGTCCTCTTTTATCATAGTCTCTCTTCCCATAGAAAATTCATGTTCTGCAAGAAACTTACGAACTTTATAAGGTTCCGAATGAGGTGACAGGACCCAGTATGAGATACTGTCCCATAAATGCCGTCCCTCCTCCAATATATGTATGATCAGCTCTCCGCCCATGCCAGCAATGACAACGCAGTCAGCCTGATTTTTCTCTAACTTTAAAAGCCCGTCGCTTAAACGGACTTCAACCAGGTCGGTAAGACCTGCCTCTTTTATGTGAGTCTGGGCCCTTAAAAGAGGCCCTTCTCTCACATCCATGGCAATTGCAGATTTTGCAATCCCTTCCTGTACTAAATGAATCGGGATATAACCATGATCGGTACCGATGTCAGCCACACGGCTGCCACCAGGTACAAAGGAAGCGATCATTTCCAAACGTTTTGATAATTTCATAGTAAACTCCGTCTTATTTCTTAATCATCCAGATAATCTTTCAGCTTTTTGCTTCTGCTGGGATGGCGCAGTTTTCGCAAAGCTTTTGCTTCAATCTGTCTGATTCGTTCTCTTGTAACATTAAATTCTTTTCCAACCTCTTCTAAGGTTCTGGGGCGCCCGTCATTTAAACCAAACCGCAGTTTTAACACCTTTTGTTCCCGCTCTGTCAGGGTGTCAAGAACTTCCATCAGCTGTTCATGAAGCATGGTAAATGTTGCCGCATCTGCAGGAACCGCCACCTGATCATCCTGGATAAAATCACCTAAATGGCTGTCTTCTTCCTCACCGATGGGTGTTTCTAAAGAAACCGGCTCCTGGGAAACTTTCATAATTTCCCGTACCCGCTCCACCTGCATATCTGCCCTTGCCGCAATCTCCTCCGGCACAGGTTCTCTTCCCAGTTCCTGTAAAAGCTGTCTGGATACACGTACCAGACGGTTGATGGTCTCCACCATATGAACAGGGATCCGGATTGTACGAGCCTGATCAGCTATGGCACGGGTAATTGCCTGTCTGATCCACCAGGTTGCATAGGTGCTGAACTTATAGCCTTTCCGGTAATCAAACTTTTCTACCGCTTTAATCAGTCCTAAATTACCTTCCTGTATCAGATCCAAAAACTGCATCCCCCGCCCCACATAACGCTTGGCGATACTGACTACAAGACGGAGGTTGGCTTCTGTTAATCTTTGCTTCGATTCTTCATCCCCAAGCTCAATCTTTTTCGCAAGTTCAATCTCATCTTCACTGGAAAGAAGGGGAACTTTACCGATCTCTTTTAAATACATGCGGACCGGATCTTCTACACTGACACCTTCCGGAACAGATAAATCGATGCTTTCCATATCGATTTCTTCCTCTTCCTCGATGTCTTCTTCCAAAAACAGATCTTCGTCTAAATCCAGTTCTTCTCCCCCCATGGAAAGCACATCTACTTTGCTGCTCTCCAGGAAATCATAGATCTGATCCAGACGGTCTGAATCTAAACTCTCTCCAATAAAGAAATCAAGTACTTCCTGATTTTCCAGGACATTTCTCTTTTTTCTCGCCAATAAGAGGAGCTGGTTTAACTTCTCCTCAAACGCTGCTGTTGACTCTTCCTGCCTGCTGCCAAAAACCTGTTCCTCTTCTGTCTTTCCTGAACCCACCATCTTATCTGCTGTCTTCTTAACATTCTCGTCCATGTTTTTCCATCCTTCCACAGCCTGCCTATAGTGTACACCCTAATCCAGCGAAATATTCAAATCCCTCAGCGCAGCCTGTTCCTTTATAATTCTTTGCAGTTCTTCTATCCCTGCTGCATGACGGCTGGCATGATCCAGACTGTTTTTTTTCACTTTCATTATTGTTTCCGAAAACGCTTTTTTCTGTTCTTCATTATCAAGAGACTCTTTTAAGCTCGCATGGAAAAGACCTGCGACAGTCCGGTATTGATCATCATCATCGATGAAATGATTCAAAATCTCGGCCGGATTCAGTGTTCCGGCAGCGTGTCCGTCAAAAACCATCTGTGCCACCTTACGATACAGTTCTTCTATAAAATCATCAGGAGTAATAACCCCTATAATCTTATCAAATAGTACAGGATTTTCAATCAGCCAGGTAAGCAGCAGTCTTTGAGACTGCATAACGCCATCTTCTTTTTCTTTTTTCCGCTGATTCTTCCCGCTATTTTCCTCTTCTCCCCTTATTGAGGACCGGACGGGTCCGAGAGTCGCTCCCAGCCGGTTAACCAGACGTTTTAAATCCTGGTAATTAATGAAAAATTCTCTGGAAACAGCTTCTAAATAATTTTCCCGCTCAAGCGCTTCTGGAAATTCCAGAAGCTTTCTTGCCGTCTGATTATAAAACTCTGTTTTCTGTTCCGGATCATCCATCTTGTAATTCTTTTTCAAAACTTCAATCTCAAAGAGAAAACTGTTTTGTGCCTGTTCAATTCTCTTTTTAAATTCTTCCGCTCCCAGATTCTTTATAAATTCATCCGGATCTTTATAAGGCTCCATATTCAGAACACGAATGGAAACCCCCGCATCCCTTAAAATGGGAATCGCTCTCAGTGCCGCTTTCTGACCTGCTCCATCACTGTCGTAGGTAAGAATTACTTTGTCCGTATACCGCTTTAACAGCTGGGCATGCTGGGTGGTAAAAGCCGTTCCCAGGGAAGCCACCGCATTGGTAAAGCCTGCCTGATGCATGGCAATTACATCCATATATCCTTCACAGATCAATATGTATTTTTCACGTGACAATCTGGCATAGTTAAGTCCATATAAGTTTCTGCTTTTATCAAACAGCTTTGTCTCCGGTGAATTTAAATATTTGGGCTCACCGGCTCCCATAACTCTTCCGCCGAAACCAATGACCCGGTTATTCACATCCATGATGGGGAACATCACCCGGTTCCAGAACTTATCATGACTTCCTTTTTCCTCAATGGTCACTAGTCCTGACTGTTTTAATTCAGTATCTTCATACCCCTTGCCTCTTAGATAGCGGTATAAATCGTCACTGGTTTTATTGGAGTAGCCCAGTCCAAATCGAACTATGGTTTCATCACTTAACTGCCTGTCCTTTAAATACCGGTAACCGGCTTCGCCCTGGGGTTTCTTCAGCTGATAATAAAAATAGCTGGCTGCCAGCTTATTCATCTCCAGAAGAGCGGCCTTTAAATCTTCCTGCTCCCTTGCCTCCCTGCTGTATTCTTCCACCGGCAGTTTCACTCCTGCCCGGTCTGCCAGCATCTTAAACGCTTCTGAGAAGGAATAATTCTCATACTCCATAACAAAGGTAATGACATTACCGCCTGCACCGCAACCAAAGCAGTAATACATCTGTTTGGCCGGTGACACGGAAAAGGAGGGAGACTTTTCATTATGAAACGGGCATAAGCCAAAATAATTGCTGCCTTTTTTTTGCAGTTTCACGTACCCTGATACGATATCCACAATGTCATTCCTTCCGCGGACTTCTTCAATTATGTCTTCCGAATATCGCATAAAGCCATCATCCTCCTTTCATAAAGATTTATGATAAAATACTTATTTGTCAAATTGCTTTCCATGCCTTTGGTACAAACAGTTCTTCAAACCGGTCGATAGCGTAGCTGTCACTCATACCGGCAATATAATCACAAACAGCACGTTCCTTGCTTGCATCGCCTTTTTCCATTAAATACCGGTATTCCTGGGGAAGCTTATCCGGATGATCCATGTAATACTCAAAAAGCATGGCAATCATCTTCTGTGCTTTTCCTTCTTCTGCTTTTGGAATCTCATTCTTATAAACATGCTGAAACATCCAGGTTCTAAGTCCCTGCATGGCTGCCTCCATATCAGAAGACATGATGATCTCATTCTTCTCATAGCTATTATTGATAATATCATGAATGAGATTATTCAGTCTCTCCCTGACGCTATGTCCTAAAATATCGGTATAGCAGCCTGGAAGATCCTCCTCCACAAACATCCTGGCCCTGATTGCATCATCAATGTCATGATTAATATAGGCAATTTTGTCAGACAGCCGCACAATGGCCCCCTCTAAAGTGGACGGATGACCACTGGTCCGGTGATTTAGGATTCCATCTCTCACTTCCCATGTGAGATTTAAACCCATTCCGTTTTTCTCCAGGATTTCAACTACCCGTACGCTCTGCCTGTAATGGGCAAACCCCTGGGAACAGATCTCATTAAGAATTGATTCTCCGGAATGGCCAAATGGAGTATGTCCAAGATCATGTCCCAACGCAATCGCCTCTGTTAAATCCTCATTCATGCGCAGGGATTTGGCAATGGTTCTTGCTATCTGGGAAACTTCCAGTGTATGGGTGAGTCTTGTCCGGTAATGGTCACCTTCCGGCGCCAGAAACACCTGAGTCTTGTGCTTCAGCCTTCGAAATGCTTTACAGTGAATGATTCTGTCACGGTCCCGCTGGTAAGCGGTGCGGATATCACAGGGTTCTTCTTCCCGTTCTCTGCCCTTGGTATTTTTACTAAAAGCAGCATAAGGACTTAAATAAGCTTCCTCCCACTGTTCAGTGGATTCTCTGATATTCATTCGATCACATCCTTCGCAAAGTTATGGTACATTATATCATATTTTCAGTAATTTTAACACCCTATATTAAATTATTTGCACTGTGCTCATCTGGTGCTGCTGATGTGTTTCCTGTATTCACTGGGCAGACAGCCATATCGTTTCTTAAATGCCTTGGCAAATGCCCTGCTGTCAGGAAATCCATGCCTCATGGCAATTTCCCCGATTTCGTGATCCGTTCCCATGAGTTCACGCACCGCATATTTGACACGCAGGTCAATTAAAAAAGTACGATAATTAACCTGCGCATACTTTAAAAAAATTCTGGATAAATAGGTGGGACTGAATCCAAAGCGCAATGCCACCGAGTCCAGTTTTAAATCCTGATCATAATTCTCCCTCATATACTGGGTTACATCAGAAAGTTTATCCAGCTGTTTTTTCTGCCGGATGATCTCTTTATCCATATTTTCTGTTTTAAACTCTGTTACCAGAAGATACAAAAGCTGATAGAACTGGCTTTTTACCTGAAAACTATAGCCATATTCCTGTTTGTCATAAGTAAAAAAAAGAGAAGTCACAAGATCCTTCAGCCTGCGGTTTGCCTCTTCTCCCTTTCTTTCAAAGTTCACATAGGAATCTTCTCCCATGTAATCTTCAAAGGTCTCTCCCGGAATCTGCAAGACAATGGTAATATTGGGATTGGGGCATTCGATGGAATGCACCTCATTGGAATTGACCAGTACATACTCGTCTCTGGTAAGCTTAAGATGGGTGTTATTGATAAAAAAATCAATCTCTCCCTCCAGTACCAGAAAAATCTCTACCGAATGGTGCCAGTGCTTTGTCACTTTATAGTTTCCTTCCCTTCCCTCGAAAATAAACAGCCGGAAAGGAAGATCATTATTGGGAATTACCAGCTCATGCCTGATTTCCATTTCACACCTCCGTAAAGTACTGTATCCATTATAAAACATTTCTGTCTGTTTTCCAACGGATTTTCTTTTGTATCACACAGGAAGACTGTCACTGACACATAAAACGCCATATCCCAGTTCCGGATTGGGATACTGGGTGATTCCGGGAAGCTTTCTTGCCCCGCGGATCAGATATGCTTTTATTTTTTCCCCGAAAAGGAACGGATCTCTTCCATCCACAATTCCCCACTCCATGAGAAGGGCGGAACTGCCAGTGACAAAAGGTGTCGCAAACGAAGTTCCAGTCACGGAATCATAACCTCCTCCTGCATATGCGGCAATAATCCCTACTCCCGGTGCAGCCAGATCAGGCTTTACCTGATTCGTTCTTCTGGTAAAACCTCTTCCTGAAAAATCGGCATAGGATTGGTAGGTATCATCATAAGCTCCTACTGAAATAACTTTGGAAGCCGTTGAGGGAATGGTCAGTGTTGTTTCTGGCGTTGCCCGTAAAAAACGGGTGGATTGATTTAATACACCAGAGGAGGGAAGCCATAAATCGTATTTCCCCTCCACAATCTGTCTGGGAGTCAGCCTGAATTTCCAGATACCGCTGTCAACATATGTGTCCGCAGGAAGAAAGTCTAAATAAATCTCCTGTGCTACACTGTATGGTCCCGGTTTTCCATAGTACAAAAGAATCTGCGTATTCCCGTACCGGATGGTCTGGGGGCCAAGCCGGCTGCTGATAGGGCCTATCACTTCTCCTGAAGGAGTTATGATGCTGATATCAAACAAATCCGCATAAGATTTCCAGAGCTGGACGCTGAAGCTCTGCTGAAAATTCCCCACACTTAGTTCGATCTCCTGGGGACTTGTCATGGTCAATGTTCCTGAAATATGTCCGGCACCAACCCCTTCATTTCCTGTACCAACCACAATTACAGTTTTTCCATAATTAGAGATATCATCAAGAAATGTTTCCAAAAGACTGGTTCCGTCGTGAGATCCATAAGTATTGCCAAAGCTTAAATTAACGGCAACCGGCATCTGCATATCGACTGCTTCTTTTACTGCAAAATTCACTGCACGCATAAGTTCAGTAGTCCTTGGAAATCCGTTTTCCTGTTGCACTCCCAGCTTCACCACCAACAGAGGACTTTCATATGCAATCCCTCTGTACTGACCCCGGTTTTCCCTGCCGTTTCCCGCTGCAATGGAGGCTACCGCAGTTCCATGACCAGTAATATCTACGGATGGAACCAGTTTATTGGCCTCTGCTCTGCTTCCTGTTGCCAGAGCCGCATCAATCTCCTCTTTTGTAAATACTCTGTCCAGGGTCTGATCCCACAGCTTTACAATCCGGGTGGTTCCATCTGGGTTGCGAAAATCATCATGATAATAATCAATTCCCGAATCAATAATGGCTACAAGAACACCTTTCCCGGTCAGATTGTTCGTTCCCTGCTGGACCAGATTGACACAAGAGGCCGCTTTTGCCTGATTTATGGCAAAAAACAGCCTCTTTGGTTTTTCCACATATTCAATCTGGGGAAGATCACTTAACTGATCAATCAGGGACTCCGGTACATTCAAGATGGCATACTCATTTAACATTGGCTCCACCTTGATTCCTATCTGGGTAAGAAAACTGATATCTCCGGAATGCTTTACAATCACATCCCATGTTTTTTCCACGGGATTATATCCTACATTTAAATTACCTGACTTCTCCCGCTCTTCCGGAGTTGCACTGAGAGCGAGATTCAGCAGATTCTCCAATTTCTGATCCTGCATATAAACATCCTGGGCTTTTTTTACATTGTACGCAGGAAGACGCTCTCTCATTCCTTTACGCTGTCTGCCTCGCATACCTTTACACCACGATAAAAAAATTGCAGGATATCTTCAAAGGATTTTCCTTCCTTTGCCATTGTCTGGGCTCCGTTCTGGCTCATTCCCACTCCATGGCCAAAGCCGCCGCCGTAAATATGAAACGTTGTGATGTTTTTTTCATCAACTCCCTGATTTTCTATGGCCAGATAAGCGCTGGGAAGGGAATCAAAATTTTTCATCTGGGTTCCGTCTTTTTTTGTAAGAGTCATATATTTATTACCAAGTTTGGCTCTGACCTGACCCTCTCCACTTATGGTCATTACCCCCTCCGAGCCTTCGACTCTTAACTTCTTTACGATACCCCCTACTCCTCTTTCAACCACTGTAATGTTTAAGATAGAGCCTACCTCAGTAATTTCTTCTTCCAGCTGCCGGTTTGTTACTGTCGCCTCCCACCGATACATGGGAAATGAGGAATCATAAGCCGGATAATCCTTATTCTTTATAAATTGTTCAAAATCAGAATTGGTGGACAGATTTAACACTGCCCCTCCATCCTGAAGCAGACTCCCATCCAGATAAGGATACTGGGCTGGATCTCCTCCCCATACACTGCCATCTGTGGTATGGCCGCAGGAGGTGGAAAAATAGAATGCTTCAATGGGAGTATCTCCATAAAACAGCAGTTTCCCGTAAGTTTCCCGAACTGCATCTTCTGTCTTCGCCGCAGTAGGAAGATTATTGTACACTTGAAAACGTGTGCTGTCGTCTACATGGGCACCATATTTGCTGTAGGTATTGCTTTGGATCTGGCGGTATGCGTAGGTTCTTGCGCACACAGCCTGGGCCTTCAGCGCTTCCTTTTCGTAGCTGTCTGGCATCTCACTTGGGACAACTTTTGTTAAATAATCCTCCAGATACAGTTCATTAATCAGAAGTAATCCATCCGAATCCTTTCTGATCTCAATGGTTCCGCCATAAGAAGGTGTCCCATAGGAACGGCTTATGGAATTCACCTCTATCGATCCGCCTTTTTCCAGAGGAGCTGCCACAATTCTGCCGCTCTTTAACCTTTCATCTGATGGTTCGACGATCACTTCCGCTTTTGGAGGTACCTGGACAGTCTCTTTATCGTAAGTCAGTGTAAGACCTGTGTCAGAGGAGAGTGTGACCGATGGGTGAAAGATCGACTGGAAATTCGTATTCATCAAAAGCACCCGTATGGTCTTTGCATCAAATTCACGAACAAGTAAAGCTGCACAAAGCTTTCCATGGGCTACTACAAAATCCTGGATGTCATAGCCAACTAAAATATCGGTAACAGTCCGTTCTTCAAACTGACCATACAGACGGTATACTTTAAAGTCCTTATCAAACTTCAGCTTTCCATAATTCTCAATTTCTATATAAGAATCAGTAATGGCAAGCACCTTCCCGGATATTCTCTTTTTCTTCAAAGTAACTTTTTCAAGATTTCCCTGTTTCAGACTAATATCTGCCAGATTATTAACCAGATCCTCCGTCTGCCCTAATGATGTATCCAGAGGGAAGTTTCTGACAACAGAACCAAAGTGCACCTGGAATGTCTGACTATCCCCAGCAGTCAGCCAGACATTCTTATATGTAACAGAATCACTTACCACTTCTTTTAGTGCAATGATCTCACTGCCTTTCACGAGAATCTTTATTTCCCAGTCAATATAAGAATCCAGACTGATTCCTTCAAACCCGAAGGTGCCTTCACTGGTATAGGCAGTCCATACGGAAGATGGATTTATGTTAGAAGGCGTTCCATATAGAAGTACATCTATTGTTTTTATCTGATTTTCTTTATCAAGTTCTTTTTTTAAATCGTCAAACAGATTCCACCATTCATCGGCGGTTATGTGTTTGCTCTTATTCTTTCTTCCTGCATGAATGTTGGTTCCAGAACCAGGAACCAGCGCTTCTGCCAGACTTTCTGCTTCCTGGTAAGTTAAAAAACCTTGTGCAGTTTCTTTGTCTGCAGGCATAAGCCCAGCATCAAGATAGCCATTGGCATATAAGTAATCCATATATTTTGCATACCAGAGGCTCTGATCCTGTTTGGAGAAATATTGCTGTTTTTGATTTTCCGGCATTTTTTCCAAGCTTTCTCTGTCTGTAAGAAGGAGAGCTGCTGACTTGCATGCCAACCCCCTTGAGATCCCCTCTGGCTCCGGCTCATTCATCAGAATAATGAGAATGAGAAAGATAACCAGGAGAGGAATTCCGACGACAAATCCGATCAATGACTTTTTATTCATGCGCTCCTCTTATTTCATATATGTTTTTTTCTCTTCTTCAATCCGATCCAAATTCAGATAATCTTCTGTTTTTAAAGAGAGATCTTTCTTTGACAGTGACCCGTTCACCAGTCTGGTAATCACACTGTAGATCACTGCAAACGTGGGCACGGCAATAATCATTCCCACAAATCCAAACAATCCGCCAAACAAAAGTATGGAAAACAGTACCCAGAAACTAGGCAGTCCGGTGGATTGTCCAAGAATTTTAGGTCCCAGTATATTTCCGTCAAACTGCTGCAAAAGCAAAATGAAAATCAGGAAATAGAGACACTTTACCGGGCTGACTAAAAGTATTAAAAATGCACTGGGAATCGCCCCAATGAAGGGACCAAAAAATGGTATTACATTAGTAACTCCCACAATTACGCTGACTAACAGTACATAGGGCATCTTCATTGCATTGAGTAACACAAAGCACATAATTCCGATAATTAAAGAATCTAATAGCTTACCAGTAATAAATCCGCCAAATACACGGTGTACAAAACGGATTTCTTCAATTGCCTGATTCGCCGTTTTTAAGGAGAAAATACTATAAATGATTTTTTTTCCCTGAGCAGAAAGCGTCTCTTTGATATTAAGAATATATACCATAACAATTACGCCGATTAATATATTCTTAAAAACCAGTACAACGCTTAACAGACCGCTGGATAAGCTGCCGATTAAGGAAGACATATTGGGGACTAAATCAGTGGTCATCCAGTTCTGAAGCCGGCTGGCAACCTGATCATAGATAGGAATTATGGCTTTTTCAAAAGCAGGATTATCCTGAAACAGCTTTTGAAGTCCAAGTGCAATATTGTTGATGTTATCACCGAAATTATTCTGTATCCCCATAATGCTTGTATAAATTTCGGGTATAATCATTGAGAAAAGTCCTATGACAATCACAAACAAAAAACACAGGCTGACCAGAGTCGCCAGAGCTCTTGAAATGGAGCGAACCGTTTTCTTGTTGTGAAAGACCGCATTCAGCATACGGGCTGCCATATCTCTTGTTTTGTTATAAACCGGCAATAAAAGATATGCCAGAACTGCGCCATAAATGACAGGCATTAAGATTTCTACAATCAAACTCATCGTGCCTTTTACCGATTCAAACCGGGAAAGAAAAAAAGCAAATGCAATGCTTAATGCAATTACTGCAAGAGCAGTTACTCCCCAGCAAACGTAACTGCGGTATTTAAAATCCTTCATGTTCATCTCCTATATGGTTGAAATTAATATATGTCTTATCATACTTTACCATATTTTACCATAAAGTTAAAGCAGCGATTTCTCGCTGCTTTTTTCTTTTGTAACCCCAAAATGCCGGTTCTTACTTATTGACGCCTAGCTAAGCTAGGTGGGCAACCTCACTCAGGCATCTGCCTTCCACTACAACGGAGGCCTGACATCCGCCTGAAAATATTGGAATCCCTTATGTCATAATGTAGGTTCAAAAAAGGTAAGATTATCGCACATCTCAGGAATTACAGTCTCTATTTTCTATGGCTTCAGTATACAACAATTCCAGAGAATTATCAAGTTCCTTTTCCTGTCAGTTTTTACTTTACTGATCAGAAAACAATATTCTTACCGCCAAGAAGTCTTCCGTGTTCCACATATAAATCCAGCCGGTTTAAAAGGGAATCACAGGATTCTTCCAGTATAATCAGTTCAACCGCTTCAGCAGTTACCAGGGAAAGAACAGATAAAAGTGATTTCGCATTTACAATGCAGTCTCCATTCATCAATTCCATCTTTTCTTTACATTTACCGGCTATGGTCACAAATTCCAATATGGAGTCCATGCCCCAAAAACCGATCTTAACCTTTTTCATCTGCTGTAATCCTCCTGATTTTTCTTGCGTCTAATACAGTCCACTCTCCAGATTTCCCAGTCTGTATACCTGATATTCTTTTTCAAAAATATAGCCAAGCTTCTCCGCCAGTCCGGCGGCAGGAATGTTGTCCGCATCCCAGGTTGGAAAAATCTCCTGTTTTAAACAGGATAAGATTAATCCTGCACTGCATGCCAGAGCAAGACCCCGGCGCTTATATTCCTTGTGTGTCGCAACTTTTACCACAATCTTCTCTTCACTGATTGGATAGGCCGAACAACCGGAAACCAGTCTTTCACCGTCCAGTGCTGCAAATCCAAAACCGCGATGGGTAAAATCCTTCTGGGTTTCAAAATCAGAACAAATTTCTCTGCTCCACTCAGAACTCATCGCTTTCTCATAAAGACTCTGATTCATTTTTTTAATTTGAATTCCTTCAGGAATGGAGTTCAAATAATTATTCAGCGTCTCCTTAGAGAAAAGATCTTCATCTGTTCTCATGGCATAACGGGACATAATCCGGCAACTGCCTCCAAACGTCTCTTCCAGCCATTCAGACCAGCGTTCGTCGGAAGGGGTAATAAAACCCTTACTGCAGTTTTTAATTAAAAGTTCCCTGAGCTCAAGAGCCTGCTCTCCCTTGGGACAAATTCCGGCCAGATATACAAAATTACCCGAATGAATCAAACAAAAGGACGGATTATCCCTCTCCGGGACCCAGACTTTTCCGATACGCCCTTTTGCAACAGCAGAGGGAATCACCTCTTTGCTCATGCTGCAAAGTTCTCTGACAATCTGTCTCTCATCTCTTTCCAATTCAATCACAATAATTCTCCTTCCGCTGGTGCTTCGTCTTCCAAATACCGATATCAAAAGGACTGTTTCCTGTTAAAGCCCTAGTATAGCACACTAGAAAAGATTCTGCAAATCAAAAATTGATTCTACCAGAAATTCTGCTCCTGCCTTAGTAAGTTCCTCCCTGCTCCCATATCCATACAATACCCCGACAGATTCCATTCCAAACTCTTTTGCACCCAGAATGTCATGTTTTCGATCGCCGATCATCACTGTTTTTGATAAATCATGGATTTCACAGGTATCAAGCACATAACGGATCACATCTGCTTTTTTCACACGGATTTCTTCAAAATCCGCTCCTCCCATAAACTCAAAATAAGAATCCAGTTCAAAATGTTCCAATATCATTCTTACAAAGACTTCCGGTTTTGACGAAGCAACATAAAGTTTTTTCCCTGATCTCACAAGTGCTTCCAAAGACTCTCTGGTTCCCTCGTATACTTTATTCTCAAAAATCCCCTGTGAGGAGAAGTATTCCCGAAAGATCTCCACTGCCTTCTGGGCATCTGATTCTGTAAAACCATAGTACTCCATAAAGCTGTCTTTTAAAGGTGGTCCGATAAAACAGCATAAATCATCGAGATTTTCCGCTTCAATTCCAAAAGCGTGCAGAGCATGGCGGACCGATTTTGTTATCCCCTCTTTGGGATCGGTCAGCGTTCCATCTAAATCAAACAGCAAATAATCTTTTTTCATAACATCTCCTCCACTTACTTAAAAAACAGAGACGAAAAAGTTCTCCTTTTTCGTCTCTGTAACAATTACTTCAATTGATCAACAACTTTCTGGATTGCCTCTAACGCATCATCAGGAAGCTTATCGTATCCTTCTTTTGCAACTGACATATTGGCAACAAATTTCACACGATCCTGCATACGAGCCTTTAACTGCTCTGCATAAGTCGGATCATTCAGATCCGGAACGAATCCTTCCCACTCAAAGATATCAATATCTGTAAATGGTCCCCACTGTTTGAATTCTGCCTTTTTATCAACAATTGCTTCCAGAATTCCAAGTGTATCCTTAGGCTGAACCTTCTTGCCCATAAAATCACCTGTATTAATAATATAGCAATCTACGTTCTTTTCTTCAACCAGTTTTTTGAACTTTTCATAATCATTGGCAAGAGGATAGGTTCTGAATGGGTTAGCATAAGGAACAACTACCAACGCATTAGGATCTGCTCCTGGAGCAAGTCTCTCTGCTGAGGATCTCTTGGTTGCAAGGGTTGCGCCCATAACAGATGCCAGTGATGCTCCTTTTAATTTAACGATTGGTGGGATGGTAGGATCCTTCATAATCCAGAAGATCGCATTAACAGGAGATTCAATTTTATCCACACGGTTTGGTGACCATAATTTTGACTTAATTGCACGTCCGTTACCGTTTCTGATATCTTCTGTTACCAGCTGGATCTTTCCGTCTTCATCCAGGGTACAGGAGCAGTTCTGTGCAGTCAGTAAGTACTTGTTGTCCTCACATCCGGTAGGATAATCCTGTGTCTTATCAAAGTATGTAGGTTCAATTGCAACGGATGCACAGGTATCGGTATTAATGATAAATGCATCGTCATGAAGTACGGTTACGCCGTATTTGCCACCGTGTTTTGCATGTGTAATGGTGGATTTACCGGATCCTGATAATCCAAATACAGATGCAACATACTTGGAACCATCAGAAAGGGTATACTCTTTTTGTCCGCCGTGGCAGGAAGCGTAGCCGTTTCGATTGGCAAGTGCCCATACCATGGTAAGTGTACCTTTCTTATGCTCTCCAAAATATCTCATGCCGAGAATTGCAGCGCAGTTTTGTTCCGTGTTAAAATAACATAGACATTTAGGATCGCTTAAACAGGACAGATCTACACCAGGACGGTCAGAACCATTCCACTGGGGATCAGAGAAGATATAGATATCAGGCTCTTTGCCATCTCCTACCGGTTTAGAAGCCTTATACATGTTGACATACTGATCAGACATATACTGGAAGTTCAGCATCCAGTTATATAAGATGTTCTCCTCGCCTTCTGGAATGAGAAGATGCGCCTTCACCATATACTCCGGATCAAGACCAGCGTATACCTCTGCATGATACATGGTTTTCCACCGTGTCTCATAAACAGCATCCATAACAACTTTGTCAAGAGCAGCACAGTTTACTCCAGGTTCCCCTGCAATTCTTCTGGCTGTTGCATACCGTCCGGTAATTGCACCATCATTAAACAAAAGTACTTTTGCATCCTTATCCAGTCCGAATTCTTCTCCTCTATAAACCGGCATATCTGTGACAATCGTTCCTGGTGAGTTTTTTGCCAATTCATATGCCTCACGAAGCGTATTAACTTTGATAACGTTATTCCCATAGAATGGTGCCTCGATAATTGAACGTGTCGTTGCAAAGCCAGGCTTTCCTTTTCCAATTTCATTAATTGGGTAATAAGCTTTTGTTGACATATAAAAATCCTCCTTATAAAATTCAAATTTGCTCTCATTATCTCATTTTGTTAAGAAAAAGTCAATATTTTCTATTGCATTTTCCACAAAAATTGTTTATATTTAATGTGCATTATGCATCATGTATACAACAACTAGAAAGAAGGTCAAATATGATACACATTTCCAAAGATGGCACCGGAGATTTTGAAAGCATACAAAAAGCGCTTGACTCATTGCCCCAAAATGGCACAGCTGAATATACTCTTTTCATTCACAAAGGAGTTTATGAGGAGCAGATCACAATCACCACCCCTCACATAACCTTTCTTGGGGAAGATAAGAACCATACCATTCTAACCTATGGCTTATATGCCCATATGCCTATGGAAGACGGGATGAAGCGGGGAACGTTTCGAACCTATTCCTGTTTAATCGATACTTATGATTTTACAGCAAAAAATATTACGTTTGAAAACAGCGCCGGAAAAGGAATTGATGTGGGACAGGCTCTTGCTGTTTATGCAGACGGGGATCGTCTCTCCTTTGACAACTGCCGTTTTCTTGGCAATCAGGACACCATTTTTACAGGTCCGCTGCCACCAAAGGAAATTGAGCCAAACGGATTTATCGGGCCTAAGCAGAATGCTCCCAGGATCAATGGAAGACATTATTATAAGGACTGCTATCTGGAGGGCGATATTGATTTTGTTTTTGGAAGCGCTACTGCCTACTTTGAGAACTGCACATTCTTTTCCAAATATACCGGAAAAGAAATCAGCAGTTATGTAACTGCCGCATCAACTCCGGAAGGCCAGGAATACGGTTATGTCATGGAAAACTGCCGTTTTGAAGGAAACTGTCCTCCAGATAATGCTTACCTGGGACGTCCGTGGAGAGAATATGCAAAGACGGTTTTAATCAATTGCTACATTGGCGACCACATCTGCCGGGAAGGCTGGCATGACTGGAACAAAGAGGGCTCTCATAAAAATGCCTTCTATGCCGAATATGGAAGCTACGGTCCTAAAGGTGACATGGATCACAGACCTGACTGGATTTACAGACTGAAGGATGCTGATCTTGTCAAATACACAAAGGATGCCGTACTATCCGGATCTGACGGCTGGAAGTTTTAAAAAACGGGATTCTGTTCCTTGGAAAAGAACAGAATCCCGTTTTTTTAGTTTTCTTTGATTTTAACAATTACTTTCTTAATTGGAGCTGGTTCTCCGGCTGCAGCCTTTGGTTTATGGCCATCCCAGGGATTAAAAATCATATATTCTCCAGACTTTACTACCGCTTTTAAGCCTGGGTTTTCATTGTCGTAAAATACAACATCTTTTTCATCGTTATATGGTACTTTTTCATTCAGTTCATCAATTCTTGCGTAGGTCATAATCTCAGAACCGGAAATCACATATTGAATATCTGTATAATTATGGTGAGCTTCATATTTCGCTTCTTCCCATGGAATTGTTGTATATTCTACTACATTGGCAAAAACGTTCTTGCCGTCAATCTCATATTTACCTGGCTCCAGTTTCTCCAGATCAGTATTCTTAAGAAAATCTACTGCCTTGGCATATCTGTCTTCCACACCAAGGTTTCTGTAAAAATCAAGGTTTTTTGCTGTGTCAAAAATCATTTGAATACTCTCCTTTTATGTATCAGTATAGTTATAACAAAAGATGGAAATTCCTGTTATCAAACTATAGTATACACCAAAAACAGAATATTTAACAATGTTTTTATTTAAAAAATTCATGGTTTCCGTGCTGGAATAAATAAGTTAAATGGGAATCAAACCAGCTGATTGCACCGCTCCTTGAACCCCTTCGATTCATAAAATACAAAGCTCCGTTTGAATAGTCCTCACCTTCCAGCGCCCTTTCCACACAATCAATGGTATTGCTGGTAACCTTTACGGAATTAATGCTTCCATTGGATACCGGGGAAAACTGGGAGGGTGAATAAACAACTCCTTTCACTGTACTTGGAAATTTACCGCTTTTTACACGATTTAAAATCACATTTGCTACAAGAATCTTTCCTTCATCATCACAAACTCCGGCTTCTGCCTGCACAATTTTTAACAAGACATTATAGTCTTCATCCGACAGAGACGTGGCACGTGCTGCTTTTTCCTCTTCTGCCTTTTTGGCAGCTGCTTCTTCCGCTTCTTTCGCCTTCCTGGCTTCTTCTGCGGCTAACTGCGCCTGCTTTTTCGCTTCCTCCTCCAGTGCAATCTGTTCATTCATGCGCTGGATTCTGGTAAAGGATTCTTTTTCCAGTTCCTGCTTTTGTATGACTTCTTTTTCCAACAGATTTCCAGCAAGTTGCTGTGCCTGCATCCTGGGATCGGTAAGGTTAATTTGTACTTTTGCTTGTGAAGCTGTTTCCTCTTCTTCAACGTTCTCATCATCGGTAGCGTCTTCTAAAGCCCGTGTTTCTGCAAATGCCGTTAATGCATTTTTTCCGCTGCTTCCAAAACCTGTGGAAGTAAAAGCAATTACTGTAATTACTGCGGCACCTGCCATAAAAACTGCTGAGGAACGATACATTCGCTTCGTGACCCTTACGGACATTCCTCTGAAGAACTGACTAATCTGCTGAAGGATAGAGCGTAGTGTAAGCATAAATACTCCTCTTTCTCTAATCTCATTTGCGTGGGCTTCGGACTGTTCCGTACCCGTTTCTTTGTGTCGTCCGTAATTATAGAAGAATCCCGTTAATAAAGTCAATGGTCATTTAACATTTTTGTGATAATTTAACTTCTTAATTTTTTTCCATTTTTATTTTATTGTTAGTTATACACTATTTTCACTTGTACTTATGTGATTTTTTTGTATTAAACATGTGTTAACTTTTTACAATAGTATTACATTTCTGTTAATTATTCACCTGTGCACTGTTAGCCTGTCTACCCGTTTAAATGTTTTATGTAAACTAATTCAGGGTAAGTGAGGCGAAATTACCTCTAATAAAGACAGCCAGTTCCTGTGGAGCAATGACAATTTGCTGGCCCCTGATCCCGGCGCTTACTACAATATCAGTATAATTTTCCGCAGATGCATCAATCCATGTAGGAAACTGCTTTTTCATTCCCACAGGTGAACACCCGCCTCTGATATAACCGGTAACAGACTGTAAATCTTTTACGGAAATCATTTCAACTTTTTTATCACCCGTAAGCTTTGCTGTCTTTTTTAAATCCAGCTCAGCGTCAACAGGGATACAACAGACAAAATAACTAGTTTTATCTCCTTTTAATACCAGAGTTTTAAATACACTTCCATGATCCACCCCCAGCATATCGGCTGCATGGCTTCCTGATAAATCCTGTTCATCTACGGTATATTCTTTTGTATCATAGGCAATCCCCGCTTTATCAAGCATTCTCATTACATTTGTTTTTATCATATCAGATCACTCCTGTCCTTTTGTTTTATGAATTACATCATAATAAGAAAAACTCTGTTTGTCCAGCAAAAGCTTATGCAGGCTTTCCTTCCATGCCAGGCCATTCGCCTCCTTGATTTTCCTGCTTTACATTCCGCTATTTTACCTGATATAATATCAATATATAGTATTGTGTATTATTATAATGAATGGTTATAAAATGAAAGGATTTTTAACATGGATCAGAATCTTTCTCAATATAAAATATTTTATGAAGTAGCAAAAGCTGGTAATATATCCAAAGCTGCGAAAGAACTTTTCATCAGTCAGCCCGCAATCAGCAAGTCCATCAGCAAGCTGGAGGACAATTTAGGTGTGGCATTATTTACCCGAAATTCCAGAGGCGTCCAGCTTACGGAAGAGGGAAAGCTTTTGTTTCATCACACAAAAACAGCATTTGAAGCGATCAACAGAGGGGAACTGGAACTTAAGAGAGTAAAGGATTTTAATATCGGGCACTTAAGAATCGGTGTGAGCAATACCCTGTGTAAATACATTCTTCTTCCTTATTTAAAGGGATTTATTGAAAAGTATCCTCATATTAAAATTACCATAGAAAGTCAGTCCACCACCCATACGGTTGCCATGCTGGAGCAACAGCAGATAGACTTGGGATTGATCGCTGAGCCCTCCAACCGCCGTCCTCTTTTATTTAATCCAGTTATGGAAATTCAGGACATCTTTGTATCAACCAGTGCCTATCTGGAAAATTTGTATCTAAGAGAGGGAAAAAATGCAGATTTATTTCAAACCGGCAACGTCCTTTTATTGGATAAAAATAATATGACCAGGAAGTATATTGACGAATATTTAAACGAAAACCAGATCATTCCCAATCAACTTTTGGAAATTACTACGATGGATCTACTGATCGAATTCGCCAAAATCGGTCTGGGGATCGGCTGTGTGATTAAAGAATTTGTCCAGGAGGAACTGGATAAAAAAGAACTGATTGAAGTTCCCATGATAGCTGGTATCAAGAAACGTACGGTTGGATTTGCCTATAACCCGGGATCTGTATCCACAGCTATGGAAATTTTCTTTGAAGCAATGCAGAAAGCCGGAATCAGAGGCTAATACGCAAAAAAGGCTGATATAAAAGAGAAATTGTGTTAACCACACTCTCTTTTTATCAGCCTTTTTACATATCCTAAAAATATATTTAGTTATCGATCAGTTTTCCGCCGTTATTCCAGCTGTAAAGCTTACGAAGATCTGCTCCGACTTTCTCTAATTCATGAGAAGCTTCTGCATTTCTCATCGCTTTGAAGTGAGCACCGCCAACCTGATTCTCAAGCAGCCAGTCTTTTGCAAACGTACCATCCTGAATGTCTGTCAGCACTTTCTTCATAGCCTTTTTGGTCTCATCTGTAATAATCTTTGGTCCTGTAATATAGTCTCCGTACTCAGCTGTATTGGAGATTGAATATCTCATACCTGCAAAGCCGCTTTCAAAGATAAGATCAACGATCAGCTTCATCTCATGTACACACTCAAAGTAAGCGTTCTCTGGTGCATATCCTGCTTCCACCAATGTCTCAAAGCCAGCTTTCATCAGTGCGCATACACCACCGCATAATACAGCCTGCTCACCAAAAAGATCCGTCTCTGTCTCAACCCGGAAGGTTGTCTCTAAAACGCCTGCTCTTGCACCGCCGATTGCAGATGCATATGCCAATGCCTTGTCCATTGCCTTACCAGTATAATCCTGATGAACTGCAACAAGACATGGAGTTCCTCTGCCTACCAGATATTCATTACGAACTGTATGACCTGGTGCTTTTGGAGCAATCATAGTAACATCAACATTCTTAGGAGGAACGATCTGTCCGAAGTGAATTGCAAAACCGTGAGCGAACATCAGCATGTCGCCATCCTTTAAGTTGGGTTCTACAGATTCCTTATACATAGCAGCCTGTTTCTCATCGTTGATCAGAATCATGATGATATCTGCCTTTTTTGCTGCTTCAGCTGCAGTATAAACGGATAAACCCTGAGCCTCTGCTTTTGCCCAGGAACTGCTTCCTTCGTAAAGTCCAATGATGACATCACATCCGGACTCCTTTAAATTAAGCGCATGGGCATGACCCTGGCTTCCGTATCCAATTACTGCAATGGTCTTACCTTCTAATAAAGATAAGTTGCAGTCTTCCTGGTAGTAAATCTTTGCCATCTTTCTTTCCTCCTCATATACTGACTCATAATATATTTTGTTAAAGGAACTATGCCGACGACTCACTGTCCGCCTTTGGCAACACCTCTAGCTAACAACAAAAGACTGCCTATGGCAGATAGCGGATATCGTCTGATCCTCTGGAGAGTCCTGTCAGACCAGTTCTTGCCAACTCTAAAATCTCATAATCTCCAAGGAGGTTAATCAGTGCATCCAGTTTTGACTGGTCGCCTGTCAGCATGACGGTTAAAGAATCTCTTCCCACATCAACGATGGTAGCCCTGAATATATCTGCAATGGCACTGATCGCCTGACGCTCACTGGCATTGGCGCGGACCTTTACAAGAATAAGTTCACGGTAAACAGAACGTCCGGGCTTCAATTCCTTAATGTCCCTGACATCCTCCAGCTTTCTCAGCTGCTTTTCAATCTGATCCAAGATCTCCTGTTCACCCACAGAAACCACTGTCATCCTCGAATATCTCTCATCCGCAGTTACTCCTACCGTAAGGCTCTCAATGTTATAGCCACGGCGGCTGAACAGTCCGGCTACACGGCTTAAAACGCCGGCAGTGTTATCAACCAACAATGATAATACGATTCTTTCCATTCACATCCCTGCCTTTTTGTATAATATTTAAATGATAACAATGTAACTGTTATTTGTCAACTAAATAATAGGAATGTGTATTATAATCTGGAGTTATACCTATAGACATATTTAATCATTTTCTTCCATATCAAGAACCGGATTCACGTGAACCATGCAATGCTTTACATCAGGAAAGTGTTCTTCTATGCTCAGATGCACCTTTTCTGCTATTTCGTGTGACCTTACCAGTTCCAGTTTTCCTTCTGCTGCAATTTCGATATCCACATATACTTTTGCACCAAACATCCTGGTTCTGATATCGTCAATCCGTTTTACCCCCATAACTGACATTGCAAACTCCTTCATTTTTTGAACCGTATCCTCATCACAGGATTTATCGATCATTTTGTCCATGGAATCACGAAATATATCAATAGCTGCCTTACCAATGAAAATGCAGATTACAATACTGGCCAGAGGATCTAAAACAGGAACTCCCATTCTTGCACCGCCAATCCCGATCATAGCTCCCACAGAAGACAACGCGTCAGAGCGATGGTGCCAGGCATCTGCCATAACGGCACCTGAATTTATCTTTTTGGCTGCTGCTCTCGTGTACCAGTACATCCATTCTTTTACGACGATTGATAAAACTGCCGCAACCAAAGCAACCAATCCAGGTATTTCTGCTGTCTTTCCATTCTGCCCTATTATAGCTTTAATACCAGTTATGCCAATTACAGCGCCTGTAGCCATTAACAAAGAAGCAAGTATGGCAGAAGCAACGCATTCCATCCGGTCATGTCCGTATGGATGCTCTTTATCTGATTTTTTATCTGCCAGCTGCACACCGATCATAACAATAAATGTGCTGAATACATCGGAGGCAGAATGAACTGCATCCGAAATCATTGCTCCAGAATGGCCAAGCATGCCTGCAGCCAGTTTAAATGCAGAAAGCAGTAAATTAATGACAATGCTCACCACCGATACGTGCATGGCAATACTTTTTCCATCCTTTTCTTTCTTTGATCCAGTGATACGTTTCATACCAGTTCCCCCAGTTTGATCAGATATTGCAGCTGCTGATAAATAAAAAATGCACCTGCGGAACAATTAGAGTTAACTACTGTCCCACAGATGCTTTCTAATCATCTGCTGTTGCCAAAGCAACCCGGCTTACAGCTGTTAAAGGCTGACGCCTGCTCAGTTTGTACTGTAGAGTCATGTGCAGTGCAAAGAGTTTAATCCCGTAAACGGGCTTCTGTAATAGGGTATGAACGTATTGCTGTAAAAGTTACCACATTACTTATAATCAATAATGCAATATTCATAAGCATTGATCACAACGGTGCTTCCATACTGATCTTCTCTCTTAAAAGCATTGCCATAATTAGCGTGGATATGACCGTGAAGAAAATACCTGGGTGCATACTTGTCCATTAACATCTTAAAGCAGGAAAAACCACGATGAGGAAGATCCGGCAGATCATTCAGTTCAAAAGCAGGCGCATGGGTAACAAGTATATCAAACCCCTTATTTTTCTTTAACTTCCACCACATGCGCTTAATTCTCTGTTCCATTTTCTTTTCTGTAAACTGGTTGGGGGAACCAGGAATATATTCCATGGAACCACCCAGCCCCAAAATTCTTACTCCATTGAAGGTTACAATCTCATCTTCAATGCAGACACACCCCTCCGGAGGACATCTCTCATACTGACAATCATGGTTTCCCCTTACGTAATAAACCGGCGCGTGAGAACAGGTGGCAAAAAACGTCAGATAATTTGCTCTCAAATCTCCGCAGGAAATGATTAAATCAATATCTTTTAGCTTCTCCGGTGTATAGAATTCGTAGAGCGACTTGGACTCATGATCCGCCAGTACCAGAATTTTCACGCTGAAGTTCCTCCGTATCCATGTTCTCGTATATTGTCTGACCCTGAAGACGAACCAATGACCGGGCTTCTTCTGTTAACTCTTCAAAATCAGGAATCTGCCCTACCACATTTTCCGTAAGCCAGTTCATCGTAGTAATCTCCTCCGGCGTAAGGCTTAACCCTTCTTCACACTGAATTGTGCCATCCTGAGAGTAAATCGTTCCAACAAATGGCTGGAAGCTTCCTGCCCGAATGGAATTTTTCAAAAATGTAATCAGCCGGTTTGTGCCGTGAGGGAGATTCTGGGAGCAGATTACATCAATGACGTCTGCAGACATGCCCCACCAGTAGTTAATCGCCTGCTTCCCTTTCATTTCTTTCCTGTCAACAGAACCGTGGCAGGTGAGATTTACGATTCTTTCATAAAACTTTCCCCAATGCCAGATTGGAGTAGCCAGGTTTCTCAGACTTCCATCCGCAGCTTTCTGATAAAGACCGTATTCTCTTGTAGGTGCCTGAGGAGTAATCATATCATCACCGGATATAAAGCGGATTCCTTCTTTCTCAAGTTCCGCCTGAGCATCCCGCCCTACAATCCTTGACCACTCCAGATAAACCTTTGCATAAGGATTAATCATCCTTGCTCCCAAAGCAAATGCATTGATATTGGCAATGGTTCCGTATATGGGATAATCAGCAATATAGCCAAGTTTGTCATCCCGTGACATGGAAGCAGCTAAAGCTCCCATTAAAAACTTTGATTCGTACATTCTTCCATAATAGGTACAGACAGAAGAATAGGACATATTGACCGAACAGTTGAACACTCTGATTTCCGGATGGTCAATGGCAGTCTTTACACTTAAATTAATCATCTGGGAGGCTGTTGTAAAAATCATATTGCAACCGCCTGCAATCGCGGCATCAAATGCCTTCGCCGTCTCCGTTTCCGAATCTGCATGGAAAAAGACCATGGTTTCTGTCTTTCCGTCAAATGCCTGCTCCAGATACATCCTGCCCAGTTCATGACCGTAAGTCCAGCTGGAAGTTTCCGCTGTCTTTGCGTGAATAAATGCTATTTTAAGCATGGAAGGGTCAAGGCCTGGATTTGGAAGCAGCCAGTTGATCAGCTTCATTGTGGTGTTATCCGATCCCTCTAAAGCCTCCTCCGGCTGCTCCACCAGCGCAATCTTATTGCCTCTGGAAGACAGAAGAAGTTCATCCTTAATCTTAACCAGATCCTTCTTAATCTGCTTTTCCACCCGGTCTTTCACCGATTTGTATCCCAACAGCTCCACATAGACTAAAAATGCATCGGAACAGGTCATGTCATAATCATCACCGCCGAATGCGTGAAATGCTTTGGAAAAACGGTCATATGCAGACTTAAACACCAGCCTGTCATCTTCGCTCCACTGTTCTCCCGGAATTTTATTCATTACCTTTAAAAGCTTGTCATAGCTGCCTTCCTTGCTGAACCAGATATCGCAGTTAAAGGAAACCTGATAAAAGTCAAGAAATTCGTAATAAAGCCGGTTGTTTAAATCATCAGTTCGCCTTGGAATCATCCGGATTACTGAGGCAGCGATGCTGAAGGCTCCCACATATTTTAATACGCTGACCCTTTTATTGCCTTCCTGTACATAATATTGATTCATGAATTCATAAACAACAATCGGATCATGAATTCCTTCCTGAATCTGATGATCATACAGGTAGGCCCACTTCGCTCCAAATTCGGATTTTTCCGACAAAAGGGGCATGAAATTACTGGCAAATGCATTGGTACGTCCTTCTGTCTTGGTACCAATTACCTTCTCCAGCGGAATATCCATAATTCCCAAATTAACTTCAGAAACGATATCAGAATAAGATAAAATATCATCAAGCACTGGCAGATACGGATACTCTCCCCTTGATACGGATGCCTGGTACTGCCTTCGCCCTTTTCTTAATGCCCCTACATAATCATATAGTGCCATCCGCAGTTTCCTCCCATTATTTTATACCCCTATTTTACCATCCAATCGATGTTCTGTACAGACGGGCAATTACACGTCAGACAGCGATTACACCTTTAAGTTGCGAACTTTAAAATCACGTTCCAGTTCCCGCTTCTGGTCTTTCTTTGCGATGTCATCCCTTTTATCGTAAAGTTTTTTACCTCTTGCCAGACCGATCTCCACCTTAACCAGACTGCCTTTAAAATATACGGAAAGAGGAACCAGAGTATATCCCTTTTGCGCAATTTTTTCATCCAGTTTTTGTATTTCCGATTTATGAAGGAGGAGCTTTCTGATACGCAGTGGATCTTTGTTGAAAATATTCCCCTTTTCATAAGGACTGATGTTCATGCCAAATACGTAAATCTCACCTTTGTCAACTCGAACAAAAGACTCCTTTACACTGCATTTGCCCATACGTATGGACTTTACTTCAGTGCCAAACAGCTCGATACCGGCTTCATATTTTTCATCGATAAAATAATCATGATACGCCTTTTTGTTATTGGCAATTAATTTAAAATTTTCTCCCATATTAATAAATCTCCCTTATTAAAGCTTTACACAATCATACTACATTATTTATATCTCGTAAAGGATAAGAAAATCAGCAAAGAGTTCTATTTAAAATAAATAATACTGCTGGTATACTGCTCTCCATCCCATTCCGTATATGATAATCTTTTACCAGAAGGACTCCAGTTAGTACTTATGGGTTCAGTATTCGCAGCAATCTTTATCGATTTTCCAGTAAGTATATCAAATACATACAGACTTCTTTCTGTTGCATTATTTTTATCCTCTTTCAAGCCATAAGCAATCATCCTCTGATCAGGTGACCAGGATACTCCGTACAATTCAGCATTCTCTGCAATTGTAATTTTTTCATCCTTCTCAGGACTATCAATAATCATCGAACTTTTGGAACCATTATTCTGTAAGATTATCATTTCTTTGTTATCAGGAGATGGTAAGATTTCAGATACTTGCCCCAGATTAAGACTGGTCTTTTCCTTTGTAGCCAGGTCTAAGGTCATTAAAGTGAAATCTGACTGTGTATTATAATAAATTTTGTTCCCCAGTTTCTCAACAAGATATATTCCTTCCTCTTTTAATTCATCAATCAAGCGCATATTTCCAGTTCTGTCAGACAGATAAACGCCGCCGCCATATGCTGAACCGATAACAGTTTCGTTATCAGCCCAGTGCGCACTGATTGCTCCACCAATCGGTTCTCCCATAAGCCCAATGCTCTCATGATTCTCCATATTCATAATGAAGTAAGCAGGATCCCCTAAAACATATTCATCGTATATCAGATATTTCTTATCCTTGGAGAACACCGCTCCCCCAAGCAATACATCTTTTTGTTCCCTGACCAGCTGATATTCTTTTGAGTTAATATTCAGTAAATACAGACTCTTTGGATACTGGTCTGATAGTTCTGATAAGCTCATTTTTTCTAATGACTCATTATCTTTTGAAACAATTGCTGTATCATCATCAAACCAGTCACTAATCATGATATGTTCCAAACGCTCAGTTTTATCAACTATTATCTTTGGTTCACTTTCTTCCTTCTTCGACTCTTCAATTACTGTTTTAGTATTTTCAGGCTCTTGAACCGTGATCTTATTTCTTTCCTTTGCACATCCAGTCATGGTAAACAACATTGCTGCCATCATGCATGCATTAATTAAACATTTTATTTTCATACCCAGCAACTCCCTGATATAATGTTTCAATTAGTGGGATCTCTCTTCCAAATGAAAAAAGACCATATATTCCAGGTCCATAAAAATAAATGATCTATGGCTTTAAACTCCATATCTCACACACAAATTCTCGGCAGGATAAAAACAAAGTATTTTCATCCTGCCAATTTGGTATTTGTTATTCCCCGTCAGAATCTTTTCCTAAAATAAAGTCGATGGTACGAAGCAGTTTATCCGTACCCGATACAATTACCCGTATAGGCTGACCAAGTTTAAAAGTCTTCCTGGTCATTTCTCCAACCAGTTCATAATGTTCTTCATCAAAATGATAATAATCATCCTGAAGATCATTGACATGGATCAGGCCTTCCACCGTATTGGGTAGTTCTACATAAAGCCCCCAGTTTGTTACTCCTGAAATGACTCCCTCAAACTCCTGCCCAATATACTTAGACATATACTCACATTTTTTCAGCTTAATGGTTTCCCGCTCTGCTTCATCTGCCCGCCTCTCCAGAGAAGAGGACTGAACGGCCACCTGCATCAGTAGCTTGTCATAATGACTGACACGCTTCTCGCTGAGCCCTGACCTTAAGTTCTCCTTTATGATACGGTGGATCTGCAGATCCGGATATCTTCGGATCGGGGAAGTAAAGTGGGTATAGTATTTTGCTGCAAGACCAAAATGCCCGGTGTTACCTACCGTATACTTTGCCTGCTTCATGGATCGAAGAGCAAGACGGCTGATTAATGCTTCTTCCGGAGTATCCTCTGCATTGGCAAGCAGCTTCTGAACTTCTTTGGGATATACCTCTCCGTTATGGAAGCGAATGGAATAGCCGAAATTGTTAATCAGCGTAGCCAGACTTTTCATCTTCTCTGGATCCGGGTTGTCATGAGTCCGGTATAGAAATGGAATCTCCTGCCAGAAATAATCCTCTGCAACTGTCTCATTTGCCATAAGCATAAAATCTTCAATGATTTTAGTGGCAGAATTCCGGTCATAAGGTTTTATCTCCAATGGCTTTCCCCGCTCATCAAGAATTACCTTCGTTTCTGGGAAGTCAAAGTCAATCGAACCTCTATTTTTCCTTTTTTCTCTTAAAATATCAGCCAGTTCCTTCATCTGTTCAAACATGGAAATAAAGGCCTCATATTCTTTCATGACTGCTTCATCATGGTCGGTTATAATTGCATTTACCGCTGTATAAGTCATTCTCCGGTCCACATTGATTACCGTTTCCGCAATTCTGTGGCCGGTTACCGTTCCATCTCCGTCGATTTCCATGATGCAGCTCAGCGCCAGACGATCCTCTCCCTGATTTAAAGAGCAGATACCGTTAGACAGCTTATGGGGCAGCATGGGGATAACACGATCCACCAGATAGACGCTGGTTCCTCTTTTTAAAGCTTCTTCATCAAGAGGGCTGTGCTCTGTTACATAATTGGTTACATCAGCAATGTGTACTCCCAGAGTATATGTCCCGTCTTTTTTTGAAATGGTGATGGCATCATCAAGATCCTTAGCGTCCTCTCCATCTATGGTGACAGTCTGTAATTCCCTCAAATCCAGACGCCCCTGCATATCTTTACCAGAAATAGAATCAGGGACTGACTCAACCTGCTTCATCACAATGTCAGGGAATTCCTCCGGAAGTCCGTAAGCACGCACAATGGAAAGAATGTCAGTTCCCGGATCATTGACATGTCCAAGGATCTCCCTGATCACGCCCTCCGGCTTTTTCCCTTCTCCTCCAAAATCGGTGATCTTCACCACTACTTTATGTCCGTTTACTGCCCCCATGTCTTTTCCCTGGGGAATAAAGACATCCTTAGAAATCTTCTGGTTATCCGGAATGACGAAACCAAAATTTTTATTTTTCTGATAAAATCCAATAATCTCTTCATTTGCATGCTGAAGCACCTTAATCACCCGGCCTTCTGCTCTCTTGCCGCCAGAGCCTTCCGCCTCCGCAGATATAAGAACGGTATCTCCATGAAGAGCGCCGCCAGTCTTATCCTCCGGGATAAAGATATCTTTCTCAAAACCTTCTACCGATACAAAACCAAAGCCCTTCTGGTGTCCGAAAAATACTCCTGCCATGGAACCAATATCTGGTTTTCCGTATTTTCCTTTCTGGGATACTCCGATTTTTCCTTCTGACACCAGGGCATCCAGTACCTGTTTTAATTCGTCTCTCTGATGTTTGGGAACCCCAAATAACATGGAAATTTCCTTTAATTTCATCGGTTTATAAGTCGGATCCGAAAACAGTTCCATAAACATGGCTTTCCGCTGCATTAACTGTTCTTCTGTCATTATTTTCCTCTCTTTTCACAATTTTTCTAACAAGTTGATTTATATTTTTATTATCTGCACTTCACCTGATGGTATGACAGAATTTTTCCTTAAAGCGAAAAAAACACCCTTGCTGCTATACCACAAGAGTGTTTAATCGCTACAGTATATTCAGATTCAGTACTAATGACAGGATAAAAAACAGGATTGCTCCGTACTTTGTAAACTTCTCCAGTTTTCCTTCCATGGAACGTCCTTTGTTCCTGCCCCAGTAAGTATCCGCCATACCACCGATAGAACCAAGACCCTGACTCTTTCCTTCCTGTAACAGGATAATCGCTGATAAAGCAACACATATAATAACGAACACAATTGATAATATAATCCGGATCATTTTCCCACCTCCTTAAGTCAAACAACGCTTATCATACCATAAATTTTCAGTAAATACAATATTTTTTTCTATTTTTCACTGCTGTCTGCTATAGAATTCCTCAATTCTTAGCAGTTCGTTGTATTTTGCCGTGCATTCCCCCCTGCAGGGTGCACCGCATTTGATATAATCAGCACCAACTGCCGCTGCCATGTCACTAAGAAACACTTCCTCTGTTTCCTTATAACTGTTTGAAAAGATCACTTTATACCCAAGCCTTCCTGCTCTCTCAGCCATTTCCAGTGCAGCTGTTACCGTACCGGCTTTCTTCAATTGAATCTCCACGCCATTGGATGCAAAAAAGTCATCAGAAGCTATGGTGAAACGATGGTGAAACATTTGATACATCCGGTTTCTTCCCTCAAGATCTTTTGTCCAAAGTCCTTCTGTCACAAGTCCCAGAGGAAATCCATCTGCAAGCCTTAAATAATAGGAAATTATATCTTTTTGATTTCTGTGTACCAGAATTCCATTATTCAGGCTTTCTTTATCAAAATGGTAAATTCCTTCTTCTTTTACATAAAGATGATCCGCATATCCGGAAATAGCAGCGGCCACATCAGAATCCGGATCATATCCGGAAAGTCTGACTGCATCCATTATATAATGAAGCGCTTCCTCTGCACTTTTTACGTCTGCTGCAAAACCGCCGCTTTTCCCCACCGATGTATCAATTCCGTTTAAGGATAAAAGCCGCTTTAATGTCTGGTATACTTCTCCACCCAGCCGCAGTCCTTCTGCAAAAGAAGTCCTGTTTAAGGGGATAATCATAATTTCTTTAAAATCGATTCCCTTTCCCCAGTCTCCTCCGTCTACCATGCTCATGACCGGAACCGGCATGACTGGAGCCGTAGATCCACCTAAATAGCGGTATAGCGGAAGTCCAAGCCCTGCCCCCGCCGCTCTTGCTGTTGCCATGGACAGTGCTAACACTCCGGCCTTTCCTCTGCCGTTTTCTTTATGATCCGCATCGTCTGCCTCTCTTTGTCTGATCAGCAGATTATCAATATTTTTTTGTTCTGCAGCATCTTCAAATAAAATCGCTTCCGATAGCCATTCCCTGATATAATCTGCTTCTTCCTCTCCGGTCATTTCATCAAAAACCGAAACCACAGCTTTTCCCTGTGCACCGTTTTCCAGGATTACTTCTGCTTCCACGGCCGGATTTCCTCCCGAATCTAAAAGCATTCTCCCTCTTATGAGTTTAATATCAAGATCATCAAGCATCTGTTTTGCCTCCCTGTTTTCAAACATTCCTCTACCGTAAGGATTGACGGGATTTTTCAGTTCCATGCAGGCAAACAAAAAAAGATGCCGGAAGCGTTCTGCTTTTCTCCCGACATCTTTTTATATAAATTTTTATGCTCTTAACTCAATACCAAGTGCCTGTAAACCGTTGAGTATTTTTTTCATAACTCCCGAAACTTCCTGTTCTTCCAGAGTATGATCTGCTGCACGGAATGTGATGGAATAGGCAACTGATTTAAAACCAGCAAGGATCTGTGCACCTTCATAAATATCAAACAGCTCATAGCTTTCTAATATCTTGCCTCCACGCTGTTCAATGACTTCTTCTATCTGACCTACCAGAATATTTTTTGGTACTACCATACTGATATCTCTGGTAACTGCCGGATATTTGGCAATTCCGGTGTATTTACGGTCAAAACTTGTAAATGGTATCATGGACGGCATATCGATCACTGCCACATAAGCCCGGTCTCCGATCTTGTAGTTATCGGCTACCTCCGGATGAACCTCTCCTAAATATCCGATATTTACTCCATCGTAAATGATGTCTGCCTGTCTTCCCGGATGAAGGAACGTCTTTCCTGCCTTGGGATCATAATGAGGCTTTAAATTCATACCGGTTTTCTCAAAGAACTCCTCAACGACACCCTTCATGTCAAAGAAATCACCATCTCCGTAAAAGCCCAGAGTAAACTGCATTCTTTCATCTGGAAGCTCTGTAAGAGGAAGGCTCTTTGGCAGATAAATATTGGCCAGCTCATAAAGGCGGACATTTTTATTACGTCTGTTGTAGTTTGTAGACAGTGAATTTAACATTCCGTGAAGAGGAATTGTTCTCATTACACTGAAGTCCTCGCCAAGGGGATTTAAAATATTTACAGTTACCCGAAGAGGACTGTCCTGAGGAAGAAGGAGACGGTCAAAAACTTTAGGACTTTCAAAGGAATATGTCATTCCCTGAGAGAATCCGCAGAATTCCGCAACCTCTCTTGCCAGCTCCTCCACTCTTAGTTTATAGGAGAGTTTCCCAGTTGTCGATTCACCGGTCGGAAGGGAAACCGGAATCTTATCATAGCCATAAAATCTCGCTGTCTCCTCTGCTAAATCCGCCATACATTCTAAATCCTGACGGAATGTAGGAACAATGATCTCTCCAGTTTTTTCGTCATATTCCAGTTCCAGACGCTTGTAATACTCAAGCATTGTCTCTGCTGTAATATCGGTACCAAGAAGACGGTTCATCCTCTCCGGTTCAAATGCAACACGTTTTTCCTCTCTCTTCTCCGGATAAATATCAATCATGCCGCCGACTACTTCACCTGCGCCAAGCTCCTCAATCAGCTGGCATGCACGGTCGATTGCAGCCTTTGCATTGTTGGGATCAAGGCCCTTTTCAAATTTGCCGGAAGCATCGGTTCTTAAACCAACTTTCTTGGAGGAAAGACGGATATTGGTTCCATCAAAGCAGGCGCTTTCAAATACCATGGTCTGGACTTCATCCGTAATCTTAGAATTTTCCCCTCCCATGATACCGGCAATGCCCACTGCCTTCTCTCCGTCACGAATCATGAGTACGGTGCTGTCCAGTTTTCTTTCCTGGCCATCTAAGGTCTGGAAGGTCTCTCCATCTTCTGCACATCTGACAACGATCTCATGACCTGTCAGCTGTTCATAATCAAATGCATGCATTGGCTGGCCGTATTCTTCCATTACATAGTTGGTGATATCGACAATGTTATTGATTGGTCTGATTCCGCAGGCTGCAAGTCTTCTCTGCATCCAGACAGGAGAAGGAGCAATCTTAATATTCTTTACCATTCTTGCGCAGTAACGGGAACAAAGACGGCTGTCTTCTACTGTTACTTTCAGAAAATCATGAACATCCTCACTGTTGCCGGTAGCAGTTACTACTGGAGGAACAAAGGTTTTGTTAAAGGTAGCTGCTGCCTCTCTGGCAATCCCGATCACGCTGTAACAGTCCACACGGTTTGAAGTTACTTCATATTCAAAAACAGAATCATGAAGGCCAAGAAGTTCTACTGCATCAGTTCCCGGTACGCAGTCCTGGGGAAGAATATAGATTCCGCTTTCAGGAGCATCTGGATACATTTCGCTTGTAAATCCCAGTTCTTCAATGGAGCACATCATTCCACAGGATTCAATGCCTCTTAACTTGCCCTTTTTGATCTTAATTCCAGCTTCCGGAAGAGGACCGCCGTCATGGCCTCCTGCAACCTTTCCTCCGTCTAAAACAACCGGTACCATATCTCCTGTTTTAACGTTTGATGCGCCAGTAACGATCTGAACGGTCTCAGTACCTACATTCACCTGGCAGACAATCAGTTTATCTGCATCCGGATGGCGTTCAATCGATAAGATCTGACCGACTACGATCTTCTCCAAATTTTTATCCAGGCATTCATAGCCCTCAACCTTCGTTCCGGTCAGTGTCATGGCATCTGTATATTCCTGAGGTGCCACTTCCAAATCCGGTACATATGCTTTAACCCATGATAATGGTGTATTCATCAATCTATCTCCCTTCCTGTTTCTAGAACTGCTTTAAAAATCTGATGTCATTTTCATATAATAATCTCATGTCATCAATCTCATATTTTAACAAGGCAATTCTCTCCAAGCCCACTCCGAATGCGAATCCGGAGTATTCATTGGAATCAATTCCGCTCATGGCAAGCACGTTTGGGTGTACCATTCCGCAGCCTAAAATCTCAATCCAGCCAGATCCTTTGCAGAAACGGCAGCCCTTTCCTCCACATTTAAAGCAGGTAACATCCATTTCTGCACTTGGCTCAGTAAACGGAAAATGATGGGGGCGGAATTTCACCTTTGTCTCAGGTCCAAATAACTCTCTGGCAAATTCAGCCAGGGTTCCTTTTAAATCTGCAAATGTGATATTCTTATCGATTACCAGTCCCTCAATCTGATGGAACGAAGGAGAATGGGTTGCGTCTACCTCATCAGAACGGAACACTCTGCCTGGTGCCAGCATTCGGATGGGAAGTTTTCCCTCCTCCATGGTACGAACCTGAACGGGAGAGGTCTGACTTCTTAAAACAATGCTGTCACTGATATAGAACGTATCCTGCTCATCTCTTGCCGGATGGTTCTTCGGAATATTCAGCTTTTCAAAGTTATAATGGTCATACTCTACTTCGGGGCCTTCAATCACTTCATAACCCATGCCCACAAAGATTCTCTCCACCTCTTCTAATGCAATGGTATTAGGGTGAGTATGCCCAACCCGGTTTCTCTTCGCTGGAAGAGTGACATCAATAACCTCTTTCCTTAACTGCTCTTCTCTTGCTTTTTTCATCAGCGCAGTCATGGCCGCATCCAGCTTACTTTCAATTACTTCTCTGGCTTCATTCACCATCTGTCCAATCTTGGGTCTGTCTTCCGGAGTAACGTCCTTCATGCTCTTTAAAACACTGGTCAGTTCTCCCTTTTTTCCAAGATAAGCAACTTTAATGTCATTCAGTCTTTCCAGCGCATCGGAAGCTTCAATTTGCTTTAATGCTTCTTGTTTGATTTTTTCTAATTGATCTTTCATCATGCTCTCCTTCTTTGATTCATTCCCTGATACATTAAAAAAGCTCCATCCCTGTAAAGGGACGAAGCTGTGTTCGCGGTACCACCCTGATTCCTGCATCAAAAGCAGGCACTCGGCATACGTAACGTGTAAGGACGTCATGACCTACCCGCCTGCCAATCAAATAAATTCACAGGTTTCAGCCATGCTGCTTCAGTGGGAAATTCGAACTCTTAATTGAACTTAAAAGGGCTTTCAGCCGGTGACCCCTTCTCTCTGATAGAAATTAAGATTCTACTTGCACTTTCATAGCATTTCATATTTTAATGTAATATTGTCATCATTATAATAAGATAAAATTAAAATGTCAAGACATTTTTAAACCTATACTTCCTATAAAGCGGTATGAACCGGTCTCTTTTTAAAAATAAATAATTTCTGTACCAGAAAGCTCACAAAAAAGATGGAGACCTCCACCACAATTTTTGCTTCTAATCCGCCCATTCCCCAATCTCTTACCAGCCACAACAGCATGGCGGTATTGACTGCCAGTATGGAAAGAGCCAGAGCGGCATAGCCCAGGGCAGACTGCAATAAGTTTCCTTTGTAATGAAATACATAATTACGGTTTACATAGAAGTTAAATGAAGCACTCACAATTCTTGCCATGATGTTGCTGACAGCGTCTGCAGTAATAATTCCCAGTCCGGAAGTCAGAGATAAAAGTATGCCAAACAGCAGATAATCGATACAAAAACTGAGAAACGAGGAAGAAACAAATTTTAACATTGTCATATAAATGCGTGCGGAGTCTTTTAAGGGCCGGAAATGAGAAGATTTATTCCCTTCCAGATAAATCGTTTCGATGGGAACTTCCACAATCCGAATATTCTCTTTTATACAGGTCAGAAGCATATTTGTCTCATATTCGTACCGATCCCCTGATATTTCAAGAAACATTGGAATTAATGTGCTGTCAAATGCTCTCAGCCCCGTTTGCGTGTCTTTCAGCCATTTTCCCGACAGAAGCCAGAACGTAGCTCTTGTAAACTGATTACCTAATCTGCTTCTTAAGGGTATATTACCCTGAAAATTGCGGCTGCCGATGATAAGAATATTTCTCTCTCCTGTTTTTACTTCTAACAAACGAGCAATATCAGTCACAGTATGCTGGCCATCTGCATCAGCAATGATAACTCTGCCTGAAACCTTCTGATCTCTGATAAATGTTAATGCAGTTTTAACTGCTTTTCCTTTTCCGTAATTCCTGTCATGCTGCAGTACAATTCCATAGCTTTCTGCCTCATGGAAAATTTCTTCTGCTTCTATCCTGCTCCCATCATTGACAATTAGCAGCACTGCTTCCATTTTGTAACTCAATTCCTTTAAGAGAGCAATTAGCCGATCATCCGGATTATACGCCGGAATTACAATATAATTATTCTTTACTGCCATAGAGTTCCTCTCTTTCTGTCACTTTTCCAACAGTATACAAGTCACTACTGAAATAATACTGAAAAAATTCATACAGAATGATCTTACTTTTTTCAGATGTATTTAAGATTCAGGCGTTATACTCAACGCTATCAGTTCAAACCGTTTAAGAAAAGGATACCCAATATGATAAATAATAAATTTATAAAAGTAATATTATTTGATTTTATAATTGCTTTGCTCTGCTTTGGAGCATTTATCCTTTATTTCTATATCATGCCACGTAAAGGGGATCAGAATACTACCATTTTAATCGATGAGGCCGCTACAGAGTCCCAGGCTTTTGCTCTTCCAGACAGTGATGATAATACCAACACAAAAACCAGACCTTCGGGTCAAAAAAGAGGCAATAAAAATAATTCTGGCAATGGTAATACTAATACAAAGTCAATTGTTTCAGAAAATAACAGCCTGGATTTATCCAGTAAAACCAATACAGCTTTGGAGTCATTCAAAAGTGATAACATACAGCTGAACATTACAGAAAATGAGTTAGGAGAGGGAAATGATAAAATCACCTATTATACCGCTGATGTATACGTAACCTCCGTCAAACAGCTTCAAACTGCTTTTGCCAATGGGACATTTGGTAAGAATTTAAGAGAAACAACCGTTCAAATGGCGGAAGATAATGATGCTTTATTGGCGATATCAGGTGATTCCTACGGAAATAATGAAACGGGAATTGTAGTAAGAAACGGAATTCTTTACCGTTCAGATACGAATGATGCAGAAATATGCGTTTTGTTTCTGGATGGTACTATGAAAATATATACTCCGGAAGAATTTGATCAGGAAAAGATACTGGAATGCGATGTATGGCAGGCGTGGAACTTCGGACCATCGTTATTGGATAACGGGTCAGTCAAGACTACATTTCAGACAACCTCTTATTTAAATGGAAGCAATCCCCGCTGTGCGATTGGTTATGTCGGACCAGGGCATTATAAGTTCGTTCTGGTCGACGGACGTAATACAGGCTATTCGAAAGGAGCAACCATGAGTGAACTTGCAGAAATCATGGCCAATGAAGATTGTCTGCTGGCCTACAATCTGGATGGTGGAAAATCCTCTGCTATGGTATATCAGGGTAATTACATAAATCAACCAGTTGAAGGCGGGCGCACAATCAGTGATATTATTTATTTCAAAAAGGAGGGATCATAACGATGAATAAATGGTATGTTAATTTATGGCCACACTTAACCTTTATTCTGGCACTATTCATAGCAACACTCTGGGTTTTAGATCAGCTAAACCCTGTGATGAATTTTCTTAATAATCGGATCGCAGATTCTGTCTTATTTCTTTTTTGCATTTCATCCCTTATTACCTCCGCCATTTCAATTTGGCGGAGGTACCAGTCACAATAACTAAGATTACTTTAATTTAAAGCCGGAAACCACAGTCTTAAGTTCCTCTGCAATCCGCTCCTGCTTCTCTGACATCTTTGACATATCCTGTACAACTACATATGCCTTTTCAATTGTACTAAGAACCATACTGCTGTTGCCTGCCGTCGTCTGAACGGATTCAGAGACATTCTGGATGGCATCCCGCACTTCCTGCATTACCTGGCTGATGTTGGTCGCCATCTCCTCCACTTCATTGGAGATTTCTTCAACAGTAACTGCATCCCTGCCATATTGCTGACCTACATTCACAAAATTGTCGTAATCAGGAGTCACGGTATCTCTTAAGAACAGCAGCATAGACTGTGATCCGTCTAACATCATGGAAAATGCATTCTGGACATCTGTTATGGTGCCCTCGATTTCCTTTACAATCTCAGAAGTATCCTTGGCAAGCTTTCCGATTTCTCTGGCAACGACTGCGAAGCCTCTGCCCTGCTCTCCTGCTCTTACCGCTTCAATAGAGGCATTGAGTGACAGAAGATTAATCTGGGAGGCCGTATTGGAAATAAGACGAGCCATATCGCCGATCCGTTCCACGACCTTTGCATGCTGGACAGCCATCTGGAGATCCTGTTCTCTTTCCTGTGAAATCACAATGGCATTGTCATAAGCTTCCCTGCTTTTTTTCTCAATGTCTCTTGCCCGTTCCATGATCTCGCCAGCCATCTTGCTGCTCTTTTCCGTCTCACTGGCAAGTACTCCTACCGATGAGTTAACCTCTGCAAGAGATGCATTCAGTTCTTCTGTTGCTGCACTGGAAGACATCATCGCCTTATCTACATCACTCATATATGTTTTCACATCGCTGAACTGAACAAGCAGACCAGTCGATACTTTATTTAAATGAATACTGGCATCGGTAATATCACCTGCCTGGTCGGAAATCTGCTCGATCACTCCTTTATTGCTTTGGAACATATTATTTAATGAGCTGCTCATCTGCCCCAGTTCATCTTTGCGTCTGGATTTCAACGGCTGTACTGTAAAATCACCATCTGCAAGTGAACCTGCAAACTTGCGGACCTTCTTAAGGCCTGATGTAATACTTCCAACCTGAAACAGAACTGCGATGATACATAAAACCAAAGCTGCTGCGCTGATTTTAGCCAGCTTTTCATTTAAGGCAACAATGGGTTCTGCCAGTTCAGACTGAGGCATCTTAATCATAATGATCCAACCCACACCCGGAACCGTATCATAATAGAGGTTATAAGTTTCCCCACCCTCTGTATAAACCGTCTTTCCTTTGTCGTTTGCCACCATCTGGGCTGCTGCTGCGGAAAGTGTGGCATTCTCATCCTGAGCCATATTGACACCTTTACTCACTTTTTCTGCATCTGCGCCGCAAAGATAAACACCCTCACCGGAAATTAGTACTGCAGTTCCGTTCTTACCAACTTTAATAGATTTAATCAGTTCGTCAATGTCGCTAAGCTGCATATCTACCGTAACTGCTCCAATGAAACGGTTGCTGCTGTCATAAATAGGAGCTGTGCAGCTTGCCATCATCATGTTGAGCGTGGGATCAAAATAAGGATCGGTTATAATTGCATCCTTTGTCCCTCCTGATACGGATTTATAATACGCCTGATTAAAATAGTCATAGCTCTCATTGCTGTATTCATTGGTTAAGGTCACCTTATTCCCATCTTTATACCAGTAAGGCCCTACATACTTTTGCTGGGGATCATATACATTTGGTTCAAACCAGATACCGCTGCCAAGTATTAAATCATTGCCAGATATAATATCTGATATCGCTTTGCCGTATGTATCAAGATCCGTAGACTGATAAGAGGCCCCTACTATATGAGAAATATTCATCGCTGTGGTCTCTACCGCATTTAAATAATTGTCAATGCCGTTTACATTCGCTTTCAGTTCTGATTCCATAGTGGAATTACTCTGCTGCTCAATCAACTCTCTGCTTGTAGATTCACTGAGCTTCGCTAACAGTGCCAGTGCCAGCACTACGACGGGTAAAATGCCAAGGAGCATCTTTATCCCAATGCTTCTGATTCCTACTCTTCTTTTCATAATTTTATCTCCTGTAGTTCGGACTTCGACCTCATCCTGCATGTTTCGACATTTTAGTTAAAAACATCATAACACATCAAGGTAAAATTTACTAATCACATTTGTCAATATTATGTATGCCTGATTCCGCTTTTTCTATTGCATTTTTACTTATGTACATATAAACTGATTATCAGAACTTTTATATTAATACAAACTCCTTTCCTCCCTGCACTTTTTACATAATATTAACAGTTTTTAATTATACTATTGGTATTCAAATTATGCAATATATGAATTTTACATATTTTAATCGTGTATTTTACAAATTTTATTATCATAAAATATAGTACGAGAGGTGACTATAATGGATCAGGACTATATCAATAAAAGAATTACAGAATTACGTCTTAAAAAGGGAGTGGCAGAACATAAGATGAGCCTGGAGCTTGGGCACAGCAGAAGTTACGTACAAAGTATCTCCAGCGGCAGAAGTCTCCCTTCCATGGCGGAGTTTCTGGCAATCTGTGAGTACTTAAGCGTAACGCCGAAAGATTTTTTCGATAATGATAATCCCAACCCGCCCTTAGTCAGGGATACAATAGACAAGCTTAAATCTTTGCCGGAAAGTGATTTACTGCTGATCTTAACCATGATCAACCGGCTTCAGTCCAAATAGGCGCAAACAATTCTTTGATAACAGATTATTTCATCGTCCCCGTGCAGAAGTACGGGGATTTTGAGGTACAAAGGGACGCGCTGTTTATGTTCTTAAACTGCTGACACCTGATGAATTTTTAATATCATTGATCTCATCCAGGGAAACAATGGAGGGAATTGCCTCCAAAGCCCTTACATACAATTCATCCAGATCTCCTCTGTTTAGCATTCCAAAAAAATATCCGTATAAATCCTGAAACGTCTGATCTTTTGTCATATAATCTCCTTCCTTTCCCCAGCCGTATCTCCGGCCGGAACGCAACCAATTGCATACGCATGTTCTTCCCAGCCATCTGGTAAATATAACCGAATGGGATCTCCTGGTTTGGGTATAACATACAAGCCCGTTCCTTCCGGTGACGTATATACAGAAGAAAACGGAAACCAAATGGGCTTTCCATAGGTTTCATCTTTCTCACTCAGCAGCTTTATCTGAACTGCGTTCTCTTCTGTATTTTTAACAATTCCCATGATCATAAGTCCTGCAAGACTTAAAAGTTCCTTTGCCGGAACCAGAAAACCGGACCGGGTGCGGAGTACATAATCAAATTCCACCTTCCCCCCGCTGAAATTCATACTCATGGAGTATATGTAATAAGCGCTGTCTTCTATCATCACACAATCGCATAAGTGCAGGCACTTTCTGCTTTTAATCAGATATTCAACAGTCTCACCTTTCTCATAGTCATCGTAACATTTAATACGGTACTGGTCGGAATTAAAACTCTTTCTACCTTTTCTTTTTATTCTTCCGAAATGGAAACAGATGTTATCATGAACGCTGTCTGCCACCAGAATCTGATTTTTCTTTGCAGCCAGACGTATTAAAAACTGCCAGTCTGTCTCCATATACTGTACAGCCAGACCATCAGACATTTCCCGCAGTTCTTTACTTAAAACCACAGTTGTATTCTCATATCCGGAAAGCACCGATCCAATTATCTGAAGATAATTCTGTCCCTCTCCCTGAAACGTCCTTATATGCTTTTCTCTGTCAAGATCCATGGTCAGAGACACTGCAAACAGATTCCAATAAACAGCTCCATCTGCTTCAATCTCATATCTTCTTTCGATTCTTCCTTTGAAAACAGGTATTTCATTCTTTTCCTCGTTAACAAAAGTAATAGTCAGCAATACCTCCTTTGATCCTCTAAGAATCAGATTATCTTTATCTGAACTTACCACCCCGGTTACAACAGCTGTAAAATGTTCATTTACTCTTTTATCAATAAAACATTGTGTCGGATAAAAAATCTCCCCGGAATCCAAATAGATTCTAAGTTGCTCCAATTTCATTCTCCTTACTATATATCGTAATACTCTTGCGGATTTCACTTAAGCAGCGGCTCCAGTCCAGCCTTTTCTCAAACGGACAGCTAAACATCACCATCAGCAGCCTTCTGCCCACGGGGTAAATAATCAATGTATTAAAGAGATTATCATCAAGCGCTGTACTGATAAATTCCATCCATGCAAAAGGCACATTATGGGCTGACTCTGTCCCATCTTCCAGACAAACACTCATTGGTTGAAATCGCTTTAAAACAAGATAAAATTCCTGTATTACATTTGCAAGCTGTTCTGGCTTAATCTCTCTTTCTACCATACTGAAGGAGAAATTAACTGTGCCATCCTCATTTGTTTTTATAATTTCAGGACGCTGCTCAGAAAAATACTTTTTCTTTGCATCCTCCGGTTTCATATCCTTAAAGGTGGAGGGTAGAAAAATACCCACTTCGTGATCAAACATCTTTGCTTCACAAAACTGAAGTAATTCTCCCTCCACATAAATCCCTGTTTCAATACTGGTAAACCGGTTAATCCGTTCTAAATGCCTGTCATTAATCAGTTTCTCTTCTTCACACATGATTCTTCCTCTCTGGTTTGTTCAATCTTTATCTAATATATGCTGTCCCATGTTCTCCTCTCCATGGCCCGCAATATAAGACAGTTCCTGACCTTTTGCGTAAATACCCTGTTCTTCCTCTCCTGCAGCAGATGCTCTGGTCATAACCAAAAGCAGTAATACAATCACTTCAATTACAAGCAGTAGTCTTTTGATTAATGATCCTTTTCTGCATACAGGCTTTTGTGATTTATAAGTAAATCTTGGTATTAAGACCAGCCTTTCCTGTAAGATTCTGCATTTTACAATTCCTGGTTCACGGGATGCAAAGTCAAACAGCATATTCTGACTTTTTTTCAGATAATATAAACGATTCCAAAAATGGAGATCTCCGTATAAAATATCTGTTTCCAATTCGTAATTTTTTATTTCCTCTGTTCCATCCTCTTTACGGATTGAGCAGCTTGCTCTGTATTGGTAATAGCTTTCATTGTTTCTTTTATTCTGCACCATCAGCCCTCCTTTCGTTCCGAGAACTATATCACTTATAATTTACATTCTACATATAACTGAAAGAAATTCAACCGAAGTGCTAAAATTGTACACATTGAGCTCCAAAATTTGCATAACGGATCAGTTAAAACAGCCTTTTATTTAAAATATCAAGAAATACTAAACTTAGGATATTACATTATCTTATACTTAAAATAACGAAATTAATCAGCAGAAAGGAGCGGGGAAGATAGAAGATCTGGAACGGTATTAGTATTATAATAATAATCTATTAAATATAAGAAAAAGAGAATGATATCTACGGAATTGAAATTAGGTTCGAGCAATGCACAAGCTGACACTCGTATATAGATAGGAGATTTTTCCTTTACTAAAACAAGCAAATCTATAATAGAAAAACGAGAACGCTGCCAGGCAACAGTCTCGTTTTTCTATTTCATTTTATTATTCTTCAGCACTCCATACACAAGCATAACGGACAGCAGCATATGGCATATAGCCAGTACAACACAGACTCTCATATTGACAAACCAGAATATCGCACCTACGATTACTTCCATCAGCCAGAACTGTCTGCTCTTTGACCGGTAACGAATTGTCTCCTCTTCATCGAGAAGCTTGTTCCTGTCGGGAACAGGTGCAAATATAAAGATCAGAATTCCTGAAATAAGAAACACTGCTATTGGTAGAATAAGAGCGGCCGTCCCAACTATGTACTTCTCAAGCAGACAGACAATCAAAATAAGGATTGCTGAAACTACAGTACAGACTCCATTGGTTCTTGCGTGATACCCGCCGCAATATGACCTTAATGGTATATAGCTGGCAAGGAACACAAACACTGGCATAGGCGCACGCATGATTACTGCTATGAGCACAGCCACAACTATGTTAATAATCTGACTGAGTAATATCTCATATGCGTATAGGTACAACGCGCGCTGATCATCTTTTAAAAGATTTTTTTTAATCTGCCAGCTGACTATGTCTTCTGAAATCCGTTGTAACATTAGAACTTTCTGAGCTTCTTAGCCTCTTCTGGCACTTCTGGCTGGTGATGAACCCATGCGCAGGTTACACTGATAGTATAAGCTGCAACCATTAACGCACAAACATTTGCAAATTTGACCATTGAGACTTTTGACTTTAAATCAGATAATATTTTTCTCATATTGCTCACTCCTTTTTTATTTCATAATATAACACTAATTTACAATTTTCAAGCTAAGTGCCAAAATTATACACGTTAGGTTCCAAAATTTGCACTCTAACCCTCTGTAAAAGCAGAAACTGCGAGTGTCGTTAAAAATAAATCATCTTTTTGAATAAGATTTAAAGAGCCACCATATTTTTCAGCCAGGGATCTTACGATACCAATACCAAGACCGTGATGTTTAGAATCACTCTTTGAAGTTATTAACTTGTCTCCAGCTTTTTTCACTTTCATAGAAAAACTATTCTCAATATGAAAAATTAAGAAATAGTTCGTTCCCATAAAGACCTTTATATTTACATTCCGTTTTCCAATCTCACATTTTTCAGCCGCTTCAATTGCATTATCAAGTAAATTGCCAAATAAAGATATCATATCAGCATCTGAAATAAAATCAAATTTTATATTCTTTTCAACAAAGAGTGATATTTCTATTTCCAACTCTTTAGCTTTTGTAATACGTTCTGATAAAATGGCATTAAATACAGGATTACTGCTGTAAATCGCTATATTGGTTTCTTTTTGTATTTTACCCTTTAATTCATCAATGATTTCTACGATTTTATCATTTTCACCATTTAAAGCAAGTAAACGAAAACTGCCGAAATATGAATGTACGTCATGCATAAAACATCGATAATGATCATTGATTTTTAGGATATTTTTAAAATGTTCAGATTCCATATCTCGTTTCACCGAATAAAGTTCTGCATACTTTATTTTATTCATCATATCAGTATATTTCTCTAAAATTATAAAAATTGCTGCATTAGAAAAGTATAACAATACTGCTCCGGAACACATGAATATCTGCACTGAAAATGGCTTTGGAAAATCCATATACACAAAACAACTCGAAATCATAAGTGACAAAATTGGTACAATAAGCAAATACCACGAAAAAACATTATTGTTGGTAATATTAATTTTTTTAATATATTTTTCAATATATAGCAAAAATAGATATCCAAAAAAATATTCTACAGTTAGAAAATAAACTCCCCCGGTAGTAAACCATGGTGGTATGTATAAGGGTAGATTGTGAATTATTAATCGATATAAAAGTTCAAACAAAACTTCTCTGCCACCCACAAAAGCAAAATATATTATTGTATACGCAATACCATTGGTTAATGATACTTTAAATAGCAACAAAACAAAGATATAATAACAAATTGGAACAGTAGTAAAATTTAACGCACTACTACCGATAGAATTTATCATAAAAATTATAAACGTGACTGAAATACCATAAATATAGCGATTTTTGAGAGAAGTTTTGTAAGGGTAAATAGATGCAAAAAATCTACTCAGCATATATATATCAGCACTGCAGAATAAAAATTTACTCAATGAAAACAAATTATTTTCCATCTTAATTGCCATCCTTATATTTTGATAACATAAATTCTTCTTTTAACATATGAAATTCCTGTGCTTTGCTACGTGTAATTTGAAACATATTATCAACACCCTTAAGCCGTAGTAATTTACTTGTACAATATGTTAAATATTTAAAATTAATGATATAACTGTCATGAGGATAGCCAAATCCATACTTTTTAAGACGCTCATAAATATTTTCCAGTTTATCTGGCATCCTTATATCCGGAATATCGCAGTCTGTTAAATCTCTAATTCCATAAATTCGTATAGAATTTTCGGAAAGATGAACCCTGGTGTTCTTCTTATATTTCTCGATATATACAATATCATCTGCTTTGAGAAATAATCGTTCTCGGTTTACATTAGCAGAAAGAAGCGGTACTTGTCCCAGTTCAATCATTTTATCAAGAGAATCCCTTATGTACCGGTCCATAACTTCATCAGTCATATTCTTCATAATATACCGATACGGCTGAACTTCAAAACTACGGGGCGAAGGTTCTGCAAAACCGGTATAAAAAACCAGTATCACATTATTATCCAGCTGACGAACCCTGATTGCTGTTTCTTCTCCATTCATTTCATTCATCTGGACATCAAGAAATATAATAGAAAATCTGATGTTCTTTATCGCTGCCAGAAGACTGATTCCTGAATCATATTCGTGGATGCGGAACTTGTCGCTTTCCGGCATATTTTTTCCAATTCGTTCTGTTAAACGCTCTCTGTCGCCGATACTATCATCACAAATAGCAATTTCAAACATACTTTTTCCCCTCTTACTAAATTTCTCTCTATTAGATATCGTACTATCTCTCCTATTTTATAAGAAATATGTCAATAATACAAGAAAAGGTACCAGAAAAATACAAATTTCATATTTTCCCAGTGCCTTTTCAAATTATTCTGCCGAATTATACTGCAAACTGGCTATTGTAAAGCTGAGCATAAAAGCCATTTTTAGTAAGGAGATCCTCATGAGTTCCCTGTTCAATAATATGACCATCTCTCATGACAAGTATGACATCTGCCTCCTTGATTGTGGAAAGACGATGGGCAACAATAAAACTGGTACGTCCTTCCATCATTTTCGCAAACGCCTTTTGTATCTTCAATTCCGTCCTTGTATCAATGGATGAAGTCGCCTCATCAAGAATAAGAATTGGAGGCAGGCAGAGCATAACTCTGGCAATGCACAAAAGCTGCTTCTGTCCCTGGGATAAATTTCCTCCATCTTCTGATATGATTGTATCATATCCCTGAGGCATTCGGGAAATGAAGCTGTGGGCATGGGCTTCTTTGGCCGCTGTAATAATTTCTTCTTCTGAAGCATCCGGCTTCCCGTATGCAATATTCTCCCTTATGGTACCTGTCTTTAACCAGGTTTCCTGAAGAACCATTCCATATTCAGATCTTAAACTTTTCCTGGTTATGTGCCGCACATCGTTTCCATCAACCTTTATGGATCCGGCATTTACATCATAAAAACGCATAAGCAGGTTTATGACAGTGCTTTTTCCGCAGCCGGTGGGACCAACAATGGCGATCCGCTTTCCCTGCCCTGCATGAAGATTCATATCTTCAATCAAAGGTACATTGGGACTGTAGGAGAAGTCAACATGCTCCAGTACCACCTCACCCTTTGCATCATCCAGTACAATCGCATTGCTGTCATCTGGTACTTCTATTTCCTCATCAATTAATTCAAATACCCTGGCAGCAGAAGCAAGTGCGTTTTGAAGTTCTGTTACCACACCTGAAATCTCATTAAACGGCTTGGTATACTGATTGGCATAACTTAGAAAGCTGGACAGCTGTCCCACTGATAAAACGCCATTGACTGCAGCAAATGCTCCTGCAATTCCTACACACGCATATACAAGGCTGTTTACAAACCGGGTTGCCGGGTTTGTGATGGAAGAGAAAAATGTTGCTTTCAGCCCCCATATACGAAGGTCTTCATTGATGTCTTCAAATTTTTTCTGGGCTTCGTCTTCATAAGCAAAGGCTTTCACCACTTTCTGATTGCCTAACATCTCTTCCACCAGTGAAGTCAGCTCTCCCCTGGTCTGAGACTGCATCCGGAACATACTGTAAGTTCTTTTTGCAATAAAGCTTGCCACAAACAGGGACAGCGGTGTAACAAGCACAACTAAGGCAGCAATCACCGGATTAATAAAAAACATAAAGAACAATGTTCCAAGGATTGTTAAAACTCCAGTGAAAAGCTGGGTAAATCCCATGAGCAGACCATCTGAAAACTGATCAATATCAGCAATAATTCTGCTGATGATATCCCCGTGTGCATGGGAATCGATATACTTTAAAGGAAGAATCTCCAGTTTGTTAAATGCCTGGGTTCTGATATCCTTTACCACACGATAGGTAATCTGATTGTTAATATGGCTCATAACCCACTGTGCTGCAGCAGTAATCAGTATAACAACAGCAATCTGCAAAAGTATCATACCCATGGTGCTAAAGTCTACCGCTCCTTCACCTGCAATACAGTCAATTGCACGTCCTATTAATATGGGAACATACAAAGTGAAAACCACGGTCAGAAATGCACAGAACAGGGAGGCCATAACACTCCATTTATACTTTGCAATCTTATTTAAAATCCGTTTAATTGTGGACTTGTGCTTTTTTATATTCATATTACTGCACCTCCTTTTCAGACAGCTGGGAAAGGCAGATTTCACGGTAAACTTCACAGGATTCCATTAAATCACCATGCTTTCCGCAGCCTGCCATCTGTCCGTCGTCTAAAACAACGATTCGGTCTGCATTTCTGATTGTGGAAGCTCTCTGGGATACCAGAAATACTGTCATGTCTTTTGTTTCTTCTTTAATCGCCTTACGAAGGCGGGCATCTGTGGCAAAATCCAGGGCTGAAGCGCTGTCATCTAATATGAGAATCTGGGGATCTTTCACAACCGCTCTGGCAATGGTCAGACGCTGACGCTGGCCTCCTGATAAGTTCTTACCTCCTGCCTCTATAATAAAGTCAAGACCTTCGCCCTTCTCATCCACAAAATCCTTAGCCTGAGCAATGGTAAGGGCACGGTAAATCTCTTCATCAGAGGCATCTTTTTTTCCCCACTGCATATTTTCCCTGATGCTCCCTTTAAATAATACGGCTCTTTGAGGAACGATTCCAACCATATTTCTCAGCTGGCTGAGAGGATAATTTCTGACGTCAACCCCTCCCACTTTAACATTTCCCTTAGATACATCATAAAATCGGGGAATTAAATTTACCAGTGTGGTTTTACCCGAACCGGTTCCGCCTATAATTCCAATTGTTTCACCTTTCATAGCCTGAAATTCAATTCCGGCCAGTGATTCTGCTTTTGCGCCCTGATAAAAAAGACTGACTTTATCAAATTCCACCTTGGGTACATCTGCTTCTTCTTTCACAATATCGTGATTTGTCTCCCTGATTCCCGGTTCCATGGAAAATACGGAACTGATCCGGTTGGCGCAGGCCAGCGCTTTAGATATGGTGATAATTAAGTTTGCCAGTTTAACCAGTTCCACCAGTATCTGAGACATATAATTTACCAGAGCCACCACCTGACCCTGGGTGATGATACCCGATTCAACCCGGTTTCCACCAGTGTTAATCAGAACTATGATTGCAAGGTTAATAATGACATAAGTAAGAGGATTCATCAGTGCAGAGATCTTTCCTACAAACACCTGAAATTTTACCAGCATGCCGTTTTCTTCATCAAACCGGCGGATTTCATCATTCTGACGGTTAAAGGCACGTATCACACGAACTCCGCCTAAATTTTCTCTTGCAGTCAGAAGAACCCGATCCAGCTGTTTTTGTACATTCTTATATAAAGGCATACTAATAATCATAATGCCAAATACGACTACAGAAAGCACAGGTATGGAAACCACAAATATAAGAGCAGCCTTAAAATCTATGGTAAATGCCATGATCATTGCACCAAATACCACAAAGGGTGAACGGAGAAACAACCGTAAAAACAGATTGACCCCTGATTGAACCTGATTCACATCGCTGGTCATTCGTGTAATCAGAGTCGCAGTCCCTACGGTATCAATTTCCTGATAAGACAGGCTGTTGATATGGGCAAATAAATCATTTCTCAGTGAGGTACCAAATCCAGCTGCTGCCTTTGCTGCAAAGTACTGGGCGGTAATGGAGCAGGCAAGCCCTATAATGCCTAACAACACCAGCAATCCGCCCATAGAAAGAATATAGTGCAGATCGTGATTCTTAATTCCAATATCAATGACTCTGGCCATAACCAAAGGCACTAAAAGCTCAAAGCTGGCTTCCAGAAGTTTAAACAAAGGCCCCAGGATACTTTCCAGCTTATACTCATTTAGATATTTAAGGAGCTTTTTCATTTTCCTTTTCCTCCGTAATCAATACTTTTTTAGAATAATGCCTTGTATTATTATATCATTTTGGTATAATAATACAAGTACAAATTGAAAATCTTATGAATAGAGGATGTACCATATGGTTCCGATTAATTCAAAACAACTTTATTATTTTACAGTCATTTCGGAAACCGGCAGTTTTACAGCTGCCGCAAAGAAACTGGGAATATCCCAGCCACCTTTAAGCAAACAGATCATGCTTTTGGAAGAGGAATTAGGGGTCAGACTTTTTGAGCGGGGAGCAAAAAAAACAGAACTTACAGAAGCAGGCACTTATTTATATTTTAAAGCAAGAGATATTTTATCTCTGATGGACTCCGTATCAGAAGATTTAAAACACTTCCCTTCTTCTGCCAGAGGCCTTTTAAAGCTGGGAGTCATCTCCTCAGCGGGAACCGTTCTTGTGGATTTTCTGAAATATTTTACAGCAGATTATCCAGGTGTCCGGTTTGAAGTGACAGAGGGAAATACCTATGAGCTGCTGGAGAAGATGAAAAACGGACTGGTTGAGTGCTCTATAATACGGACACCTTTTAATCCGGAAGGACTGGAATGTGTCTATGGTAAAAAAGAACCGATTATGGCAGTGGGTGTTCCAGATTTTTTTTCGGAGATATCAGATGAGAAAGTAAGCATCACCGGATTAACGGGAAAGCCGCTGATTTATTACCGCAGATTCGATTCCATCATATCTCTTGCATTTCAAAACAGTGGCATAGAGCCTGATATATTCTGCCGTAATGACGATGCACGAACCTGTCTTCAATGGGCAAAAGCCGGACTTGGGATTGCACTGGTGCCTCAATCCATCTGCGATATCACGGTGCAGGATAACCTTATGTTTAAAGAGATTGATTCTCCTGATACAGTCACTCAGATTGCAGCAGTTTATAAAAAAAATGGCTATGTTTCAAACATAGCCAGAGAATTTGTAACTAGTTTTGGTTGTCAGAACGGTATGCTTTAATCAAACAGGCTTAACTGGGTTATCTGGTAGTTTTTCTTATAAGCATGAATGATATCCGGCATTTTATACAGAATCCTGTTGCGCTCGCACTCTTCAGAAAATATTTGCCATAATTTACGCGCTTTTGGACTGGTACAATGATAATTATTTTTATACTGTTTCATATATTTTTCGTCAAGATGTTCCCCGGGGAATAACTCCCTTAAGCGGTCGTAATACCATTCTCTTTGATTGTTACGAAGTGTGACCCCAAAAGCCGGATAGATAAAATCGGCACCGGTTTCTTTTGCGGCATTTATGATTGAACGTATATTCTCCTCATGATCCTCCAAAAAAGGAAGCACTGGCATGAGGAGAATCCCTGCAAACAGTCCCCGATCCTTTAACCCCGCAATGAGAGACAACCGGTCAGAAGGTCTGGAAACTCTTGGTTCTAACTTAGCCGCCAGGGCATCGTCAGTGGTTGTAACCGTAACTTTTAACAGCACAGGAGAATGATCTGCTATACTTTCCAGTATATCAATATCTCTGTTAAGCAGATTGCTTTTTGTTGCAATCGCTGCACCGAAACCAAAGGCATCAATTAATTCCAGCGCATGTCTGGTAAGTTCCAGTTCCTTTTCCAGTGGATTATAAGGATCACTCATAGCCCCAGTGCCCACCACTCCGTTTTTTACCTTTCGTCTTAAATCATCCCGGATAATCCGCAGGGCATCCTCTTTGACCCGAACCTGATCAAACCGGTCTATTCCATAACAGTCCGAACGGCTGTCACAGTAAATACACCCATGACTGCATCCCCTGTAAATATTCATATTATAATCAATCCCGAACCACCCGGAATCCTTTGTTTTTGTTACAATTGTTTTTGCAGGAATGAGCTCCATGCATCCGTCCTCTCTTTCTTTTTCTGCCAAAAAGGTGATCCCTTGATATTTTCTTTCTGCCATGTTAATATGCTTATACGAGATAAGAAGGGAAGAGTTTATTATGATACGTTTGTTATTGCGCTGCAAGCAGATATACGACAAATTTACCAGAGATGAAATGACTGTCTATGCAGCACAGGCATCATTTTTTACCATAATTGCTGCTTTTCCGTTTATTATGCTGTTATTAGCAATGATTCAGTTTATCCCATCTATTACAAAAGCAAACCTGCTCCAGGTTTTAATCACAATCATTCCAAGCACCTTAGAGATTGACAGCGTCATCGTTACCGTAATTGAAGATCTTTATACTCACACTCCTGCGGCTATATTATCTGCCACTGCCATTGCCGCGGTCTGGTCCGCCTCCAGAGGCATGTTGAGCATAGTGCGGGGATTAAACCGGGTTTTTGGTCAGGAGAATAAGCGGAGCTATCTAATGACCCGTTTTGTCTGTGCCTGTTATACGGTTGTATTCATCATCATCTGTCTTCTGACGCTTGTACTTCTGGTACTGGGAGGTTCCATACAGTCATTTATGAACCATCATTTTCCTATCCTTGGTGAGATCACCCGATATGTTATCAGCTTTCGCACCATGCTTTTATTTATTCTCACCTTGTGTTTTGCCATGCTTTATACCTATGTACCTGAAAAGAAACAGCAATTTATGAAGCAGCTCCCGGGTGCCGTCTTTTCTACCCTTGGCTGGATCGGTTTCTCCTTTGCTTTTTCTATCTATTTTAGTAACTTCAGCAACTATTCAGTGATGTATGGAAGCCTGACTGCCATCGTCCTTTTGATGTTATGGCTTTATTCCTGCATCTCCATCCTGTTTTTCGGAGCCGAAATCAATTATTATTATTCAGAGAACTGGAAAGATGGAACTTAATTTAGAAAAGCCAGTGATTCCCTTAAGAATCCCTGGCTTTTTGATACGGGCGATTTAAGAAAAAAGGGGCGTTGTCAAATATCTGTCACCTGTGTCAGGAAGAATCACCACGATTGTTTTGCCTTGGAATTCAGGCCGTTTTGCTACTTCTTTGGCAGCCCATACCGCTGCGGCAGAGGAGATACCCACAAGAATTCCTTCTGTTTTAGCGATTTCTTTTCCGGTTTCATATGCATCTTGATTCTCTACAGGTATGATTTCATCGTATATATCCGTCTTGAGTACGGCTGGCACAAAACCGGCCCCAAGTCCCTGGATTCCATGAGGACCCGGCTTTCCCCCTGAAAGAATGGGTGATCCTGCCGGTTCTACCCCAACTATGCGGATGTCCGGATTTTTACCTTTTAAAAATTCTCCAGCGCCGGTAATAGTTCCGCCTGATCCAATCCCTGCAATAAACACATCGACTTTCCCATCTGTATCCGCCCATATTTCAGGTCCGGTTGTTTCACGGTGTATTCCCGGATTAGCTGGATTATCAAACTGTCCCATAATAACCGAACCTTCTATCTCCTTTTGCAGCTCTTCTGCTTTTTCAATTGCGCCTCTCATTCCTTTTGTTCCTTCCGTAAGCACAATTTCAGCCCCATACGCTTTTAAAAGATTCCTTCTTTCCACGCTCATGGTCTCAGGCATAGTAAGGATTGCCCGGTAGCCTTTCATGGCGGCAATGCTGGCAATTCCAATTCCGGTATTCCCGGAAGTAGGTTCAATGATGGTGGCACCTGTTTTAATTGTGCCTCGTTTTTCCCCATCCTCAATCATGGCTAAGGCTGCTCTGTCTTTCACACTGCCAGCCGGGTTAAAAGATTCCAGCTTTGCAATGATAGAAGCTTTTAACTCATGTTTCCTTTCATAATTGGAAAGTTCCAGCAAAGGAGTATTGCCAATAAGTTCCATAGCACTTTTTCTGATATTCCCCATAATTAACCTCTTTTCTCATACGCATATCAATCCTGCATATGTGTCCTGACTATATCTTATCTGCAGGCATGTATTTTTATGATAATCCGTAAATCTTGCGGTACTTTTCTTTCAGATAATCAATGAAGTATTCCGGGGAAAAGTCTTCTCCTGTTGCGGCCTTTAAGATCTCACGGCTGGTCTTCATCTTTCCGTACTGATGGATATGGCTTCGTAAATATTCTTTGATGACATCCAGCTTTCCATCTCTTAAAAGTTGATCAAAATCCATTTCTTTTTTCATATGGAAATAAAGCTGGGCTCCAAAAGCGTTCCCAAGTGCATAGGAAGGAAAATAACCGAATAACCCCTGAGACCAGTGAATATCCTGTAAAATTCCTTTTGAAACCTGTTCCGGACGGATGCCTAAATATTCTTCGTATTTATCAGCCCAGATTTCCGGCAGCTTCTTTAAATCCACATCTTCTTCCATAATCATCTTCTCCAGTTCATAACGGATCAGAATGTGGAGGCTGTAGGTCAGTTCATCTGCTTCTGTACGGATAAATCCGGGATCAACCTTATTTATGGCTTCCATATACTGATCAATAGACACAGAATCCAGCTTGTCCGGATAAAGCTCTTTTAATTTAACATAAAGAGGAATCCAGAAGTTGGGATTACGTCCAATGATATTTTCATAAAATCTGGACTGGGATTCATGCATCCCCATAGAAGTTCCCTGTCCCACAGGCGTCTGAGTGATCTCATCGCCGATACCCAATTCATAAAGTCCATGACCGCCCTCATGAATCACAGAGAACATGGAACTGTCCATCTTATCGTGATAACTGGTTGTGATCCGGACATCGTGATTGTGAAGATTGGTTGTAAATGGGTGGGCACTCTCAGACAATACGCCCTTCTTAAAGTCAAAACCGATGTATTCAGCAAGGAAACGTGCCATCTCCTCCTGCTTTTCTACGGGGTAGCCTCCGGTAAGAAAGGAATCATCAATTTCTTTTCCTTTCTCTTTAATTTCTTTTAGAAGAGGAATGATCTCTTCCTTCAGTCTGCCGAAAAATTCATCCAAAAGCTCTGTATCAAAGCCCTTCTCATATTCGGCAAGAAGGACATCGTAAAGCTTCTGTCCCTCTTTCTTCCGATAGGAGGCAACTTTTCTTTTATAATTAATCACCTTCTCTAACGTAGGCAGAAAAGAATCGTAATCTTCATTCTTTTTTGCCTTAACCCACACTCTCGCTGCTTCTGCTATGAGCTGGGCATTCTCTCTGTATTCCGCTTTCGGGATGCAAATCAGTTCCTCACGGGCTTCCTTTGCGCCTTTCAAAACCGCCTGCTGTATCTCAGATAAATCTGATTCTTTTTCGCACGCTGCTATTGCATCTCCCATTTCATCACCAGTCATAAATCCGTAATACTCCTCAGAAAGAGTACCAATCACTCTGGCCGTATAAGAGCCGGATTCTTCCGGAGCCAGTGTCTCATTATCCCACTCAAAAAGAACGAGAGCAGTCTGCAGAGCCATTGTCTTTTCTAAAATGGAAGACATGTTTTCATAAATTTTATTCATTTTATTTCTCCTTTACAAAAATCCGGGACATTCTGTATGATTGTCTCCAAACCCTAATAAAATAATACCGCAGAGGATTTACTTTCCGTTACCAAAGATGGAAGCTTCTTTTATATCCAGCCTGATCAGCCATTCCCGAATCTTCTCTTCCAGATAAGAAGAAACATTAAAATCTTCTAATTGAAAGTCAATTTCTATATCTGTTTTCATGGTAGCAAGAAGTTTAGACAATAAAGCCGCCTTTTCACCGCAAAGTTCCTCTTCACTGGTTTTAGTCATGGCTTTATAAGGAGATCTTGAAATACCCAAATCATTTTTCCAGAAATCCTGGAGATCCTTTAACCGTTTTTTGTCTGATTCCGCCTCGTGTATGGCCGCATAAATATTCTCCACAGTTCCATATTCCTGAAGCAGTAAGGGTGCTGCACTGCTAACCCCTTTTACACCCGGAATATTATCAGAAGCATCACCCTGTATTCCTTTTAAATCCGGAATCTGCTCCGGAATTACGCCTTCCTCACGCAGAACCGTATCCGATGTATATTCGAAAACTTTTTCCGGAAGATTAATCTCTTCTTTCCCAAAACCGTAAAAAGAATAGTATTTTTTATAAAGCTCGTCCGCTTTCTCCTGGCGGGATTGAACCATCCACGCACGGACATTATGTTCATCGCTCACCAGCTGAAGATAATCATGATCCTTGGTTAAAACAATCATGGGGATCTGTTCCCTGAATTTCATAACCAGACTTCCCGCATAATCATCTGCTTCATACTGATCGCTGTAAAGCACTTTAAATCCTGCTTCCTCCAAAATTCGTTCCATGAGTACAAACTGTTCTTTTAACGGATCCGGTGTTGCCCCTCTTGTCCCTTTATACTGGGAATACAGTTCTCTGCGAAAGGTATCTCTGGTTTTATCAAAAACAAAGGCGATGTGGTCGGGCTGCTGTTTCTTCATAAGGGATACTATCATCTTAAGCATACCAAAGATAGCATTGGTATACGTTCCATCCTTTGCATGAAGAATCTTATCATAATGCTTCTGTTTTTCCTCTTCTGTCTTGGCAAACATGATTTCTCTGGGCAAAACTGCATAATAACAGGTTGACAGCATGGATGAGCCATCTACAACCACAAATTTATTTTCTGACATCTATAAACTCCATTCTTTTCCGTTCCAGACGGAATTAAGTAAAATAATTCTGCAATTCCGTTTCATTCTTTGCGCCCAGCCGTTTCATGATTTCCTTCCGCTCCTGAGCAGACAATCCCTTCCACAGCTTTTGAACGCGGGGATCTGAAAATCCAACATAGGGCAGACCATTTCTATCGCATTCATAAGATGATAAATAGTGATTGAGCGCACTCCATTCCACATAAAAAGCAGTGATACTGCGGCTTAAAGAGCTGACTTTTGCCATATTCGTTCCTCCCGGATATTTTTGCTGACTTTATGCTGCAATGTTATATCTATGATTGTGAATCATTTTTCCAAATCTGAACTTCACCCTGGTAATCCGAAAAGCAGCTGTTAATAATCTCTTCCACTTTATTCCAGTCTCCACCTGCATTCCCACAGCCGATACCATAGGGAAATGCAACCTTTTCCAGTTTACCTCTGACATCTACAAAATCCCGGATCTCAGTTACAGCCTTCAAAAGCGCTCTATAATCCGTATAAATTCCATTCTTTCCATACTTATCCTGTCCGTAAAGATTAGCAATCAGAAACCACCGGCCATTTAATTCAACCGGCTGTGCTGAAACCCTGCCTAATAAACCGGAGGTAATTCCGCCGGCCTGCTCCTGCCACTGTTTTGTAATAATCCGATATGTCTTCTCTACCTCAGGAAACATCGTTTTAATCTGCCCGGCAATTCCCCGTCCAAATACTCCCTGGCAATTCACCTGATGACAGATAATGTCCGCATCGGAATTAAAGATATCTCCGCTGAAATACTTTAGCATAATTCTCTCCTCCAAGCTTATCTAATCAGATATCCTAACTCATTATACCCTGATTTTCCAGTTATTCATAGTACATTCCTCAAGTTTTAACATATATTTTCCAAAAACCCGTTGAAGTATAGGGAAATAAGATTTATAATAAACATTAACAGCAAATAAAAAAGGTAAGGACCATAAGAGAATGGAAAAAGAAATTAAATGCCCCTACATTATATTTAAAATTGCAGGTTCTTTATACTGCATAAACAGCAAATACATATCCACAATTTTACAGTTGCCGGAATACAGTACCATTCCTGCCGCACCAGCAAATGTCACCGGAATGTTTAAGTACCGGAACCAGGTCATAAATATGATGGATTTACGCATTACGTTTGGTTTAAAGCCCATCGTTGAAGAATGCAAAGACTTTGAACAGATGATTGATGCCAGAAAGCAGGATCATATCAACTGGGTCAATGAGCTTGAGAGATATATCAAAGAAGGCGGCTCCTTTCAGCTGGCAAAAGATTCCCACCAGTGTGCATTTGGAAAATGGTACGATAATTTTACCACTGATAATCAGTCAATTATCAATCATTTAAAAAAAATAGAAGAACCTCATGAGAAACTGCATAAGGCTGCAGCTGAGGCAGAAGACTGCAAAAGAGACTGTGCAAACTGTCAGGAATCAGAATGTCTGCAAACGGTTTTAAAGCGGGTAAAAGGCGAATCCATGCCAGTTATTTTAAAACTTCTGGATCAGACAAAGGATCTGTTCCGTTCTACCATTTATAAAGAGATGGTTTTGATACTTGATGGTGTCCAGTGGGGTATGGTTGTAGACGAAATCGCGGCCGTTGAGGATCTGGATATTATCTCCGAACGTCACGAAGACCCTATGGTTAATCATTGTTCCTATTTAGGCAGAGTTATGGAAAGCGAAAAACGGGATGGACTGATCTTTGAACTTAACCCTGAGACACTGATGGCTAAATTCAGAGATCTGGAATTAACTTTTTAACAATCAAATAGAAAAGAGCCGGAAAAGTTTTGGCAGAAGCTTTTCCGGCTCTTTTTACAGTCAGGAAAACAGCTCTGACTTTTTTCAGAAATACTTTTTATTACCCCAAAGGTTGCTCTTCTTCAAATCCAGATATTCATTGTATGCTTTTTCTAAAATCTGTTTTTCGTTGGAAAACTTCAGAAGATGATACGCTTCATGGAACTTATAGTATCCTGAATCAATAAAATATTCTTCCCGCTGTGGTTTACTGTAATAGCTGTCGGCCATCATGAGATACCAGTATACATCCTTTTCCACCATATCCTGAGGCGTATTGAAAGAATACTGACTCTTACCAATGTACTTGATAATGGACGCACTTACTCCGGTCTCTTCCTTAACTTCCCGAAGCGCCGTCTCTTTATACTCTTCACCCGCTTCTACTGTTCCCTTTGGCAAAACCCATCCTTCATACTTGTTTTTGTAATTCTTATATAAAACCAGAATTTTACCTCGAAAAATAACCACACCGCCACAACTCGTTGCTTCTATCATTGCAATTCCTCCAGAGTGAAACCGAAAATCCATACGGATCCCGATTTTGGTGTGTCTCACAGACTGGCTATAGTATACCTCTTTTTATAATGATATGCAAGTGTGTAATCGCTGTCCTTATCTGGAAAAATATAAATCAAAAAGCGATCTGGCGATGGGTGCAGCAGTTTTTCCCCCAGATCCTCCCTCTTCTACAATCACGCTGACGGCTATCTTTGGGTGTTCTGCAGGTGCATATCCCACAAACCAGGCATGAGTCTCTTTGTTTTTATCGAATTCTGCTGACCCCGTCTTTCCTGCCACTGTATAGGCATCTGTCCGAAGAGCAGATCCGGTTCCTTCCGTGATCACAGCCTGCATCAATTCTGTCATTTTGGCTGATTCTTCCGCAGTCATGATATTCCCATAAGCCTGAGGCACAAATTTCTTAATGATATCTCCTCCGGCATTCTCCACATGGTCAATCAGATAAGGCTTCATCAGAGTTCCACCGTTGGCAATGGCCGCAGTAATCATGGCATTATGAAGAGGAGTAATCTGGGTCTGGCCCTGGCCAATGGCAGTCTGAAGTATCTGCCACGTGTCTGCACCTGGTGCCATAATATAAGAACTTCTGTTGGAAGGAAACGGCAGAGAAAGTTCTGTATTAAACAGCAGCTGCTCCGATGTGTTCCTTAACCCGTTTAAATCCATCATAAGGCCAAGATTCGAAAAGGCTCCGTTGCAGGAGTTGGCAAATGCCTGGGTAAAATTCTGATGCCCATGGGCGGTCTCATGATAGCATTTGATGGAGTAATCCCCATTTTCATAAATCCCGTCACAGTCAAAAACATAATCCTTATAGTTTTCAGGATTTTCCCGGATGTATTCCAGTGCCGTAACAATCTTAAATGTAGACCCCGGCGGATACAGTCCCTGGGTTGCCCGGTTTAACAGCTGACCTGATGTATTTTCCTCTGCAACCAGACTATTCCAGTCACTTAAAATTGTGTTGGGATTATAATCAGGCTTTGATACCATGGCAAGAATTTTACCCGTATCAGGTTCCATTACAACAACTGCCCCATTTCTTTTTCCAAGTGCTTCATACGCCTTTTTCTGAAGATCCACATCCAGGGTTGTCACCACGTTATCTCCCTGATTTTTTCTTGAAGACAATTCATTAATTACCTGTTCAATGATATTGACATGGCTGGTAAGCAGATAGAAATTAGACTGGGCCTCCAGCCCGGTCTTTCCGTTAACCGAATATCCCACAGCATGGGCAAACATGGAATCGTATGGGTAAACCCTGGTCTCATGTCCTTCCCCATCCACATCAGTCCGGGCAAGGACCTGACCGTTACTACTCCTGATCTCTCCCCTTACTACCCGGTCTGCAAAGCTGTCCAGTCTGGCATTATAGGAATTATTAATTACACTGTCGCTCTTCACCTGAAGAAAGTATCCATAATAAACCACCAGACCTAGAAATAGTAAAACAATCCCATAGGTTAGAATTAAGATCTGGTGATTTGCTTTTGGATTCGAATTAGCTTTCATATTGGTCCTCTTCCTCTTCATTGCGCTTTAGAATATAAAGTCCCTGGATAATTCCAAATATAATAAAAGTACTTAGCACCGAACTTCCCCCATAACTGACAAGAGGAAGGGTTACACCAGTTGAAGGGATGAATTTGGTCACTCCTCCTACTGTTAAAAAGACCTGGATTGCATAGATCATGCCCAGTCCAAAGGCGATAAGCTTATAAAACACAGCCTGCATATTCCCTGCAATCATCATAAACTGTAAAAAGCATCCAAGGCATATTAAGAGGACACAGAGGGCAAAAATCCCACCCATTTCCTCTGATATGGCAGAAAATATAAAATCTTTTTCCACAACCGGAATTTTTCTTGGCATTCCGCGGTAAAGCCCCATCCCAAACCAGCCGCCTGTTCCAATGGCAAACAGGGACTGACTGATCTGATATCCTTTTCCAGCAATATCAGACCATGGATTCAACCACGCCGCAACCCTGGTTTTTACATGACTAAATAACTGGAATGCAAGTGTAGATGCCAAAATTCCTCCCACCGTTCCTCCAAGTAAATATCGCCATCTGCCAGTTGCTATAAAAAGCATAAACACATATGTTATAAAGAATATCAGTGCACTGCCTAAATCCTTGGAAAGTACCAGTATCAGCACATGAAGCGCAGAAATACCACTGACTAAAAGAATTGTCCGGTTACTGACAGAGCGGTGAAACATAGTAGCGATAAAAAAAACATAACTGATCTTTACAAATTCAGACGGCTGGAAGGAAAATCCAGCTACCCCGATGGAAAGCTGGGCTCCATAGCTTGTAGTTCCCGCAACAAACACGATTCCAAGAAGGATTACACCTCCTATGCCATAAACCCAGGGTATCTTACTAAGCTGCCATACCCTGTCAATGATAAATGGTATAATACAGGTTACTGCCGCCGCCACAACTACAATGGTAAACTGCTTTACTGCTTTGTCAAATGACAATCTGGTGAGCATAATAAAGCCTATGGATAAAAGCATACACATGTTATTGACCAAAAGCTTTGATAAGTTTCTGTAAAACAGCCGGTATAAAAACAGATAACAAAAAAAGAACAGGACCTGTGCTCCATAGAAAACAAGCATCCGCTCATCTTCTGTCTCCAGCCAGATGATTCCATACGCCAGAAGATGAATCAGAAACATCAAAATGTTCTGCCGCCTGCAAATGCTGTTTTTTCTCTTATCATCCTGAAAAGAAAAATATCTAAAATTTAAAAATGTGTATAAAGCGACCAGCAGTATCATTAGATACCGGGATACATCTATTATCAGATTAATCATAAATCACCTACTCTATACCGCGTTTAAAATGTCCCCTTGTAAATTCCGGCAGATTGATTTCTGCCTTTTTCCCCCTTAGAAACTCGTCTGAAAAAGCCTTGACTATAGTTTCTGTCTCTCTTGGACCCTCAGTTGTAAATTGAAGTCTTAAAGAGGCGGGTGATAAAGAACTCACGGCATCACTTAATCCCAAGAGAGAAAGGGGTGCTGTGTTATAAATAGAATTGTAGCAAAATGCACAATGGTTCCTTACAGGAAATTCTTTTCCCATACGGTCTTTTAAATTTAATTCGACCGGTGTCTTATCACACCGCTCCATTCCCTGGTGAATGCACTGCGCCGTTACCATCATTGGAAGACGACCGTAGATTAACAGTTCTCCCGGAATCTCTAGCTTTTCCAATTCTCTGCTGTTTAATTCCACTGGCCATGTGATTTCATCTGCACCAAGATTCTTGAGCATCTTTTGTGCCAGGTTATTCATTCCATATACGCCGAAATCAAAAATAAGACTTCCTTTTATCCCTGCCTTTTTTAAATAACCCGGCTCTTCCATGGAGCGGATTAAAAACCCATCAAATCCGGCTTCTTTTAAATAGTTCTGATGACGGTCAAAGAACAGCTGGGCTTCTGTACGAAAAATATGAGGCATGGTCAGATAACACTCTTTTCCCATTTCATGGCACGCATTTACATATTGATTCCACTGTTCCGGTTCAAAATGAGCTGCTTCTATATAAAGTCTGTTCACATTGGTATTATAAACCACTGCATCAAAACATTCTGGTTTTTCCAGAGAAACGGTAAGTTTTGTCGGTTCGGATACCCGGACTTTTAAAACATCATTACCTTCACTATAAGATTCATTTTGTGGGTATTCCATTTTGTATTCCCGGAGTATCTCTGCCTCCAGCTCTTCCAGACCTCTGCGCCTTAAATCATTCAGTGCCTGAACGGGAACAAAGATATTGCCTTTTATTTCTGCCTCCAGGTTCTCAAATAAAAATGGAGTGTTCCCTGTTTTATTCAGCTGCTTTAACACCTTATCTTCTGACATCGGCTGGTTTAAAGCCGTCATCACCAGATCTCCTTCTATTACAATGCGATGCTCCTGTGACGCCAGGATCAGGGAAGCCTTTTCCCCTTCTGAAAGTAGGATCTCACCGGTAACGGGCACTTTTAACTGCTTATCCACATATTCGCGGTCAAGCATATCAAATAGCTGATTGTTCCCCTCCCTGAATGAAGGTTTTTCCTTCCATACTATCATATCTCTGCCATTATGTTTCTTATAATAGCCATCTGTCTGTCCGCCTCTGTCAAACAGATCCAGAAGTACTTTTCTGTCTCCGTCTTCTACTTTATAACCGCTTCTGCCTTTTTCCAGATACAGATCAGCATATTTGCGGTAAATACTTACCACTCCAGCCGTATATCTGGGACTTTTCATTCTGCCCTCGATCTTCATGGAATAGACTCCAGCCTCTATCATATCCGGTATAAGATCCAGTGTACTTAAATCTTTCAGACTTAAGCAGTAGCGCTCCTCTTTTTTTCCAAGAGTCTTTCCCTTATCTTTCACATCAAATGGAAGACGACAGGTCTGGGCACATCTTCCACGGTTCCCACTTCTGCCCCCGATGAGACTGCTGAAAAGACACTGGCCGGAATAACAATAACAGAGAGCCCCATGGACAAAGCTTTCGATCTCTACATCAACCTGTTGGTGGATTTGCCGGATCTCTTTTAAAGACAGTTCCCTGGCAGTTACGACCCGCTCTGCTCCAAGCTCCTTTAAAAGCCCGGCTCCATAGACTCCGGTAATCGTCATCTGGGTACTGGCATGAATGGGAAGATCTGGGAAATATTCCCTTACAAAGGAAAGCACTCCTAAGTCCTGAACAATAACAGCATCAAGTCCCTGACGATAGTAAGGAAGAAGGTACTCAAAAAGTTCCTTCATCTCCTGTTCTTTCATAAGAGTATTGACAGTTAAATATAGTTTTCTACCGTGAAGATGGACATAGTCAATGGCCTCCAGCAGCTTGTCCTCTTCTGGATTTTCTGCGAATGCTCTGGCTCCGAACCGGCTTCCTCCCATATATACTGCATCTGCGCCTGCGGCAACTGCCGCCTTCATGCTTTCAAACGAGCCAGCCGGAGCTAGGATCTCAACTATTTTTTTCACATCTGCCTCCAAAATTTTCAGTAATTATATTCTGATTGATAAAAAGGAGGAGGTCACGGAAAATCCATGAAACACCCCCTCCTGCCTTATTCATTCCTGTCTGAACCAAAAGATTTCTTTAATCCAGCCAGTTCTGTTTTTACTGCCTCCAGCTTCATCTGAGTTGCAACCAACTCATGCTTTAAACTGTAGGTTTCCTTCTCCATCTCAGTCTTTTGCTGCTCCAACCTTACTATTTGTTCTCTGGCCTTAAAATAATCATCTGCCATATTTAACTCTATCATAACGTTCTGGTATTCTGCACTCTGCTTCGTGAATCCTTCCCGACGTTTTAAAGTTATGATCATCTCATTGATGTAGCTGGCAAGGCGCTGTATATACCCCTCTTCTTCACTGCCGCCAAGTGCATAAATCTTGCCATCAATCAAAACTTCTGTATATTGCTTGGAATCCATGTTGTTCTCTCCCTGTTATCATTTGCTCTTTCTTTACTATATCATACTTTATACAGTTAGGAAAGTTCTAAAATTCAGGCAGTTACGACTCCATGGGGATACCAAGATGCCCATAAGCCCGTTCCGTCGCCACCCGTCCTCTGGACGTCCGGTTTAAAAATCCATTCATCAGAAGATAGGGTTCATATACATCTTCCAGTGTTCCCGCATCCTCACCCAAAGCAGCAGCAAGGGTATCAAGACCTACGGGACCTCCGGCAAATTTTTCGATTACTGTGGTAAGAATTGCGCGGTCGTTATAATCCAGTCCAAATTTATCCACATCCAGTATATCAAGAGCAAAATCAGCCACTTCCCTGGTAATCACTCCATGGTACTTGACCTGGGCAAAATCCCGCACTCTCTTTAACAGGCGGTTTGCCAGTCTTGGTGTCCCTCTGGAACGCTTGGCAATCTCCGCCGCGCCCTCTTCCTCGATTTCTACCCCCAGAACATCTGCGGATCGGGATACAATAATCTTTAATTCATCTGGCGTATAAAATTCCAGCTTTTGAACTACTCCAAAACGATCCCGAAGCGGTGCCGTCAAAAGCCCGGCTCTGGTGGTGGCTCCCACCAGGGTAAACTTAGGAAGGTCCAGCCGGATGGATCTTGCTGCTGAATCTTTTCCAAGCATGATATCAATGGCAAAATCCTCCATGGCGGGATAAAGTACTTCTTCCACCTGCCGGTTTAAGCGGTGAATCTCATCCACAAATAAAACGTCGCCTTCCTGAAGATTGTTTAAAATAGCTGCCATCTCACCTGGCTTTTCTATAGCGGGTCCTGAAGTGACCTTCATGTTCACACCCATCTCATTTGCAATAATACCCGAAAGAGTAGTCTTTCCAAGTCCAGGAGGGCCATAGAACAATACATGGTCTAAGGATTCCCCTCTGGCTTTTGCCGCTTCAATATATACTTTTAAATTGGTCCGGATCTTCTCCTGTCCGATATATTCATTCAGACTTCTGGGTCTTAAATTCGGTTCAATTTTTTTATCCTCTTCTGTTAACTCTGTGGTTATTATTCTACGCTCCATCTTCGCCATACCCTGTTATATTCTATATAAATGCCAAATGCTTTAAGGAAGCCTTTAAGACATCCTCCACAGACATGGTGTCCGTTACCTCCACCTGACGCACCGCACGTCCGGCTTCCGCAGGAGAATAACCAAGTGCAGTGAGCGCATCAATGGCCTCGCCAGTGACTCCATCCTCTTTTCTCAGATCATTGACCGCCTCTTTAAAGGCAGCTGGGATCATATCTTCTATATCAATCTTATCCTTTAAGTCCAGAATAATTCTCTGAGCAGTTTTCGCACCTACACCAGGCGCCTTTGAAATAGCCTTTGCATCTCCAGATATCACCGCTCTTTTTAAATCATCCGGATCCATGGCAGACAAAATCCCCAGTGCTCCTTTGGGGCCGATACCATTCACACTGATCAGCTGCTTAAACATCTTTAAATCCTGGCGGGACAAGAAGCCGTAGAGACACATGGCATCCTCTCTCACCTGAAAATATGTATATAACTTTACTTCCCTGCCAACACCCGGAAGCTTCTCAAATACAGACAGGGGAATGAAAATTTCATACCCTACGTTTCCGCATTCAATTACGACACAGTCTCCTGTCATCTCGGCAATCGGTCCTTTTACGAAAGAAATCACTCTTCAGTTCTCCTTTTATGCCTTGCAAATACTTTTGTAAAACCATTACTTTGATTTTTATCATAGCATACTGCCAGTTGATATGCAAGTAATTGATCGAACAAATATTCTGTACTCCGTTGACGAACCTGAAAGCTTTGGCTATAATAAGAAGCGAAAAGAAAGGACGAAACTGCTGATGATCACTCTAAAAAAACAAATAGCCTTTGAAGAAACCTATCCCCTTCACCGTCTGGGAAGCCGGGAGGAACTTCTGTTCTTTGACATAGAAACCACCGGATTTTCAGGGGAATATTCCACTCTCTATTTAATTGGATGTGTCTATTACCGGAACGGGGTCTGGAATCTGGTTCAATGGTTTGCCGATACTCTGGATTCGGAAAAAGAGCTTCTTGTAACATTTTTCGAATTTCTTAAAAGTTTTAATAAGGTAATTCATTTTAACGGGGACGGATTTGATATTCCTTATCTGTTAAAGCGCTGCCGTGCCTACGGATTTGACTATAATTTTTCAGGCACCGAAAGTCTGGACATCTATAGAAAAATCCGTCCATACCGGAATCTTTTAGGTCTTTCAAGCATGAAGCAGAAATCCATTGAAGCATTCTTAGGTGTGGTACGGAAGGATCTTTATTCCGGCGGACAGCTGATTGAAGTTTATAAAGATTACTTAATCTCCAGGGACCAGTACCTGTTTGATTTGCTGATCCTACATAATGAAGACGATTTAAAAGGTATGCCGTTAATTCTCCCCATTTTAAACTACCCGGATTTTCTGGAGCATGATTTCTCATTGTCAAACCAGGAGCTCATCATCAATCCTGATTTACTCGGACGGGAGCAGCATCTTCTTAAGCTGACCCTTGAGAATGGTTTTTCTGTACCTGTGGGATTTTCAAAAGCCAATTCCATGGTCAGGGCAATGGCAGACGGCAGAGAGCTCACCCTTCTCATCGACCTGTATGAGGGAGAGCTGAAATACTTTTACCCGGATTATAAAAATTACTATTATCTCATATATGAAGACAGAGCCATTCATAAAAGTGTAGCAGAATACGTGGACAAAGAAGCGCGGGTGAAAGCAGCTGCAAAAAACTGCTATATCCGGCAGACCGGCTGCTATGTACCTCAGTTTTCTCCTTTATGGACGCCCGTTTTACAGTATCAGTGGAAAGATAAGATTACTTATTTTGCCTATGATCCAAAGTTCTTTCAGGATCAGGACAAGCTTCAGGCTTATATCCGCCATCTGTTCGATCATCTTTCTTCTTAAGCCGCTTATCGGATCCCCTGCATTTTCCGGAAGTCTCTTGGAGATACACCTTTGATTTTTTTAAAGGCATCTCCAAAGTAATTTCCGTCACCGAACCCGCATTCAAGTGCGATATCTGTTACAGATTTTCCAGTATTAATTAACAGCTGGGCAGCTTCCCGTATGCGGATATTGGTTAAATACTCTTTAAATCCAAATCCGGTTACTGATTTAAATTTTCTGGAAAAATAGGCAGGACTCATATGAATCATTTCTGCGACTTCATTTAAAGTCAGGGGTGCTCCGAAGTTGTGGTAGATAAATTCCGCAGCTTCTTCTATGGCTTTTTCTCCAACCTCCACCTTCCCTGCATCCGTCCTGGCTTCCTGACACCTGGAAAGAAAAATCAGTAATTCATATAGATAATTTCTCATCATCATGGGAGAATATCCGTCCTGACCTGCTCCCTCATAAACCATCTTCTGAATTAATTCTTCTGCGTAGGACCTGCTGCCTGCCGGTATGGAGACTTTGGAACTTTGAAACAAAGAATCTGTCAGATGGGAACCGCAGCTTTCAGTTATGTCATTTAAGTATTCCTTATCAAAGCTCAGGGTGATCCTTTCGTTGACCGGACTGGAATAATAAGTGGTCCGGTGGATTTCACCTGGTGTGATAAATACCATATCACCTGGTTCCAGATAATATAAGCTGTGATTAATAAATATTTTACAATGCCCCGATACCAGGTAGAACAGTTCGTAATAAGGGTGCCAATGGCTTTTCCACATATTAAATTCATAAGGACGTCTTGTCCTGCTGATTTGAAATTCCATAATTTCTTTAATAGTCCCCTTTTTTCAACAATTCTCTGATATAGGAAAATGTTTTTTTCTCTCCCTCATCTTTTAACATGATAAGAAGGGTTTCTAAAAGTCTTTCCGTCTCAGGCGCAACAATCATATAAGCCTTCCCCTGTACATAATATTCCCAGGGAGATGCATCCGTATAATCTTTTCCCTTATAGGTCTTAGACGCTGCAATCCGATCCATGACCATCTCGACCAGATATTTAAGAGGCATTTTATAACCAATCATCCCTTTTGACGGATCCATGGAGAAATCGATCCAGTACTCACAGTGATGCTTGTTTCGTCCCTTGTGATGAAGCCAAGCTTTGGAAAAGCCTTTTTCTTCAATTTCTGCAGCATTGGGACTTCTGTTTCCCTGATAATATAAGACACCTGGTATGAATTCTTCCAGACTGTATTTGGAAAGATCATGAAGCAGACCCTGTTTTATCAGCCCTACCCGAAAACAATTTTTCATAACCCGGATTTTGTGTATATGAATGGTACAAAAATGTCCCCAAAAATTTTTAAATTTCATATTTATCCTTCCTGTCCCAACGTAAAATCTTCACCCATTTTATCACAAATACTTATGATTTTACCACATATTATTCGGTTTCATTTTTTTAAGAGAATTCTTGTTTTTTATGGTGGAAAATGTTTGACACCTTACCCATTTTATGCTATTCTTAGGGAAGTTACAGATATCCTGTAACAGTACAATTTTTAGTCGTTTTGGAGGTATCATAATGAAAGGTACAGTTAAGTGGTTTAACAACCAAAAGGGTTACGGATTTATTTCCGACGAACAGGGTAACGATGTTTTCGTTCACTACTCAGGTCTCAACATGGATGGTTTCAAGTCTTTAGAAGAAGGCGCTGCTGTAGAGTTCGATGTAGTAGACGGAGCTAAGGGTCCACAGGCTACAAACGTTATCAAAATATAATCATTGACTTATCAGTGTACCTTTTTTCAATATAGGAAGAAGTTATATTGTTTCACATGATTACGATTGGAGCCATCCTAGGATGGCTCTTTTTGACGCTTCTATCGTTATTTCGCTTTCTCGTATAAATCTGATAAATCTTCCACTGTAAATTCATAATGTTTATTACAGAAATGGCAGTTTACTTCTATGCTCTTTCCGTCCTCAATCATCTCTTCCAGTTCTTTTCTTCCAATGCTGATTAACGCTTTTTCAACCCGATGCTTATCACAGTTACAGGTAAACTGAACCGGTGTCTGCTCCATGATCTCAAGTCCAAGTCCGCCCAGAATATAGGTCAGTATCATCTCCGGAGTTTTCCCCTCTTCCAAAAGGGAAGTCACTGAATGGATCTCACCCAGTCTTTTCTCCAGCAATTCAATCATCTCTTCCGATGCTCCCGGAAGAAGCTGGATCATAAAACCGCCTGCCTGCTTAACAGTATTATCTTTGTTCATTAAAACGCCGAGTGCTACAGAAGAAGGCGTCTGTTCTGAATTGGCATAATAATAGGTAAGATCTTCTGCGATCTCTCCGCCAACCAAAATGGTCTGTCCCACATATGGCTCTTTTAAACCAATGTCCTGGATCACGCTTAAAACGCCTTCTCCAACAGCACCGCCCACATCCAGTTTTCCGAATTCATTGGGAGGCAGCATAACGCCGGGATTATACGCATATCCTTTTACATTTCCCTTGGAGTCCGCAGTTACTGTCAGACCTTCTATGGGACCGCTGCCCTGGATCTTAATTGTAAGTAAATCCTCTTCTCCCTTCATCATAATACCCATCATACCGCCAGCCGTTAAAAGTCTTCCTAACGCAGCCGTTGCCACAGGACTGGTATTATGGGCCTGTCTTGCATGCTCCACCAAGTCCCTGGTAGTCGCTGCAAAAGCTCTGATCTGATGATTTCCTGCTGTTGCCCTTACAATATAATCAGCCATTATTTTACTCCTTTCCATGCTCTCGCGCAATCAGATAAATTCGTTCACTGGTATCTTTAACCGGTTCCCTGGTAAAAGCATCGTATGCTTGTAAATACTCCAGTCCGGCTTCCTTTAATGCCTTCTTAATTTCATCGATGGTATAAGCTCTCTGGTAATGGGTTTCCATATATTTCCGATACAGATCCTTTTCCTCTCTGATAAAAAGAGAGAGATCGTATTCGTTGATTTTTGTATCCTCATCATAAAAATTATCCCAGATGAAGCTGCATTCCTCCCTGTCCTCTGCAATGGTAGTATCTCCCATCACCGATTCATACTTATAAACCGTATTTAAGTCAAAGATAAAAACGCCGCCGGGATCAAGATAATTATTTACCAGCCGGAATACCTCCACCAGATCTTTGTATTCCAGAATATAGTTGATACAGTCACAGATACTTAAAACAGCCTTCACAGTGCCATAGAGTTCAAACTCCCTCATATCCTGTAGCAGATAAAGAATATCCTTACCAGATTCTGCCCGCTTATCCATGGCAATCTGAAGCATATCTTCCGAGTTGTCCACTCCAATCATATCATAACCTGCATCTGTAAGAAGCTCTGTAAGACTTCCTGTTCCGCAGCCTAAATCCAGAACCAGGCCATTTTTCACCCCATGCTCTTTTAAAAGGCCAGACACATAACTGCACCATTCTTCGTATGGAATATTATCCATAAACAGATCGTAGACTTCCGCAAAATTTGTATACGCTTCCACTTATGAGTTCCTTTCTTTATAGCGCTATTTCTCCCAATGGAAAAACAAAGCAGGTAGCCCCGGAGAGGTACCTGCTTTCCTGTCTCATTGTCTCACTGCAATCGCAGCAACCGTTACAATTACAGGTTCTGTCCGCAGCATTTTTTATATTTCTTGCCGCTGCCGCATGGACATGGATCATTTCTTCCGATTTTAGCACCCTTTACAATGGTACCAGAAGCTTTCTGAGTTTTATAGAGTTCCTTCTTCTTTTCCTCTGTCAGGATCTGATCCCACTGGGGAAGGCTGTAGAGCCATTCAGCTTTTGCTTCTACCATATTATAATAAAGCTTTTCCTGATCGATCTCGATTTTAACAACGGTATTCTCGTCCATCGTCTCAACAGGATTCTCGTAACCTTTTAAGCTTTCATTGATACCATCTAAAAATCCGGTCATAGTCTGCACATCTGTGCCATATCTCTTAGCCAGTTCTTCAACGGTTCCTTCCACTACTTCTTCCGGCTTAGTCAGAATATGTTCGTAAATTCCTTTTTCAACCTTAAAATACTGGGTCCATAATTCTTCTTTTTCTTTATCATCCAGACCTTCGCCGTATGCCAGATTTCTCCAATTTTCTAAAATAGTCATGATTAAAACCATCCTTTTGTCTGTTCTTTCTTGTAATACTCCATCAAACAGTATATAACATATTGAAAAATTTTGCAATGCAGCTTTTAATAAAAATACAAACTGCCTTCCTTCCTGAAGAAAAAGGAATCGAAGGCAGCTTGCACTCATCATTTCTTATACATATCCAAGAAGTCCCGGAAGCCATAAGGACAGCGCAGGAATATAGGATACCAGTAGAAGCACAATAAAGATTGCCGCAAAATAAAGCAGTAAAGTCTTAATTACATTTTCAATCTTTGTCTCACCTACCTTTACACCCACAAACAGGGTTGTTCCAACAGGAGGTGTTATGGTTCCGATGCATAAATTAAAGATCATCATGATACCAAAATGTATGGTATTCATTCCAAGTGCCTGGCAGACTGGCAGAAAGATCGGTGTGAAAATCAGGCAGGCAGGGGTCATATCCATAAAGGTTCCTACCAGAAGCAGTAAGATATTTATAATGAATAAGATAACATAGCGATTGCTGCTGACTCCAAGCATTGCTTCTGAAACTGCAGTTGGTATGCCGGTAAATGCCATAACCCAGCTCATAATGCTGGAAACACCAATTAAAAATATAATAATTCCTGTCATCTGGGCACTTTCCAAAAACAGCTTTGGAAGTTCTGAAAGCTTTAATGACTTATAAAAGAATAAAGATAAAACCAAACTGTAAACTACGGATACTACACTTCCTTCTGTAGCCGTGAAAACTCCTGCGATAATTCCTCCAATTACAATTACAATCATAAGGAGGCAGGGAATTGCCTGAAGGCATACACGGATTTTTTCCTGAGTTGTAAAGCGTTTGTTACTTTGATATCCTTTTTTCTTAGCCAGAAAATAAATAACCACCATACAGGCAAGTCCCCATAAGATACCTGGAATATAGCCTGCCATAAAAAGAGCTGCAACAGAAGTTCCTCCGCTGACAAGGGAAAACGTAATCATAACATTGCTGGGAGGAATTAACAGCCCGGTTGGTGCAGTGGCAATGTTTGCAGCTGCAGAGAAGTCTCTGTCATAGCCTTCTTCTTCCTCAATGGGACCAATGATCGCTCCCATTGCTGAGGCTGCAGCCGTTCCGGATCCTGAGATAGAGCCAAACAGCATGTTTGCCACAGCGTTTGTGTGAGCCAGGGATCCTGGTATTCTCCCGGTAAAGAGTTTTGCAAAATTAATGAGGCGGATTGCTATGCCTCCTTTGTTCATGATATTGCCTGCCAATATAAAAAACGGAATCGCCAGAAGACTGAATATGGAGATACCGGAGAAAATTCTCTGGGCTCCTGTCAGCACTGCTGCGCCAGTATTTAAGATAGGCAGAATGGCACATATGGATGAAACGGCAAGTGCAACGGCAACCGGCACGCCTAATAAAAGCAGGACGACAAGAACCACTAAAATGATCAGTCCGCAAAGTATGGAAATATTCATTTATGCTTCCTCCTTTTCTTTGTAATCCGCATGCAGCAGATCGATTGCATTTACCAGACAAAATAACATAATCAGCACACCTGTAAATGGGACTGCTGCATACACATATCCCATGGGAATCTGTAAGGATGCCGTTGTCTGAATCATTGTAAGCTTTGTAATGGAACTTCCGCCATATACCATCACGACTCCGGCAAAGACAAATGCCAGCATTTCAATGGCGGCATCTAACCATTTCTTAGGAGCACCGGTTAATTTATCGGCCAGGAATCCAATTCTCATATGATCCCGTTTTCCAAATACATAGGCAGAGGCGAACAAAGCCATCCACGTAAATGAATAAGTCAGCAGCTCTTCTGAAATAGTACTTGGTCTGTTAAAAAAATATCTGGTAATAATCTGATAACTGCCAATTACCGTCATAGCTGCAAAAAGAACAATAATGACGGCTCCCAGAGCCTTCATGATCCAGTCTTTTACCTGATGCATTACTGACATTTTATTGTCCTCCTTTATTTTTATTATTTTCATCCTGAATATGCTGATATAAATCTCTGATTTTTGGATTTTCACTGAGCATTTTTTCATGAAGTGGAAGCACCTTTTCTTTAAATGCCTCTACATCCACATCAATAAACTCCACACCCATATCTTTTTTTGCTTTCTCCCTTGCTTCATCAATGCTTTTATCCCATTCAGCAAGTTCCACCTCTGTGGAATATCTGGCTGCCTCTTCAAAAACCTGATATTCTTCAGGACTTAAGCTGTTTAAAAACTTTAAATTGCCTACCAGCATGTCAGGTACCATCTGATGCTTGTTGTAGGAATAATATTTTGCTACTTCACCGTGCTTGTTATTGGTCAGAGCCAGCTCGTTATTCTCCGCTCCATCAATAACACCCTGCTGGATCGCTGTGTATACGTCACCAAATCCCATAGGCGCTGCTGCCGCTCCAAATGAATTTACCATTGCTACACTGGCAGGACTTTGCTGAACACGTATCTTTTTCCCTTTTAAATCATCTGGAGTGCGAATTGGTGTCTTTGCATAAAAATTTCTGGTTCCTGCATTGTACCAGGTAACAACCCGAAACCCAGCTTCGTCTGTGGAAGCATAAATTTTCTGCATATAGTCCGTATCTTCCATAACAGAGCGATACACTTTCTCAGAATCAAACAGATACGGCATACTGAAAATTTCATAAACATCAGCAAATGTTTCTAAATTTGCGGTACCTGCTACAACAAAATCAATGGCTCCTGTCTGAGTAAGCTCAATTGCTTTTTGGGCAGATCCAAGAAGCTCATTGGGGAAAATCTGTACCTCATACTTGTCTCCCAGACGTTCCTCCACATACTGTTTAAATGCAAGAAGACCTAAATGCTCCGGATGTGTTTCAGCCTGGGCATGAGAGATCCTGATGATCCGTTTGCCAGAAGTGGCCGTGCTACAGCCGCTGAGTCCCATTGCCATTGCAGCTGCCAGAATGCCTGCTGCCAGTCTTTTTAAGAATTTCTTCATATAATTTTCTTCCTTCCCACTTATTTAAGATCGATTACGGCAAAAAAATAAGCCCCAGGTTATATGATTGAGTAAATCAACAAAGGGGCAATGTCTGCCTTAATGCTTTCTCAATTATATAACCTGAAGCTTTTTTTTGTACCGAAGAGAATTGTCTTCCAGGGAGAATATTTTAACATCCTCCTTGGAGCTTTTGCCAATTTGCATAAATAAAACAGCTTATTTTTGTGTATTCTGACCATCACGAAATTCAGAAGGAAGTAATCCGGTCAGTCTGCGAAACACCTTGGCAAAATAGTTGGAATCGTAATATCCTACCTGTATACTCACATCTTTTACACTGGCGGTTTTGTTCATAAGCAGTTTTTTTGCTTCATTAATCCGGACTTTCGTTAAATAAGTGGTAAAATTCTGATCAAAGCACTGCTTAAACAGTTTACAAAAATAAGCATCCGAATAATGAAGCATCCGTGCCGCATCCTGCATGGAAATTTCCTTACTATAGTTATTTTTTATAAACTCCAGTATCCGTGCTGCCACTTCGCTTTTGGGGTCTTTATCCGCCAGTTCTAAAAACTCGGAATCTGTTTCGGAATACTCAGAACTGTCATTTTCTCTATCTTCACCAGATTTTCCCTTATCCTGTTGATTGTCCTGTTGATCTGCCAGGCGCATGGCTTCCTCCATGACAGCAAGAAGTTCTTCCTCTTCGCATGGCTTTAAAAGATAATCCAGCGCCCGTATAACAATGGCCCGTTTTGCATAAGAAAATTCGTCGTAAGCAGTAAGAAAAATAATAACGCAGTCCCTGCTCAGATGCCTGATTTGCTCTGCTGCCTCTACACCGTCCAATTCCGGCATGGCAATATCCAATATGGCGATCTGGCACTTTTCCCGCTTAAATACAGCCACTGCTTCTGCTCCATCTACTGCTTCACTGATTTCTATGCTGTCACCAAAATGTCTGGTGAGCCTTCTCGCCAGTGCCATACGTTCAATCTGTTCATCATCTGCCAGTAAAATACGATACATGCCTCTGCCTCCCTATGAATTCTTTTGGTAATCCGGTGTAAAGGAAAGCTGCACGGCAGTTCCTTTTAAAGGAGTGCTGAATATAAAAACTTCCCCATCCCCATACAGCCCGTGGACTCTCCGATAAATATTTCCCACACCGATTCCATTCTTTTTTTCCTCTCCGTCTCTTAATGAGCTGCGGATCTCTTCCAGTCTTTCTTTGTCAATCCCCTCTCCCGTATCAGCCACTGAAATTACCAGTTTCTTATCCTTCAACCAGGTTCGGATCAGTATCTTCCCTCCCCTGCTTCTTTTGGAAAGGCCGTGTAAAACCGCATTTTCAACCAAGGGCTGCAGTGAAAAAGAAGGAATAAGAATATCCAGTGTCTGGGGGTTAATATCTGTCATATACTGGAAGCGCTGCCCAAAACGCATCTGCTGCAGATACATATAATCCTGGACAACTTTTAATTCCCGTTCCAGAGGCATGACTGAATCCGTGGATTTTAAATTATAACGGAACAGACTGCTAAGGGCAGAAATCATCTTTTCTGTGACTAAGGCATCTTCGATCTGAGCCATGCTGGAAATCATATTTAACGTATTAAAAAGGAAATGAGGATTAATTTGATTTTTAAGCATTTGCAGTCTGACCTCATCAAGCTGTTTTTCCATTTCATGTTTCTCAGTCAGAGCACTGATATATCCGCGTGTTGAGGATTTCATGGCAGTAAACGCACGTACCAGCCTGGCGATCTCATCATCTCCTTCCGTTTTTACTTCCTCACCGGAAAAATCATTTTTACCGATCCGGGACGAATCCTTTGCCAGCTCAACCACAGGTTTTATAATGCTTCGATGAATGGAACTGTTCAGAAGTTTCACAAACAGCAGGGATGCTCCTCCCCACAAAAGGCTTGCTGCTGGAACAATTACCAATAAATAACGGTTTCTTTCATAGCTTTCACTCCCCTGCTTTACAGTCATCTGCTCCAGTTGTCCTGCGTGAGTTGTAAGATATCCCTGTAACCGGTATATGGTATAAAGCTGATCTGTATAGTCCGGATCCTCCCTGGTAAGCATTTGAAATTTATCCCGGTACGCAGAGTAATTTTCATACATATTACGAATGGACCATACTTTTGCATATTGATTCCGGCCTGTCTTTTTGTAATCATAAGGCAGCTGATCCACTGCTTTTTTTGTATCCTGACAGGCTTTCTCGTATACGTCACGGCTGTCATTCGTTTCCTCTCTTATATAGGAAGCAAATGCATTCTTTTCATTTTCCATGGCAGACCAAAACGCCAGGCTCTGTGAGTTGCTTCTTAAAACAGAACTAAATCCCCTCATACCAAACCCTGCTACCATAAAATTAGCAAGAATTGAAAGTATGATTACAGCTGCGCCACTGGCTGTAATATAATTTATTTTCTTCTGAAGGGACAGGGTGCCCCAGAACCAGCGCAGTCTGTTGGTTTTTTCTTCATTCATTTTATTTACCTTTCATACATGTAATGCACGGTAATTGGCATTTTTAGTCAGAGTATATCAGTTATCCTCCTGTTTTTCAAGCTTCTTTGCTTTCTCCATAAAAAATACCCCACATGCGACGCCTTTGCCGCACATGGGGTATTAAAAAGGGGAGGATAAGTATTCACTTATCTTTGGTATAATTCTATTATCACCCATACAATTGTTTTTATTCACATAAATTAAATTAATTTTAACGAAGTCCGGAAAGTTTTGCTTTCAGTCCTTCCAGATAGATACCATCCAGTTTGCGTTTTGACCTTAAGGATTTTACATCTTCCTTCTGCAGCTGCTCATCAAGTGCCGCAATCCGTTCCTCACATTCCGTTATCTGCTCCTGAAGTAAGGATCTGCTGGGCTTTTTCATAATGACCGGAAGATCAAGTGTTCTGGTAAGAAAACGGGAAATGGCTTCCTCTGTTTTTGCCTCATCCTGATATACCCGATTGAAAAAATCGCAGCCTGCCAGGTATAAATTTTCATAGACCTTTAAATCCCCACCATCTTTACCAGAAACCAGAATGGTTCCATCCTTAATATAAAAGCTGGTCTTATCTTTTTCTTCTATCCCCACACTGTATCTGCACTCATCTATTTTATCCAGTTTTAACCGTTCCATAATCAGATCAAATACATACCACTTCAGTTCACTTGTCACCAGACCGTTTAAGGATTCCAGTCCAATCTCTTCCTCATGCTCCATACCGTATCTCCATTCCTTTCTTTTGCAATACTTCTGATTATACAGGAACAACCCTCTGACCTCAACTATTATTTCCATAAAATCCAGCATTCCCTTACTTCTGGACAACGGGATGTCCTGAAATTAAATATTGGTGAGCCGTTCAAAAAGAGTGTTAATATCAATTTGTCCATATCCCCACACATTATTGGGATATGTATTGGATGGGTTCCGCCTGGCTCCTCTGATCAGAAGCCGGTTTACATCATTTCCTGTTATGGTTGTATAATTTCCTCTGGGTACCGCCCATTCAAAAACCATAGCTTCTATTCCTGCGGCCTGTGCAGCTGCACACCCGCATCCCGTTATGGTTCCATATTGATTTCCTGGAACAGCACAGGTAAGCTGATACCCTGGTGCCGCAAGGTCCGGTTTGATATATCCGGTTCTTGTATACCCTCTTCCTGACTCCGGTAATATACTGTCATTTTCCCCATTGTATGCGGTTACGGTAAGGGGATGGGTTGACGTACCCGGAGCAGTTATGGTTGTATCCGGATTGGAATTTAAGAAGAATGTGTTTTCACTGATCAGGTTTCCCGCTGGAAGCCAGGAATGGAACGAGAAAGCTTCCTTTTCCAGATTCTGCAATTTAATGGTCCAGATTCCCGGTATTGGATTCTGAAAACGGATCAGTATCAATTGATCTCCTGTCTCTTCTTCAAAAATATAATTATTTACGTATATGACACTTTCATTTAATACAAAAGAAAATCTTCTGCATTCGCCAAGTGTTGGAAATACCTGTCCGGTGGTTTCTCTGTTTGGCACTGTAATTTCAACAGATAGCCTTGCCGGAGCAAAGGGCCAGATTTCCAAAGAAAAAAGCTTATCGTTTTCTCCCACCCGCATTTCAAACTCATTTATAAAGGGATCTGCAACCGTATTATTAAAATAGTGCCTCCGTTTATTCCCTTCGTTTCCTGCTGAGATTATGATTCCGGTCTGTGGCTGTTCAGCCAGAAAATTGGTAATATAACTGGTTGCCCCCCGTCCATCATGACTTGACTGATTGGTTCCCATAGCGATACACACAGCTACGGGCCGGTTGAGTCTCTTGGCAAGTTCTGTCACATAACTGAGTCCGATAATCAAATCAGATTCCTGATAGCACTCCACATTTTCAGGGACAAAAAATATACGTTTCAGCGTATTTTTTGCGGGTTTCAGCTTTACAATCACCAGATCTGCCTCCGGTACCACACCACTGAAAGACTGGGCTGCATTTGGCTTGCCTGCCAGAACGCTGGCGATTGCAGTACCATGTCCGTTGGTATCCTCAGAAGGCACAATTGAGAGGGGATTTTCCGACCGGAGAGCCACATTAATGTACTCTCTGGTATACTCAGATCCATATGTATAGCCTGCTGGAGGTGTTCCAGTCTGGATCGTCTGGTCCCAAAGTGACAGGATACGGGTTGTTCCATCATTAAAGAGAAACGCCTGGTGCTGATAATCAATGCCAGTGTCTATGACTGCTACTATGACCCCTCTCCCAAATAAAGCCAGATATGGATTTCTCTGAACCGTTCCAATCCCTGATTTTTCCAGACTGACCGTAGAACTAAGGGTCAGCACGGAGGGAAAAGCATTATAAGGATAGTTTCCCAAATCGCATGGATCCGGAGGAATAGTGGGGATGGGTATGTGAGCCAGGGAATGCCTTAAATTCATATAAGTGATATTATCTCCTGTATCATAAGTGGATCTCATCACGTTGCTGATAATGATATCATAATAATTTTCATCCAGTATTTTTTGCATAAGCAGGCCTCCCTGTCTATCACTTGAAGTACATATGATATATCTTATGCTAAAAGGCACTTATTATGAGTTGTGTTAGCAGCAGACCACTCATAATGGAAAGACTTTTGCATAAGATATAACATATGCCTGGAGAAACGGAATAAAGGAGAACAGTTTATGGGAAAAATACTGGACAATAATTATTATGATATGATAATTAATAATTACATGGTGCCCAATTTCGGCTCTGGTGATGATATCACTCTTTTAAATGGATATTTTTCCCTGCTCCATGTATCAAAAAAAAATAAAGATCTCTGTGATCTTGGAGTAAATCCATATCATTTCTTTCCTTCAGTCTATACACTTGCATCAGCTATCGGCCGGCATTACTCCGGTCCTTTGCGTTCTACCCAGCAGCCCCCTGATTTTTCCCTCTCAGGCCAGGGAACGATCATAGGGATCGTGGATACCGGAATTGATTATCAGCACTCCGCTTTCCTAAACAGGGATAAAACAACAAAAATTCTATCTGTCTGGGATCAGACCATTCAAAACGGTCCTGCCCCACAGAGTTTTACATTTGGCACGGAATACACAAAAGCGGCCATTAACAGTGCTCTCAGTTCTGATGACCCTTTACTTACAGTGCCAACCCAGGATTTAATCGGGCATGGAACTGCTGTCGCAAGTATCATTGCCGGAAGCCAGAGTAAGGATCCGCCTTTCCAGGGAATTGTTACAAATGCAGAACTGGCAGTTGTTAAGCTTAAGGAAGCAAAGCAAAATTTAAAAATGTTATATGCAATTCCCGATGACAGGCTGTGCTACCAGGAAAGTGATATTATACTTGGTATCCGCTATCTGGTTGTCCTTGCCCAAAAGTTAAAGCGGCCCCTGGTGATCTGCCTTGCTCTGGGAAGCAGCCAGGGAAGTCATGACGGGAAGGGGGTTCTATCCAGATATATTGATGATCTGGTTCAAATACCAGAAGTTGGAATCGTTACATCGGCTGGTAACGAAGGAAATAACGGAAGACATCATTTTAACTCTGTCGTTTCACTGCCTTATACAAGAGATTTCCAGCTAAACGTCGGTCAGGGAGAAATGAAATTTGCCATGGAAATATGGTCCCAGCCCCCGGGGCAGATTTCTATTGAGGTTACTTCCCCCAGTATGGAAAAGGCGCCTCATACCGAACCGTCCTTTAATGACTGCATAAAATATCAGTTCCAGGAAAGTGAAACCATACTTTGGATTAATAATATAACATTTGAGCAGCAAACCGGAGATCAGCTTATCTTACTGCGTTTTGAAAATCCCCTTCCCGGTACATGGAACTTTCATCTAAGGAGTACGGAAAACGAGCGTTTCTCTTTTAATGCCTGGCTCCCCTCAGGAAATTTAATATCTGAAAATACGTTCTTTCTCAGTCCGGATCCTGATACGACCATTACTTCACCTGGTAATACCAAAAATGTATTTACAGTAACCGCTTATAATCAGCAGACAGGCAATATCTTAAATGAGTCCAGCAGGGGTTATACAAGAAACGGTCAGGTAAAGCCGGACGTGGCAGCTCCAGGCTACAACATCACCTGTGCTGTTCCAAACGGTAAATACGGAACATTAACAGGTACCAGCGCATCTGCTGCACAGGCTGCCGGTGCAATGGCAATCCTGTTCGAATGGTCGGAGGGAAAAGGAAATCTGACTTCTATTACCGGAGAACAGGCAAACAAACTTTTAATACGAAGTGCACAGCGCAGCCCAGCCTACCATTATCCAAATAATATCTGGGGTTATGGGATCCTTGATGTTTACCGTATTATTAACCAACTTTATAAAAATTTATAAGTTTCCTATAACACAAAGAGAATGATGATCCCCGTATTATACAAAGATCATCATTCTCTTTTTACGATGTCTGACTTTTAGAATTCAGCTGACTGGTGCAGTGAGGACAGCGGGTTGCCTTGGGATCAACAGGCTGATAGCAAAAAGGACATTTTTTATCTTCTGCCGCAGCGGAACCACCCGCCTGTTTCGTTCCTCTTAAAACATTAATTGCCTTAATGATAAGGAATATTACCACGGCCATAATGAGGAAATTTATTACAGAAGTAATAAAGGCGCCATAGGCAAAAACCGGGCCCTTTGTCTGCGCATCCGCAAGGGTTTGAATGACAGTTCCTTCCGGAACTTTATAAAGCAGCAAAAACTGATTGGAAAAATCCACCCCTCCTGTTATCACACCGATGAAAGGGGAGATCACATCTTTCACCAGGGAACTTACAATTCCCTGAAAAGCTCCGCCAATTATTACTCCGACTGCCAGATCCACTACATTTCCCCGAAGAACAAATTCCTTAAATTCAGCTGCAATTGACTTTTTCTTACTCATAGAAACATTCCTCTTTTCCTAAAATTCTTTCCGGTTCTGACAAAGTTCCACTCCTATCTGACTTTTAGGATTGGTGAAATTTTGTCAGAATATACCTGTATATCAGTTAATGATTACATTTTCCGCATTCTCTTTTACCCATTCCCTGGCAAAAGCTGAAAATATTCTGACTGTTGGACGCAGCGTCTTACCGGAAGGAACGATGAAATAGATGATACGGTAAACTTCCGGATCCAGAGTTTTTCTTACATACCCTCCGCTGCCATAAGAATCCAGAACCAGCTTTGGTAAAATACTGATTCCGCAACCTCCGCATACCATGGATATGGCTGCCTGATCGCTTAAAAAACCACTATGTTCCATTAAATTTCCTTTTGCCTGACGAAGCATTTTCCCCACGGAATAGCTGGTTCCTTCGCTTGGTATAATAAAGGTTTCCCCTTTTAAATGAGTTAGGGTAATGGTTTCACAGTCACAAAGAGGGTGATCCTTTGGCAAAATGACATAATAGGGATCTTTTACCAACGGGGTCTCATTCTCCTTTTTATTTGATTCTGCAGAGATAGCACAGTCAATCACATCTTTCGAGAACCAGTCTTTCATGATTTCGTAATTGATGGCATCGTTCAGGAACACATCCACCTGAGGATATTTTTTTCTGAATTCAATAATTATCTGAGGCATCCATCTGACTGCAACACTTGTGATAACGCCAATGCGGATCTTGCCATGCTGTATGTTCTCTTCTCCCGCCAGCTGCCTTATGATTTCTTCCTTTTCTGTCAATTCCTTTGCCGCCGAATAAATTCTTTCCCCCTCTTCCGTTAATGAGACCCCATTCCTTCCTCTGTAAAGCAGCTTTATTCCCAGTTCTTCTTCCATGGAAGAAATCATGTGGCTGGCCGCAGTCTGTGAATAACTAAGCTGTGCTGCCGCCTTGGAAAGATTCCCGGTTTCTGCTGCTTTTACAAACAGCATATATTTATTTACATCCATATGATTATCCTCTCTGCTTTTACCTTCTCTTATTATACATGAATATCTTTCATGATACTAATGAAATTTTAGCATTATATTAAGAAAATAATTCATGGTAAAATCAAGAAAAACATACCGATCACGGAGGATATAATGAACATAGCAATACTTGGCGCAGGAGCCATGGGCAGCCTCTATGCCAGCTATCTGGCTCCCTATCATTCAGTTACACTGTTAGACAGCTACGCTCCCTTAGTAGAACACATTAATACAAAAGGACTGATTAAAGTCAGCCATGACCATACAGAAATCCCATTTCAGGTAAAAGCAGTATTAAGCGGAACCAGTCTTGACTATCAGGATCTGGTTATTGTTTTTGTAAAAGGAATTCATACTTATGAAGCCATAAAAAACAACCAGTCTCTGTTAGGACCGGATACAATCGTCATGACACTTCAAAATGGTGCAGGCAATAACCGGGACATCGCACAGTTTGTTAAAAGAGAGCGTATTATTGTGGGTACCAGCAGCCACAACAGTGTTTCCCTGGAGCCTGGTAAGTTTTATCACTCCGGGTGCGGCCCTACAAACATCGGACCAGATCTTCCCTGTGAAGAATCCTTACGGGATGTAAAAAAAACAGCACAGGCTCTGGAAGAAAGCGGCCTTACCGTCAATATCATGGAAAATATCCAGTACGTCCTATGGCAGAAGCTGGTTATAAACTGCGGCATCAACGCCTTAAGCACGCTGATGCAGTGCAGGATCGGAGAAATTTATACCAATCCCTATTTATGGGATTTATGCAAAAGAATTGTTTATGAGTGCGTATTAATAGCAGAAGCAGACGGCACTTATCTTGACCGAAAGGAAGCTCTTCTGGCAGTCTCAAAAGTATGTATCAATGATGCCAATGGTTATGCCAGCATGTATCAGGACAGACAGAATCAGCGAATGACCGAAATTGACAGAATAAATGGTGTTGTTTCCGATCTGGGAAGCCAGTATAAAATCGCTGCTCCCTGCAACTCTATGCTGGTCACTCAAATCCATGGGGTAGAGCAGATGTATTCCAGACAATAAACCCTCCATTATAGCACCAGACTTTCCATCTGTGGTATACTATAGCTGCTGAATGGAGGTGTCATTGCTTATGAATACGTATCGTACTGCTGAAATTGCACATAGAACAGGAATTCATCCCAACACAGTACGGCTTTATGAAGAGCTGAATCTGATTACAAAACCGAAACGCCTCCCCAACGGCTATCGTGTTTTCACAGATCTGCACCTGGAGCAGATAATATTTGCCAGAACGGCTTTAAAAGCGGAAATACTTCTAAACGGTCTGAGAAAACAGGCTGTAGACATTATAAAGGAAGCCGCATGCCTGAAATACGATAGTGCCCTTAAAATGACAGAAAATTATTTACAGCAAATCAAAAAGGAGCAGAGGAATTCAGAAGAAGCCATTAGAATCACTCAAAAGCTATTATCTGGTAAACCGGAAGAATGGGGAAATGAAGTTTATACCCGAAAAGAGGCTGCCAACTATCTTGATATTTCCATCGATTCATTAAGAAACTGGGAGCTGAACGGACTTTTATTGGTAAAGCGAAAGCAGAATGGTTATCGTATTTACACCGAAGAGGATCTTGTCCGTTTAAAAATCATCCGTTTGCTGCGTCGTGCTAATTACTCCCTTTCGGCAATTCTTCGTATGCTCAATGCCCTTACCATAAGTTCCAGTGCCGATATTCGACAGGTAATTGATACACCGGCAGAGACAGAAGATATTATATCAGTGTGTGATAAACTGCTTACTTCTCTTTCGGAAGCAGAAACTCTGGCAAATGTCATGGAAATTCAGTTGAATAAAATGAAAAAACTTTATCCTGTCAACTCTACATTATAACACCAGACTTTGTTCTGGTGTTATTCTCTTTTTATCATCAAAAGGAGGAAAACAGGATGGAAGTTACAATTACAGCAGAAAAGCTGACAAAGTCATATGGCAGTTTAAAGGCCCTTGACCAATTTAACCTAACAGTATACAGAGGTGAAATATTTGGTTTGCTGGGGGCAAATGGAGCAGGAAAAAGTACAGCACTGGAATGTATCCTTGGAACCAGAAAACCAGACTATGGAACAGTTGAAATTCTTGGTATGAATCCCTGCACAAATCGAAAAAAATTATTTAAACGGGTAGGGGTCCAGTTTCAGGAAACCAGTTATCAGGACAAAATACGGGTATGGGAGCTCTGCGAAGTCACTGCCTCTTTATACAAGGTGCCCAGAGATCCGAAACTTTTGCTGCATCAGTTTGGACTCTCTGATAAACTTAAGGTGATGGTAAGCGACTTATCCGGCGGACAAAAGCAGCGTCTGTTTATCGTACTGGCTCTTATCGCGGATCCGGAAGTAATCTTTTTAGACGAACTGACAACGGGGCTGGACGTACGGGCTCGACACGATGTATGGAACAGTATCCTGAAACTGAAAGAAGACGGGTTAACTGTACTTTTAACTTCCCACTTTATGGACGAAGTAGAAACTCTGTGTGACAAAATTATGATCTTAAAGAATGGAAGAACCGTTTTTGAGGGAACCGTAAATGAAGCTATACGAAACAGTCCTTACAACCAACTGGAGGATGCTTACTTCTATTTTGCAGAGGAGGAAAGAGAAAATGAAAGCATTTAGAACACTATTTAAAACAGAGTGTAAATTATCGCTTCGAGGATTGGATATGTTTATCTTTGCAATCTGTATGCCAGTAACAATTTTTATTCTTTTAGGAATTATTTACAAGGACAAACCTGCTTTTGAAGGTGCAGGTTATACTTTTGTGGAGCAGTCTTTTGGGGCAGTATCAACGATTGCAATCTGTGCGGGAGGTGTCATGGGTCTGCCTCTGGTGGTGTCTGATTACCGAAAAAAGCATATTTTAAAACGCTTTAAAGTAACACCTGCAAGTCCTGTACTAATACTCGCCGTACAACTGTCCATCTATGCTTTATATTCCTTTGCTTCTCTCATTCTGCTCTACACTGCAGGAGTAATATTTTTCGACTTTCAATTAAGAGGATCCATTTTGATATTCTTAGCAGCATATTTACTGGTGATGGTATCCATGTTTAGCATAGGGCTTTTAGTAGGGGGAATTGCACCAGATATAAAAACAGCCAGCGCAGCCGCCAGCATTCTCTATTTTCCTATGATTATTTTTTCCGGCGCGACACTTCCATACGAAATCATGCCATCTGCACTTCAAAAATGTTCGGATCTCATGCCTCTTACTCAGGGAATTAAACTGTTAAAAGCTGCAGTACTGGGATCTCCTGTAAAAGAGTCAGCCTTACCTGTTTTATTCTTGGTAGGGATTGCAATTATATGTGCCGCCCTCTCCCTTCGATTTTTCCGTTGGGAATAGTTATTTTAAAATCCTGAAATAGTAAATTTGGATAAACGACTCCTGTCATACCATCAGGTTTCGTTTATCCATATGATTGACAAGAAAAGCGTTCTGTGCCATAGTTAAGGTGAAAGTTACTTTCCCTGCTATGGAGATTTATTATGAAAAATATTCCAAACTATATTACACTGGTCCGCCTGATCCTGTCCGTCCTTTTATTTTTTATAACGGATAACTGGATTCTTTTTCTGGTGATCTATTTTGTTTGCGGAATAAGTGATGTCCTTGACGGCTTTCTTGCAAGGACATTTAAATGGCAAACCAAAACAGGAGCCAGACTGGACAGCCTGGCTGATTTTATATTCTTTTTTGCTGCATTTTTCAGAATGTTGCTTTCTTACAGACTTACGATACCGGCACCTATTATTTTAGGAGCAATTCTGATCGCACTGATCCGTTTTTTTAATTTGTATCTCACAAGGAAAAAATTCGGTATGCCAGGTATCCTCCACACCACAGGAAATAAATTATCCGGAATTATCTTCTTTTTTGCATGCCCCGCGGCTGTTATTCTGGGGTACATACCTCTCTGGGTTATTTTTATTCCCTTAATTTCTTCATTGGAAGAAACCATGATCTTACTGAAAGCAGATACTTATAATCCTGATATCAGGAGTTTTTATGATTTATTAAGTTAACAACCAATTAACCAACTCTTTCTCAGTCCGGCTTGATTATTCCTTCATTATAGTGTTTCCTGCACAGAGATACATATTTATCATTTGCTCCCATCAGGATCTGTTCTCCGTTTCTCACAACTTTTCCGCTTCCATCGATCCTTGCTGTCATTCCTGCGCGATTGCCGCACCAGCAGACGGTCTTTAATTCCGTGATCTCATCAGCCAGTTCCATGAGCCGTTTGGAGCCAGGAAAAAGATGTGAAGAGAAATCCGTTCGAAGACCATAGCAAAAAACCGGTATCTCATACTGATCTACGATATAAGCCAGCTTATCAATATCTGCTTCTGCAAGAAACTGTGCTTCATCTATGATAATAACATCAGATCTTTTCAGCTGCTCCGAATCATATTTCTCCAGCTCAGTCCATACAATACATTCGGCCTCCAGGCCAATCCTTGATCGGATCTTGTTTATCCCATCTCTGGTTTCAATATCAGGCTTTACCAGCAGCACCTGTTTTCCCTTTTCTATAAAATTATATCTGGTCATCAGTGCGTTTGCTGTCTTTGAACTGCCCATCGCCCCATATCTGAAATATAATTTCGCCATCTCTATCCCCTTTATCTTAAATGAAGTAAAAGCGTTAATCCGCCAGTTGCATTTTATCATAGACCGGGTTGGAAGTCTACATAGAATAAAGAACATCTCTGTTCTGAGGATATGAATTTCGTGATTTTAAATATACAAATATATGATATACTCATTACTTCTCCTGATAACAAATAATAGGAATACCGGATTCTATGTATTTATATATTGTTTTAGCAAGATAATAGGGGGCATTTACGCAGCCATGAGTTCCATTCTTTTTATAAATCTCTCCCCCAAAAGCACGCCTCCATTTCGCGTCGTGAATTCCGATATTTCCATAAAAGGGCATCCAGTACTGGACGCCGGCTTCGTAGCCAGGTCCGGACAACACTGCACCTTCCTGTTTATAATTAAGCATGTAAGCTCCTGTTACTGTGGCATTACCTCTGTTTGGGTTTCCCGTAACTACCGGACCCTGGGCAATGAGTCTGCCATCCTTGTAGAACCACATATGCTGTCTGGTTATATTTATCTCCACATATGTTTCTCCGATTTCATTACCGGCTCTGGATACTGCTTTTTGAATATAAACAGGTTCTCTTATAAGAATCCGTCCTGAGTTGATATTTTCCGCCAGTGCCGATGTTTCCGCATCCTGATCAATTTTCCAGCCATAGATCCCCCCCTCTATCTCCACCATTGTCCCGAGAGAGGTTTTAAAACTTCTTTTCACGCCTACCGTATCATATTTTTTCCCTATAGCTTTCACATAGGCCTTGACTTTATCTTTATCCAGTATAATATCCAGATTTTCATCCACGGCAATCCAGTACTGTATCACATTCCCATCAACTACTTCTCTTTTACTGCCAAAAAGATAAGTGACATGTGTGGAAGCGCATTTATTTAAATGTCTGAGGGTTTTAAAGGCTTTAGGGGATCTCATGGTATATACAGGATTTATGTAACAGGAGTTTGCATCCAGATCAAGTTTTGTTTCTCCTTTAAAAAGGCTGTCTGTTACAGCAGCTTTCAGTTTGTCTTTTTCAACTCGATTACCGTAAATTTCCTTTACCATTTGATAATGTCCGTCTGTATATTGATAAGACACATTTTCAGGTTCTATTTTTGCCTGTTTCAAGCAATTTAACTGATTCAACGTTAAATTTAGCTTGTTCTCATTATAGAAAAATAAACTTTCCGAAAGAAATTCCTGTTTTTTAAAAAATGAACCAATCCATTGAAGTGCTTTCTGCTCATTAAGTGCTTCTTTTACATATGTTTTATTCTTGTATTCCAGTCCTGCTTCCTGCCCGGTAATCTCATCCGATTTACCTTCTCGTTCAATGAGAAGGAGCTTATAATTCTCCGTGTATCTTCTTATACTTTGATCCGCCTGTCTTTCGTTCTTTAATGATACATCTGCTCCGTTTATGGTCGTAGAAAAAAAGAAATGACTGGTAAAGTAAAAAGAGATGAGTAAATACAATAACATCACTGCTGCCACTATAATTCCCAGGAGTTCTATGGCCTCCCGCTTTTCACAAGCGCTCATTTTTTCATAATTCATAACAGCTCAGCCTCACCTTTACAATGCACTGGGATCATATCATTTTATGTTCCGGAAATTGTATTTAATACCAGTCTGTTGTAAAAGAGGACTCTATCTTTTTTTTAACTAACCTGCATACTCCTCTTACAATCGTACATACTTCATTTCGAGGTGACGATATGCATATTATAAATTTATTTCAGCCTGTTTTCCGCTGTTTATCAATTGCTTTGGTATTGTACTATTTAATTAAGAAAAAATACAAAATGATTGGTTCTATTATATTGGTGTTCGTATTATCTTATCTGCCTGGCATGGCAAACCGGTTTCTGGGGATAGTCATAGATCCCTATAGTACCATGATCTACCTGATTGTTTTATTTATGGCATTATATCTTGGCAGTAGCCTGGGTTATTACGATCGGTACTGGTGGTGGGACCGTACCATTCATTTTCTTTCCGGTGTTGGATTTACCGGGTTTGGAACAGCTATAATTAACATAAATCCAGATTCAAAGAAGATAATTTCTCTTCTATTTGGATTTACATTTTCCGTAACACTCCATGTAATATGGGAAGTCCTTGAATATGTAAGTGATTGTCTGACACATGGGAATGCCCAGCGTTGGCAGAAAATTCATGCCTCAGTAAATCATATGCCAGAAAATGCAATTCAACCAGCCGGTCTTGTGGATACTATGAACGACACAATCTGCTGCATGATCGGAGCAGGAATCGCTACCATTATATGGTGGCTTATCCTATGATTTTATTCTGGCATCTGTAGCATACTAAAAAAGACATCAAGAAAAGGAGAAAAACAATGAGCAGAGATAATTCTAAGAAAAGCACAAGTAATCACAAAAAAGAAGATGGCACCTTTCATTCCAAACATATTAATCACAATCCCCAGGCAGAAAGCGCCAGAGCTGTATTTGGTTTAAAAGAAGATAATTCAAAAAGATAAGAATGGGAGGATTTAACCATGTCTAACTACACCGGTGTTGTTAAATGGTTTGATAATGAAAGAGGCTATGGCTTTATCTCAACCAATGATGGTCAGGATGTTTTCGTACATCATTCTCAAGTAAAAGAAAAGACTCATAATAAAGACCTTCACGAGGGCGAGTCTGTTAACTTTGATATCAGACAGGATGAGAAAGGCTTAAGCGCCTTAAATGTCCAGAAAAATGATTAAATCACAAGGAGTTAAGTCCTGCATTGAAACGGTTGGGTGCGAAATAACAGGACAATCTTTGGAACCATAATTTGAAATTGGTCATAATGGAATTCGATCAAAATATACAGGAAACGGTCTGGGCAAAAAGCAACTTCAGGAAGCCCTTGGAAGAATAAAGAATCAGCTTTTGCAGATGATTATTTATATTACAAGATAATGCTTTAACAAATCAAACTACTAACTTTTTTAGTTAGTAGTTTTTTATGACTATATGGGAAATGTCCACCCCAGTTTTACGACTGGACACGCCATATATATCTGACAAATTCTCTTTGGTTAATTTCATAAAATTTTCTGTCTAAAAGTATGTTCTTATCTAATAATTCAAACTCCTCGTCCAGCATAATATCACTTTCTTTTACATCCGGGTTATCAAATGGTATTGTACGAAAACCATTTACCCATAGCAATCCATTTTTATTCTGTATATCTTCAAAATCTTTTAACAGCCGCGGAGTTGGTTTATAATGATTGATTATAATCGCATCAAACTTTTCCTCTAATGTATTTAAGCTGTCCTGTGACAGATCAACTATCCTGGTCCTGATGTTTAAATTTTCCCTACTAGCAAAGTACGTCAATCTGTTTATCGCTTCTTCACAAAAATCAATGGCTAATACCTCATAACCCAAACGAGCCAGATAGATGGAATTTCTTCCATCTCCGCAGGCAACATCAAGAACTTTCCCTTTTAAAGGAAAATAAGACATATCTTCTTCCAGGCATCTTTCCTGACCCATAATTTCCAGCTTTCTGCTTTTAAACCGGTCTCTCCACCAGGTGGAATCTCCCATATAATTCATAAAGTTCTCCTTTCTGCTTTCTTAATTTATTTTGAATACATACTTGTAGAGGATACTCCCCCATCAACCGGGAAAGCCCCTCCGGTTATATAACCCGCCTCATCGCTTACAAGAAAAGCCACCATATTTGCTACATCTTCCGGCTCTCCTATCCGTCTTAACGGAATGCGTTCAGAACAACGGTCGGCAGTTTCCTGATCAGGAAAACTATTCTGTAAAAGAGGGGTATTAATCGGTCCGGGCAAGACGCAATTAACTCGGATTCCAAGCTCGGCATATTGCTGTGCAAGACATTTTGTCAGCATAATAAGTCCTGCTTTCGTTGTACAGTAGAGTGGTGAGGTTAATTCCGGCACAAGTCCCAGACAGGAGGCAATAATTACGATGGAACCTTTTGAAGCCTTGATTTTTTCTATTGCATTACGCGTCATAAGATAAGTCCCTTTAATGTTAATATCCACCATTCTATCTAATTCTTCATTTGTAGTGTCTTCCAGATACTTTTCAAAGTAGATACCTGCATTATTTACAACAATATCTAAATGCGGGATATGGGACAGCCCCGCTTTAATCTCCTCATCATTACTAATATCAACGTGATAAAATTCAAAATCCTCCGGCGGAATATGTTTGTCAAAAACTATAACATGCATTCCCATATTTTGAAGCTTTTTTGATATAGCCAGTCCCATTCCCGAGCTCCCGCCTGTAACAACCGCAACTTTTTTATTTTTCATAATTACTTTCCTTTTTTCCTAATAAATTTCGTTCTTTGAGATTTTAGAATAAATATTAAAACCAATATCTCATATGGTCAATACATTGGATTATACAAACTAATAATATTAAATACAATAGAAAAACTACTTATTAATTTAAAAGTTTTATGGTATAATAAGTCATTAATGAATAGAAAGGAGCTTGCTATGAAAGATTTTTTTAATGAGGAATGGAATATTCTTGACAAAAAGCTCATCGTATCAACAGCATTATTATTAGGTATCATTATTGGTTTTGTATTTGCTCCAATAAAAAAAGGAGTTTATTGCGGCAACCATAACGGAAATACTCAGCTTTCTAAAACACAAGATTAAATATAACAGAGTTTTAACCGCTTCGTACGAAGCGGTTATTTTTTATTTACTGATATTATCTTCGGAGTATCAAAGAAAGCCTATCAGAGTCTTGAAACGCAGGTAAGCTTATCTTGAATTAAACGTATTGTTTTGTTATTATAGATTTATATCTTACTTTAGGAGGAAAATATGTTCATAACACCATATAATTACGGCAAACAGCACACCGACAGTCCAGTAAATTTAAACATCGATAAGAAATCATCTATGTTTAAAAATGATTGGGATAATAGTTCGAATTTATCATCTACCTCAGGCAAGTCTATAAAAATTTATTTAAAAACTCCAGACATGCTTTATTCTGGCGGAAATGGAACTGGTTTATCCTTTTTCCTAAAATATGCAGAGGAATCAACGTCTGATGACCCGGTTATTTTTGCAAAAGGGGTTGACGAAAAGGGGAATGAATTTGAACAGAGCGTATCAGTTAACAACATAGACCCTTCCAATGCCACCTACGTGGAAATGAGAGCACTGGAAGCTTATAATCATGTATATCATGGTGTTATGAAGATGTCTTCTCTACCTCTTGAAAGCGGTCAGATGGCTTTACATGACAGACGCAATTTTTTTGAGATGTACAAAGAGGGAATAAAGAATTTTAACACCTTAAAGAAATATGATTTGTCCGCTGTTTATGAGCAATGTTATAAATCGTATTTGGATATTGCAGCAGGGCAAAAATGAATACATCGTTAGCTTATTCTTTCCTATAGAGGTGTTTTTCAAAGACAGGTAGCTCCCTCATATACAATACCATCCATTTGGCACAAGCACCTCTTTGCCTTGTAATAACCGTTCTTTTACTTTTTTAAATTTCAGTTTTGTTGATTTCTGACAATAAAAAACTACTAACTAAATATTGATAGTTAGCAGTTCGTTATTATAATCTCCCAATATAATAAAATGCATCCTTTTTGTCCCTAAATTCATTTATACCCAGATATTTCATGCCTATTTTTTGAAGCACTCTCCTCGAAGCTACATTTTCCGGATCAGCCATTCCATAAATACCGATGATGTTTGTAGTCTTGAATGCTTCAGATATTATTTCTTTTCCGATTTCAGTTGCATATCCTTTATTCCAAGACATTACACCGAGTTTCCATTCAATCTCAGGTTCGTTTTCCTTAAATGGATTTAGACCGGCTAATCCAATTATCTTGTTACTTGCTTTATCAATTATAGCACCATGAAAACAATCTAATGTGACAAAATTTTTATCCATAAAAAACCGAATGTATTGCTCTGTCTTAAGTCTATCCCAAGGACGATTTTTATCTTTTGTATATTGGTGAACTAGGGGATTTGACATAATCTCATATAACCGATCTATATCGTTTATCGTATATTGACGTACTAAAAGGTTTTGAGTTTCCAAATAAATATGTATAAAATTATTTATTGTTTTTCCCTCCAATTTTGCATTTTGTTTTATTTTCTACACAAGCAGTGTAGTACGATTCCATCTTCTGTCTTATGTATTTTTCCGGGTTCGCAGAGTACCACAAAAAATCCAGCATTTTTAGCGTGACTTAAAAGCTCTTGGGGTAAAAATGCTTCCCAATAAATTTCAGTATTGGCATATGGATAAAACTTTTTACCGCTTAGATATTGCTTATGGTGTTCCATTAAATAATCATAATCATGACCGGAAAAACTTAGTAAGCCATCTTTTTTAAGAACGCGCTTACATTCATTTAGGAAGTTTCTCTTATACGTATCCCCATACAATAATCCAAATGTTTGCGCCCATATAATGATTACTTCAAACGAAGCATCATCAAATGGTAATGTATACCCATCATATACCAAGAAATCAATATCATAACAGTTTTTTAAGGATAATTTTGTAACTTGTTTAATAACTTCTTCTGAAATGTCAATGCCTATAATAGAAAATCCCAAATCGAAAAGAGCAAATGCCTCTCTCCCCATTCCACACCCAATATCAAGAATTTTTGCTTCTCTCGGGAAAAAGTCAGCGACTGCTCGTTCCCATTTTTTAAGTTCACCTTTGTTCCAATAGACCATTTCATCTACATTTTTCTTATCCTCATACCACTTGTGCACGATATCACTCATGACATATTCACCTCACTTATTACCAATAATTTTCTTACTTTATATTATATTACTGGAAAAGCTACTAACTATCAATATTCAATTATCAAAGAACAAGATTTCTTCAAATTTCAGTTTTATCGAGTAAATTACTGCACAAAAAAACTACTAACGTAATATCAAAGTTAGTAGTTTAGATAATTTAATATATCAAAATATGTGTTCATTCCAATTACTCATACTATATCGTGCAATCGAGGGTCAGAATTTTATGCGGGTATTTTTTATTACGAAAAATTTCATCTTTTATTTGCCCGTTAAAAGTAAATCCTAGCTTTTCTGCAAGCATAATTGACTTATCATTCTCAATAAAAATACAAGCATTTATGTCTCTTACTTTCATATCATTTCGAGCAAATGCGCATATTGATTTCAGCGCTTCAATCATATAACCCTTTCCCCAATAATCTGGGTAAAGGTCATACCCAATATCACAAAAGCCCTTTGATTTATTCCAACAATGAAAACCACATGTGCCGATTTTAGTCCCATCGCTCTTTCTTACTAGAATCCACCGATGCTGTGCTCTTGGCTCTGATTGTATATAAAAATTAATAATTTCGTCAGCACCTAAGATATCTGCAATTGGCTCAGCGTCGAACAAATATCGATTTACTTCGTTGTTTGAGAACTGTTCTAGTATAAACTCTCTGTCATGCATTGAGATATTTTTCAGAAACAGCCTATCAGTTTCAAATTCTTTAAAAAACATTTTAGTACCTCCATATGATAGAGGGCTAAATATAACTTCCCCTCCAATTAGTTTTGTTTGTCATACTTACCAAGCTCCTTTCTTCAATATTTATTAAACACCGACAAGTGTTATAACCTATTTAATTTAAATTATCTCTTTTACTAATTCAAAGTTGTAATTATTATACCATATTATTCTACTAACTCACAATATTAAGCTTTCAATGTACCTTACTGCTGCTTAATTGTTTTTATCAAATAACCCCCAAAAGGCAATCAGTAAACCTGCTAATGCAATAGCGCTAAATAAAACTGTTACTGGGACAAGACCAAGTCTGGATAAATTCCAAAGAAATGAATAACTCCCATTAATCGTTATGTCTTTCAATGCGGATCCCGCTATCAGAATTGCACATGATAATAGTCCTGCCAAAAACATCATCGAACCCAATACTACTTTTTTCATTATATCTTTCCTTTCCCATTACTTTCTACTATATATAAGTATATGTCTGCTTCTTTCAACTATCAATACTCAGTTTGATTTAAGTTGTTTTTGTTTGATTGCCTGCCAGACTTCTTCATCCAGATCTTTCAAATTTTTTACATTTGAATCTAAAAAACCATTATATATAAATTGCAAAGCTCTATAACCTTCACCTTGAAGGATTAAAAATCCTACATTATAATTAGATTCTGAAAAATCGTATTTATAATCATGAGAAGAAAGTAACCACTGTGAGAATACATAATATCGATATCCATCATTATCAACCTCGCATATTTTTGACAATTCCTTATTGCCTAATTTGTTTTTTTCATTATTTATATTGCCATAGGCATATAAATCTCTATTATACGAAAGTAATGTTTCTTTATCAATTCCGTCAATCTTAATTTTTGCAATTACGTAGGGTATATATGAATTACCTTCATCAGATTTTTCCTGATACAGTTCACATGATGAAAACTGAAGAATATGTTCTTTGTATTCCATATCATAAGGCAAAATTCTCAAATTAAATATTACTCTCTTATCACCTTCATAAATGCTTACACCTTTATCAGCTTCAAAATTTTGCATTATCTGGACATCTTTTGAACAGCCCGCCAATAAGATAATTGCAGAAGCCAAAAATATTGTTAAAAAATACCTTTTCATAGCACAGCCCCCTATTGCTCATCTTTATATTCCATTATATCATAATTTGCTTTTTTGTTTTTGAAATTTCTTTACAAAGCAGTGAATTGATTAAAAGTATTCCGAAAAAACTGCTAGCCGAAGTACCGATGATATCAGAAATTTTTAATAAGATAGTAATATATTCCACCGGGTTTTTACATACACGATAAACGTATTCATTGGTGTAGGTACAGTAAATCCAGAAAGGAACAGGATTGTTTTTCCCAGCCTTTAAGTTTGCCTTATAAGCAGTACATACGGAAACTCTGCCATGTACCAAGTTCAATATCCCTTGCCGGCTTATGAGCGTTCCTCACAGCTTTATTAATGGCATCATTCTTTATCAGTTTTATTTTCCATAAATTCACCCATGAAAAATGCGCCCAGCCGAAACCAAGCGCACGTTAATATACTTTTCACTAATATCACAATAACATATTATGAATGGGAAATGTGGGAATGTTATAAATAGCAAATTTGATGACTAACGGCTAATAGGTCTATGGAATCTTTTTTAGTAACAAATAACATGAAAGCCCGTCTGGCAGTGACCAGCCGTTTAATGCACGGCGGTGCACTTGCGAGGCCCGGTATTGTGATTGGCGCAACTGAAAAAATTAATGACGTGACTGCCCTGATCGGCCCGGTTTTCATGGGGATTTTCGATTCGTTTCATCTATTTCGCTGTTATAAATATCTTATTGATTATTTCTTCAGCTCTTTCTTTATAAGTGTGATTTTGTACGCTCATAACAGCATTTTTACGAACCTTTATATATTCATCTATGTTTTTTCTATAATATTCCAATAACTCAAGGGTCTCATCAGAATTATTAGCAATAGCCATTGCACCGCTATTTCCAAACATATTTTTTATAGCAGTATTATAACAAGAAAGCCCGAAACCTCCGGAGCCTAAAATTTCAAAGGTACGTCTTGTTATAGTTTGATCATTATTTTGAGTGATTAAATTTATAAAGGAATTATTATATATATCACAGGTCTTCTCATATGGAATTGTACCTTTAAACCATTCAATTGGTACATCGAGATTTAGAAAATTTTTTATAACCTGCTTATATTCTGTTGTACCATAAAAATCTATTTTATAATTATTTTCAATTAAAGGTTTTAATATAATAGGTATTGCTTTACTATAGCGGAAGTGCGCAGGATAATGATTTGAATACCATAACCATGCATTTCCTACTAAGCTAATCGTATTATTTTCATTTTCAGATATTGATTTTGGATAATGAATGGTGGGATTATAAGCAAAATCAAGTCTCTCACAGGGAATACTTTTACTTTTAAGCTTTTCAAGCATTTCAGGACAAATCGAAAACACCATATCGGGCTTTGATAATTCAAAACCTGCCATCTGTAAATCGAATTGGCCAACTCCCTCGGTATCCCAGCAAACACACTTATAATTTGGTGAATTTCTGGAACCGATATGATTAAGCATAGAATGTTGAAAATAACCCATATAAGAGGAAAGAATTAATAAATCAGGATTTATTAATTCCATTAATTTATCAAAATTTTCTATAGAAGCCGGTGTTATTATTTGCGCTTCATGACCTGCTGCAGTAAATCCCCATAAAATATCGCCTGCATAAAGCTTGTCACAATAAATTGCTACCTTATATTTCATATTTAATAGTCCTCTTTGCCCTCTGGCGCACGGAATTTTAACAGTAATACTAAAATTATATGAAATAAAAAAATCAGTTGCTACTTAAAACTTTTTTATATAATTGGCTTAAGAAAGGCTGGTGATTATATGAGTTATCATTATCTTGATATGGAACACTATCTTCGGCGGGGGCAGTTTGACCTTTTCCACAATATTGCCCATCCCAATGTGGGTATGACTGTAAACCTGGATATCACCTGTATGATGAACAGCATAAAGAAAAAGGGGCTGCCGTTTCATTTAACCTTTCTTTACGCTGCAACTCAAACGGCCTATAGTTTGTTGTATAGTACGTTACTACCAATGCTAATTATAGGTTGTTTTTGATTAATATTTATTCATCTATAATCAGCTAATATGCATATATCAGCTATAATCACTTATAAAATACCACCATTATTCATTCACAGTTTTTTCACACGCCGTACAAAAATTATTTACATCTTCTACAAACTTACTTCACATCTCTCCTATATACTAAGTTATAGAAACAAGAACTACTCCAAACTTGTTTTATAAAACTTTTTTTCATAACTCGCCGGTGAAACCCACATTTCACCGGCTCCTCCCTTTTTATCCTCTTTCTTCCATTTCCATTCCTTTCCAATTCCCTTATATCCTTTAAATTGGGTTGCAAAGATGTAGTTTCTATTATAGAATAGGAAACGTGCACCTGGCATATGCAGATTTGGAGGAAATTATACATGAAGAAAAATGTAATCGTAGGACAATCCGGCGGACCAACCGCTGTGATTAATGCAAGCCTTTACGGCGTTATAATAGAAGGAATGGCTCACGAAGAGATCGGCCGGGTTTACGGCATGATCAATGGCATAGAAGGCTTCATGTCCGGGAATTATATGGATCTGACCAATGATTTAACACAGGAGGAACTGGAGCTGCTGAAACTGACACCAGCGGCATACCTTGGCTCCTGCCGTTATAAACTGCCCGATGATTTGTCATCACCATTCTACCCTGCACTGTTTGAAAAATTTCGTGCTATGGAGATTGGTTATTTCTTTTATATTGGCGGTAATGATTCCATGGATACCGTAAGCAAGCTATCCCGTTACGCTTCTCATCACAAAAGCAGCATTAAATTTATCGGTATTCCAAAAACCATAGATAATGATCTGATTCATACCGATCACACTCCCGGATTTGGAAGTGCTGCAAAATATGTGGCTGACACGGTACGGGAAATTGTTTTGGATTCCTGTGTTTATCAGCAAAAGTCGGTGACAATTGTTGAACTCATGGGACGTCATGCAGGCTGGCTCACCGCTGCCAGTTCACTTGCAAGAAAATTTGAAGGAGATAATCCTGTCCTGATTTATCTTCCGGAAGCTGCCTTTGAATTTGAACAATTTGCAGACGATGTAGAAAAAGCTCTGTCTAAAAAAAGTTCCGTTATTGTCTGCATCTCTGAAGGTATTTCTGATGCAAATGGAAAATTTATTTGTGAGTACGCTGACGAAGTCCGTACCGATACATTTGGCCACAAGATGCTGACCGGAAGCGGTAAAATGTTAGAGAATTTTGTCCGCAATCGCTTCGGCGTAAAGGTTCGTTCCATCGAGCTTAACGTAAATCAGCGCTGCAGCGGCATGCTTGCATCGGCAACCGATATTGAAGAGGCGGTTGCGGCCGGCAGAGAAGGAATCAAAGCTTCCTTAAACGGAGCAACAGGTATTATGATCGCCTTCAGACGTATTTCTGATTCCCCCTATCAGATCCAATGCGTTACGGTTGATGTAAATAAAGTATGCAACAAAGAAAAGCTATTCCCTTCCCATTGGATCTGCGATCATGGTACCAATGTTACAGAAGATTTTCTTATCTATGCCCTGCCTTTAATTCAGGGTGAGCCAGACAGGATCATAAAGGATGGCAGACCTCTCTACCTGTACCGGGCGTAATAGCGGGGGGACAGAAAAAAGACTGTTTGAAACTGACAACACAGAGTCGGTTTGAAACAGCCTTTTTTCTGTTCATGATATATTTTCTCAACTACTATTTTTTCTGTTTCTACCTTACCCTTTTTCCCTATACGAATTACATGTTTTGTATTTATTTTATTATTTTTGTTAAATAAGTAATTTTTTGTATGCTTGCCTCATATGCTTATAATAATAGATATTTCTATTTTCTAACGCACTTATGGGAGAAAGTGAACAATGGACGGAGATGTTTTTTTAGACCGCATACCATGCGGCATACTAAAGCTTAAGGCAGAAGAAAACTTTCCAGTTTCTTATTCAAATGAAATGATTAAGAACTGGTTTCAGTCACCTTCCTGCCTTGAGGATATGATCTGTGATTCTGAGTTTAGTGAAATGGAAGAAAGAATTCACAGTCATATGGAAACGGAATCCAGTACCTTCAGGCTGGAATTCAGATCCAAAGCGATGGATAACCACTGCTGGTTCTCCATGGATTTTAATTTTATACGAGAAGAAGAGTTATTCTATTGTTCTGTATCGGATATCACCTGCCTGAAAAGGAGTATGGAAAGCCTGAGAGCTCAGGAGGAGCAATACCGCCTTGCAAGCCGTCATTCCGGCTGTATTGTATGTATCTACGATATACCAAACAGGACCCTTTCTCCTTCCTCAGAATTTACCAGATGTTTTCCAGCTCAATTTAACACGCCCCTTTCCCCGGAATATTTAATAGAAAATGGCGTTGTACATAAGGAGAGCATTAAAGATTTTCTGGACTTCTATGAAGAAATGGAGCGGGGTACTCCGGAAGGTGAATGCGCAGTCAGGCTAAAAACCGGATCCGGGGAATATCACTGGTTTTCCAAGCATTTTTCGCTGGTATATACGGAAGAAAAAAAGCCACTGCGTGGAATCATTTCCTATCAGGATATTACAGATCAATATGAAAAAGAGCTGGCATATCAACGTTGGGCTGAGTATATGCGGGAACAGAAAAAAGACTGTATCGGTTATTATGAGTACAATACCAAATCAGATCTGTTTGAAGAGATAATTGGAGAAATGACCAGCAATGTTCCGGATGAAGCAAAAAATTCTTTTGCCGATATCATGAATTATATTGCAGAGCATGAGATTTTCGAGGAAGACAGAGAGCTTTATTTAAGTTTCTTTAATAAGGAGCACCTGCTTTTTCAGTATTATCAGGGAAACCGCTCTCTCCGGCTGGAACATCGCCGTTTAAGGGCTGATGGCAGCGTCTGCTGGACTCTTGGTATGGTACAGATTGTCACTGACCCTTATACGGACACCATTAAGGCTTTTATTCTAATTAAAGATATTGATGCCTCAAAGCGGGAAGCTCTGACTTTACATGAGCTGTCCCAGCAGGACTGTCTGACGGGACTGTTAAACAGATCCGCTGCAATCCGGGCAATCCGTCATATCTTAAACAGTGGGAAGGGACATCATATCCTGATCATGCTGGATATTGATCAGTTTAAACAGTTAAACGACAATTATGGTCACCAGTTTGGAGATAAGGCGCTTCATCGGGCCGCATCAAGGCTAAAATCTGCACTCCGGAGAGATGACGTCTTTGGCCGTTTAGGCGGCGATGAATTTATCATTCTTTTGAAAGATGTTTCTTACAGCATGGATCTATATTCCCGACTGGAAAACCTGTGCAGTTTAATTGGAAGCGCTCTGGAACCGGAAGTACATATATCAGGAAGCTTAGGAACTGCCGCCTACCCGGAGGACGGGGTCACGTTTGAGGAATTGTATAAGAAAGCAGATATCGCACTGTATCAGGCGAAAAAACATGGCAGAAACCAGTATACGGTTTATGAACCTGGGATGTCCATGGCAAATATTGAGTAAATAAAAAAGAGAGGTGTCCCTCTCTTTTTTACTGTTAAAATTGAAAGCTTTCTTTTATTTCATCTTCCGGATCCCACTTTTACCAGGCTGCTTCCAATAATATAAAAAATGCCCTGCAGTTTTCATGCAGGACATTTTCATCATGCAGAAGAAGGGACTTGAACCCTCAAGGTATTGCTACCACACGGACCTGAACCGTGCGCGTCTGCCAATTCCGCCACTTCTGCTTTCGCAATTGCACAAATTGATGAATCAATTCGTACAATTATAATACTATACTTTTCCAAAATAAGCAAGCACTTTTTTATTTATTTATTCGTTTTCCTGAAACAAATATCATTTTATTGCAATAATAAATTGTAATAAAAAAGCAGTTCTTCATCAATGAAAAACTGCTCTTCAATGCGGGAGATGGGACTTGAACCCACACGATCATACAACCACAAGATCCTTAGTCTTGCCTGTCTGCCAATTCCAGCACTCCCGCATGTCATATTATATAAAACCTTATAGCCATGACACTCCATAAGATTCGTGCAGAAGAAGGGACTTGAACCCTCAAGGTATTGCTACCACACGGACCTGAACCGTGCGCGTCTGCCAATTCCGCCACTTCTGCAATTCGTCGCTATCTCTTTCAGCGACAATAGCTATTATAGTATACAAGCCTGGTTCTGTCAACACGAATTTCAATTATTTTTAAAATATTTTTTTTGTATATATTTTTTAAATAATATTGACAATTATTCGTAAAGATGGTAAAATTACTTTCGTTGTGCGGGAGTGCTGGAATTGGCAGACAGGCAAGACTAAGGATCTTGTGGTTGTATGATCGTGTGGGTTCAAGTCCCATCTCCCGCATTTTCAATAATAAAAGAGAGTTTTATCTTGACATATTTTACTTTCAGAGTATAATAGGTCGTATATTCCTCGATAGCTCAGTTGGTAGAGCAAACGGCTGTTAACCGTTGGGTCGTAGGTTCAAGTCCTACTCGGGGAGTTTTCAATCACACTTTATGTGTGATTTTTTTATTGTCTTTTTCAGAAAGCATATTTTTTCATATTTGATCATATATATAACTGTACATACCTGTCAAGGTGGTACTTAGGTGCTTCTTTCTGCACCCGCATTTCCGGGCGGAAGTCTCAATCTCCTGTAGACTTCCGCCCCTTTTTTCCCTTTTCAGATTTTGTTAACTGGAATCCATAAATCTCATATAATAATAATAACATAAAACGAAAGGGTGTAGAATATGCCCCCATTCCCACCTCACGGCAACCCTCCAGGCGGTCCAATGCCTATGGGTCCTCCACCATCGTCCGCGCCGCCAAAGCCCGCACAAGCCCGTTCTGGATCAGCTACCAAAATGGTCAGCCCAGGTTCCATGCAAAACTGTATCGGACGTTTTACCTATATATGGATGAGCAACGGACAGGAGTTCTGGTTCTTTCCAATTCAGATCTGGCGTGACAGCGTCTCAGGCTTCCGCTGGGACAGAAGATTTGGTTGGTCATACACAGGAATATCGTTAAATCGGATTGATATGTTCACCTGTTCCTGGTAGAGTAAGCAACTCCAGCCAGACCGTTAAACGATAACATTTCAGAAAGGTGATGTGGTAATATGGATCAATATTCATGCCGTTACGATACGTGCATATTACCCAAAAAAGCAGATATACCCATAGAACTCTACAAATCGCTGCAAGGAAAATATTTTATCGGCTACGCAGATAACCTGTCTTTTGGCAACAACACCAGCGCCTGGGCCAGGTTATATAATCCCAGCCGCTCACAGGTAAACTTATACGTAAATGTATGGACTGTTACAGATATTTCAGAAGCTCCTTACCGCGCTCAATTTTGGTTCAATGCAACTCCACCTGGTACCCCAATGGATTCATATTTGGTAACGCCTACCAATACTGCTATTATTCCTTTGCCGGAACCAATAATAAAGTTACAGTATGCCTCCAATGTGGAGGGCGACCCAACGGGAGGCGTAAAAGCATTTGTACGCAGAGCTCAACCGGAAACAACTCTGGTAGAGAGTGAAAATGGCAAACTTATATTCCCGCCGGGAGGTTCTTTATTGATATTCCTCTCTACACCAGAATCTCCAACTTCTTCTGCCTCTGGCAGAATAGCCTTTGGCTGGTGGGAAGAAAGTATTTATGATGCGTGTATCGGATGACCGGATTACCAGTGAAAGGAAGCAAAAATATCATTTTTGCTTCCTTTCAGCATTGAAAACTACAAAAAAACGGCTCTTTGTCAATAGTTGGGGTGGGATTCATACGAATCCCGCCCTTTTCTTGCG
>NZ_DALYXB010000011.1:0-223695 GCF_031982545.1 Lacrimispora sp.
CGCTCAGAAGAAGATCCTCCTTTTTCGTAGAGACTTATTTCACAGCCCCTTTTTTTACCCCATAACAGACCTATTTGATAAGCGGTTCTTCAAGGTTATTATATTTTGAACTAAGAATAATAATATCAATACGTCTATTCATTGTTCTTCCCTCGGCTGTTGAATTATCAGCTATTGGTTTAAATTCGCCGTATCCTACTGCAATCAGCTTATTGGGAGGATAATTGCATTTACCGATAAAGAGCTTAACAACATTTACGGCTCTTGCCGTGGAAAGCTCCCAGTTAGATGGATAAGAGCTTCGGCTGATTGGCACATTATCAGTATGACCTTCAATACGTATGAAGTTATCAACCGTGTTCAAAAGACTGGCTACTTCAATTAAAGTGTCCTCACTCTGTTTTTTAATATTTGCACTGCCTGAGTCAAAAAGAATGGCATTATTCAGTCTGATAACCAGACCTCTCATATCAATCATGGTGGATACGGACTGATCCATGCCTTCGTCATGCAACCTGGTATCAATTTCCCCCTTCAGAGTTTCCAGTTTTTTTAGTTCATATTCACCCAAAAAGCTTTCTAACTCGCTTTCCGTCTCAATATTTAAAGGCCCGCCTTGTGGAGACGCATCCGATGGTGTACTGCTTTCAGGAGGGGCAGCCCCACCAGAACCAGAGCCGGAGCCTTTACCATTATAATCTTTGTTCATCATGGAAGAGGAAAATTCCTGAGAAATCTGCTGCGCTTTTTGGGCATCAATTTTGCTGACAGCAAAAAGAACGATGAAAACTGCCAACAGCAACGTCATCAAATCTGAATACGGCAAAAGCCATGCCTCTCCAGCTTCCTCTTCCTGATGTGCCTGCTCTCTCTTTTTTGACATATGTAATCACCCTATTCCTTTTTATTCTGCTGCGCTTCAATCTTTTTCTGCTTATATTTAGGAAGACAAGCAAGTAATTTCTCCCGGAGTACAAAGGGAGAGTCCCCATGCTGCATGGATATAATACCTTTTAGGATGATCTCTTTCGCCATAACTTCCTGCTGGCTTTTCACCTTCAGTTTTTTTGCAAATGGATTCCATAAAACATATCCGGTAAAAATACCAAGTATGGTCGCGATAAACGCAGCAGCGATCGCTTCCGCCATCCGTTCTGTATCATTGATTGAGGACATGGCAGCAATCAAACCAAAAACCGCACCCAAAACACCCAGGGTAGGCGCATAGGTACCGGCAGACGAAAAGATGCTGGCATTAATTTCATGGCGTTTTTCCATGGCACTGATTTCTGTCTCCAGAATATCCTCGATAACTTCTTCCCCTGTTCCATCAACAAGTAAACGGATTCCTTTTTTTAAAAATGGATCTTCCAGTTCTTCAGCCGTTGCCTCCAGGGATAATAATCCTTCTGAACGTGCTTTCTTTGCCAGTTCATACATCAGTTCTATCATCTCAGCTTCTGACTGGCCCTTTTTCTTAGTAAACAGGACCCTGAAAAGAGATCCGATAACTTTAACATTCTCGCCTGGAAATGAATTTAAAATTGTGGCAACCGTTCCAACAATAATAACAAAAAATGCCGCAGGATTTAAAAGTACAGCAAAATCAATGTGTTTGAATATCATTGCGCCGACAACAGCTATAATACCGCTTATAACGCCCAGTATGGTGGTAATTTCCATATGTTCTCCTTTGTGTAAAAATATTAAATGAATTCCGGATTCAGCAAATCCGATGTATATGACTTTTTATAGTATAATATATTTGCAGTCACTCTTGTGTTTCATAATTGTTAAGATCTCAATACGCCAAAAGGCTGTCATGAATTTACATGACAACCTTTCATTTTATTTCTCTAATGATTTCCATTTGAAATTAGGAACCACGTCGGACCATTTCTGTATTCCAATAATAGATTTAGCAAACTCCGTGGTCTCCAAAGTACTCTTTTTCTTATCAATATCGTGGAACACCTGCCAGATCTTGCGTCGTTTCGTTGCCACAATATCATCTCCCTTATTCATATCACAAGCCCAAAGTCCGAAGGCCAGACCGCTTCTTACTTCCAGCGGAGCATCAACCTGACGGCTTAGGATGTAAGCATCAATATAAGGGTTACTGTCAACCATGTAATAAGAGTAAGCATATGCCGCAGCCTGTACCTGGGATACGTCCTGTCCAGACTGGGTTCTTGCCGTAAATCCCTGTTCTGTCAGAATAATATGTCTTACCTGTCCAGTAGGCGATTTCAGACTGTCCTGAGCCATATAATCTGTAAGAGTGGTCAAATTCTTAAAATTAATTACTGGAGAATTGAAATCATTCTTAATCAATCCGGTTTTATCATCATCCCAGAACTCCGGCTCTGTCATAGGGCATGGATATGGGTGATAAGATAATCCCCAGTCCATCTGTCCCTGTTCGTTAGCAATGGAATTAAATGTATCAACGATCTGTCTGCCGCCGTATTTCAGCTTATTATCAATCTCATTATTCCAGTTATAATCCAGAGAATAATAAACTCTGTCGTTGGCACTGGTGCTTTTAATCGCAGTGTAGAATACACGGAACGCATTCTGGTATGCCTGGACATAACTGGTTAAATCCCTTGCCCCTACATAGTTCCACTGTTGATTGTTAATTTCGTTTCCAATAATCCAGTTGGATATCTTCCCGTACTTGGGATTGGAGCCGTTATAACGTTCTGCCAGAAATGACGCGATCGCTCTTGTCTGTTCAAAGCCTTCCGGTGTCGCTGTATTAAATAAGTAATAAAATGCATTAGAGCTTTTCTTAGTACCAGGATAAATCAGATCAGGTGCTGACGGATTCCAGCCGTTTAAAATAATAGCTGTTACGGTCATGCCTTTTCCTGAAAGAGCACTGATTGTCTCGTCATAGCTCTTAATGGCATTGGTATCAAAATGATAGGTCTTGCCATCATACTGATAATCAATTCCCTGACCCAGAATCTGATGGAATGAGATATTCGTTGCAACATGCTTCACTCCAAGTTCAAATGCGTCTCCCAGCATATTAAGTTCAATGTTCAGACCCTTTTTGGTAAGGGGATCATTAAATTTGCTCTTATTTGCTGCCACTGCCTCCGGATTTGTTATGTAATGAGGCTTGCTCACAGGTATGTACCTGTTTCCATCCCAGACTGCCACTACAAATCTGCTGTAGAGTCGATCCTGTAATGTGTTGCGGTTCAATGAAAAAGTGAATGCGGCTGAATCTCCCAAAGATGCTTTTGCTGCATAATCAGTTCTTCCTTCCAGGCTGTTTTGATAGGGCTGAAGCTCTACCAGATAAAGCACACCATCCGTTCCCTGAGCCGGTGCATGATTTGAAACCTTAACTGTTACGCTGGTTAAATCAGAATTAACGAGACAAGACTGAATCACAGCCTGATCATCGGAAATCACTTCATCCGCTAACGAAACAAAAGCAGAGGCACAGCATAAAAATCCAGCTGCCAAAAGTCCGGTAAAGACTCTGCCTAATTTTATTTTTTTCATCTTCGCATTCCCTCCATGCAGTCATTTTCAGATACCCTACCATGATACCTAATTTCCCTCATTTTTACAATAACGTTTTTATTACGTATTTGTAATAAAACCTTAAGGGGGAGTAAATGCGTACATCTTCATATGGTTATTAATAAGGGAAAAAAAAGCCGAAACCCTTATAAACAAAGGGCTCGGCTTTTAAATTTAATTATTCAATGATTGTAGCAACTCTGCCTGAACCTACAGTACGTCCGCCTTCACGAATAGCGAAACGAAGACCCTGCTCCATAGCGATTGGGTGGATCAGTTCAACAGACATTTCTACGTTATCACCAGGCATACACATCTCTGTGCCAGCTGGTAAATCGCAAACACCAGTAACGTCAGTTGTTCTGAAGTAGAACTGAGGTCTGTAGTTGTTGAAGAAAGGAGTATGACGTCCACCTTCATCTTTTGTCAGAACGTAAACCTGAGCTGTAAATTTCTTATGGCATTTTACAGAACCTGGTTTAACAAGACACTGTCCTCTTTCGATTTCAGTTCTCTGAACACCACGAAGTAATGCACCGATGTTATCACCAGCCTGAGCTTCGTCAAGTAACTTACGGAACATCTCGATACCAGTTACAACAACTTTACGTGTTTCTTCATGGATACCGATGATTTCAACTTCGTCAGATACATGTAATGTACCACGCTCTACTCTACCAGTAGCAACAGTACCACGACCTGTGATTGAGAAAACGTCCTCGATAGGCATTAAGAATGGCTTATCTGTTTCACGAACTGGATCTGGAACCCACTCGTCAACTGCCTTCATTAATTCAAGAACTTTATCGCCCCAAACGCCGGAAGGATCTTCAAGAGCCTTTAAAGCAGAACCCTGGATGATTGGTGTATCATCGCCTGGGAATTCATACTCGTTTAACAGCTCACGGATTTCCATGTCTACTAACTCAAGTAACTCAGCATCGTCAACCATATCGCACTTGTTCATGAATACAACGATGTAAGGAACGCCTACCTGACGAGAAAGCAGGATGTGCTCTCTTGTCTGAGCCATAACACCATCGGTAGCAGCTACAACTAAGATAGCGCCGTCCATCTGAGCAGCACCAGTGATCATGTTCTTAACGTAGTCAGCATGTCCTGGGCAGTCAACGTGTGCATAATGTCTTTTCTCTGTCTCATACTCAACGTGAGAAGTAGAGATAGTGATTCCACGCTCTCTCTCTTCTGGAGCCTTATCGATGTTCTCGAAAGCCACTGCCTGTCCAGTACCTAATCTCTCATGAAGTGTCTTTGTGATAGCAGCTGTTAAAGTTGTTTTACCGTGGTCAACGTGACCAATGGTACCGATGTTACAATGGATTTTGTTTCTTTCAAACTTAGCTTTAGCCATTTTATAACGTCCTCCTTAATTTATGCTCATTTCGAGCTATCATTTTATGTTAGGCTGTTTTTTATTATATGCTATTTGTGCACTATTTTCAAGCCTATTTAAGGGATTCCGGGCGGACTTCACAGCCCGGAATCCATTGGAACCTGTTAGGAATTATTTGTCCTTTTTCTCTGAAAGAACTTTTTCCTGAATACTCTTCGGTACCTGCTCATATTTCTCAAAGAACATAGAGAAGTTACCGCGGCCCTGAGTTCTGGACCGTAAATCTGTAGAATAACCAAACATCTCGGAAAGCGGAACGTATGCTTTGATCATCTTACCGCCGCCGATGTCTTCCATACCTTCAATACGACCACGACGGGAGTTGATATCACCGATAACGTCGCCCATGTAATCTTCCGGCATAGTTACTTCTACTTTCATGATCGGCTCAAGAAGAATGGAACCGCCCTTGTGCATCGCATCCTTAAACGCCATAGAACCGGCAATGTGGAATGCCATTTCACTGGAATCGACTTCATGGTAAGAACCATCGTATACAGTAGCTTTAACGCCTACTACAGGGAATCCACCAAGTATACCAGCCTTGGTTGCTTCCTCAATACCTTCCCCAACTGCAGGAATGTACTCTTTTGGAATAGAACCGCCGACAACAGCTGACTCGAACTTGAACAGTTCTTCGCCATTGGCATCCATCGGTTCAAAGCGAACCTTACAGTGTCCGTACTGACCACGTCCACCAGACTGTTTTGCATACTTACTGTCAACCTCAACGGTCTTAGTAAAGGATTCCTTGTAAGCAACCTGAGGTGCACCTACGTTTGCTTCTACGTTAAACTCACGAAGCAGACGGTCAACGATGATCTCAAGGTGAAGCTCACCCATACCGGAAATGATAACCTGACCAGTTTCCTGGTTGGTCTTTGCACGGAATGTAGGATCTTCTTCAGCAAGCTTAGCTAACGCTTCACCCATCTTGCCCTGACCAGCTTTGGTCTTTGGCTCGATAGCGATATCGATAACTGGCTCTGGGAATTCCATGGATTCAAGAATTACCGGATGCTGTTCATCACAGATGGTATCACCAGTTGTGGTAACTTTAAAACCAACAGCTGCTGCGATATCACCAGAATATACTTTGTCTAACTCACTTCTCTTGTTAGCATGCATCTGAAGGATACGTCCAACACGCTCTTTTTTGCCTTTTGTTGCATTCAGTACATAAGAACCGGAATTCATAATACCGGAATATACACGGAAGAACGCAAGCTTTCCAACAAACGGGTCAGTCATGATCTTAAATGCAAGTGCTGAGAACGGTTCTTCATCAGAAGAATGACGTTCAATTTCATTGCCATCCATATCAACACCCTTAATAGAAGGAATGTCTGTAGGAGCTGGCATAAATTCAAGAATTGCATCGAGAAGTCTCTGAACGCCTTTGTTTCTGTATGCGCTTCCGCAGCATACAGGAATGGCTGTACAGTTACAGGTTGCAGTTCTTAAACCTTTCTTTAATTCTTCAGTAGAAGGCTCTTCACCCTCTAAGAACTGCATCATCAGATCATCGTCTAATTCGCAGATCTTCTCTACTAACTCTGCATGGTAAAGTTCAGCATCGTCTTTCATATCCTCAGGGATATCAGTAACAGTGATATCATCACCCTTGTCATCGTTGTAGATATATGCTTTCATCTCAAACAGATCGATAATTCCCTTGAATTCATCTTCTGCTCCGATTGGAAGCTGGATGCAGATCGCATTCTTACCAAGACGAGTCTTGATCTGCTCTACTGCACCGAAAAAGTTTGCACCCATGATATCCATCTTGTTGATGAATGCCATACGGGGTACGTTGTAGGTATCAGCCTGACGCCATACGTTCTCGGACTGTGGTTCAACACCGCCCTTAGCGCAGAATACGCCAACTGCACCGTCAAGCACTCGAAGGGAGCGCTCTACTTCAACAGTAAAGTCAACGTGTCCTGGAGTATCAATGATATTGATACGATGCTCTAACGCACCTGGTTTAACCTTGGTGTTCTCGTGCATGGTCCAGTGGCATGTTGTAGCCGCTGAAGTAATTGTGATACCTCTTTCCTGTTCCTGCTCCATCCAGTCCATGGTTGCAGTACCTTCATGAGTATCACCGATTTTGTAGTTTACACCAGTATAATAGAGGATACGCTCGGTTAATGTAGTCTTACCTGCATCAATATGGGCCATAATACCAATATTTCTGGTTCTTTCCAATGGATATTCTCTTCCAGCCAAAGCTTTTTCCTCCTATTAGAATCTGTAGTGAGCAAATGCCTTGTTTGCTTCAGCCATCTTGTGCATATCTTCTTTCTTCTTTACAGCTGCACCGGTGTTGTTAGCAGCATCAAGGAGCTCATTTGCCAGTCTCTCTTCCTGAGTCTTCTCTCCTCTTTTACGAGAGTAAAGAGTAAGCCATCTCAGGGCCAATGCCTGTCTTCTTTCTGGTTTAACTTCGATCGGTACCTGATAAGTAGCTCCACCGATACGTTTTGCCTTTACTTCAAGTACAGGCATAATGTTGTTCATTGCTTCTTCGAAGACTTCTACGGCTGGTTTGCCAGCTTTTGTTTCGATACGGCCGAATGCGCCGTATACGATCTTCTGAGCAACGCCTCTTTTACCATCCAACATAATGTTGTTAATTAACTTAGTAACAACCTTGTTGTTGTAAAGCGGGTCTGCTAATACGTCTCTTTTTTGAGTATGTCCTTTACGTGGCACGTTACTTCCCTCCTTAATATCGCCGTCTTTTCATACGAATAAACAGCTATTCATTAGATCCTCGGTACTCACAAACATTGAAGTTGCGTTCGCGCTCGGTTTCTATCTATATAATCCTGCAACCTACAGGTTCAATATCTAAAGTCCGGCACTAGAAATTCAAATGTGTGGTATTAATTACTTTTTGTCTTTAGGTCTCTTAGCACCGTATTTGGAACGAGCCTGTCTTCTGTTCGCTACTCCTGCAGTATCCAGTGTACCTCTAACGATATGATATCTGGTACCTGGTAAATCTTTTACTCTACCGCCGCGAATTAAAACAACGCTATGCTCCTGAAGGTTGTGACCCTCACCTGGGATGTAGCTTGTTACTTCGATTCCGTTTGAAAGACGAACTCTGGCGATCTTTCTGAGAGCAGAGTTAGGTTTCTTAGGGGTTGCAGTTTTTACCGCTGTACAAACGCCTCTCTTCTGAGGAGCAGAAATGTCAGTCGCCTTCTTCTGTAAAGAGTTGTAACCCTTCTGCAGAGCTGGTGCTGTGGATTTCTTAACGCCTGTTTGTCTGCCTTTTCTTACTAACTGATTAAATGTTGGCATTCCATTCACCTCCTGTGATATTGTCTGTGGTTGCTGTCATCTTCAGCTTAATTTACGCACAAAAACGTGACGCGTTTATGCACGCCTAATTATTATATACATATTGTTTTTTTTTGTCAAGGTTTTCTTTTTTAGATATAATTGCAAAAAAATGGACCGCTGTTGTGATATTTTACAGCGGTCCGAATTTTTTTATATCGTTATTGTTTCAGTTCTTTCAGCTTTTCGTTAATCAGACCCTCCATTTCTTCCGTATACTGATCAACAGACAGTTTTCCCGCAAGAACCTCCACCAGCTTGTCCCGAAGATCACCCTGAACTGCTCCGGTCAAAGCCTGATACCCCCACTCTGATCCGGGACGTGATGAGGTTGCAGCCAGTTCCTTTGAAAATATATTAAAATATTCTTTTCCAAAGGCATAGTTTAAACTCTCATTTCCTTTTACCTGAGATAAGTAGCTGTTTTCTTCACAGTACTTTGCATTGTTCTCAGCTTTAGAGATCCATTCAATGAATTCTGCGGCTTCCTTTTCCACTCCGGTGTTCTGGAATGCAGCCAGATACTTTCCACCCGGTACGGAAGAACGCATTGCTTCTTTGGGAAGATAGGTCACACCCCAATCAAAGTCAGTGATCTGATCTTTGTAATTGGCAATCATCCAGCTTCCGGAAAAATGCATTGCCACCTGACCGGTACGGAATAAGTTGTTTGGATTTTCTGAACCAAGCCATACGGAGGAGGGAACGATTTCCTCGTCATGAAGATCTTTAAAAAATTGTATGGCACGTTTATTTTCTTCTGTATTGAAATCGGAAGCATTGAGATCCTTATTTAAAAGACCGCCTCCTGCCTGGTAAAGAAGGGTTGTGAACCGCTGGGGAGATTTATCATAGACCAGACCGTATTTGCAGCCGCCTTTTTCCATTACGGTTTTCATGGCTGTCTTCCACTCATCCCATGTCCAGACCTCATCCTCAGACTGGGGTACAGCAACACCGGCCTTCTCAAAAGCAGTTTTATTATAAATGAGTCCGTTCGCAGTTACATCCATAGGCGCTGCCAGCACCTTATCATCAAATACAAATTTTAAGCCTTCTCCAAAACTGTTTACAAATTCGTCTTTGTTTGATACGTATTGCCCCAGATCAACCAGCTGGTTCTGAAACGGTCCTAAATTGGTGAGTCTGGCAATCGCCGGAGATTCCTTTCCATTAATCATGTTCTTAATCTTGCTTTCCAAATCTGAGTAAGGAACCTCAATCAGCTCGATTTTGATGTCTGGATGCTCTTTCATATACGCATCTGCCAGCTTCATGAAAGATTCGCCTTCCTTGTTGTCGCTGAACCAGACTACTTCAAGCTTTTTCTCCTTGCTCTCCGCTTTTCCCCCACCAGAACAGCCTGTTAAGGTTCCAAGCGCCAATGCCCCCATAAGCAGCCACGATACCATTTTTTTCATAAAATACCTCTCCTTTGTGATTTAGTACATTCATTTTAACATTTGCAGCAATACAAAAACCTCATATTTCAGACATGAAATCATTCTTTTTTGCTCTCTTTTGACTGCGCGTACTTTTTCGGTGTAATTCCAGTCATTTTCTTAAATACAGAGATGAAATGGCTGTCACTGTTATAGGAAAGTGCCAGCGCAACATCGGTAACAGAGTGTCCTTCCTTTAGCAGAGCCTTTGCCGCAATAATCTTCTGGTTTGCCACATACTGAGTCAGGGAAAAGCCCGTCTCCTTTTTAAAATAGTGGCTCAAATAATAACGGTTCATATAAAACCGGCTGGAAATTTCATTTAAATCCAGTCGTTCTTCCACATGAGATGCAATATACTTCTTTAGCTGTTCAATTCTCTCCCGGTAAAGAACGGGATCTTTAAATTCCTCTTCCTGTTTTTCTACAAATTCCTGAGCCGGTTTATTTTTCTCTCTTTCCATAAAAAACTGGTACATCTCATTAATGGATGCAATCAGCTCCAGTATGGAAAGCTTGATTCTCACCGTTGATTCAGCCCTGTCTCTGTTCTGGGAATGAATGCTCTGCTCTATTTTTTCAAACAGTTTTTCTACTTTCTGAAGATTCTCCCCGCACAAATGAAGACGATGCAGAAAAGGATCAGGACGGTTCTCAAAAAAGCGGGAGAAGTCGTAATGAAACACCTCTGCCATCAGGTTTAACAGCTCCGGCTCAAACATGAGGACATACCTGTAATAGGTTTTTCCCGCAGCACCGCTGGTGCGGTGATACTCCTTGTTGTTAATGAGAAATAAGTCTCCCGATCTTACATGATACGTGCGGTTTCCAACTTCCATCAAAGCTCCGTCTGTAAGAAACAGAATAATTTCATACTGGTTGTGAAAGTGAAACCCCTGCATTGCCCAGTTTTCAGAGCCTCCATGAAAATAATACAATGAGTCAAATTCTTCAAAAAAAACCCGTTCTTTCATCTCCACAACCAGTCCCTTCTAATGCCAAGCAGTATTCATAGCCTCTTGCAGCACCAGTATTACAAGTGCCTGTCCATAGGTCATCGGGCAGCACGGGATTGTCTTATAAAATTCTCCGTTAAGCCCGATAGGAGTTCCATAGGAAACATTTTTAACAGTACCATCTTCATCAATATAATTTAAAAGATTTTTCATTCCCACCTGGATCAGCTCATGATAATCTTCTTTCTTTAATATTCCAAGGCGCACCCCTTTCATAATTCCATACAGGAATGCAGCGCTGCAGGATATCTCTATATAGGAAGAATCGTCATCTATAATGGTATGCCATAAACCGGTCTTTGGATCTGCATACTGTTTCAGCGCATCTACCTGATTTTTATAAACACTTAAGAAATACCGCTTCAGGCCTTCATCCATAGGAATGTCCTCCAAAAGCTCCATAATGACTATGGTGTACCAGCAGTTTCCTCTTCCCCATAGAACTTTACCGTAGTTATCGTTTCTTTTAAAGTTAAAACCGTGGTAAAACAGCCCCTCTTCTTTATTTAATAAGTATTTAACATGAGAAAGGATCTGATAATTTGCCTCATCATAATAATCCTTTCGGTCAAGAAGCTTACCGGCTCTTGCCAGAAACAGCACTGCCATAAACAATGTATCAATGAGAATCTCATCATCATTGGCACTTCCCGTTATCATATGCTGAAAGCAGCCATCTCCAGTCCGGATCAGCTTTTGATCTTTCATAATCCAGTCGGCCCAGTCTTTGATAAACTCCAGATATTCTGGTTTGCCCGTTCTTTCATATAGATAAGTAAGGGTGAGCATGGGAGAAGTCGTATTCACATTCCGTTCCAGTATTCCCTCCCTGATCCGGTTATCATACCAGTCAGTGATGGAGTCAAGAATCTCCTGCCTGCCGCTAACCTCATAATACTTATAAAGGCCGAATATCCCCACTCCCTGGGGCCACTCCCAACAATTAAAGTCAATCAGGCTGATGGGGTATATTTCTTTCATGCCGTTATTTTTTAAAACCATCATTTTCTCTGATACCAGATTTAATTTTTCTTCTAATGTCTTTAAATCTATCACGTCGTCCTCTTCCTCCATCTGATTGTGCCTTCTACTGTCTGCGGATAATGGTATACAGTTTCCCTGTTGACCTTTAATATGGTTTCTTTCTCAAGAAGATACTCTGTCCCATTTTCATCTGTTACAGAAGTGCAGGTTCCATCCATGGTGATGACAAGTTTTTTGAAAGCTGAAAAAACATCATCAAGACTTTGGCCTTCTCCAAAGCTACCTACCCGCACGACCCATACATTATCTCTTCCCTGGCTGATAAATTCCCTAAACTGATTGGGCCCGTGTTCCTGTATGGTAAGTCCCTGAAGGGCTTTTACTGCAATATAGGCCCCATCCTTTTCCAGCACCAGAACGCCATCTTCTCCCTTATAACGGGAAAATGCACTGATTGGAATGTAAGCATGAGTGTACCCAATTCTCTCTTCTTCCTCAATATGAAATCTCAAAACTGCAGTATTTTCAAATTGAACCCCAAGGGGAAGTACACCGTTGCCTGCCCAGAAATTTGGTCTGCCGCTTCCATATGGAAACGCTTCTCCCGGGTGGTTGATGAAGACCTGAGCCGTCTCATCGATTGTCGCCTGTAAGATATGCTCCTGATATCCTTTCTCAAATGGCTTAAAGCCCACTGCGGTGGATAAAAGAGCACGGTTATTTTTGTAGAGATAGAGATTGACGTGATTTTCAAATCCCTGTGTATTTTCAAAGATCAGTTCTTCCTCTTCGTCTATCACCGCATACTTTTTATACTCCATTGGAGGTTCATAATTTCCAAGAATGAGAGAAATGTATCCAATACAGGCTCTGTTTAAATATCCAGCATTATAAGCCACATAAAGCAGGGAGGTGGTACCCGCATTGTAATTCCCCTTCATCTCCTTTTCATAACTCCGGCCAAAGCTGGTCATTACAGCCCCCTTATGAGTGTTGACTGCCAGAGAATAGAATATCATATCCAGTGCCTTTTGCGCTTTTTTATGGAGTGGATTGCCTTCCTCAGTCAGATTATAAAGGGTGCCGATTCCAAGCACGTCCACAGGAATATAGGCGTTGGAATTCCATTCTGTAATAAATTCCCGGAAAAAGTCGTCAAACCATTGATGCAGAAGTTCTTCTCCTCTTGCCTTTACCTCTGCCCCAGTTCTGCCACTGTTGGTGAAAATCCGTTCAGGCAGGTAGGTTCCTGTCAGATACTGGCAGCAGTGAAAAAGGAGCGCATGATTTTCGCTGAAAAACCACATCACATCGTCCCCAGGTTCATCAATCCAGTATCTGTACTGAACCATGGTTTCTTCCAGAGCTTTTTTTAATGTGTCAGAAATACGGCTTTGGAACATCCGGTAAATGTAAATCATGATGATAAAGTGAAAATCGGAACAGTCCTTTCTGCTTCTCACTCCTTCCATCTCTTCCATCAGAATCGCTTCTGCCCGCTGGCAATCCTGATTCATATAAAGCAAGGCTGCTGCTTTATATGTATTGTCAGGAGCAAAACGGATTACTGCGTCCATCGCCAGTTTTCTGCGGATGCTGCTGTCCTCATTCCCGCTTAAGAGGAATTCTTCCCGCACCAGCTGATTCCCGATTTTTCTCTTTATGGAGATTCCCTGATAGGTAAGTACAACAGTAAAATAATAATATCCTGGTGAAATGTCAGCCGTATAGAACAGCTCCAGCCCTTTTTGTAAAGGTTCCATGGAATATTTTCTGGTTTTTATAAGCTTCCATGATTGTTCCATTTTTTCTATAAATTCGCCCGGAGTTACGATAACCTCCAGGTCAAGGTTTGTATCAAACGGATTGCTAAGATTCATTTTTATAGGTTCGCTGATATAAGCCTCTTTATCAAAGCTCATTGCGTTTAACATCTGCTCCATTTTTGTTAAAACGCCTTCATTTACCTCATCTTTCACCGGAATCAGTATTTTTAAATCGGCTCCTCCCAGCCGCTTCATTCGGAAATAGTAATCCGTATCCCGCTCTGCCAGATCATCAAGACACACCACCAGTGAATTTTCCCCTTTTAAAAGAGGAATGGAAACTGTTGTTTTTTTTACAAGATTTCTGGTAAATGGTGTGAAGTCACAGATCAGCTGTTCATTTGCCCAGACTGTTAACCCACCGCAGGTCTCCAGCTCAAAATCTATGGTGTTTGCTACATCAGACCAGAGCGTGGTAAAACCATACATTCTTAAATAAGTTGGACGGTAATAAAAGCCTGAGGCATCGATTCCCGGATTTCCAAATGGGAAATATTGTTTTAGCTTATTGCCGTCTGACAGTTCTGTAAAATCAGGATAATCGGGAATTTCCCGTCTCCGTTCCTCTAAAAATTCTTTCCTGCAGGGATTCTCATGAATGGCAAACCCCTTCTTCAGCCATTCATTGACTCTTCCGCTTAAGGTAGATCTGGTAAATTCCCGAACCTGGGTATGAACCTCGCTTATGAGGAAGCGGTTTACAAATCCTTCCGCAAACAGCGGATATTCCAAGTACTTCATGCTCTCTTTCCTCCCATTTACTCTTTTACTCCTCCGGCTGTCATGCCGCCTATGATATGACTTTGCAGTGTCACGAACACTAAAATTACCGGAATCATGGATATAACCGACATGGCCAGAAGGCTGTTCCAGTCAACCGAATATTCACCGGAGTAATTTGCAAGCGCAAGCTGTATGGTGTAACGTTCTTTGCTGTTAATCACCAGCTTGGGCCAAAGGTAATCATTCCATCTCCACATAAAGGAGAAGATACAAAGCACAGAGATAACCGGTTTTGCCAGAGGAAGCATGATCCGCATTAAAATACTGGTTTCCGACGCTCCGTCAATTCTGGCCGCTTCCATATAGGCATCCGGAATCCCTACGTAATACTGTCTTACCAAAAATACGGCAGTGGGGGATGCCACAGCTGGAATAATCAATCCCCATAAGCTGTTGTAAAGACCGGTTGCCACGATAACCTTAAAAATGGGAATCATGATGACCTCCAGTGGAATCATCAGCGTTGCCAGTACAATACCAAATAAAATCTTATCCCCTTTAAACCGGTATTTGGCAAAGGCGTAGCCTGACATTACATTTACCACTATGGTAAGGAACGTGGCTGTAACACTGATAAACACGGTATTGAAAAAATAAATTCCGAAATGCCCTTCTTCCAATGCCTTCTGGTAATTGGAGAAGGAAGGGTTTTTCCCAATAAGGCTTGGCGGCCAGGAAAACAGCTCTCCTGTACTTTTAAAGGAGGAACCAATCACCCAGAGAATCGGGATCAGGAATAAAAAGGTCAGAATCAGCAAAATTGCCCATGTCACTCCGTTTAAGAAATATTTCCTGCCTTTAGTCTGCATCCTGCTCACCTCCTCTATTTACCTTAAACTGTACCACTGTAAACATTGCCAGCAGCACGAACAGGATCATGGTCATCGCACTGGCATAACCCATCTGATTTTTTTCGAATCCGGTTTCCTGAATCGTCTGAACCATAAACTTAGTAGCACCTGCAGGTCCACCCTGGGTCAGAGCATATACCAGCGGATATGTTTTTATGATAGTAACAGTGGATAAAACCAGAACCAGTAGGCTGGTTGGTTTTAGAAGCGGCAGCGTGATGTAGCGAAACTGATGGTAGAAACCTGCACCATCGATGCGTGCCGCCTCATAATAAGTTTCAGAGATAGCCTTAATTCCTGATATGAACATGACCATATAATAACCGGACATACTCCATGCAGTCACAAAGATTACCACCCCCATGGAATAATTCTGATCCGTCAGCCATTTAACAGGGGAGTGTCCCATTACAGTGAGAAGATAATTAATAACGCCAAATTCTTCTCCCAAAAGGAACCTCCAGGTCAGTCCTACTATAATACTGGAAATCATGGTAGGCCAGTAAAAAACAGCCCGGAAGAAATCATTTCCTTTTCTGGCTCCCGACAATAACAAGGCCAGACCCATGGCCGATACATAGACAAGGGGAACCGAGACCCCGGTAAAGAAAATGGTACGGAGAAACGAATTCCAGAATCCCCGGTCCGAAAACAGCTTGATATAATTTTGAATCCCCACAAATACCTGAGGATTTATCCCATCCCACTTTGTCAGTGATATCCACAACCCATTTACTGCCGGAAAGAACAAAAACAGGCCGAATATAATTAAAGTAGGAGCAAGCAGCAGATAAGGGAATACATTCCGCTCAAACTTCCTCATTGTTTTTACCTCCTTTTTTTATGATTATAGCATTAAAAAAAAGAGAAAAATCAAGTTTAATTATGCAAATATTATAGAATATTGTCATTTCCATAAAAAAACGCCCTGACAGAAAAATCTGTCAGGGCATCTTCATTCTTATTCTTCTATTTCACCTTCACTAATGGCTAAAATCTCTTCTGCATCATCAAAATTGTCATCAGATAACAGAATCTCATCATCATCAGTTAAAAGAATCTCATCACTTTCCTCACAAGCAGCATCTGTGCTTAAGTTAATGGTGCGGTAACGTTTCATACCTGTACCGGCAGGAATCGGCTTACCGATGATAACATTCTCTTTTAATCCGATTAAATGATCCACTTTACCGTTAATGGCAGCTTCAGTCAGAACCTTAGTGGTCTCCTGGAAGGAAGCAGCTGACAGGAATGAATCGGTAGCCAGAGATGCCTTGGTGATACCAAGCATTACCTGCTTTCCGTCTGCCGGCTCTTTGCCTTCGGCAAGAAGGGCATCATTTAAATCATTATAGTCAAGAACGTCCATAGAAGTTCCTGGAAGGACATCGCTGTCTCCGCTTTCTTCTATTTTGATCTTCTTAAGCATCTGTCTTACGATCATCTCAACGTGCTTATCATTAATCTCAACACCCTGCAGACGGTATACACGCTGTACTTCCTGGATCATATAATCCTGAACTGCACGAACACCCTTAATCTTTAAGATGTCATGAGGATTTACACTACCTTCTGTCAGCTCATCGCCGGCTTCCAGTACCTGACCATCCTGCACCTTGATTCTGGAACCATAAGGAATTAAATAAGTCTTTGAATTTCCCGTTTCGTTCTCAGTAATGATAATTTCACGTTTCTTTTTCGTATCTTTAATGGCAACTACACCAGGGAATTCTGCAATAATAGCAAGACCCTTCGGCTTACGTGCCTCAAAAAGCTCCTCAACACGGGGAAGACCCTGTGTGATATCGCCACCGGCAACACCGCCGGTATGGAACGTACGCATGGTCAGCTGTGTACCAGGTTCTCCGATTGACTGAGCTGCAATAATACCAACTGCCTCACCAACCTGAACCGGCTGTCCGGTTGCCATGTTGGCTCCGTAACATTTTGCACACACACCCTGATGGGATTTGCAGGTAAGAACGTTGCGGATCTTGATAGAATCACGCCCCATCTTATTGAGCACTTTCATAACGGCTCCCGCACGTTTAGGAGTACACATGTGGTTTGCTTTTACAATTACTTCTCCTGTATCCGGATCTGTAATGGTTTCTGCAATAAATCTTCCTGTGATACGCTCTTCCAGGCCTTCAATGGTTTCCTGTCCGTCTGTGAATGCCTTGATCTCCATAAACGGAATATCTTTCCCTTCACAACAGTCGATCTCTCTGATAATCATATCCTGGGATACGTCTACCAGACGTCTGGTCAGATAACCAGAGTCGGCTGTTCGAAGCGCTGTATCGGAAAGTCCCTTACGGGCTCCATGAGCAGAGATAAAGTACTCCAATACGTCAAGACCTTCACGGAAGTTTGACTTAATAGGAAGTTCGATGGTATGACCGGTTGTATCTGCCATAAGTCCACGCATACCTGCCAGCTGTTTGATCTGCTTATCAGAACCACGGGCTCCGGAATCTGCCATCATGTAGATGTTATTGTACTTATCAAGTCCTGTCAGCAGGTCATGGGTCAACTGATCATCGGTTGTTTTCCATGTGTCAATTACTTCTTTATAACGCTCTTCCTCTGTGATAAGACCACGGCGGAAGTTCTTTGCAATCTGGTCAACCGTTGCCTGGGCATCTGCGATCAGCTTCGGTTTGCTCTCCGGCACAGTCATGTCGGAAATGGATACTGTCATGGCTGCCTTTGTTGAGTACCGGTAACCAATGGCCTTAATGTCATCCAGAGTTTCTGCGGTCTGTACAGCTCCGTGAACGTTAATAACTTTTTCAAGGATCTGTTTACACTGCTTCTTGCCTACGTGGAAATCGACTTCCATTAAAAGCTCATTGCCTGGAATGGAACGATCTACGAAACCAAGATCCTGAGGAACAATCTCATTGAATATGAAACGTCCTACTGTGGATTCTACAACTCCGCTTAATACGGTACCATCAGGCATCTTCTTGCTGACTCTTGCCTTAATTCTGGAATGAAGGGTAACTGCCTGGTTTTCATAAGCAAGAATTGCTTCATTAATGCTCTTGAATACCATTCCCTCTCCCTTGGCACCAGGTCTTTCCTGTGTCAGGTAATAGATACCAAGGACCATATCCTGAGATGGTACTGCTACAGGACCACCGTCGGAAGGCTTTAATAAGTTGTTTGGAGAGAGCAGAAGGAAACGGCACTCTGCCTGGGCTTCTACGGAAAGAGGCAGATGAACCGCCATCTGGTCACCATCGAAGTCGGCATTAAATGCGGTACAAACAAGAGGATGAAGCTTAATTGCCTTACCTTCTACCAGAATCGGCTCGAATGCCTGGATTCCCAGTCTGTGAAGGGTAGGCGCACGGTTTAACATAACCGGATGCTCTTTGATTACGTCCTCTAAGACATCCCATACCTCTGTCTGAAGACGTTCTACCATCTTCTTTGCATTTTTAATGTTGTGTGCTGTACCATTGGCCACAAGCTCTTTCATAACGAAAGGTTTGAATAACTCAATGGCCATCTCTTTTGGAAGACCGCACTGATAAATCTTAAGTTCTGGTCCTACTACGATAACGGAACGGCCGGAGTAGTCAACACGTTTTCCTAAAAGGTTCTGACGGAAACGTCCCTGTTTACCCTTTAACATATCAGATAAGGACTTTAAGGCACGGTTTCCAGGTCCGGTAACTGGTCTGCCACGTCTGCCGTTGTCGATTAATGCATCAACTGCTTCCTGAAGCATACGTTTTTCATTGCGGACAATGATATCCGGTGCACCCAGCTCTAAAAGACGAGCCAGACGGTTGTTACGGTTAATAATTCTTCTGTATAAATCATTTAAGTCGGAAGTAGCGAAACGGCCGCCGTCCAGCTGTACCATAGGACGGATATCCGGAGGGATTACAGGAACTACTGTCATGATCATCCACTCTGGTAAGTTACCGGAGTTGCGGAATGCTTCCACAACTTCCAGTCTCTTGATAATTCTTGCACGCTTCTGTCCGGTTGCGTCCTTTAAGCCTTTCTTTAAATCCGCAGAATCTTTTTCAAGATCTATGGAATGAAGGAGCTCTAAAATAGCTTCAGCACCCATTCCCACACGGAAGGAACCGTAACCGTACTTATCCACTTCTTCTCTGTATTCTTTTTCTGATAAAACCTGCTTATACTGAAGACCTGTATTTCCAGCATCCAAAACAACATAAGAAGCAAAATACAGCACCTTCTCCAGTGTTCTGGGTGAAATATCAAGGATCAGACCCATACGGCTTGGTATTCCCTTGAAATACCAGATATGGGAAACAGGAGCAGCGAGCTGGATATGACCCATACGCTCTCTTCTGACACTGGCCTTTGTTACTTCAACGCCGCATCGGTCACAGATAACGCCTTTATACCGGATCTTTTTATATTTACCGCAATGACATTCCCAGTCCTTGCTTGGTCCGAAAATCCGTTCACAGAACAAACCATCTTTTTCTGGCTTTAAGGTTCTGTAGTTAATTGTCTCAGGCTTTTTCACCTCGCCGTGGGACCAATCCAGAATTTTCTCCGGGGATGCCAGACCGATCTTTATGGCATCAAATGTCATCGGGTGGTAAGTTTCATTATTTTCAGGCATGAGCGGTTCTCCCTTCTATTATTCTTCGTCTGAATCGTCAAATTCTACGTCATCGAAATCCTCAAAAGAATCGTCGACACCGTCCGCATCCTCTTCTTCATCAACATTTACCAGTTCATCATCCTTGAATTCCTGTTTCTGATAACCTAATTCACTAAAGGATTCCTCGTCGCGGTAATGCTTATCGCCTTCAATGATGGATCTTAAATCTGTTTCCTCATAATCGGTGGTCTCAGCAATCTGAACCTCTGTATTGTCATCACGCAGCACTCTTACATCGAGAGCCAGTGACTGAAGTTCCTTTAACAATACCTTAAAGGATTCCGGAATTCCAGGCTCAGGAATATTCTCTCCCTTAATGATGGCTTCATAGGTTTTTACACGTCCTACCACATCATCGGATTTCACTGTCATGATCTCCTGCAGTGTATAGGAAGCACCATAAGCCTCCAGAGCCCAAACCTCCATCTCTCCGAAACGCTGGCCGCCGAACTGAGCTTTACCACCCAGAGGCTGCTGTGTAACCAGGGAGTATGGTCCGGTAGAACGGGCATGGATCTTATCATCAACCAGATGGTGCAGTTTCAGATAATGCATGTGTCCAATGGTAACCGCACTGTCAAAGTATTCTCCGGTTCGTCCGTCACGAAGGCGAACTTTTCCGTCTCTGCTCAGCGGAACACCTTTCCACAAGCCTCTGTGCTCTAAATGTTCTCCCAGATATTCAATTACATCAGGTCTTAACGTATCTTTATATTTTTCCTGGAAGTCTTCCCACTCCATATTTACATAGTCGTTGGCTACGTCCAGGGTATCCATAATATCAATCTCGTTTGCTCCATCAAATACCGGTGTGGATATGTTAAACCCAAGTGCTCTTGCAGCAAGGCTTAAATGGATCTCAAGTACCTGACCGATGTTCATACGGGAAGGAACGCCCAGTGGGTTTAATACAATATCGAGAGGACGGCCGTTTGGAAGGAATGGCATATCTTCTACCGGAAGCACACGGGAAACAACACCCTTGTTACCATGACGTCCAGCCATCTTATCACCAACAGAAATCTTTCTCTTCTGTGCGATGTAAATGCGGACAGTCTGGTTCACACCCGGTGAAAGCTCGTCACCATTTTCTCTGGTAAATACTTTCGCATCAACGATGATACCGTAAGCACCGTGAGGTACTTTTAAGGAAGTATCACGTACTTCTCTAGCCTTTTCACCGAAGATTGCACGTAACAGTCTCTCTTCTGCTGTCAGTTCGGTCTCACCCTTTGGAGTTACCTTACCAACAAGGATATCTCCTGCACGGACTTCCGCACCAATACGGATAATACCTCTTTCATCAAGATCCTTTAATGCATCCTCGCCGACGCCAGGAACATCACGGGTAATCTCTTCCGGTCCTAACTTGGTATCACGGGCTTCTGCCTCGTATTCCTCAATATGGACAGAAGTATAGACATCTTCCTGTACCAGTCTCTCACTTAAGAGAACCGCATCCTCGTAGTTATAACCTTCCCAGGTCATGAATCCGATCAGCGGATTCTTACCAAGAGCGATCTCACCCTTCTGTGTAGAAGGACCGTCAGCGATAACGTCTCCCTTTGCCACATGGTTATTCTTAAATACGATTGGCTTCTGGTTGTAGCAGTTGGACTGGTTGCTTCTCTTAAACTTGGTTAAACGGTAAACATCTTTTCCACCATCGGAATCACGTTTGATAATGATTTCATTGGAGGCAGAACGCTCTACCACACCAGAGTTTCTTGCAACAACGCACACACCGGAGTCAACGGCAGCTTTTGCTTCCATACCGGTTCCTACAACAGGCGCATCGGTTGTCAGCAACGGAACGGCCTGACGCTGCATGTTTGATCCCATGAGCGCACGGTTCGCATCATCGTTTTCCAGGAAGGGGATCATGGCTGTCGCTACGGAGAATACCATCTTCGGAGAAACGTCCATTAAATCAATATTTTTTCTCTGGAACTCGGATGTCTCCTCACGGAAACGTCCGGAAATATTCTTATGGATGAAGTGTCCTTCTTCATCAAGAGGCTCATTCGCCTGAGCAACAACAAAGTTATCTTCTTCATCTGCAGTTAAGTAAACAACCTCATCAGTAACGATCGGATTGTTCACATTGGTTTTATCTACCACGCGGTAAGGCGCCTCTACAAAACCGTACTGATTGACTCTCGCATAGGTAGCAAGGGAGTTAATCAGACCGATGTTAGGACCTTCTGGTGTCTCAATCGGGCACATACGGCCGTAATGAGTATAATGAACGTCTCGAACCTCGAATCCGGCACGGTCTCTGGAAAGACCTCCAGGTCCCAAGGCAGATAAACGTCTCTTATGGGTAAGCTCAGCAAGCGGGTTATTCTGATCCATGAACTGGGACAGCTGGGAACTGCCGAAGAATTCCTTAACAGCCGCAGTAACCGGCTTGATATTAATCAGAGACTGTGGCGTAATGCCATCCATATCCTGTGTTGTCATACGTTCACGGACAACACGTTCCATTCTGGACAAACCAATCCGGTACTGATTCTGGAGCAGTTCTCCTACCGCACGGATTCTTCTGTTGCCCAGATGATCGATGTCATCTGCGTTACCTACTTCTTCTTCCAGATGCATATTATAGTTGATGGAAGCTAAAATATCTTCCTTTGTAACATGCTTGGGAATCAGTTCATTCACGTGTCTGTGAATTGCTTTCTTTAATGCTTCTTCGTCGTCGCTTCCAACTTCTGACAGAATTTTTTCAAGAGCTGGGTAGAATACTAATTCTGTAATCCCGGCTTCCTTTGGATCAAACTTCACATGGGCTGACAAGTCAACCATTAAGTTGGAAAGGACTTTCTGTTTGTGCTCCACACCTTCCAGCCATACGAACGGAACAGCTGCATTCTGAATATCAATCGCAAGCTGCTTGTCTACAGTCGTTCCAGCCTCAGCTAAGATTTCGCCGGTTGTAGTATCCACCACATTCTCAGCCAGAATATGACCAGTGATGCGGTTTTTAAAGTGAAGCTTTTTATTGAATTTATATCGTCCGACTTTGGCCAGATCGTACCGTCTCGGGTCGAAGAACATACTATTTAACAAACTTTCAGCACTATCAACAGATAAAGGCTCACCTGGGCGGATCTTCTTATATAACTCCAATAAGCCATCCTGGTAATTATCAGAAGTATCTTTACCAAAACTGGCCAGTAATTTTGGCTCCTCACCAAACAGATCAATAATCTCTGCATTGGTACCATAACCAAGAGCACGAATCAGGACGGTGACTGGAACCTTTCTGGTTCTGTCCACACGCACGTAGAAAATGTCGTTGGAGTCAGTCTCATACTCCAGCCATGCACCACGGTTTGGAATCACCGTACATGCATATAATTCCTTACCTACCTTATCGTGTTCGATACCATAATATATACCTGGGGAACGTACCAGCTGGCTTACAATAACACGTTCGGCACCGTTAATCACGAAGGAACCGGTATCTGTCATAAGCGGAAGATCGCCCATGAAGATCTCATGTTCATTAATTTCATCTTTATCTTTATTGCAAAGTCTTACTTTTACCTTTAAAGGAGCTGCGAAAGTTGCATCTCGTTCTTTGCATTCTTCTATTGTGTACTTGATGTCATCCTTACATAATGTAAAATCGACAAACTCAAGACTTAAGTGTCCAGCAAAGTCTGCAATTGGAGAGATGTCTTCAAAGACTTCCTTCAATCCTTCATCAAGGAACCACTGATAGGAATTCTTCTGAATCTCAATCAGGTTTGGCATCTCAAGCACTTCTTTTTGTCTTGAGAAACTCATTCTCAGGCTCTTACCGGCCGGGACCGGACGCATTCTGCTTTTCTCCATTGACGTTTCACCCCTGTTTTCTTTCTATTCATTTCTGTTTTGGGCATAAATGTCCCAATAAGGCACACAAAGCCACAATAGTGCACATTCCATAATATCATAGTGCTGTCAAGGTGTCAAGCATTTTTTGCTTGTATTTCCCAGAAAAATGTGTTATACTATTGCAGATAGGCCCAATTTACAATATGAACTATTGGAGGTATTCCCGGTGAGCACATTTTTAAACGTATTATTAGTGATTCTTTTCATCGTAGTGATAGCTCTGGCAGTCCTTTACTTTCTTGGAAGAAAGCTGGAAAAGCGTCAGGTAGAACAGCAGCAGGCATTGGAAGCTGCGGCACAGACCGTTTCCATGCTTGTGATCGATAAGAAAAAGATGAGGCTAAAGGATGCCGGGCTCCCAAAAATCGTGTATGAACAAACACCAAAGTACATGCGCCGTACTAAGTTGCCGATCGTAAAAGCAAAGGTCGGACCAAAGGTTATGACATTGATTGCAGACGCAAAGGTTTTCGATGTGCTTCCTGTTAAGACAGAAGCAAAGGTTGTGATTAGCGGTATCTACATAACCGAAATCAAAAGCCTCCGTGGCAAAGCAGTTCCTCCGGCGCCAAAGAAGAAATCTTTTTGGGACAGGTTTAAAAAGAAAAATCATTAGACCAGGTTACGATTCCTATCACCGGAACGTCTGTGATAGATGCCGATGAGCGATTAAACTCGTTCATCGGCATTTTTGTTTGTCTTTTGTTAAATAAATTTTAAAATGTCAGATAAGTCTATTGACATACCGGAAATATGTGATATAATTAAGTTACAAGGTAGTTAGTAATGACTAACCAATAATTAAAAAATTAAACTTGACAATAAATGAGAACCCGAAAGGAGAACCACTATGTTTGAACAAATTATTTTACCTTATAAATATGAAGCTTTAGAACCCCATATCGATGCTCTTACAATGGAAACACACTATTCCAAACATCACGCAGCCTATACAAAGAATTTAAATGATGCAGCGAAAATAGCCGGAGTCGAGAATATGGATATTGTTTCCCTTCTCTCCTCTCTCAATCAGATTCCGGATGAGGCACTTAGAAAAACAATCAGAAACAATGGAGGCGGCTTTTATAATCATAACCTGTACTTCTCCACAATGAGCCCTGATGGAGGCGGAGAACCGGAAGGTCCGCTTAAGGCGGCTCTTGACGATGCTTTTGGAAGCTTCTCACAGTTTAAGGTTCAGTTAAGTGCACTGGCAGCCGGACAGTTTGGATCTGGCTGGGGATGGCTCTCAGCTGACAAGGCTGGTAAGCTGCATCTCTCATCAAGCCCCAACCAGGATAATCCGCTGATGGAAGGAGGCGGTAAAGTTCCAATTCTTGGAATTGATGTCTGGGAACATGCTTATTATCTTAAGTATAAGAACCTAAGGGCTGATTATATCAAAGCTTTCTTCGATGTAGTGAACTGGAAGGAAGTATCGAATAATTATAATAAAGTAATGAATGATTAGGAACATAATTTTGAGGAGAGAAAACATATTTGTTTTCTCTCCTCTGTTTTAGATCAGTCACATACCAGCTCACCCTCACCCCCTATTTTCTTACGCCCCATTTTATAAACAAAGCGATAGAAGGTGGGAAGCAAGAGAAGTGTTAAGGCTGTGGATGCAAGTAATCCCCCCACATTAACCAGGGCAAGTCCCTGCATCATCTTACCCGATTTACCATATGCAAGGGCATTGGGAACCATGGATATCACTGTGGTTAAGGTTGTCATAAAGATTGGTCTCATACGGATTGCACCTGCTTCTACCAATGCTTTATCTAACGGCAACTCTCCTAACATCTGGTTAACCGTCTCCACATAAAGAATACCATTATTTACAACCGTACCAATTAACATTAAAAATCCCAGCATAGATACCATATCAATTGGTGCATCTGCTGCAAATAATAGGCCAAAGGAACCAATCAAACTAAATGGTATGGAAGTCATTACCATTGCGGAATATTTAGGTGACTCAAACTGAATGGCCATAACAATGAATACCAGGAAAATACCAGTAAACAAAGCTCCTCCCAATGCACCAAGTTCATCATTCATAATCTTATCCAGATCATTGGTCATTGGTTTTACTCCAGCAGGCAGTTTCCAGTCCTTAACAAATTTATTCACATCATTCTTGGCAGTTTTTAAATACTCAGACTGAGGCTGCATGGTAATTGCGACTTTGTATTGTTTATTTTTACGTTCAATCTGCTGCGGACTGTCTTTATAATAGATATCAGCCAGATCGTTTAACGGAAGCGCTGTTCCCGAAGCCGTTGCAATCATCATTCCCTGCAGTTCTTCTATTGCGTCATATTGATCCGGAGCATACTCAACTCTTACATCAATATCCTCACCATCTACACGAATGGTTGACGATTTAATTCCACTTAACGCAGAATAGACATTGGAACCGATGACAGCAGGAGTCAGTCCCTCTGCCTGTGCTTTTACCGGATCAACACGTACTTTTACAACAGGTGCTGCATTCTCTACACTGGAATGAACCTGCATGACATCTTTTCTTTTCTGCAATTCTGATACCAATTCTGTACTTGCCTTTTTTAAAGTTTCATAATTGGTACTTTGGAGATCGACCTCGATCTGATCACCGGAAAGCATAGTACTGGACATTGTGCTGCTTCCTTCTTTTAGGGTTACAGAACAGTCTTTAAAGTCCCCCAGCTGACCTCTCCACTTATTAATCACCTGATCGGTGGTCTGTTTTCTGTCATCTTTCAAATAGGCATTCAGCGTTATAGTACTTGATGAGTCTATACTAAGTCCTCCGGCACCATAGGTCACAAGATAATGATCCACATCCTCATCTTTTGTAACATATTCTTCCAGACCAGCCATTGACTGGTTTAGTGAATCAATAGACAGGCCTGGCCTCATCTTAATTGACATACTGACAATACCTTCATCTACGGATGTCATCAGATCGACTTTCAGCTTTGATGCCATTCCAAAAGCAACTGCCAAAAGCACTATACTGACAGCAAAAACCAGCTTCGTCTTTGTTAAAAGGTAAGGAATATTCTTTCTATACCAATTCTGTAAGAACTTAATAAGTCCGTTTACAGGTGCCTTTTCTTTCTCTACCGGATGCCATTGTACAAAACTTAAAGGAACAATGGTCACGGCAGAAAATAATGATGCAACCATACAAAATACAATTGTATACCCCAGCTGTATGAATAACTGCCCTGACATGCCACTTAAAAAAACAAGCGGAAAAAATACCACACAGGTTGTTATTGTACCGCCTGTTATGGACCCAATCATGATCCGGCTGCCTTCTATTGCAGCATCGTAGTAATTTCTCGTTTCTTTTGCACGGAAACAGCCATCCAAAACATTGATGGAGTTATCGACCATCATACCCACTCCCAGCACGAGAGAGGTAAGTGAAATAACATTTAAGGAAAAACCCATGGCACTCATGCAGATTAATGACAGCACCACTGAAATCGGAATCGAAGTACCTACAATGACAGATGCACGCAGGTCCCCATAAAATAACCACAAAATTATCATTGATAGAATAATTGCCATTACCATGGTCTGCACTACATTTGAAATGGATTCCTTAATAACATCGCTGGAATCATTGACCACTGTGATATGAATGCCCGGATTGTCTGCCAGTATACTGGCTACTTGTTCCGATACCTGCTTGGAAACTTCTATGGCAGTGGAGTCCGACTGCTTCTTTATATCCAGTGAAATAATATTTTCTCCGTTGTATCGTCCAATAGAATCCTCATCTTTCAAAGCGTTATATACATCTGCAATATCTGATAAATGAATGGTATCTCCATTGACCAGCGGAATTGCAATTTTTTTCAGGCTGTCAGTATTATCGTAGTCATTTCCAACACTTACATTCAGTTTTTGCCTTCCCACATCAATATCCCCAGCTGGAATTGTAAAATCAGCAGCGCCAACAATCTGGGCAACAGCTGGCATACTTAAATGATATTGTTTCATTTTTTCCGGATCAAGCTGAACACTTACATAACTTTTCTGCCCACCGGAAACAGATACTTCACTGACTGAGCTGAGTTTTTCAAACTCCGGAACAATTTTATTATCCACATATGTATAAAGGTTCTGACCAACATTTCCACTAACCGCGAGTGTTACGGCAGCTCCTGATGTCAGATTCAGCTCCATTATTCTGGGTTCTTCGATATCATCTGGCATATCATTGCGGATTCCATCAATTGCTTTTTTCAGATTTATATAAGCTGTATCTATATTTGTTCCATATTTATATTGTACCAGTACAATGGATACATTATCTTTTGAGTAAGAATTAATTGAATCAACACTATCAAGAGATGATATGGCATCTTCCTCTTTGGTTGTAATTAAGTCATTAATGTCCTCAGGGCTGGCTCCTGCATAGACAGTACCAATCACCAGCATGGGAAGATCCATTTCGGGAGTAAGCTCTACTTTTGTCCCTAACAAAGACTGAACTCCGAAATATGCAATTGTAATCAGACAAAGTATGATTGTGACCGGCCTTTTTACCGCAAATTTTGTTAAATTAACCATTTTATTCACCTGCCTTTGGATCTGCAACGGCAGGTGATTCTGTCTCTGTTTCCTGTGATATATTACTATCTTCCAGCAAAACCTCTGCTCCATCCATCAATTCATTGCTCCAGCTGGTAATTACAACGCTGTCATATGTAATTCCTGACTTTATCTCCATTTTATTTTTGTCATATATTCCTGCAGAGATCTCAGTTTTTTTGGCTATGCCATTTTCGTAGCAGTAAACAAAGGGGACACTGGCATTATAGCTTACTGCATCCACTGGAATTGTCATGACACCTGCTGCCTTGCTCATAACTGCAGTAATCTTAACTCTTGTTCCTGTTGTCAGACCTTTTGAATCTGCAAGAACCGCTTTTACATCGTAAAGACCGGTCTGGGAATTAACAACAGAACTGATTTCAGTAACAGTACCATCATATTGAACTCCGTTTTTTTCCACTGATATGGAATCATTCACTGCCATATTCTGCAACGTTTTTTCTGTAATGCCAAACGTTATCTGTATCTGGTTTGTGCCTGAAATTTTACAGATCTCTGTGCCTACCGCAATATTATCATGTAGTTCAACTGTACGGGATTCCACTACACCGCTTATTGGTGCTGTCACAGTGGTATACTTTAGCTGGAGGTCATACTGGTTTTTTGCCGCTTCGTATGCCAGTCTGGCATTGTTTGCCCCGTTCTGCGCCTGTTCCAGAGACTGTTGGGATACCGCACCAGTAGAATAAAGCGCCTCAGTTCTGGCAAGTGTATTCTGACTATCGTTTACTGCTATTGCAGCGGAATCCATATTTATTTTTAAAGTAGTCAGGGCATCTGAATCAATTTTGCAAAGAGGCTGGCCTGCCTCAACCATATCTCCCGCCCGAAAATAGACTTCCAGCACTTCTCCGTTCATTTTAGGCATTACATTGGCTTTTAACTCAGGCTCTACCGTACCCGTTAAATCTGTATATAGGGTGATATCCCCTGTCTGAGGCTTCTCGGCAGATATAAGCGGTCGGGTTTCAAACGGAATCTCTTCTTTTTTCTTTCCAAAAACACCAAATCCTATAATGCCGGCAGCGACTAAAACAACCGCAGCAATAACCAGTCTTTTCTTACTCTTCATCTCGTTTTCCTTTCTCAAATCCCTTGATGTAAAATTCAAGCCTATGTCTGAGTTTTAGATATCCAGTAATCCTTCTGTAGCCCAGTAATACAGCTCCATCGCCTGGCGCAGCGACAAATCTGCATTTGTTTTTTCTCCTTCTGCCTGATAGTAAGACAGCATCTGTCCCAGATATTCAATCTGACTGATGGAACCATTTTTAAACTGAATGTCAGCCGCATTTTTTACGACAACTGCCTGATCATATGCGGTGCAGGCAGCTTCATAGTTTTTTTTCTTTTCTATAATTTCCTGATAAAGCTGCTCCATTTGAATGGACAGGTTCTGTTCCATCTGTTCCTCACTGCGAAACTTTGATTTTACTCTGGTAGAACTTCTATCCGTTTTTCTATGGCGCTCATCAATCAGTGTATAATTATTGCGGATAGCGGAGGCTGTATCCTCCTGTAAGTTTAATTCCTCTAATTTACTTAGATCTGCTGATGGAACAGACTGAATCTGTGGTTTGCTTTCCCACGTCCAGCCTGTCAGAAGCTTTACTGTTGAACCCAGACTTTCTACCGTATTGTCAAGACCAGCAAGTGCGCTTTCTGCATTGAGAAGGTTTTTTTTAGCGGCAGTCACATCTGCATCCGTTGCCATTCCCAAACCTTGCATGGAAACAGTGGCATGATAAAGCTTTTCATACATTTCTTTCATTGTCTGCAATGTTTTTTGCTGGGCGGCTGCCATATTGTAGCCAATCATTGCCTGCTGGGCTCCGCTGGTCAGCTGTTTTACTCCTTTTCTGACTGGTTCGTAAGAGGACTCGTTGGTTTTTGTGTTATAACGATAGGCTCTGCTGATCTTGTCTCCGGCACTTTTCATTGCTTTTTCATAAGCACGCAAAGTGGCATACAGAATCTGCCCATCCGTAGTGGATAAACCGCCTGCATCTTTTAAATCATCTGCATCTTCCCCATAATCCCTCGCATCCTCATAAGCCGCCATGTACTGGTCTTTTACATCATCCATGGCAGACCAGTACATCTCATTTGCAGAGATCATATTGGGATTAAATAACTGAATCCGGTCTCCCAGTTCTTCATACTCTAATACATTATCCTGAAGTAATTCCCACTGCCTTTGGTCATACCCTTCTGGAATGGCATTTTTTACTTTACCAGGTTCTGCCATTTCCGTTGCATACGCCGGAAGCACCAGGGCATTTCCTGTTATGGATACAATAACTGTTGTAAGCAGCATAACCTGCCATATTTTTTTTGTATTCTTATGCATGGTTATCCCCTCTCTTACTGTACCGATGCCATCCCATTTACCCCCCAGTTATACAGTTCTGTTGTCCAAAACCAGTCCATATCTGCAGTCTTTAACGCATTTTGTTTTGTCAGATAATCTGTCTGCTGCTGTAAATATTCCAGTTTCCCCATAGTACCAAGCTGCATTTTCTGAGAAGCAATTTCCATTTTTCTTGCTGATTCCTCCAATGCACTCTGAGCTTCGTTATAAGCTACCTGTGCCTGTAAAACATCCCGGTATTTCTTATCCAGATCCGCACCAATTTTATCTTTGTTATCCCTGATTTTGATCCGATAAGAGTCTTTTACCACTTCTGATACTGCATTTTCCAGCTTTCTCTGATTCATTTTAAGTTCATAATTATTATCAACGGCTTTTGAATAATCCAATTCAGGATGAAATCCGGACACTCTGGCTGAGTCAGCGGCTGGAATCGGTCTCATATCCGGTGACGCCTGATAGCCCCAGCCCAGCATGACACAAAGTGACTTCTTAAGCTTATCAATAGAAGCTTCTGTCTGAATAATGTCAGCTTCTGTCTTCTGCAGATTGTTTTTTGCATTTAATACCTCTACATTTGTGGATGACCCGATACCTCTTTGAACTTCAGTCACCCGAAGCATTTCAGTAAGCAGCTTTTGATTCTGTTTTAATACTTCCAGATTAAGAATGGACTTATAGTAGGAAATCATATTTGACTGAGCCATGATAGCAAGATTCTTTTCAGTCTGAATATCGGAATAGCGCATTACCTCTAAATCAAACACATTATCGTCTGCTTTTTTTTCCAATGACCTGGCCTGTGCTTCTGCCATGGCATCAGCAAGGTCATTATCTCCGGTTATTGTTGAGCGTAAGTCTGCTGCATCATCCCGGTAAGACCTGGCCACATCATCTGCAGTTGGATCATCTCTCTGTTTGGAATATTCCACCTGGTTATTTAAAACAGTCGCATTGTATTCATGAATTAAATCCTCAATTTCTTCGTATTCCATGACATCATCACGTAATTTTTCCCATTCTGCATCGGATCTGGAAAATGCCGGGCTTGCATATACTTCATTTGCATGAAACAGCAAGACTGCCGATAAAAGAATTGGTACGAATTGTTTGCTTTTTTTATTTACCATTGCAATTACTCCTATCCTGTCTTTTGCTGTGTGTTTAGACGTAATCCTTCTTCCACAATATGAAACTGAAATTTGATCCCATGGAGAATTTCATCAATATCTGCCGATTCCATAAAATACATTGCCATGGATTTTGCCACAAGAAAAAGCAAGAGTTCCAATAAATCCGAAAGTTCAGACACATTGGCAACCGGACAGATGTTACGATCCAGTTTCTCAAAGCAGTCACGGATCAGTTCCCGCTCTTCCCTGCTTTTATAAAAAATTTTTTTGAATCCTATCATTCTTGTTTCCGTCATCAGCTTTTCATCTAAAAATATATTCTTATAAAATACAAAATCCTGTTTTTCCCGTCCGTAGTGAATTAACTCCAGGATTGAATTCCAAAATACCTGATAAATATTACCTTCACATAATTTCATATTTTCATTAAACCATAGTTTACAGGATTCCTGAAAATCATGAAGCAAATAAGCCAGCAAATCTTCCTTATCTTCAAAATATGTATAAAAACTCCCTCTGGAGATATCTGCCTCTTTTATAATCTGATTGATAGAGACGTCGGAAAAGGAGAATCTGGAAAACTCTTGAATTGCAGCCCGTTTAATTTTTTCACGTTTTATATCAGGCAAATGTAAAAAACGCTGTGTTGGCATAGATTCCTCCATCTTCTTAATTATAAAAAAATTATTAACTTTATTAAATAAATGACAACTTGTCATCTTGTAATCAAAACATATGGCGGAAAATTTCCGCCATATGTTTTTTATTATACTTTTGTCAGCATTAGCTTTCTACGTAAAGGGAAGTAATATCATTGCCCTTCTGATCGTAGCAACGGTCATCACCATCTTTTGCTTTATGCTTATTCTTCTGAACAGTACCAGAAGTATTTACAAGCTTATAGGTAATTCCAGCCTTTCTGGCTGCTTCATAGTTAACGTTGTAGTACTCGTCATATTTGTCTTTGGTTGCCAGCATATCATCATTTTTTACAAGCCAGCTTTTGCCATCGGCACTTGCCAAGCCTTCTGTCCCAAGATCGTCCATAAATTCATCTGTATCAAGTATGCTATATGTTGTCTTTGTTACTGCGCCATCTTTTGTCTCTTTAATCTTAACTACAGAATATTTATCTTCCTTATCAGCCTTTAAAAGCATGCCAGCCATGTAATACTTGTCATCATCAACACCAGTCTTGCCTGCTCCCTTAAAGGTTCCGGACTTGTTAAAGAAGAAGCTGAAGGTTTCTCCGTCAATTTCAACATTCTGTTTATTTGTCTTCATGGAACCGTCACTACCGCTACCGAAGTTATATAAGTAATAGCCTTTATCCATCCAGTAATTTGCGTTATCTTTGAAACGGTCTTCTGTATCGAATGGGTAATCATCATCATCATCATCTATAATATCAATGATGTCCCCATTTGGGTTATCCCCTTCAAATTTATAGAATTTCAAACCGCTCTTCATTCTTCCTCGTGAGTCAAACGCATATTTTTTGCCATTAATAGTCTTGATTTCACCGGCAACAAGCTGTCCTTCATTGTCTGAATAATACCAGAAATCTTCATCATCATTATATTTTTCTAAGTGCAGATTCTCATCCGGAACAACTTTGAACCAGCCCTTGGTGATTCTCGCGCCATCTTCAGGAGAACCGAAATATCTCCATTCTCTTGTATACGCATTTGCGCCCTGGCCGGAAGAAGCTGTGGCAGCGGTTGCTTTTGAAGTTGTTGCAGTTCCATCCCAAAGAATCCACTCTGCATTCATGCGGCCCCACTCATCAAAGCTGTACTTCTTGCCATTGATAGTTTTTCCGTCTTTACTTGTCTGTTTCTTACCATTGCTCTTAAACCAGAACCAACGCTCCTGCTCTTCATCGTCAAAGGTATTATGGCTGGAAACTCTTGCGTTTCCATCTTTTGCAGCATCGTCGTAATCGTCGTCTTTGATTTCGATACCTGACCAGCCTATGGTCTTTGCACCATCATCTTCTTTGCCGCAATAATAAATTCCTTCTTTCCATGCGTCATCGCCGGTTTCTCTTTCCCCGTCGTCGTTGATCCAGCCATAAAGCATCTTGCCTTCGTCATCAAAAACGTACTCTTTGCCGTTAATATTTTTAAAGGATGCGGTATCACTGCTGGTAGAGCTCTTATAAGCTTTACCATTGGATCCAAAATAGTACCAGTGATTTACAGGCTCTTCATCATCATCACCGCCGTCATAATCCTCGTTCTCCATGGATACCCACTGATTGGTTACCATTGCGCCGTTGTCATCTACATAATAGTAGTCATCATTGTATTCCACAATAACATCAGTGGACATCTCACCGCTGTCATTTAAGTAGAACCAGTTGTCACCGGATTTTGCCCACTTCTCTGTTTCTTTGTCTCCGCTTCTGTTGTAATAAACCCATGTACCATTTTCTTCCTGCCAGCCAGTAGCTGCGAAAGAAGACATGGAAGCACCTAATGCCAGCAGTGCTGCTGTTGATAAAACAGCAACTAATTTAGTCTGCTTTCTCATAATTAATGCACTCTCCTTTTTTTCTTTTTGAAATTTTTCAGATGAAATTCCTAATTGCATCACATGGCTATTATACTTCTAATATTGGAAATTATCGAAAGCAAAAGCCATTTTATCCATTATTTATGCTTTATTTTTACTATTTTTTCGAATATTTCTTGATTTTTTAATGAACAGTTTATATACTTGTGTTAAACTGTTCTTGTTTGATTCTAAAAGGGAGATGGAACGATATGACGAAAGGAAATGTAATAAACGAAATTGCAACCGGGAGCAAAAGCGTCGTCGAGCAAAGCCTTGATGATTTCCAGGAATATTTAAAAATCAACAATATGTCTGCAAATACCATTCACGTATATCAGTTTGCAGTCAGACAGTTTCTTGGCCTCTATCATGTAGTCAGCCATGATAATCTCATGCTCTATAAGTGCTATTTAATGGAACATTACAAGCCACAGACAGTAAATTTAAGGATTCGTGCCCTGAATTGTTATATGGAATCTTTAAAGCTTACTTCTTCGAAAATGCTGATGATACGCATACAGCAGAAAACTTTTTTGGAGAATATTATTAGTCAGGCGGACTATGAGTATCTGAAAAACTGTCTCATCCGGGATGGAAACATGCTTTATTATTTTGTTGTGCGATTTATGGCTGCTACCGGGGTTCGTGTCAGTGAGCTTGTAATGGTGAAAGTAGAACATGTGAAACGGGGATACATGGATATTTACTCCAAAGATAATAAAATAAGGAGAGTCTACTTTCCAAAAAACCTGCGCACAGAAGCCCTTAAATGGCTGAATCAGATCAATCGTGTCAGTGGATACGTTTTCTTGAATCGTTACGGCGAACCAATTACTCCTGCTGGAATACGGGGACAGCTGAAAAAATTTACAGCATTATACGGACTGGATTCAAAGGTGGTCTACCCTCACTCCTTCCGTCATCGTTTTGCTAAAAATTTCATTGAAAAATGCGGAGATATTTCCATGCTTTCTGATATCCTGGGTCATGAGAGTATTGAAACCACCAGAATTTATCTGCATAGAAGCAGTACGGAACAAAAACAGATTGTAAATCAGATTGTGAATTGGTAGAAGATTATGGTGAATGATGAATTATTAAATGAATTTAGAAAATATCTGAAGAAACGGAATTTGTCAGCCAACTCCATGACCGCATATGCCGGCAGTGTGCGCCTTTTTTTCACACTATATGATGAGGTTACCCTGGAAAATCTTCAACAGTATAAGAGCTATTTAATCCCACGTTACAGACCGGCTACTGTGAACCAGCGCATTTATGCCATTAACCATTTTTCCCGTTTTTTGGCAGAGACCAATGAAGCAGACTCCATCCTATTGTCTTCCTACCGTCTTCCTTCTGTGAAAGTACAGCAGAAAACATTTCTGGATACTATTATTTCCAATGAGGATTATGAAATATTTAAAAAGAAACTAAAAGAAGAAAAAAATTACTTCTGGTATTTTATCGTACGATTCCTTGCTGCCACAGGTGCCCGGGTCAGCGAACTGATTCAGATAAAAGAGGAACATTTAAAACTTGGTTATTTAGATCTCTATTCCAAGGGAGGAAAGATACGCCGGATTTATTTCCCTGATTCCCTCTGTGAAGAGGCACTTGCCTGGTGCCAGGAGCGTGGAGTAGAAAGCGGCTTTCTGTTTTTAAATAAAGGAGGACATTTAATTACTCCCCGTGGCATTAATTACCAGCTAAAGCATCTGGCCAGCCGTTATGGAATAAATCCGGATACAGTCTACCCTCATTCGTTCCGGCATCGTTTTGCTAAGAATTTTTTAGCCCGTAACAACGACATATCGCTTCTTGCAGATTTAATGGGGCACGAGAGCATTGAAACGACCAGAATTTACCTCACCCGCTCCAGCCAGGAGCAACAACAGCTACTTGACGAAATTATCACATGGTAAGCGTATTTTTTTATTATTTTATGTTTCTTTTTTCTGCTTTCTGAGATATAATTTCAAAAAGGAGGATAATATGCGATGCTAATCTCTTTTCGATTTAAGAACTTTCGTTCCTTTTTGGACGAGACATTTGTTACTATGAAAGCGGTCACCTACAAAGAGCTTCCTGACCACCTGGTCTCATTTGACAACCAGAAGCTGATAAAGACACTGGCTGTCTATGGGCCCAATTCAAGTGGGAAAACCAATATTTTTCTTGCCTTTGCCAGTTTTCACTCTCTGATTTTCTGGCAGCTGTTTCCTTCCCAGGCATCTCAGAAAAACCGGTTTATTAACCTGTTGCAGCTAAATTCCATGAACAAAATTGTTCCCTTTGAACAGGAAGATCCAGACTCTTCCCCAACTGAAATGGAGATGTCTTTTTTAAGCGGAAACAAACTTTACGAATATGGCTTTACCATCCACTCTCAAAATATCCTTACAGAGCACTTAACCGTTGATCATCATCTTGTATTTTCACGGACTTCAACCGAACTTTCCTACGGACGATTCTATGAAAAATGTATGCGATCAAAATCAGGAATCCGCCCTCATGACAACCGGTTATTCAGTTCCATTTTGTCATCTCTTGATGTTCCGGAGATGATTGCAATTATGAAGCCTTTTGAGAACTTTTTCTCCAATAAAATTCATTATTACTTTGATGACCTGGAGATGCTTCAGATTCTTGGCAATACATTGATGGATGGGAAGTTGTTTAAAATACTGGAGAATTCGGAAGCAATCCAATTCAGTCTGCACCAGCTACGTAAGCTTGGGATCCCTGTAGAAAATGTTATTATTGACAAGGGCATTCCAAAGCTAGGATATCTCTTAAAATCCCGGTCAACCGGTCAGTCTTTTGTCAAATATATGGACATTACTGAAATTTCCTCCGGTACACTGAAAAATCTGTTTATGTTTTTGAGAATTTATGAACTGATTCAAAACGGAGGCATCCTGATGGTCGACAGTATTTCCAGTGAATTCCACCCGACTGTCACCAAATTTATCGTTGATTCCTTTCAGAAGGAAACAAACAAAAATGTACAGCTTCTTTTTTCCACTCATGACATTTCAATTTTAAATAACCAGCAGTTTCGCCGTGATGAGGTGGCTTTTGTAGATATGAACGAATATGGTGAATCCAGACTCTACACCCTTGCCGATATCAAAGTCCGGTCTGATGCCAGCTTTTCCAAGGATTATCTTATGGGAAAATACGGGGCAATTCCCCTGGTTAAGGATACAATCTTCTGAACTAAAAAAAGACATATTATATGTCTTTTTTTAGCTCAGAAGATGGATACTGGCAATGTCCTTGGAACAGACTTCCAGTACAATGTTACATTCTGAAACATGCTGGTAATTAATATCCAGAGAATAATCCACCTGAACCTTTAATCGGTCCTCTTCCTCCGCAATCCTGATATCATTGGTTCTGATCCCAATCATCAGCTCTCCAAATGGTGTTGCATAACAGGAAATATTTTTCTTTTCCTTTTCAAAGGTCATATGAACACTGGTGCTTCCTCTTTTTATGATATCCATTCCTGCCGGATGGATCTTAATGGTGTTTCTGGTCACACCATCTACCCCTTCCTGAACTTCATCATAAAGAATATAATGACTGCCGTTTTTCAAAAAATAATCTCCTCTTGTGATCATTTCCACAGCCTGATTATCATCTTCCACGATTTGTGCACCGATGATACTGATCAGAACATCTCTCGTCATAGTTTATAACTCCTCTAGTACTCTTCTATATTTATTTGTCTCGTCTCTTTCACCTGACCTGGAAGAATGGAGGCAGCAAAGCTTGTGAACTTTTCCGCCAGATCACTGACATAGAAATGATATTTATCAATGCTGCTGCCGTCTTGATCACAGATCAGTCCCTTTTCCTCCAGAACCTGCTTTAATTCCAGTGCTGTCTCATAAGCGGGATTGACCAGGGTCACTTCCGGCCCCATCAGCCTGCCTACTGTGGAGCGCAGAAGCGGGTAATGGGTGCAGCCTAATATCAGTGTATCAATGTATTTGCCTTTTAATTCGCTTAAATACCGGGATGCGATTTCATCTGTTACGGAATCGTGAAGCAGCCCTTCCTCAACCAGGGGCACCAGGAGGGGACAGGGTTTTCCAGTCACTTCTATGTCTTCCCGCATTTCTTTTATTACTCGTGTGTATACACCGCTTCTTATGGTTCCTTCGGTTCCGATAATTCCAATCTTACCATTCTTGGTTGATTCAATTGCAGTTCTTGCACCTGCGTGAATCACTCCAATGATGGGGATATCCAGATCATGCTCTACTGTCTCCAGCGCACAGGCTGTGGCCGTATTGCAGGCAATCACAATTGCTTTTACATCCTGAGTCATAAGAAAACGAATGATCTGTCTGGTAAAACGGATGACTGTGTTGCAGGATTTATTTCCATAAGGAACCCGTGCTGTATCACCAAAATATACAATTCTTTCATCCGGCATCTGCCTCATGATTTCTCTTGCAACCGTAAGTCCGCCTACGCCGGAATCAAACACTCCAATGGGAGAATTTCTATCTGCCATAATATCTGCTCCTTAATCGTCAAACCGGCTCAAAGCGTCTTCCATGAGACAATTAACGAGCTGATCCTTGCTGATTCCCGCTGCTTCCCAAAGCATGGGATACATACTGATTGCCGTAAATCCCGGCATGGTATTAATCTCATTAAATACAACTGTTCCATCGCTCTTGACAAAGAAATCCACTCTTGCAAGACCCCGGCCATCCACTGCCTGGAATACCGCCTTTGCTGCTTCTCTCACGCGTTCAGCAGCACCATCGGGCAATTGGGGATCGATTACTGTTTTTGAATCTGCATTGTTATACTTTGCATCAAAGTCATAAAATTCAGCCGCTGCAAGGATCTCTCCTACGCCAGAAGCCTTAACCGGCTGATTGCCGCCGCCTAAAACGGCACATTCAATCTCTCTGCCCACAATCATCTCTTCTACCAGAATCTTACGGTCATGTCTGGCTGCCTCAAGTAATGCTGTCTCAAGTTCCTTTTTATCTTCCGCCCGGCTCACGCCCTTGGAAGACCCGGCATTGGATGGCTTTACAAATACGGGATAATCAAACCGCTCTTCTACTCTGGCGATTACCTGCTCCATATTCTTTAACTGATGGCGCATGACTGGTACATAGGCCGCCTGACGTACACCAAGGTCATCAACAATAATCTTTGTATACAATTTATCCATGGAAACAGCAGAAGAAAGTACGCCGCATCCCACATATGGAATTCTGGAAAGCTCCAGCAGCCCCTGGACGGTTCCATCTTCGCCCAGCAGACCATGGAGTACAGGGAATACCACATCTGCCTTAGCAAGTTCCGTCTTCGTTCCATCAAGTAATATGACAGCCCCCATGCCAGCATCAGGAGAAAGAATTGCACGAACACGTCCCTCTCTCCAGGTTCCATCTTTGATTTCCTTTACAGACTCTGTTTTAATCCAGTGTCCTTCTTCCGTAATTCCAATCAAAAGCAGATCATATTTATCTTTATTTATATGGTCTATCACATTGACAACTGACATACAGGAAACAACGTGCTCCGATGACTGTCCGCCAAATAATACAACCGCAGTTTTCTTACTCATTCCAATCTCCTTAATAAATTCTTGATTTACAGCGTTTATATTATAGCACATATGGTTACAATTACAAATAGATTCCAGAAAAAAGGAGGTACCCTATGAAACAGAAACGTGATTTATTCTTATGTATTACCTGTCTGCTCATTGCTTTTTTACTGACACTGGCAAATGACAGATCAAGCGACGAGGCCCTTGCCGCCAGGATCGCCCCCGAAATCCTGCGGTTTCATGTTCTTGCAAACAGCAACAGCACTGAGGACCAGAATTTAAAATTAAAAGTACGCACCATGCTTCTCAATTCAATATATGAAGACCTTGGTGAAAATGCATCCCTGGAAGACACAAAAACCTATATCCGCTCCCACGAATCCATTCTGGAGAAAAAAGCAGAAACCTACATGAAGAACCTGGGATATGATTATCCTGCACATATGGAACTGACCGATTGCTACTTTCCCACCAAAACCTACGGAGATATGGTATTCCCCTGCGGAACTTACGAAGCAGTAAGGGTAAAAATTGGCGAAGGAAAAGGACGCAACTGGTGGTGCGTCCTCTATCCTCCGCTATGCTTTACCGATTCTTCCTATGCAGTCGTGCCGGATACCTCAAAAGAGATCCTGCGCCACTCCATCGATGAATCCGATTATTTAAAATTAAGAAAAGAACCTGTAAAAATCCATGTAAAGCTTAAAGTTCTGGATCTGCTGCCTGTTCATAAAAAGGTGACTACTTCGCAGAATCCATGATAATTCCCTGAATGGCCCACTGGTATGTGGTATATGCCTGATAGTAAGTATTATACGCACTGTCTTTTTCGCCCTGTGCCTTTAAGTAGGCCATCTGTGCCTGAAGATATTGGATCTTACTCAGCATATTTAACTGATAAGAGCGGTCTGCCTTATCCTTTTCCAGAGTGGCCTTCTGGAATGCAGTACTTGCAGCTTCATAAGCAGACTTTGACTGCAGGATCCCCTGATAATAGGTCTGCATTGTGACTATTACATTCTGCTCTGCCTCAGATACGCTTTGATCCTTATTTTTCATTCCAGTAGTCGTTTTACCGGAAGAAGCATGGCGTTCAGAAATTAAATCGTAATTATTGGAGACCGCTTTCTTTGTATCTTCCTCCAGATTCAGAGCTGCTATCGTTTCATCCGTAAGCTGTGGTAACTCTCCGATCGAAGGTGCTGCATCGGCAGCGTATCCAGTCATCATACAGAGAGAACGGCTTAAATTGTCAATCGTGCTGTTTATTTTAATTAACGATCCTTTTGCAAGAAGCAGATCCTTTTGTGCTGATAACACATTAGCGTCAGTCGCAAGCCCCAGCTGTTTGCTTAAGACCTGGGCTTCATAAGCTGCATTGCTTAACTCCACAATCTTTTCTATCATTCCTTTATTGGATAATGCACTGTTATATCCAATCATTATTTGATCTGCGTAATAATTATAATTCTTTGCAGCAAATGTAATGTTTGATTTCACAGAGGAATCTGCCCGGTTCATGTAATTATAGGATTTTATCAAAGAGTCTGCAGTAATTTTTAACACTTTCAGATCTATATTCAATTGAACATACTGGTCCATTCCCTCTTTTGTGCCAATCCCACCGGAATCTTTTAGTTTATCCGCATCATCCTGTAAGTCAATAATCTGACGTCTAACTTGATCATTGATATACTTCATATCATCCAAAGACACATCAATGTTTTGTGTGATATTTTGGATATTTGGATTGAAATATCTCACCAGATCTGGCAATTCATCGAATTCGATTGCCTGATCATTCAAACGGTTCCACTGCTCCTGTGTCACTTCTTCTGGCTTAGGATTTTCAGTCTGCCCTGGTCCTGCGGCAAAAACTGGAAACGCTGTATAAACGGTTAACGCGGCAGCAATGAAAGCCGATGAAATCCATCTTTTTCTCATATTATCAGCCCCCTGTCGAAGCCAGACCATTCACTGCATCCGTATATGTCTGAATTGACTGAAATAGTGTGAGCTCTGCCGTTTTTACTCCATTGGTCTTTGTAACCAGTGAATTTTTCTGTTTTCTATAATCCAGTCCGCTCATTTTGCCAACCTGGGTTTTTCGCTCGGCAGCTTCCATGTTTTTGCTCTCCAGATTAAATTCTGTAACCGCCTGTTCATAGGCTGCCTTCGCCTGCAGAACTTCCTGATAGTTCTTTACCACATCCGTGCCAATATTCTGCTCGTTACTGGAAATTGTCCGCTTAAGGGTATCCTTTGTAATATCTGCAGTTGCATTTTGCAGCTTCCGCTTGTTAACTTTCAATGTATAATTGTTGTTTAACGCAGTCTCAGTATCAGAATCAGGATTCATGGAATCAATTCGTGCCATATCTACCTGGGGAATATCTTTGATATCAGGCGTATCATTGTATTTCCACCCCAGCATGATACATAGTTTTTGTCTTGTCTGTTCTATGGTAGCCGCCGTTTTATCCACTGACGTCTGGGTGTTCTGTATGTTCTGCAATGCATCAAGCACATCTGTCTGGGTTGCCATTCCTGCACTTTGTTTTACCAGTACAGACTGGTAAACTGACTGTAAAAGCTCCAGATTATCTTTTAAATTTTCCAATTCATATTTCTGCTGAAAATAGTTAATCATCGAGGTTTGAGCGGAAGCCACAAGCGCCGCCTCTTCCTGGTCATAGGTTAGCTGATCAACCGTTAAATCTTCTACATTTTTATCGGCCTGTTCGTCTGCTTTTCTTGCAGCTACAGCATTCTGTGCATCGTTTAAAGCATTATCCCCGCTAATTGAACTGCGGGCAGTATCCGCTGCATCCCGGTAATACCTGGCATACTCATCACTGGTAACACGATCATCTTTTTTCTTGTCATTGATATCAAGCTGGTTTTTCTGCACCTTCACATTATATTCATGTATCAGGTCTTTCAGCTCATCATATTCCATTGTATTATCTCTAAGCTTTGCCCACTCCTCAGCAGTCCTTGAAAACTCCGGACTTCCGGCCCAGACAGTCGATGCCGGTCCGGAGAAGGTCATCACTGCTGCAAGAGTAAACGCGCCAATCTGTTTCCACTTTCTCATCCTAAATCCTCCTTAACTGGGATTTTTATACTTCGTTCTTATATTATCATATCACATGCTGTCAAAAAGAGCCAAGCCACATTCTTCCATATCAGATCAATAATATATTTTTTGATTGCTGCCGGTATTAATCCGGCAGCTGGGTTTTATCTATTTTTCCACTCATCAGAGAATAGTAGACAGGCAGCATAAGCATTGATAATACGGTGGAGGCAGTAAGACCGCCCACATTAACCAGCGCGAGTCCCTGCATGGTCTCAGTATTGGAGCCAATCCCCAACGCCAGAGGAATCATGGATACAATCGTAGTCAGTGTTGTCATGAGGATCGGTCGAAGTCTGGTTGCACCGGCTTCAATCAATGCGGTCCGTTTATCCATGGAGGCTCGATACTGGTTAACTGTATCAATATAAAGAATTCCCGAGTTAACCACCGTACCGATTAACATCAGAAAGCCCAGCATGGAAGGCATGCTGATTGCAACACCTGCTGCCAGCAAACATCCAAAAGATCCAATTAAGCTGAATGGAATGGTGGTCATAACCATAAGGGAAAATTTGAACGATTCAAACTGAGCCGCCATTACTACAAACACCAGGAATGTAGCAATTAAAATGGCTTTCATAAGATTTCCCAACTCTTCCTGCATGGAGGCATCTTCACTGTTTTTTGCCCTTGTTACACTATCATTTAAGTATTTACCCGTAACGTTACTGTCAAGTTCCTTTACCGCTGCCGCTTTCTCTTTCTTATTCTTTACGGCATCTGTGAAAGAACCTGTTATGGTAACCAGATACTGCTTATTCTTTCTATTGATGGCTGTAGGGCTATCTTCATAACCAATTTTAGCAATATTAGTCAGTGCCACAGATCCACCCATGTTATTAGGTACCAGAACACCTTCCACCTTTTCCAGTGTATTATAGGTGTCATCCGGATATTGTACTTTAACATCCACGTTCTGACCATTCACATCCATAGTCATCGCTTTCACACCGCTTAACATTCCGTTCAGCATTCCTCCAACTGCCGCAGGACTGACGCCCTCTGCCGCTGCCTGGATGGGATCTACACGCACTTTGATTACTGGTGCTGCATTTTCCAGATCGGAATGTACTTTAATCATCTCCGGACGGGCACTTAATTCATTTACCATCTGGTCGGAGACCTGTTTTAACTGATCTAATTGAGCACTTTGAAGAATAACTTCATAATCGTACTTATTACCTCCGCTCATATCACTGACACTGGAAGTTGATTTCACAGTCACATTACAATCAGGAACCTGGTTCATTAACTTTTTCCATTTATTAACCACCTGATCCGTTGTGAGCTTTCTGTCTTTTTTCAGATATGCTGTTAAAGTTCCGTTGGTTCCTCCGGAAAAGCTCAGACCCTGCCCGCCATAACTAGCCATATAAGATTTTAAATCTTCTTCACTGGTGACAATTCCCTCCAGTTTTTTTAATATCTTATCGGCTTCTTCAACTTTAATTCCTGGTTTCATCTGAGCCGTGATAGAGATGGTTCCCTGATCAACGGAAGGCATCAGTTCAAATCCCAGTTTTGATGCAAATCCAAAGGATGCCAATAACAACAGCACTGATATTACCATAACCAGAGCACGCTTATTTAAAAGTTTATCGACAATCTTTCTGTAAACACTCTGAAGACTCCTTACGAATCCTCCCATGGGAGAATGCTGCCTTTCCACCGGGCGGAACCTGGAGTAACATAATGGTACAATGGTAATAGCAGAGAAAAAGGAAGCCATCATACAGAATACAATTGTAAATCCGAGAGGCTTAAATAACTGGCCAGTCAGACCTGCTAAAAACGCCAGAGGGATAAACACGACGCACGTTGTCAGAGTACCGCCAAGAACGGACTGCATTACAACGCCGGTTCCCTCTAATGCCGCACTCATATATTCCCTGAAACCAGTACCCTTCTGGGACCGGAAGCAACTTTCCAGTACTACGATGGAGTTATCCACCATCATTCCGACACCTAATACTATACTGCTCATGGTAATAACATTTAAAGAAAATCCCATGGCTGCCATCATAATAAGAGATACCAGAATGGAAACCGGGATAGAGGTTCCTACGATCAGGGAAGCTTTAATATCTCCAAAGAAGAGGAAAATAATAATCATGGAAATAATAACTGCTGCGATCATGGTATCTTTTACACTGCCAAGAGCAGTGGTAATCTGGTCACTGTTATCATCCACAATTACTACCTGCAGATTCGGATAATCCTTTTCCAGAGAATCAATAGTTTTCTTAACTGCTCTTGAAACATCAACTGCACTGTTTTTCTGCTGTTTACTAAGGGATACGGTGATCGTGTCATCTCCGTTATACCGCCCTATGGCAGTCTGCTTCTGATTGGTTTCTGAAATATCCGCAATATCTTCCATGTAGATGGTCTTTCCCTGACTGGCCACAATTGGAACCTTTTTTAAGGCTTCCACCGTCTTTACGTCTACACCGGTACTAACGGATAATTCCCGTTTCCCCACTTCTGTTTTGCCAGCGGGATATGTAAAATCAGCTGCTTTAATCGCCTGACTGATGGAGTCCATATTAAGATGATACTGCTTCATCTTCTCAGGTATCAGATTAACTCTTACATAACCTTCCTGGCCGCCGCTGATATTGACACTGGCAACGGAAGTGATTTTCTCAAATTCAGGAACAATCTTATCATTTACATAATTGTAAAGATTGTTTTGAGATGGATCTTTGATGGAAAGTGTCATGGAAGGCATATCATTAATGTTAAATTCCATAATGGAGGGCTTTTCAACTTCATCGGGGAGATCCAGACTGTCCATTTTCTTTTTTAAATCATTGTATGCCTTATTCATATCGGTACCGTAATTATATTCCATGTACACGATAGAAATATTCTGCTGAGAGCTGGACTGAATATTTTTAACGCCGGAAAGAGTACCTACGGACTCTTCGATTGGCTTGGTGACCAGATCATTAATATCCTCCGGGCTTGCTCCTACATAGGTAGTTGTTACTAAAAGCATGGGGAAATTCATCTCCGGTGTCAATTCCAGTTTGGAAGAAAAAACGGAGGATAAACCAAATACAAGTAGGCATAAAACTGCTAATATGGCAGTTATGGGCCGCTTTAATACAAATTTTGTCATTCCCATTTTACCGCCCCCTTATTGTGCAGAAGCAGAAGTCTCTACCTCGGGTCCATTATCCTGTGTCGTCTCGGTTTCCGTAATGGTTTCCGCAGCGGTCTCCGCCAGAGTTACTTTTGAACCGTCGTATAATTCGCTGGTCCATGTGGTGACTACCTGATCATCTGCGCCTATTCCAGACTGAACCTCTGCAAATTCATTATTTGCAAGTCCGATGGTAACTGCATTCTTTTTCAATGTTCCACTGGAATATGTATAGATAAATGGATTTCCTGCCTCATAATAAACACTATCAACAGGAACTGTGAGTACATTTTCTGCTTTCTGTGCCGTTACATAAAGCTTCACAGAGGTTCCTGTAGCAAGTGAATCTCCGGAAGGAACAGACGCTTTCACTTTAAATAATCCGCTTCCACTGTCAACCATGGTACTTACTTCCGTTATGGTTGCTTCATGATCTGTACCGTTTTTCTCTACCCGGATAACATCGCCGGCTTTCAATCCGCTTATAATCCGCTCAGAAACATAGAAGGTAAGTGACTTTCCGCCATCGCCTGATATAACACAGATTGCTGTCTGGGGAGAAATCATGTCGTGAAGACTGATATTAAAGCTTTCCACTTTACCTGAAATTGGGGCAGTCACCTGGCTGCTCTCCAACTGGATATTATAGGCAATTTTTGCATTCTCATATTGAAGTCTGGTCATTTCCACCTGACCTGCCGTATTCTGATAGTCGGCATCCGCTACATCTCCTGCTGCATGAAGTACGGTTAAACGGTCCAGATTCTTCTTTGCATCCCCGTATGTAATTTTGGCAGTTTCCATGGCGATCCGTGTACTTTCTACCTGTTTTGTATCAATCACACAAAGCAGCTGCCCTGCTGTCACGGTGTCTCCGGTTTTCACAGCTACATTGGTTACTTCTCCTGAGCCAAGAGGAGTCACATGAACGATGCTGTCCGGTTCAATGGTACCAATCAGTTCATTGTTAATTTCTATTGTCCGGATCTCCGGCTTCTGGGCGGTTACTACCGGCGGCGCTTCAGCTACCAGCTCTTCCTTGCTCCTATTAAGAATCTTAGGAAGCATAAGCCCTGCGAGAACAGCCACAACTACAACAGTCCCTGCAATTATAAATACTTTTTTCTTTGTCATATCAAGCTCCTTATTATCTTCTCAGTCATAATATGATTCTAATTATTATTTTCGAATTCCATACTGTAAAATATCTAATTTTTCCTGAAAAATTTTCTTAATTTTTTCTTCATCTTCTGGATGATGGTAATACCAGCCCATACATCGGGCCAGTTCAAAAAGGATCATGGAAACAAGTCTGCCAAAGGTATCAATATCCGTATACCTGTAATTTGACAGATCAGTACAACGATACATTACCTCACGCAATTCAGTCTGCTTATCCTTTTTCTCATGGCACAAATTATGAACGACTCCAAATAGTTTTTCACTATCCAGAATATTTTCAACCAGCCTTAAGACCTTTTCTTCCGTATTATTAATGGAATATTGTAAAAATGTCTCTGCTGTCTTCCATAAATCACCATTACTTTTCTGTGCACATCTGACCCAGGACTCCTGAAAATTATCTCCAGCGTCTTCAAAAATATATCCCAGCACATCCCGCTTATCAACAAAATAAGTGTAAAAACTTCCTCTTGAAATTCCTGCGCTCTGTATTATTTTATTAATTGAAGCCTTTTCAAAGGGCACTCTGATAAACTCCTCGGTTGCAGCATCCCGTATTATTTTCTTTTTCTCCGCCGGAAGATTATAAAACCGCTCCGTAGGCATCCTTACACCTCATTTCTATTGTTTTTTCCGCATGACTTTGTATAAAATCAAAAGGTGACAACATGTCATTTATTATAATGACACCCTGTCACCTTGTCAACTAAGGTTATATTTATTTAATAAATTTCCAGATTTGTTTATTTATTCCTGTCCAGATATTCTTTTAACGCTTCATCACTTTCCTCAATCCACAAGTCCTCTTCCTCTTCATTGAGTCCCAGGAAAGTAGCAAGCGTGTCTGATGTTGTGCCGTTGTTCCATTCGTCAATATAATCATCGATCGTTTCAAAATCAATTTCACCAGCCAGATATTTTTCTTTAAATGTCATATCAATCCTCTTTCTATTCCTGTCCCTTAATGTTTTTGGATACTGTAATTTCCTGATTGTCGATATGTTCCCGCATAGCTACCTTAGCTTCATCCACTCTGCGCTGTCTTACTGCTTTTAATATGTTGTCATGCTCCAAAAGAAGTACCTGACGTTTATCTTCATCTTTAATATATTCCAGGCGATACCGGTACATCTGCTCTCTTAAATTATTGATCATCTGTATCAGTCTGTCGTTACAGGTACCTTTGTAGATCACATCATGATAAGCCTCATCTGTTTCAGCAATATCCATAGGTCTTCCTTTCAGCACTGCATTCCGAAACTGATCCTGCTTCATCTCCAGTTCTGCAACAGCCTCTGGTGTCATACGCTGACAGGCAAGTTCAATCGCTAACTCTTCCAATGAACGGCGTACTTCCAACACATCTCTTAAGCTTTTCTCAGAAATTTTAGCCACTTCGGCACCTTTTCTGGGAATCATGAGAACCAGGCCTTCCAGTTCCAGCTTACGGATTGCTTCCCTGATAGGGGTACGGCTGACCCCCAGACGCTCTGCCAGCTGAATCTCCATCAGACGTTCCCCTGGTGCCAGCTCTCCTTTTAGTATAGCCTGCCTTAAGGTATTAAATACCACATCACGAAGCGGCAGATATTCATTCATATTGACTTTTAAATCATTACCCATTGGGTACCTCCTTGGTATTATAAAAATTCGTTAAATAAACTTGTTTCGCCAGATTCCTGCATTCTCCATACCGCAGTTCTTCATATGCTCTGCCTGCGGCGATAGGATTGGTAAAGATGCCAAAAACCGTAGGGCCGCTTCCGCTCATCAGTGCATTAACCGCACCCAGCTCCTTCAGTTTTTCTTTTATGTCCGCTATCACGGGATATTCCGGGATAGTTACAGTCTCTAATACATTACCAAGGCGCTCTGACACCTTGTAAATGTCATGGCTTTTAATCGCCTCTATCATTCCGTCAATATCCGGATGATCTTCCTTTTTCAGTTCAGCCAGATTCAGATGGTCATAAACGAACTTGGTAGAAACGCTTACGGAAGGTTTTGCAATCAGTACCTGACACTGGGGCATGTCTGTCAGAGGGGTTAGTATTTCTCCAATTCCTTCCGATAAAGCGGTTCCTCTCATAATACAATAAGGAACATCTGCTCCAATCTTTACCCCCCGGTTCATCAGTTCTTCCCTGGTAAGACCAAGCTGAAACATCTTATTTACCCCAAACAGCACTGCGGCAGCATCGCTGCTTCCTCCCGCCATGCCTGCGGAAACCGGGATAAACTTTTTTAAATGAATCCGGATCCCATGAGGAACATGAAATTCATCCATAAGTAGCTTTGCTGCTTTGTAAACAAGATTATTTTCATTCACCGGCAGATAGTATAAATTTGTAACGACTTCAATCCCAGGTGTCTCTTTTAAATATATATCAATCTTATCATATAGACCTACAGTCTGCATGATCATCCGAACTTCATGGTAACCATCATCCCGCTTTCTTAACACGTCTAAACCCAGATTAATCTTTCCATAGGCCTTTAATCCCAGATGTCTTATCATAAGCAAACATCCCTCACTTTTCGGTTTTCGGATTGTATTTTTCTATTTTTTTGTATACAGTATTTATTATATACCCAAGTACATAAAAGCACAAGTGTTTTATATTCTTTTGTCCATCCTTTCTTTCATTAAAGTTTTGTTAACTTTTCATAAATATCCATAGTGTTGTTGTTAAAATTTTATATTTGACATTCTTCAGGATCCATGTATAATGTTGTTATAACGAACGAGGGCGTTCCATAAGCGGAACTGCTCTTTTTTGTGTTATCAACTTAAGGAGGTAGTGCTGTATGAAAAAATTGGAAATTATTATCAAGCCGGAAAAGCTTGAAGACCTGAAAGCAGTACTGGAAGGCTGTAAAGTTAACGGGCTTATGATCAGCAATGTCATGGGTTATGGAAATCAGAAAGGCTATACTCAGATGTACCGTGGTACCAAGTATAATGTAAATCTGCTCCCTAAAGTTAAAGTTGAGACAGTCGTACCAAAAGAGCTGGCTGATCCAATTATTGACGCAGTCGTGGAAGAAATTAATACCGGTACATTTGGAGACGGTAAAATATTCGTCTACGATGTTCAGGATGCAGTACGAATCCGAACTGGTGAACACGGCCGGGAGGCTTTGTAGAAAAAACGGAAAGATATCAACTGAATATGGAATGAAAATAAATTATCGACGAGGATAATTGCCTTTACAAAGGCAGTTATCCTCTTTTATTTTACATTCCGTGCTAATCCATTATAAAATTCAGGAGGAGTTATAATTATGGAAGACACAACTTTATTACTAAACATTATATGGACTATGCTGGGTGCAATTTTAGTCTACTTTATGCAGGCAGGTTTCGCTTTGGTTGAGACTGGTTTTACAAGGGCTAAAAACGCAGGAAATATTTGTATGAAGAACATGATGGACTTTGTCCTTGGCTCCCTATTCTTCTTCATTTTAGGTTTTCCCCTTATGTTCGGAAACAACATCGGAGGAATCCTGGGTGGATCCGGATTTTTTAATCCTTATTCTCTTGCAGATTCCGACGGACTATTCAATGGTCTTCCCATTGCCGTATTTATGATCTTTCACACGGTTTTCTGCGCCACATCTGCAACAATCGTTTCCGGTGCAATGGCAGAACGGACTAAATTTTCTTCCTATTTAATCTATTCCGCATGTATCAGCGTTTTCATCTATCCAATTACGGGTCACTGGATCTGGGGCGGCGGCTGGCTGTCAAGTATCGGTTTCCATGATTTCGCAGGTTCTACAGCTGTTCATATGGTAGGCGGTATCTGTGCGCTGGTAGGAGCAAAGATTGTTGGTCCCCGTATCGGAAAATATAATGAGGACGGAACTCCCAATGCAATTCCGGGACACAATATTCCTTTGGGCGTACTTGGTGTATTTATTCTCTGGTTCTGTTGGTTCGGTTTTAACTGCGGTTCAACGACTGCAGCCACCACAACTCTTGGGGATATTGCCATGACCACTAACCTGGCTGCTGCTGCTTCTACTCTGGTTACTCTTTTATTTACCTGGAAACGTTACGGCAAGCCAGATGTATCCATGACTCTTAACGGTTCCCTGGCTGGTCTGGTAGCGATTACAGCGGGCTGTGACATAGTCACTCCTTATGAAGCAATCATCATTGGGGCAATTGCCGGAGCGTTTATCGTTTTAGCCATAGAATTCGTTGATAAAGTTCTCAGAGTTGATGATCCCGTTGGAGCCATAGGCGTACACGGCGGCTGCGGACTTCTCGGTACTCTGCTTACAGGTGTATTTGGAGAAGGAGCAAATTTCCTTACCCAGCTTATCGGTGTTTCAGTGGTAATAATTTATACAGGTTTCATGGCATTTATTATCTTTACTATCCTTAAGAAAACGATTGGCTTACGGGTATCTGATCAGGAACAGTTAGATGGTCTGGATCTTCACGAACACGGAATGACTGCTTATGCTGGCTTCCGCATCGACAAATAATTGCTTTCCCTCATATTTTTATATATTATACTTCCGAAAAACCCCGGCAGAGCATCGCCGGGGTTTTTTATTGCCATCAATCCGATAAAAACCCTTCCATCTCCTCCTCCATCTGTTTTAAAGCAGCACTATAGTTGATAAACTCTGCTGCTGCCTCATCCTTTTTTTCCCCCTTGTAGCAGATTCGATGCTCCATGCTGGCCCACAGATCCATGGACATGGTGCGAAGCTGAACTTCTACGGGATAATACTCCATTCCGTCTGTATGATAAACCGGAACTCCGAACACTATGTGATAACTTCTGTATCCGTTTTCTTTTGGTGTCCTGATATAATCGCTTTCCTTTATTACTACAATGTCTGTTTGCTTTCGCAGCAAATCTACAATCCCATAAATATCTCTGACAAAATAACAGATCACCCGGATTCCCCCAATATCAGTCAGACAGTTTCTGGCTGATTCCGTGGTCGTATCGTTTCCGCATTTGGTTAATTTATTTTCAATGCTCTCTTTCTGTTTTATCCGGTACTGAACATGATGGATGGGATAATTCAGCTGTTTCCTTCTGTAATCCTTATTCAGCACATCGATCCTGACCTGTATGTTATTCAGCGCATCCTCGTAGGGCTGAATGAAACTTAAGTATTCTTCTTCGGTCATATTCTGCCTCCAAAACATTTCTCGTATCAATCTCAAGTATATCGTTTTTTTGTGTCCATAGCGTGTCCAAACTTTGAACGATCATGTATACAAAAAAAGGTCCCCTTGGGATTTTAAAATCCAGGGGACCGGTGTAGTCTGTCTCTTTACTTTGTTCTGTCATGGTCTGTAAGTTTCTGGTCGTCAGTCTTCGTCTCCACTTCATCACCCTTAGCCATCAAAATACTGCTTACAGGCTCACTGTCATCGGAAAATAACGGTCTTAATCCCTCTTCCTCTACCCGCTCTTCCTTTGGCATATAAATATTAAATACCGGCGATAAGATATAGGAATTAATAAATGCCAAAAGCGGAAAACCGAACAGCATAAAAATCATCAGTACAGGAGGAATCATAAATACAAAACCGGCAGCGATCAGCACACCATCTATGACGATCATACCAATTGTCCGGAACAAATGGCGGATGGACATAAAGAATGCATTGAAAAATGTACGTTTAAGCGGATTATAAAATCTGGACTGAAGCGGGAAAATATACATGGCTACAGCCGCATAGATTAAAGCCATGGCCAGAAATACAGTAAGCATAACCGTCTTAACCGTGGAAGAACCATTAAAAAGCCGGGCAAAGAAGTATAAGTCAACGCCCAGAATGGCTCCTGCCAAAAGAAGGATCAGCCATATTATGGTAGACTGCTTGAAATTCTCTTTAAAGGATTTAAAAAAGGAGCGTATGGTGTAGCCGTCATCGTCTCTTGCAAGTTTCAGCGTCACGTAATACACTGCAGTTGTAGAAGCTCCTATGGTGAAAATTGGGAGACTGCAGACCAGCCATAAAACATTTAAAATAATTAAATCTCCGAACTTGCCGATAAAACGCCAGACCGGATTATCATAATTAAAAAAACCTGATAACATATGTCATTCCCCTTCTCTCGTTAACGTCAAAAATTATTATAGCGGATTTATTTTTAAAAAGCAAACATTCTCCCCCATTTCATCAATTTTTTATAATTATATATGGAGGAAATTTGTTAAATCTGTGATATAATCATAAAAGTATCCGGATTAAGAACAGAAAGAGGCGTATGATATGACCCCCTATGAAGACAAAACTTTAAAAGACTCACTGCAGGAAGAAAAGAATAAGTTAAAGAATATGAGCTTAAAGGACAGACTATGGTACATCTGGGAATACTATAAGATACCTATAATCGGAACTGTAGTAGCTGTTTTCCTTATTTTCTCTATTTTCTCTGCCGTACACAATAACCGGTTTGAAACTGCTCTTTCCTGCGTCATTTTAAACAGTCAGCCCGACAGTGAAAAGGACCTGGTAAGCGAATATTTTGACCTGGGCTTTCGTGAGTACCTGGGTCTGACCGATGAGACGAAGATTGACGTGGACCATTCCATGTCCATAAGTTTTGACAATTCCAATATGACTGAATTCACCTACGCAGAGCTGGCGAAACTGTCTGCCCTGATCTCCAGCAAAGAGCTGGACGTAATGATCGCAAGAAAGGACAGCATCGACCACTTTGGTGAGATGGGCGGCTTTTTAGACTTAAAGGAGGTTCTCCCCCCTGACGTCTATGACCAGGTAAAGGATCAGCTCTACGAAGTCACCAATTCAGAGACTGGTGAGACAATTGCCTGTGGTATTAAAATCGGTAATACGGATTTCTTAAAGAAGACAGGATTAACCATGAATGATCCGATTTTAGGCATTATAAGCAATTCCACTCGTACAGACACTGCGGTGAAGCTGATCCGATATGTGTACGGCCTGTAAGTTGAAATCCCAGACTTTTTAAAAGATTGACAGAGGCACGGTTTTCTTCCAGAACTCTGGCGTAGATCCTGTCGGTCAGAGAAGACGCGGCATATGTTAAAATCGCCTGGCATGCTTCTTTTGCATATCCCTGGCGCCTGTAAGGTGTAAAAATATGGTATCCCAGTTCCAGCGGGGTATCATTTTTTTTCATGAAGGAATACAATTCCTCATTTTCCCCAGGATCAAAATTAAACAGCCCTGCTTTTCCCACAATGGCCTTTTTTTCCCGGTCATAAAGAGCCCATATTCCATATTCGTAAAATTCATACTGCTGTCTGATATAGCTTTCTAATGTATTTCTGCTATAAAAAAGGACTCCGGTCTCTCCTCCGTCCGGCTCTTTTGGAATTTCATCTGCGTCAGCCATTACAAACTCCCGGATCAGAAGACGTCTGGTGTCTGTAATATTCCAGGGCATCCCTTCTTTTCTCCGGACCACGCGTTCCAACAGTTCCGTTGTAATATCCTCATAAGATTCCACCAGATAGGAAGCTGGCGAGAGACACTGGTCCGTCCGATTCCGGTCCCATAAACCAATAACAGCCCTGCCTTCTGCAAAAGCAGAGCGCAGGGCTTCATATTCGTCTGATACGGTAACCTGGAAATTCTTCCCTTCAATGATAATCTCCCGTTCCCACACCATAATTTATAAAGTCTCCGGTTCCTGATACTCTTCTCCGAAGGTATCTACTGACATAGACTGTATCTTCTGCTCAGCCATCGGACGGTCATTGTAATCGGTTTTCACGTCTGCAATCTTATTGACAATATCCATGCCTTCGATTACTTTTCCAAATGCAGCATAAGCACCATCTAAATGAGGAGCTGCCTTATGCATAATAAAGAACTGTGAGCCTGCTGAATTCGGATTCATGGCTCTTGCCATGGAAAGTACTCCTTCAGAATGCACTAAGGTGTTGGTAACTCCGTTCTGGCTGAATTCACCTTTTATGGAATATCCAGGGCCACCAGTTCCGGTTCCCTGTGGGCATCCGCCCTGAATCATAAATCCGTTGATGACTCTGTGGAAAATCAGTCCGTCATAGTAGCCTTTTTTTACAAGACTGATAAAATTATTCACTGTATTCGGTGCAATTTCGGGGTAAAGCTCAGCTTTTATCACATCACCGTTCTCCATTGTAATTGTAATAACAGGATTGTTCATGTTTTTTCCCTTTCTTGTATAAAGTTTAACATATGTGTGTATTTTATCAAATCATTAAGTTTTTGTCTAGCTGTTCATACTTTGTTTCAATTTCATTCAAAAATCTTTTACACAAACAACATGATTTCTTCATGTTTCGTGGTTATACTAAAACTGTAAATTAAATATGTTTATAAGATTTTTTTCATAATACTTGAGCTGATAATTCTGTTATCAGCTCTCCTCCCTTTTTGAAATAACTTTTAAGGAACTGCTGGTCGGCAGTTCCTTTTTTATTATTCCCTTTGAAATTTTCCGTATTCATTCCAGATAAACCGGTTGCATCATATCCATATTATTTTCATATAATCCTGCCACACAAACCTGCAGGCTATCATAGGTCTTAAAATAATACTCACATGTGGCAGTATTTAAAAATGCCGTATACTTTGTGTAATCATAAGACCCACGGCTTGTCATGACTGCTCCTTTTGGTATAGTAACGCCCTCCATGACGTGAAAACAGGATACCACAGCTTCTTTCCGATTTTGGGGAACTGGAAGAAATGATTTTAAATATACTGTCCGGACAAAACGGTCGGGTGAGGTAAAGCCTCCCGGAAGTGCTCTTGTTCCTCCTGCCTGACCGAATGGAGTAAGCTTTATGCCACTCCAGCTGGCTGCCTCCATTTGGTCAGGGCTTGCCTCCATATAATTTCTTAAATTTGTCATATGCCAGGGAAGATCCGGGCTATTTGCCAGAACACCCATGGGATTATCAAAAATAACCAATCCTTTACTGGTTAGTTCAATTACCACACAGGTACCTGTACGGTCTGTTGCAATCCAGTGAAGAGGTGCCGCTGATCCTGTAACCGGGTCTTCCATACCAATGATGGAAACCTGAATTGCCAGTGTTTTTAGTTCCTGGACTGATCTGCATTTTCCCAATATATAATGAAGAAATTCAAAGGAAGCAATGGGAAACCGATGTTCTTCCTTTCCCATTTCTTCATATCTGGCATATCCTGCAAAGTAAAGAGCTGCCGCTGCAAACCCGCTTTCATTCACTCCGTCAAAAAATCCCAAAAGTCCGTCTGTCTCCTGTCCTATTCCAATAAAGCTACAATCATCCTGCATCCTGGCACCGGTGAGAGCATTGATCCACTGATAGCCTTTAGGAACTTTAAAAAAGTGAGGATCTATTTCATAGGAAAAATCCATATTTCTTCCGAAAAAAACTTCCCCTTCTTTCGTCTGCAATGTCATAGCCGTACACATTAACATTCCTCTGGTTTTGATTATTTAATTATATATATGGCTGACTGTCCGATTTATGATGATATGGATTCAATTGCTTCTTTTAATTGCGCAATACAATCCACTGGTTTTAAACACGTTCCGTTTTTACAGAGATAAAACTGGCTTTTTGCGGAGTCTGCGGGATAATCCTTAGTAAACGGAGCGATTTGTGAAAGAACCACTTCATTTTCCGGATTTTTAAATATAATATCAATATCCGTGAAAACTTCCCTTTTTAAACCGGCAAGTTCTTTCTCTATTCCCGGCTGAGACGATACTGCAACCAGCTGTATATGAGAATAGAGAACTGTTTGTAATGCCAGGAGTGTAAAACTATGATTCGCCGGACTGGTCCGGGCTTCTCTTCCCATCCATTTTAACTGTTTTTTTAATATTTCCTGCCACGTAATTTCACCGGTTAAATGATAAAGTTTCCCTATCACATAGGCAGCCACAGAATTGCCTGAAGGCAAAGCACCGTCATACAGTTCCTTGGGGCGACTGATCAGCTTTTCTCTGTCATGTGCATACATATAAAATCCGCCATATTCCTCATCAAAGAATAAACGGATCATTTTCTCACAAATACTGACTGCTTTTTGAAGATATGATACCTCAAAGCATGCCTGATATAATTCTAACAGTCCGAATGCGTAAAAAGCATAATCATCCAATTGTCCATCATGTCCGGTTTCTCCATCCCGGTAGCGGATATATAGTCTGCCGTCCTTGTTCGTCAGCGTTTCTTCAATAAAAGCCTGTGCATTTCTGGCTGCCTGTAAATATATCCCCTCCAAAAGAATCTGATACCCCTTTGCCATTCCTGCAATCATCAGACCATTCCAGGAGGTCAGAATTTTGTCATCTTTATGAAGTTCAGTCCGCTTAAGACGATAATCATAGAGTTTCCTGCTAAGCGCAATGATCTTCTCATCTTTTTTTTCATAATCATCATTATTGATGAGATTTAAAATATTTTTCCCTTCAAAATTTCCATCTTTTGTAATTCCAAACCACTGACAGTAGAATGGGGCATCTTCTTTTAGTATCTGTGTGATTTCATCCTGGTCAAAAACGTAGAACTTTCCTTCTACCCCTTCGCTGTCTGCATCCTCTCCGCAATAAAACCCACCATCTTTATCCGTAAGGGTTTCCATAATGTAACCCAGTATTCCTCTGGCTGCTGACTGGTAAAATGGTTCTCTGGTTATTTTATAAGCTTCCAGATAGGCATAGGAAAGAAGGGCGTTATCATAGAGCATTTTTTCAAAATGAGGAACCAGCCACTTTTCATCGGTAGAGTAACGGGAAAACCCTCCCCCAATATGATCATAAATCCCACCCCGGTACATATGCCTTAAGGTTGATTCACATATTTCTCTGGCAGACTCGTCCTTTTCATAGATGGAATGGCGAAGGAGATAAATCAGATTATGGGGCATGGGAAACTTTGGTGCTCTCCCAAATCCACCCCATGTACTATCATAGGAGCGCTTTAACTGCGCGGCAGCAGTTAAGAACAATTCCTTACCTGGATCATCCTTACTGCCCCCACTGCTTTTTTCCTCTCCATTTAGATACTGGGTTATTTCTTCTCCGGCCTGTAGCACTTTTTTCCTGTCATTTTTCCAAAGTCCGTCTATCGCATTCAAAACCTCAATCAGACCCGTATTCCCCCATCTGCTGTGCTTTGGCAAATAGGTGGCCGCATAAAAAGGTTTCTGATCCGGAGTCATAATAATTGTCAGAGGCCAGCCTCCTGAGCCTGTAAGAGCCTGACAGACTGACATGTAAACCGAGTCAATATCAGGCCGTTCCTCACGGTCCACTTTGATTGATACATAATTTTTGTTTAACAGGCCTGCCGCCTCCTGATCTTCAAAGGACTCATGAGCCATGACATGGCACCAGTGGCAGGTAGAATAGCCGATCGATAAAAAAATTGGTTTGTCTTCAGCTTTTGCTTTCGTAAATGCTTGTTCACACCAAGGCCACCAGTCGACTGGATTATAAGCATGTTGAAGTAGATAAGGACTTTTTTCATGTATTAATCGATTGGATATTTTGCTTGTTGTCATAGGGCATTACCTCCTTAAATAAAGATACAGCCTTATTATACCCATTTATATAAACGAATGAGATCCTTCACAAATATTTCTTCGTTTGTAAATTGAATTTTATTATTATTTAAAAATCCATCCATTGACTGGATTGTTTTTTCGATCACAGAAATTTTCCACTTTTTGCTTAAATCTTTTTTAAAGCTAATATAAATTTCATTTTTTGTTGCTTCATATACGATTGAACACAGAGTATTCTCCTGACTGGTTTTCCTTAAAGCTTCAAATGCTTCATTAATTCCAAAGCCATGAATATTATTATGAATATATTCATGTGCACAAATATATCTGTCAGCACCAATCCCATTTACTTTATCATAATTTACTCCCTTAAAATCTCCATTTGGAAAATTAGTCATAATAATAAAATCATGGTGAATAGGACTTACTATATTTGTTACATCTCCTTCTTCCAGAATAAATGCATCACCAGTTTTATCAGCAATCATAGTATGTAACCCTAAATCTGGATATAATGGATTTCTAGGATACGATATGACTCTTTTATTAAGTATGTCATAAAATTCAGATGCTTTTCTTGTTTTTTTCAGTGCCTCGTCAAAAGTATTAAAAGCAAACCAATCATTCTCGTCACAACTTGATTTAAAACCCGGACTATATTGGACTGCCTGAGTACAAATAAAAAGACCCTCACTATTAAAACCAGCGATATCCCTATATTGATTAGCTACTAAGCCTGAAAAGAAAAATAAGCTCATATCATTATAACTACTGACTTTTAGTTTTAAGTCAATGTCATCAGTGTCAAAATTCATACCATAAATAGCTTTATTTTGACTGTATACTGCAAAACTTGTACACATTTTGGAACCCTCCTTTATATATATCATTTGTTCACCACTTTTTAAATTCCATCCATATGATATCACCAGACATCTCGTTGGTTCAACCTGCAACATGATTCTGAATCAAAAATGTGCCATTTAAGCATACATATCAGAGCCCTGCCCTCATAGATGAAATAAGGAGCAGACATTTCGCCTGCTCCCATACTACAGTATGATACTGCAGAATACGTCGGACTTCCATTTACTATTTTGGTACTCTCACTTCTTTCATTAAAAAAATGAGTGCGATAATATTGGGGACTGCCATCAGCCCATTCCAGATGTCGGAAAATTCCCAAACTGTTTCGAGTTTCGCCAGGCATCCCACAAATACTGCGCAAAGATAGAGAAGTGTATAGATCTTACCTCTTAAAATACGCTGCAGCGGATAGAGAATGTTTCGCTTTTTCAGGCTTTCCGCCAGATATCCCGCGGCCTGTTTACCAAGATAATACCAGGCTATTATGGTTGCAAATGCAAATACCAGCATGGAACCGGATACTACATATTCCCCCAGTCCCCCCAGTCGTTTAGAAAAGCTGAATGCGGTAAGGGCCGCGCCGTCATAACCGGAGCCTGCCGCGTCCCCTTCTGTCATACACAAAATCACAAAGGCGGTCATGGTGCAAATAATAATAGTATCAAAGAAAACTTCAAACATTGCCCACATTCCCTGTTTTTCAGGCGTGGTATTTTCAGCTGCTCCATGTAAAACAGCCATACTGCCAAGCCCGGCTTCATTAGAGAAAACACCTCTTGAAATGCCATATTGAAGGCTTTTACTGATTCCAAAACCGGCTGCTCCTGAAAAAACAGATACAGGCTGGAATGCGTCCTTAAAAATAACATGAAAAATATATGGAATTTTATCATAACAGGACATAATAACAACCATGGAGAACAGCATATAAATTCCGGAGGCAATGGGAATCATACGTTCCGAAACTGAAGCAATCCGGCTGATTCCGCCAAGAACAACGAGGCACACCAGTCCGGTCAGAAAAATCCCCACTAACCCAGTTGGAACCTGAAAGGAGTATTTAAGCGTTTCTGCAATGGAGTTAGACTGAACCATACTTCCCATTCCAAGTGATACCATGATGCAGAGAAAACTGTAAATCATACCGAGTGCCGGCAGTTTCAATCCTCTTTCCAGATATACCATAGGCCCGCAGATCCATGCTCCGTTCTGGTCTTTGTAGCGGTACCGGATTCCTAACATGGTTTCTGCATATCCTGTCATCATACCGATTACAGCAGATACCCACATCCAGAAGATGGCTCCAGGTCCTCCGGCTGTCAAAGCAGTCGCCACACCCACAATATTCCCAGTGCCTATTGTTGCTGCAAGAGCCGTACAGGCGGTTTGAAATCTGGTCACATCTCCTTTGTCTCCCTCTTCGTCTTCCTCCTGTATGCTCCCAATGGTCTGTTTCCACCAATAAGCAAGCTTTCTGATTTGAAAAAATCCGGTTTTAACCGAATAGATGATCCCAATTCCCAGAAACAGGAATAACAGCCAGGGTCCCCATACCATTTCGTGTATGTAATGAATCATTCCTTGTGCTCCCTTATGTCCTCTTTATCACATATTCGTGCCGGAATGATTGTATGAAAATTTCCATTCATTTTTATACAAATTTAACTTTACTATGATATAATCTTATTATGTGCTTAATTTTAACAACTAACGCGAGGTGAACAATATGCCCGGTTTTACCACCCACTACTTATTAGGTGTTAAAGCATACAACAATATGCCTAACACTCCTTTAAAACGAATTATTTCCAAATATCGCTGGCTCTATCAGCTGGGTCTTCAGGGTCCGGATATATTTTTTTATAATATCCCCATTCTTCGTCACAGGGATTACCGCAATGTAGGTTCCTATATGCATGAAAATCATGTAAACAGCTTTTTCGTTACCTGTATCAATCATATTGGAGCCATTGAATCAAGACAGCAGCGTGAGCAGGCCATTGCATACATGAGCGGCTACTTCTGTCACTATATTGGAGACTCCATCTGCCACCCTTATGTATATGGCAGGATCGAGTACGATATCAAAAACTCCGGGAACTATCACCATGGTCTTCATGCCATGCTTGAGAATGATATAGATGCTCTGTTACTCATGATTTATAAGCAAAAAAAACCTTCCCAGTTTAACCAGGCTGCAACCATCTGTTTAAACGGTCAGGAAATGCAGTTTATTTCCGGTTTTTTATCATCCTGCATCAATGAAACCTACTATCCCTTAAATTATCGGAATAATTATCAGGTTACCTCCCGTATGGTATCCAGATCCATCCTGGCGATGCGTCTGGGCTGCCGGACACTCGCGGATCCAAACAGCAGGAAGAAAAACAGCATAGAATTTGTGGAATCCTTGTTCCTTAAAAATCCTGTTGCTTCCCGTAAACTGGTTACTGATATCACCTCTGATCCGGTGGTAACATTTAATCTTAACCATGACACGTGGTGCAATCCCTGGGACCGCAGGCTTGCTTCTAAAGCTTCTTTTCCTGAGCTGTTCCATCAGTCCATGTCCAAATGCGGGAATGTATTTTTCCGGTTAAATGAAGAACTCACATCTCCTGTTCCGTTAAACAGCCTGGATCATAACAAATTACTGCGGGAACTGGGAAATTATTCGTATCACAGCGGACTGGCTGTCGATTCCAACTAAATTTTTATATTCTTATATTAAAAAAGCATGGATCTTAAAACGCCTCGCGTTTATCCATGCTTTTCATATATTCTTTACTTGGAAGCCTGTGTCTGCTCCGCTTCTGTTTCATCCGCAGCTTCCGTTTCATCCGCTTCTTCCGTATCATCAGCAGCGGTTGTTTCCATTACAACTGCACCTTCCTTTGGTACAATCTTCTCGTCAGAGCCTTTTGGAATATCCATATCCACCAGCCAGTATTGCTGCTCTTTCATCGTATAATCCGGCATAACAATTAAATGCAGATCATAGTCCTTAAAAAAGCCGCCGTAAGAAGTCTCAGTTGATTTCTCAAAGCTGAAATCCTGATCTGCTGCCACATCGTTTAAATAGCGAACTGCGGCATTTGCAAATGTAACTGCTTCTTCCGGAGTCGTCCCTGCTTTAACAACCAGATTTAAATCAAGTTTTTTCTCCTTCGGATCCATGCTGTAGTTTACGCTGAGAGCCATAGGATATTCTTTATTATCCACAAACTCTTCATCCATATCATTTCCAATCTGAGTCCAGTCCAATACGATTCCCTGCTGCGTTTCAAAGACAGGTTCTGCAGAGCCACCGCTTGCAAGAATATGGCTCTGGGTACAGCCCGTTAACAGCATCGCTGATACGGCACATATCATTAGCACTTTGTTCCTCATCATAATATCCTCCTTAATGAACATCACCATTATATCCGATCCTATCCTTTTTTTGTAGTGCTTTCAGCAAAAAGTCAGAAAAACTTCACAATTGCGTTAGACTTTTTGCTGGTATTAATGGCTTGTTTTTCCTCTATATTAAGGGCTGACTTGAAAGCATCCTTATCCGGGGGCATAGACAAAGAGCTATCTGCTACTATGCCCAAAACAGCATTGTGTACAAGGGTGGTTTTCTATTACCTGTTTCCAGTATGGTGCCATATCCTATTTTAATGCGCAAACACTTTCCCCATATATTTTAAAGAAATAAATTTATATGATTCAGCCTTGCATTTTTTTATAGACCGTGGTATTATGTTCAATATTAAGATATAAATATTATTTTTGAACTATAAAGGAGCCATGTCATGAACAACAAAGAGAAAATATCATTGATAAAAAAGCTGGATATTATGACCACCCTGGTACCATTTGCAGCAATCGTTTTATTATGTATCCTGTTTCTTACATATCCCAAGGCGTCAGGTGCTGTGCTGGCCTCCATACGATCCTTTATTGGAAATGAGCTGGGCAGCTATTACCTTATCGTAGGACTATTCACATTTATCTGCTCCCTCTACATGGCCTTTTCCAGATATGGAGCAATCAAACTGGGAGACTGTGAGAAACCCCAATATTCAAATTTCAAATGGGGAGCCATGATGTTTACCGCAGGTCTGGCAGCTGACATTTTATTTTACTCTCTTTGTGAATGGCTGCTCTATGCAGGGGAGCCCCATATAAAAGATATGGGTTCTGTACAGGACTGGGCTTCCACCTATCCTCTGTTTCACTGGGGTCCAATTCCATGGAGCTTCTATCTGGTTCTAGCCGTTGCATTTGGATTTATGCTTCATGTAAAGAAACGGACAAAGCAAAAGTATTCAGAGGCCTGCCGTCCGATCCTTGGTAAACTGGTAGACGGGCCAGCAGGGAAACTGATTGATTTAATCGCTGTTTTCGCTTTACTGGCAGGAACTGCTACCACATTTTCTCTCGCAACACCGCTTCTTTCCATGGCAGTCAGCCGGGTGACCGGACTGCCTGAATCCAGATTCCTGACCATAGCAATCCTGATCATTATCTGCGCAGTATATACGTTTACAGTATATTTCGGCATGAAAGGGATTTCAAAGCTTGCTGATTCCTGTACCTACTTATTCTTCGGACTTCTCCTTTATGTTCTCATTGGCGGAGGTCAGGCGAGGTATACCATCGAAACAGGAATAACAGCAATCGGTAACCTGACACAAAACTTCATCGGTCTGTCCACCTGGACTGACGCGCTTCGCACCTCTTCCTTTCCTCAGAACTGGACTATCTTTTACTGGGCGTACTGGATGGTATGGTGTGTGGCCACTCCCTTTTTTATCGGCGCCATCAGCAAAGGGCGGACGATCAGACAGACTGTTCTGGGAGGATATTTCTTTGGCTTGTCAGGAACGTTTACTTCTTTTATTATATTAGGTAATTACAGCCTCGCTCTTCAGACAAAGGGTATTCTGGATGTTATGGGTATCTATCAAGCAACACAAAACCTTTATCAGACTATTATGGCTATTTTAGAAACACTTCCATTTTTTAAGATGGGTCTGGTGCTTTTAGCTCTTACCATGATTGCTTTTTATGCCACCTCCTTCGATGCACTGACACTGGTTGCCGCTTCCTATTCCTATAAGGAGTTGCCGGAAGATGAAGAGCCTCACAAACACGTAAAGCTGTTTTGGGCTATCCTTCTGATGCTATTTCCAATTGCACTTATTTTCTCAGAAAATTCAATGGCAAATTTACAGACTGTATCCATTATTGCCGCTTTCCCCATCGGCATTATCATTATTCTCATTATCCTCAGCTTCTTTCGGGATGCAAAGGAATATTTAAAAAAGCAAGAATAATAATTTAATGAAAACTTCCGCTAAAATAACAGCAAGGAGATATGTAGTCCTTATAAGACAACGTATCTCCTTTTTGAAATTATTAACAGTTATGATTGGCTGGTAATCTGCAGCAGTCTTTTTTATTCATAAATCTGAATTTCCGTACTGGAGTGAGAGGGTACCTGCTTCTCCTTTGGAGGAAGTTTCTTATAATCTCCGTAAATCCAGGTAAGGACTTCATGCCAGCCCTTGGGAGCCATCAATTTGATATCTTCAAATTCCAGATCCACAGTTTCCTCACACCATTCTTTCTTTAAGGTCACATATAAATAATCCGGCTGATAATTACTATAGTAGCGCAGTCTGCTTTTTTTCTTCCGGTCTTTCACCGCTGCCCAGTATTGAAGTTTTCTTAAAACCCCCATAGGAATTAACTTGCCAATCAACGCCAGAATTCTGACACATATTCCATTTAACAGACTGTATTTTCTTAAATCAAGCTTATATCTGTGTCCCATGGAAAGTCCATAGATAATGGTATGAAGCAGCAAAGTTACGGTTGATGAAACCTTGTTTTCCGGCAACTCATCAATGGTAAATAAATCCACCCACAGATGATTCAGTCTGCCTTCATAATATTTCATCTCAGCAGTATCTTCATGGGTTCTGCTTTTCTTATAAATAATTCTGGCTGTGAAATCGTAAAAGGCCTTTCCTCTTCGCAGATCCTTTGGTTCAAGAAGTTCCATCTCTTCCGGCAGCTCTGACCGTACTACCTGCAAAAACGCCTCATAATTGGTACGGGTAAACGCTACATCTGCATCATCATCCCAGGGAATAAATCCTTTGTGCCTGACTGCACCCAGAAGTGTCCCGGCATCCAGTAAATATTGGATTCCGTGTTTTCGGCAGATCCGGTCAATCTCTTTTAAAATGCCCAGATTCGCCTGATGCACCTTGGTCAAATCATACTCCTTCATAACTCCTCCATTCTGATGAATCAGGAAAACGGAACTTAAGCCTGCTGGTTTAAGCCTTCTTTTATGGTCTTCGCCATGTAATCGATCATTTCATCGGTCATCCCCGGATAAACCCCAATCCAGAATGTGTCCTGCATAATCCGGTCTGTATTCTTCAGTTCACCTACAACCCGGTATCCGCTTCCTGATTCCCGCATCTGATTAAAGCATGGATGCTTGGTTAAATTGCCTGCAAAGAGCATTCTGGTCTGTACACCTTTTGATTCCACATACTGAACCAGCTGGTTTCTGTCAACGCCCTCTTTACAGGTAATAAGAAATCCGAACCAGCTTGGTCTTGATCCAGGACAGGGCTCCGGAAGAATCAGTTTTCCCTCTGTACCCTTTAACGCCTCGTAAAGACGGCTGAAATTATGGCGTCTGCGTTCAACAAAGGAGGGGAACTTTTCTATCTGTGCACAACCGATGGAAGCCTGCATATCCGTTGCCTTTAAATTATAGCCGAAATGAGAGTAAACGTACTTATGGTCATATCCCAGAGGAAGTTCGCCGTACTGGCGGTCAAACCGATGTCCGCATAAATTGTCTGTACCGGAAGGGCACACACAGTCACGTCCCCAATCCCGGAAAGAACGGATAATCCGGTTTAACAGAGAATCATTGGTGTAAACTGCTCCACCCTCTCCCATGGTCATGTGGTGAGGCGGGTAAAAGCTGGAGGTCCCAATATCTCCGATGGTACCTGAGAAATGCTCTTTCCCATCTAAAGTATAAACGGTGCCCAGTGCATCGCAGTTATCTTCCACAAGCCATAAATTATATTTATCGCAGAACGCCTTAACTGCCGTTAAATCATAAGGATTACCAAGTGTATGGGCGATCATGACTGCCTTTGTCTTCTCAGAGCGGGCTGCCTCCAGCATGGTAACATCGATGTTGTACTGGGGAATGGTCACGTCAACAAATACCGGTACTGCGCCATATTGAATCACTGGTGTTACAGTTGTGGGGAATCCCGCCGCTACTGTAATTACTTCATCTCCTCTTTTGATCTGACGCTCTTTTAAAAGCGGGGAAGTAAGTGCCATAAATGCCAGTAAATTTGCTGATGATCCCGAATTGACCAGGGAACAAAACCTTACTTTTAAATATTTAGAGAATTTCTTCTCAAATTCATCGGTATAGCGTCCTGAGGTAAGCCAGAACTCCAGGGAGCTATCTACCAGATTAACCATTTCCTTACTGTCATATACTCTGGACGCATAAGAAATTCTGTCACCGTCTTCAAACGGCTTCTTCTGATTGTGATACGTATCACAGTATTCCTTTACAAGTGCAAGGATTTCTTCCCTTGCCTCTTTTTCTGTTTTTTTATCAAACATAGAATTGTTTCCTCTCTTAATCTATTGGTTAAAAAATTCTTTGATCTGAAGATCCATTACCTCAGTCATATCTGCTCCGGCCAGATATTCTCTGGTCCATTCCACAGTCTTTTCCACGGCTTCCTTCACTCCATACCTGGGCGTCCAGCCAAAGACCTTTTTCACCTTTGAGCAGTCCAGCTTTAAAAAGCTGGCTTCATGAGGTCCTCCATCGGGTGTGACAGACCAGGTAATTCCCTGTCCCCATGCTTCACAGAATAAATTGGTTAACTCTCCGGTTGTGACACAATCCTTATCATCGGGACCCACATTATAGTATCCCTGATAAGAAGAGTCCTCATACTGCTTCATGGCAATTGTCATATATACAGCCAGAGGCTCTAAGACATGCTGGTAAGGTCTTGTAGAGTCAGGATTTCTAAGTACGATTTCCTGGTTTTTCATGGCAGACCGGATGCAGTCCGGAATAATTCTGTCATTTGCGAAATCTCCTCCCCCTATAACATTGCCAGCCCTTGAAGTGGAGATAGCTGTTTTCCCCTGGGAAAAGAAGGACTTGGCATAGCTGTGGGTCACCAGTTCCGAACAGGATTTGCTGTTGGAGTATGGATCATAGCCATCTAAGGGATCATTCTCCCTGTAACCATATTCCCATTCCTTATTTTCATACACTTTATCGGTTGTTACATTGAGAAAAGAACGGACCGTCTCAGTAAGACGGATGCATTCTAAAATATTGACCGTGCCCATCACATTGGTCTCATAGGTGTAAACCGGATCCTTATAGGAATCTCTTACAATGGGCTGTGCTGCTAAATGAAAAACAATCTCCGGTTTTGCCATATCAAAAACAGTTTTTAAATGATTTAAATCCCGGATATCTCCAATGACAGAATTCATCTGTGCGGATATATCCGCTACTTCAAACAGCGCGGGATCCGTAGGTGACTGGAGTGAGTACCCAGTTACCTCTGCTCCTGCTTTTATCAGCATACGGCTGAGCCATGCTCCTTTAAAACCGGTATGCCCGGTAAGAAGAATTCTCTTTCCTTTGAAAAATTCAGAAAGTTCCTTCCAGCGGTCATTTGTTTTATTCGTCATATTATTTCTCCCATATCTTCCAGGGTGCTTTCCCGGACTGCCATAACTCTTCCAGCTTCTTCATCTCTCTCTGGGTATCCATGCACTGCCAGAAGCCAGTGTGATGGAAGCTCATCAGTTCTCCTTCTGCTGCCAGTCTCTGTAATGGCTTCTGCTCCAGAACTGTAGAGTCATCTTCCAGATAAGAAAAAATCTCAGGATTAAATACCATAAAACCGCCGTTGATCAGGCTGGCATCTGTCTCGTCCTTTTCCCGGAAGGAACGCACAACATCGCCTTCATCAATATCTAAAACTCCCTTTAACTGGGCAATATTTACCGTTGTCATGCTTGCAATTTTCCCGTGGCTTTCATGGAACTTTAAAAGTGCGTTTAAGTCCACATCACAGACTCCGTCTCCATAGGTAAGCATAAACGGTTCTTCTCCTATAAAGGGCTGTATTCGTTTCACTCTTCCGCCAGTCATGGTATTAAGTCCGGTATCCACAAGGGTTACCTTCCACGGTTCGGAATAATTATTATGTACCTCCATGCTGTTGTTGGCAAGGTCAAACGTCACATCGGAGGTATGAAGAAAATAATCTGCAAAAAATTCTTTCACTACATACTGCTTGTATCCCAGACAGATCACAAAATCATGGAATCCAAACTGGGAATAATATTTCATAATATGCCATAAAATGGGCTTTTCACCGATTTCAATCATTGGCTTTGGTTTTAAATGACTCTCCTCACTGATTCTCGTTCCAAGACCCCCTGCTAATAATACAACCTTCATCCTGCTTCCTCCTGACATTCTCTTATTCATATTCATGGTAAGCCTTCCGGTAAAAATGCATCAGCACCTTTACAACTGGTCCCGGCCACATCTTTTTAAACATCTCTGTCTCTTCTTTTATACGGCTGTTATCCTCTATGGCTGCCTTTGTCGCTGCTTCTTCATGAACCCGGTAATAAAGAACGGGTTTCTCCACACAGATAAAACGTCCTGGCAGCTTAGACAGCTCATAAAGCGTATCCCAGTCCAGGGCAAAATGATAGGGGGAGGTAAAGAGTGGTTCCCCCAATTGTTCCTTATTATATGCACATGCAGGACAGCATATGGAATTTCCAAATAGCAGTACACTTTTTTTAACCCAGGACAGATGACTGAGGAATCGCAGCCTTAAAGGCAGACGTAAAATCCGCTTGATAAATTCAACCGGCTCAAATGCTGCCAGCTTGTCCTTCTTTACAACAACATAACCGCCGGTAAATAAAGTCATGTCCGGATAACGTTCATAACAATTCATCAGATTTTTTACATAGTCTTTCTGATACAGATCATCCTGATGGGCAATGGTCACAAATGTGGAATCTGCCATGTAATAGGCAAAATTCCAGTCATCCCGGATACTGCTTTTCTCGTGTCTGATAAACAGGGGAATCCCGTACTGATCAGCCAGACCGCTTATATAGGTACTTGGCGTGGATGTACACAATATCACATCGGATTCCACACTTTGGGTTTTAATCGATCGGATACAGGATTCCAGATAAGGCGAATCCTTATATGCACAGATTGCAAATGTATGTGGTTTCATTCTTTACCTCAAAATACGTTTGTTTTTGTCTGGCTATGATTATATCATAAAAACAATAAAACATACTACCATATTCATTATTTTGAAAGAAATTGGGGGTATCAACAGCGAAAAATAAATTTTTTATTAAATTAGCACTCACCTGTTGACAGTGCTAATAATGAGTGTTATATTACATGTATAACAAATAAATCATTTAATCATTGGAAAGGAGATATGGCTTATGATGATGCCTAGCATTTTTGGTGAGAGCTTATTGAGTAACTGGATGGATTTCCCCTTTGACCGTTCCTTTTTCGGCACAAAAGAAGGTATGAAAACTGATGTGAAGGAAGTTGATGACGGCTATGAACTGGATATCGATCTTCCAGGATTTCAAAAGGATGATATCAAAGCCCGGCTCACAGACGGCTATTTAACCATAACTGCATCAAAAGGAGAGAATAAAGAAGAAAAAGACAAGGATGGCCGTTATATCCGCCGGGAACGTTATTCCGGAAGCATGAGCCGTAGTTTCTATGTAGGCAATGCCGTAAAAGAGGAAGATATCCGTGCTAAATTTGAAAATGGGATTCTGAAGCTGTCCGTTCCAAAGAATAAGAAAACTGAGATCGAACAGAATAATTACATCTCCATAGAAGGCTGAAAAAAGGAGGTCCTACCCACAGGACCTCCTTTTTTTATATCAGTTCTATATAAGCCTCAATCAGCTTTAATGTCTGTTCCATTCCTTTCACATGGGTCCGCTCGGTTCCATGGGAAGCATGTACGCCCTGTCCGATCAGTGCAGCCCTGATGTCATGTCCGCCACGGATGGCTGCCCCGGCGTCAGAACCGTAATGGGGGAATACATCTACGGCATAATCAATCTTTTTCTCCTTTGCCAGGGAAATGAGACGGTTGGTCATTTCATAATCATAAGGTCCGGATGAGTCCAGGGCACAGATCGATACCTTCCGTTCGTCCCCTGATAAATCATCTCCAAGAGCTCCCATATCCACTGCGATAAACTCCACAATGTCTCCCGGTATCCAGCTTGCGCCAAATCCAACCTCTTCATAATTGCTGATTGCAATTTTTAACGTCTTTTTCGGCTTTCTCCCTGATTCACTGATGTCCTTTAAAACCCCTAAAAGAACTGCCACAGAGGCCTTATCATCTAGATGACGGGACTTGATATAGCCACTTTCCGTATATGAAAACATAGGATCAAAGCTGATATAATCACCTGGTGCGATCTCCAGCTTTCTCACATCTTCTTCACAGTCAGCCATCTCATCTAACCGTACTTCCATGTTCTTTGGCTTTCTTTCCAAAGTCCTGGCGTCGTCATAAGTATGAACAGAAGGCTCTTTGGTAAGTATTGTTCCGGTATAGGTCTTTCCGGTTCTGGTATGAACTTTGCAGTACATTCCCTCTATGGACTCCATCATAAATCCGCCCACTGGAACCATAATGAGCATCCCTTTTGAGGTAATGGAACGCACCATGGCGCCCAACGTATCAACATGGGCGGATAAACCAAGAACTTCCTTTTCTTCGCCTGGAACTTCAATAATCAGTCCGCCTTTTTTATTATAACAGGCAGCATATCCAAACCCTGCCGCTTCCTTCTCCACTGCCTTTAACACTTCTTTGGTGTATCCGCTGGGACTTGGAATATTCACGATTTTTTCCAATATGGTTGTTACATATGTCATTGTTTCCATCATATTTGCCTTCTTTTCTGGTTTTTTACTATTTTAGCAGATCTTATAACGGAAATCCAGTGAAATACAAAAAAGGCTGGAAAGCCATCCGGTTACCGGTATGCTTTCCAGCCAGTCATCACTTTTTATTATACTTCAAAAATCAGATCGCCGTAGCTTGGAAGTGGCCATAAATCCCTATCTACAATCATTTCCAGCTTATCTGCCGGCTCACGAAGAGCTGCCATTGCAGGTACTACTTCACTGTGGTAAGCAGCTGCCTGTTCTTTGTTTTCTCCAATTGACGCACATTTGTCAGTAATATCAATGAGAGCGGAAAGTGCTACCTTCATATCAGAAAGATATGCGCTCACCTCGGTGAGAAGTTCTTCCTGCACACTGGTATCAGCAGATGGGCATGCTGACTTAACCTTTCCTAACGAATCTGCAAGAACGGTTGTATATTTCACAACTGCCGGAATAAGCTGCTTTCCTGTCATATCAATCATGGTTCTTGCCTCAATATTAATGGCTTTTGAATAGGTCTCATATTCGATCTCAACACGGGACTCTAACTCAGCCTTAGTAAATACCTTGAATGATTCAAACATGCTGATGGATTTTTCTTTTGTAAGAGCAGGGATTGCATCAACCATTGCTTTGATGTTTGGAAGTCCTCTTCTCTCTGCTTCTTCTACCCATGCATCAGAATAACCATTGCCGTTAAAGATTACTCTCCTATGTGCTGCCAGCTGTTCTTTAATCATATCATGTACAGCCGTATCAAAGTCTTCTGCTTTCTCAAGTATATCTGCCGCTTCCTTAAATGCCTCTGCTGTAATGGTATTTAATACAACGTTAGGTGATGAGATGGAATCAGAAGAACCTACCATACGGAATTCAAATTTATTGCCGGTGAATGCAAATGGTGAAGTTCTGTTTCTGTCAGTTGCATCTTTAAATAAATCTGGCAGAGTCTTAACGCCTGTCTTTAAGGTACCGCCTGACTTGGAGTGAGTTGCCTCACCTGTGCTGCAAAGCTGATCCACTACGTCCTCAAGCTGTTCGCCGATGAATACGGAAATGATTGCTGGAGGTGCCTCGTTTGCACCAAGTCTGTGATCGTTTCCAACATCTGCTGCAGACTGACGGAGAAGATCGGCATGCTTGTCAACTGCCTTTAAGATACAGGATAATACCAGTAAGAACTGAATGTTCTCATGTGGTGTTTCGCCTGGATTTAATAAATTAATACCGTCGTCACTGGTTAAGGACCAGTTGTTATGCTTACCAGAACCATTTACGCCTGCAAATGGCTTCTCATGAAGCAGACAGTTTAATCCGTGACGGCCTGCAACCTTCTTTAAGGTTTCCATAACAATATGATTGTGATCAACTGCCACATTGGCCTGCTCATAGATTGGTGCCAGCTCATGCTGAGCCGGTGCAACCTCATTATGCTGGGTCTTTGCAGGTACGCCAAGCTTCCAGAGTTCTTCATTTACTTCCTTCATATACGCTGCAATTCTCTCACGAATGGAACCAAAGTAATGGTCTTCCATTTCCTGTCCCTTAGGAGGCATTGCACCGAATAAGGTTCTTCCGGCGTAAATTAAGTCTTTTCTCTGTAAATATTTTTCATGATCAACGATGAAATATTCCTGTTCCGGTCCAACGGAAGGAGTTACTCTCTTTGAAGTGGTGTTGCCAAACAGTCTTAAAATTCTTAAAGCCTGCTCATCAACCGCTTCCATCGATCTTAAGAGAGGAGTTTTTTTATCGAGCGCTTCTCCTGTATAAGAACAGAAAGCAGTGGGAATACAAAGTGTAACACCAATTGCATCTTCTCTTAAAAATGCAGGTGAGGTACAATCCCATGCAGTATAACCTCTTGCTTCAAAGGTTGCTCTTAATCCACCGGAAGGGAAGGAAGAGGCATCTGGTTCACCTTTTACCAGCTCTTTACCGGAAAACTCCATGATTACCTTACCTTCTGATGTGGGAGAGGAAATGAAGGAGTCATGCTTCTCGGCAGTAATGCCTGTCAGCGGCTGGAACCAGTGTGTATAGTGAGTTGCGCCTCTCTCAATTGCCCAATCCTTCATTGCATGGGCTACTACATCTGCAATGGAAGGATCCAGTTCTGCACCGTCTTCAATTGTTTTCTTTAACTTCTTAAAAACGCTTTTAGGCAGACGCTCTCTCATAACGGTCTCGTTAAATACATTCTTACCGAACAGCTCGGCTACATTCACAACTTCGCTCATAAATTTTCCATCCTCTCATATTAATTTCCACTTAATAAAATTAAGTCTGATTGTTATTTTAGTCTCCTCATTATCTGAATATGCACATAAAACAGAAAAGGCGCCCTCCTATCATAAGGAGAACGCCATTGTTCTTAATTAAAATAAACCATTTTCCTAAAAAAATCAAGTACTTTTTTCAAAAATATTTTTTTTAGAAGGTTTTTAAGCTTTTCCAACAGAACCGAATAACTCCATCTTCTCTTTTACAGTCGCTTTAATGGCATCCGTTCCTGGTGCAAGAAGCTTACGAGGATCAAATCCCTTACCCTCTAAATCTTTGCCTGCTTCAATATACTTACGGGTTGCTTCTGCAAAGGTAAGCTGGCACTCTGTATTAACATTGATCTTGGCTACGCCAAGGCTGATGGCCTTTTTAATCTGGTCTTCCGGAATACCTGTCCCACCATGAAGAACAAGTGGCATGTCACCTACTTTATCTTTTACGGCTGCCAGAGTATCAAAGCTTAAACCTGCCCAGTTTGCCGGATATTTTCCATGAATGTTGCCAATTCCTGCTGCCAGCATGGTTACGCCTAAGTCAGCGATCTGCTTGCACTCATCAGGATCTGCACACTCACCCATACCAACTACGCCGTCTTCCTCGCCGCCGATGGAACCAACTTCAGCTTCAATGGAAAGGCCCTTTTCATTACAAACCTTTACAAGCTCGGTTGTCTTTTCCACATTCTCAGCAATTGGATAATGGGAACCATCGAACATGATGGAAGAAAAGCCTGCCTCGATGCACTTATAGCAGCCATCATAAGAACCGTGATCCAGATGAAGTGCCACTGGAACACTGATCTTTAATTCTTCAATCATGGCTTTCACCATAGCCGTAACGGTTTTATAACCTGTCATGTATTTGCCAGCGCCTTCGGAAACTCCCAGAATAACCGGAGATTTCAGTTCTTCGGCTGTCAGTAAAACAGCCTTTGTCCACTCAAGGTTGTTGATGTTGAACTGTCCAACTGCGTATTTTCCATCTCTTGCTTTTTCAAGCATCTCTTTTGCTGAAACTAACATATCACAGACCTCCATATTATTTATTGTCTTACATTTTTTTATTATAACCTATTTTAACTTATTTGGAAAGATTATTTTTTTCAAGATTGTTTTTTTTATAACAAAGTTACATTTTGCTTTCAGAAACATTTTGTTCTATAATGAATACAAACAAATAAATGAACAACAGGAGAGTTTTCATGAGACATAAGATAAGATTCGCCGGTCTGGACAGCCAAAACAGGGAACAAGCTTCAGAAATCAACCCCAAACACCCGGAACTGTTTACAGGTCCACAGCTGAAACATCTGATCTTTCCTCTGGTGATTGAACAGATTCTGGCTGTGTTTATGGGAATGGCGGATACCATAATGGTGGCCTCCTGCGGAGAAGCGGCTGTATCAGGCATCTCGATCGTAGATACCATCAGCGTCCTCTTAATCGGATTATTTGGAGCCATGGCGGCCGGCGGGTCAGTCGTCACTGCCCAATATATCGGCAAAAAGGATGATAAGAATGTAGCCAGGGCTGCAGGGCAGCTGTTTCTGGCAATCGGAGGTATTTCACTTTTTTTAATGGCCTTCACACTTATATTTAACGAGCCGCTTCTCCAGGTTATCTATGGATCCATTGACAAGGATGTACTGGAAAATGCAAGAATCTATTTTTATATATCTTCAATATCCTATCCGTTTCTGGCATTTTATAACAGTGCGGCAGCACTGTTTCGGGCAGTGGGCAATTCCAAAGTTTCCATGCAGATTTCCCTTTTTTCCAATCTGTTCAACATAGCTGGAAACGCCCTCCTCATCTATGTATTTCACTTAGGTGTGGCTGGCGCAGGAATTTCTACCCTGATCTCCCGTATCATCTCAGCTGTATTAATTCTTATTCTGTTAAAAAAGCAGGGGGAATTCCCTGTAGAATTCCGGCTTAAACCGGATAAACGCATCCTTGGCCAGATCCTCTATATCGGAATACCAAACGGACTGGAAAACAGTATCTTCCAGCTGGGAAAGCTGTTGTTATCCAGTCTGATTGCCGGCTTCGGAACAGTTGCCATCGCAGCAAATGCAGTGGCCAGCACCATCTGCGGGCTTGAAATCATACCAGCCAATGCAATCGGAATCGCAATGGTAACCGTAGTAGGCCAGTGCATTGGAGCCGGTGAACTTTCACAAGCCCGCCATTATATGGGCAGGCTTGTGAAAACAGCTTACTTGTGGCTGCTGGTTCTGAATTTGTCCCTTCTGCCCTTCTTAAGAGTGATCTGCGGTCTGTTCCAGCTCTCCGCTGAGACAAGTGCACTGGCGATAGAACTTATGGTTTATCACAGCATCTGCTGCATGCTGATTCATCCTCTGTCATTTTGCCTGACCAATGGTCTCAGGGCGGCCAACGACGTCCGTTTTACCATGACCGTATCCATCTGTTCCATGTGGATCTGCCGGATCGTAATGGCATACTTATTAAGTCTGTATTTCGGACTTGGACTGATGGGGATCTGGATTGCAATGACGATCGACTGGCTGGTGCGCGCCATATTTTTCACGACCCGGGTTTTAGGCGGGAAGTGGCGCCGATACGCAATGCGAAGTTTAAATTAAGCCAAAAAGCCCATAACGGTTTCTTTCATTCTATCCCCATCGCACTCGGTCTGATGAAGAACTGGTGCGGTGCGGATTTCTTCAACTGCCTGGGGAATATCAATCCCGGATACGTTTGATAAAAGGTCGATGATCCTGAATTCATCTTCCTCCGAATTCTTACCTTCCAAAGCCTCTAAAACACTTCCGGAAAACTTATAGGGGCTGGCTGTAGAGGCGATAACCGTCTTAGTTTCATCCTTTGACTGTTCTTTATACTGACGGTATACAGAAGCGGCAACACCTGTATGTGTGTCAATCACATATCCGGTGCGGTCAAACAGATCTTTGATGGTTCTCTGATTCTCTGCCTCTCCTGCATATCCTCCAATAAAATCTTCCATAAACTTTTTCATGGCTGGTGTAACAGTATAGCTGCCTGTTTCATTAAGCTCTTTCATAAGTTCTGCATTTTCCTCTGCATTACAGCCGGTGCTTAAATAAATGAGGCGTTCTAAGTTACTGGAAATCAGAATGTCCATGGAAGGTGAACTGGTGAGAATAAAATCTCTGTTTCTGTCATAGGTTCCTGACTGAAAGAAATCATAAAGAACTTTGTTCTCATTGGAAGCACAGATTAATTTTTCAATGGGAACTCCCATCTGTCTGGCAAGATAAGCGGCTAGAATGTTGCCAAAGTTTCCAGTTGGAACAGCTACATTGATCCGCTCCCCATCTGATATTTCTCCCCCTGCCAGCAGTTTTCCATAAGCATACACATAATAAACCACCTGAGGCACCAGTCTTCCAATGTTAATGGAATTGGCTGATGATAACTGATATCCCTTCTCTTCCAATTGAGCGGCAAATTCCTTATCACCGAAGATTTTTTTCACGCCTGTCTGGGCATCATCAAAATTTCCGTGAATGGCTGCCACATGGGTATTCTTTCCTTTTTGTGTTACCATCTGAAGTTCCTGGACACGGCTTACTCCGTTCTTTGGATAAAAAACAATAATCTCAGTTCCTTCCACATCAGCAAATCCAGCCATGGCTGCCTTGCCTGTATCTCCTGAAGTAGCCGTCAGTATCACGATCCTATTCTTTACCTGATTCTTTTTTGCAGCAACTGTCATCAGGTGAGGAAGTATGGAAAGTGCCATATCTTTAAACGCAATGGTACTTCCATGATATAATTCCAGATAATACGCACCGTCTGCTTTCGCAAGAGGAGCAATCTCTTCCGTATCAAACTTGCTGTCATATGCACAGTTAATACAGCTTTTTAATTCCTCCTCTGTATAATCGGTGAGAAACAGCTTCATCACTTCATAAGCAGTTTCCTGATATGTCAATGTAGAAAGTTCTTTCATGGTCTTGTCTAGCTTCGGGATAAAGCTTGGCATAAACAACCCGCCATCTGCTGCCAGCCCTTTTAAAATTGCCTGGGAAGCCGTCACATTGGCTTCTTTGCCTCTGGTACTCTGATAGGATAATTCCATGGTATCGCGTTCCTTTCCTGCTCTCTCTTAATAAGTGTGATTGAAAAAACCTTGCCAGCATTGTAGCACACTTTAAACTCGGGCGCAAGAAAAACAGACAAAAAAGTTTTCTTATTGCGGACATATGTTCTTGTATAGAGGACATTTTTCTAATTTGCATCTCCTGCAATGATGTGGTAAGATACTGTCAGAAATGCAGAAAGGAGTTACTGTCACATTGAACTATCCTAATATTGTAAAAGGCAGTTTTATTAACCGCCCAAACCGCTTTATCGCTTATGTGCAGATTTTATCAGGGGACGGAGAAGAAAAGACCGTAATCTGCCATGTTAAAAATACAGGCCGCTGCAAAGAACTTCTTCTGCCGGGCGTTACAGTACTCCTTCAGTATCATCCGGAAGCATCTGTCCTCGGCAGGAAAACAGAATACTCTCTGATCGGTGTCTATAAAAAAAGGGAGAAAGACACACTGTTAATCAATATGGATTCCCAGGCGCCTAATTTAGCAGCTTATGAATGGATCCTTGGATCTGAGTCAGTTTGTGATGTAAAAAGAGAGGTCACCTACGGTCAATCCCGATTTGATCTGGCTTTTCAGTTAATCGGCAAAGATGAGTCTGGATGTGTGACCCACACTCCTGCATTCATGGAGGTAAAAGGGGTGACCCTGGAAAATCACAACCATGCTCTTTTTCCTGATGCTCCCACAATACGGGGTATCAAGCATATCGAAGAACTGATTCATGCAAAAAATGACGGATATGAAGCCTACCTTCTGTTTGTAATTCAGATGAAAGGAATGACCGGCTTTTCTCCCAACGAAGAAACCCAGCCCGAATTTAAAGGAGCTTTAAAAAAGGCCTTAGCTGCAGGAGTTCACATCCTTGCATATGACTGCCAGATTACGGAGAACTCCATGATTGTGGACCAGCCGGTACCTTTGATTCTGGACTAACGGGATCATTCTTCCTCACTCCAGATAGAAATCCGGGGTGCGGGATAAAAGCTCCCTGCGGTCAACAATCCGGTATACCCTGTTTTCCTTTCTTATAACACCATCGTTGCAAAGCATGTTCATAACCCGGAATGTCTGGCGGTAGCTGGCTCCAATGGATTTTGACGTATCTGCCAGTGTCTCCAGAAAAATTCCTTCCTGTTCCGCAAACAGAATAAACGCACAAAGCCGTTCTTCACAGGTATGAAGAGCGGTAATCACACTCTTTTTGGAACTTCTAATCAGCTTTGATGCCAGTTCTTTCCCTATGTCATTGACAAAAGGGAGATTCTGTTTTAATTTCTCTTCGTATTTTTTATAGGGTAGACCGATGCAGATAAACTCTGTCACTGCACTGATGGTAGCGTTTGCAATATGGGAACCCGTCATTAACTCCACATCACCAATTATCCCTTCTGAAATATAATAGCAAAGTAAAAGATCCTTTCCATTGGCAGAAGCAGAACAGACCTTTGCTTTTCCAGAAACAACCAGAAGAAAATATTTCATCTCCATACCTTCCTGCAAGATCAGCTCTCCAGGTGCAAACCGAAGCAAAGCAGAATCACCAAGATCCATATCTGATAAATGAAACTGAAAATATATATTTCTGATTCTCTGTTCCGTTAAATTCATCTGCATCCCCTTCTCCCTGTCTCTTTCTGGAGTATGACATATGTCATACCGTCTTGTCAACGGGGTATGGTATGCTTGGATTCGAAATCGGAGGTGATTTTATGTATTATTTTCTTTCTCTCCTTGCCGGCGTAATTATATCATTTATGATTGCGCTCAATGGAGGTCTGACAGCACAGTACGGGGTATTTGGAGCGGCTGTTATCATTCATATCGTAGGTGTTTTATTTGCATTTCTTCTGCTTCAGCTTCTTCGTGACTCCAGTCAGAAGTCAGCAGAAAAACTCCCCTGGTGGCTATACACAGGCGGAATCATCGGAGTGCTGACGACTGCATTCAGTAATTTCGCATACGGGAAAATCAGTATAACAGGAATTATTGCCTTAGGGCTTCTGGGACAGGCAATTGCTTCCCTTGTCATAGACTGGCTGGGACTCTTTGGAATGACAGCATATCCGCCTAAAAAGCACACGCTGGCTGGACTGATCCTGGCCTTTCTTGGCATTGTTGTCATGCTGAACCATTCGTTCTACGGAACAGCATTTCCGGTTCTGATCTCTTTTCTAAGTGGGATTACCATCGTTCTCTCCCGCACGGTCAATGCTGGTTTATCAAAACACACCGGAGCTCTTAAAGGTTCCTTTATCAATCATCTGACAGGACTTCCGGTAACGCTGATTCTTCTGTTTCTTTTTGGAAGAAATGAAGCGGTCTTTCACAGTTTTATTCTTTCCCCCCATGTCTGGATCTACCTTGGAGGAACGTTAGGAGTTATCACTGTTTTACTTTTCAATGTAACAGTTCCCAAAATTCCTTCATTCAGGCTTACGCTTCTATCCTTTACCGGACAGATTTTTACCGGAATTATACTGGATCTGATTACCAGGAAAGGCTTTACTATGGCGACCTTTTCAGGTGGTCTTCTGGTCGCCGCAGGGGTTGGGATCTCCATGGCTGGAGAACGATTTGCTTTGCTATTTAGAAGCAAATTTCCCGTAACAGACGAGATTGGATAAGATCAAAAAAACAGGGTAGAAGCTGAAAAAGCTGGGATGTATACAACTTTTCAGACTTCTATCCTGTTTTAAAATTTCCTTCCCCCACCACCCATGGTGCGGCCAGAATTTGTATGAACAGTGCTTCGCCCCCCTGAAGACATTCCGCCTCCAGATGAGCGGTTGCTTCCCCCAGTATCTCGGGGTATGATCACATGGGTCACAACGCTATTCACTAAATTGTCATTTTGCCGTGAATAATGAAACTCGCAGTCTGCCCGGTAAGCCAGAAGGGAGTTAGCTGCTCTTCCTCTCTCTTTCGTCATGGAATACTGACTTTTCACACCACCGCACACAGCTGCGGCTGCGGCTACCGCCACTAATATCGCCAACGCAGCTTCATACCACTCTATATTTCGGTAAACACTGATCTCTCCCGTATCGCTATTGTAATTATACTGGCCTCCCGGTATCCCTGCCCGGTAATATCTGGTCACTCCGGACAGATAAGTCCTGGCACAGGCTGCATAATCACCCTGGCTGATCTCTTTATACGCATCATCAAGAATTGCATTCCATCTGCTGTCAGTCAGAAAACGGTTCATCTTTCCTACAGGCAGAATATACATTTCCCTGTTATCCATATCAATTAAAAATAAAACTCCCCGGTAATCACTCCCCACTCCGAAATTTCTTTCAATATAGAAGCTTTCCGCATAGTCCTTTGCAGCTTTCCCGCCGGTATCATCAGATGTTACGATCACCACATCCATATTCATCTCTTTTTTCATAGACTGGATTGTAGTTTCAAATTCCTCCTTCTCATCTGCCGAGAAAAGATCTGCATCATCATAAACCCTTGCTTCGTTCCCGTTATGTTCCTGATTCTGCATCGCGTAAGCAGCTGGCATCTTTCCAAATAACAGGAATACAGATATCAGGAATATTAAAATGCCAGAAAATAGTTTTATTATTCTCATATAAAATACCCCACAAGCAGCAGTAACAGACACACAGGGACAAATACTTTCGCAAAGAGAAGCATCAGCTTCCCTTTGTCAACCGGGATCTCGCCGCATACCTTTCCTGTTTGTCCATTAATGGTGAAATAATAAATCCGATTTTTACTTTCATCATTATAAGTAAGCGTCCACACTGGAAGAAGTGCATATTCCCATGTCTCGTCCTCTAACTTTATATCCTGATTTTCAACCCTTACAGAATCATAAGACGAGATGCTGTTACGCAGTGTATCAGCTGCAAAGGTTCTGATCTCAGACTTTACCTCATCTGTAAATTCCTGGTCCTCCATATCTCTGCGCTCTGCAACGAATCCGGAGAGATATCCCATTGTAAAAGGTATTAATTTGTCAGTCTCAAATGGAAGTACACCTTCCACCAGTTTATGGTTTGCTTTCTTTAATGCATTGCGTGGTACAAATTTTACCGGCATGGTGCCGGATCGATTCACTTCATATGTCTTAGTCTCCGTATACCTTCTGTCACCACTTTGCCATACCCGGATCCGCTCCGCTCTCGCTTCCAGACTTCCCTGAGTGGTACAGCTATATAGAAGATAGGGAAAATAGACGCCTGTGATCTTTTCAATCTGATCCTCACTGTAAAATGCCTTGGGAATATATCGTTTCTTCTTCAGCCAGTCCCGAAAGATCGCTGTAGCCTCTTTCTTATCATAAGAAAAGGGGATCACATAATCCGGATGAAATTCCCCGCTCAGACGCTGGGATAGGATAACCGGGTTATGGCAGTAATAGCAAAAGGACGCTGCAGTGGTGCTGTCCGTTACAAGTTCAGCACCGCAGCTGGGACAAGTGTATAATAAAGTCTCTGGTTGAACCGCTGATTCTTTCTTTTCTTCCTGCGTCTTTTCTTCCTCATTCATGAGTGCTTCCTGTGCAAATTCAGACAAACAGTATTCACAGGCATACTTCTGCTTTTGAGGATTAAACTTTAACGGCCCCCCGCAGTTGGGACACTTATAGGATATAATCCCACTCATGGCCTTGGCTTTCCGCATTCAGAACAGAATTTACCGGTATTAACCGCTCCACAGCCACAGGTCCAAGGGCCTTCCGGCTTTTTGCTGCCGCAATCCGGGCAGAATTTACCTGTGTTAACGCTGCCGCAGCTACAGGTCCATGTTTCCTGTGCACCTGCATTCTTTGCTGCCTGATTCATCTGCATCTGATTTGCATTGGCTGCGGAAGCAGCTCCCATAAATCCACCTGCAGTATTCATTCCCATACCCATTCCCATAAATCCTGCCAGTGAACCATTGGCATTGCTTCCCGCTGCCTCGATTCCTCTGGCCGCGGCGCCTTGAACATAACCTTCCCGTATGCCCGGATCACTGAGCATTGCTCCCTGATTTCTCATCTGAATTAATGATTTGGATTCTTCATCGTAGGAGATGCTTGCAATTCCCACAGACTGGATTTCAATTCCTCTTCCGGCTCTCCACTGGTCATCTAACACATCTGACATGTACTGCCCCAGTTCTCTGCCCTTGGAAGCTACATAAGATATCCGGATTCCATCGGCAGACATCTGATTAATGGAAGACTGGAGGGCTTCTAAAAATTCCGATAAATACTGCCCGTTAATATCCTCCACTTCAATATGATCAGCATTCTTTGGTACAGCCTCTGCATAAAAAAGAATGGGGTCTGTTACTTTTATGGAATAAGTGCCGTGAGCCCTTAAAAACAGCTCTGCATTGTAAAACTGATCGAAATAATTAATGGGATTGGGTGTGCCAAACTTGATTCCCTTAATTTCCTGCAGATTTATGAAGTAAACCTTCTGGGCAGTCGGTGTCTGACCTCCAAAACGGATCCGGTCAAAGGATTCGCTGACTGCTTCCTTTAACTGACCATTAAAAAGAGAGGGCATGGATGAATTCTTAACGGTAAAGTATCCAGGCTCCCCTGTATAGTCAATTACCTTTCCACCGTCAACCAGAAGCATAAACTGGTTGGGGTAAACATGAATGACGGAACCGTCTGAAACCGTATTATCAGTTCCCTTTGTATTGGATCCTTTCCGAACCTTTACACCGCTGGTAAACAGGGTCTGATCTCCCATATTGCCTGCCTCTATCACTTCCAGCCACTGGTCAGCCAGTGAGCCTCCGATTGCTGAAGTCAACGCTTTTACAATTCCCATTCCGATTCCTCCTTTAGATTTTTATTACATATTATACTGCACAGATGATGTCTTGGCTATCCCCTGCCCCGCATCATGGCAATTTCTTTTGCATATCCAGGTAAATCATTGGGTGTTTCCAGATAAAAAGGCAGATTCTTAAGACTGGGATGTTCAACGATCCGTTTTAACGCATCAAATCCGATCATTCCTTCTCCAATTGCTGCATGCCGGTCCTTATGGGAACCAAGGGGATTTAAACTGTCATTTAAATGTATGGCTTTCAACCTGGAAAGACCGATGATCCGATCAAATTCATTTAAAACTCCATCTAAATCTCCGGCAATATCATAACCTGCGTCCCAGACATGGCAGGTATCCAGACAGACTCCCATGCATTCTTTTAATTCAACCTGATTAAGAATTTCGCGAAGCTCTTCAAACGTTCGTCCCACTTCGCTGCCTTTTCCCGACATGGTTTCCAAAAGAACCGTGGTTTTCTGGTCTGATCTTAAAATCTGATTCAGCATATGGGAAATATAACGGATTCCTGTTTCTGCTCCCTGGCCAGTATGGCTGCCAGGATGAAAATTATAACAATTACCAGGAATATATTCCATTCGATCCAAATCATCTTTCATGGTATCTCTGGCCAGTTCCCTCAACCCCTCGTCTGCAGAGCATGCATTGAGCGTGTAGGGGGCATGGGCAAGAATCCGGTTAATTTCATGCTCTTTCGCAAAAGAGAGAAAACGCCCGATATCTTCCGGATCAAGTTTTTTGGCTTTCGTTCCTCTTGGATTTCTTGAAAAAAACTGAAATGTATCCGCACCGATCTTCACAGCTTCTTTGCCCATGGCGAGAAATCCTTTGGATGAAGATAAGTGACAGCCGATTGTAAGCATAAAAATCTCCTTCTTATTTTTTTCTTTTTCTTCTTCTCTTGGGCTGACTGACGCCCTTTATGGCTATCAGAATAAATATGGCTGCCAGAAGAAGCTGAATCAGGATGCTTAACAGCACCCAGTTATTCATGATGAAATTATCCGGGTGAGGTCCAAACCAGTTATTTAAACTGCTTATCACCGGATTAATCCCCGCCTGTTTGTTGATCATCACGTAAAAGGTTGCCACTGGATTTAACAGTAGCAAATACAGGCAGGGACCAGAGTTTGCCTGATCTGTCACTCCATTAATACTGGAAGCATAAGAACTGTCCATATTCATTCTTGCCATGGAAAGCATAAATATATTGACTGCATAAGTTCCTGCTGCTATAAAAACCAATACCCCGTAGCTCACCACGGTGGCTACAGTTGATCGTTTTAAAAGAGAGGAAAAACAGATTCCCATACTTCCGCAAAGAAGTGCAACGGTCAGATAACAAAGCAGCAGCAGAAGCACATCATGAATCATTACTCCGCCATACACAAAGGAAACCGCAAGCAGAGGGAAGCTGGAAACCACCATGAGAAACATGGTACTGAAAGATGATAAAAGCTTTCCCCATATAATTTCTGATGGCTTCATGGTTGTGGTCAGCAAAATATCAAGGGTCTGCCGTTCCCGTTCACCGCTTATACTCCCTGCAGTGAGTGCAGGCATAATAAACATCAGCATAACAAATTCCACAACTGCGACAAATACGTATAAAGTGGTAAAGGATGAATACTGGATCTCAGCCGTCAGCTTTACCCGTTCTACTACGGAATACATATTTAGCAGAATTACCAGCGCCAGGATGGAATTAAAAATCACCAGAATCAGTGCCAGCCGGAAACTTCTGGCGCTGACCATGGTCTCCCGCTTATAAACCGGATTCGTTTTCATGTACAAGCACCGCCTTTTCTTTATCAGGATCTGTAATCTGCATAAATAAGGATTCCAGACTCCCCTGTTCCCTGCTAAATCCATGAACCATTACTTCCGCATCAATCAGCTGCTGAAGTAAAATGGCCTCATCCTGCTGGTCTCCGATAAAATTCACCCGGATATCCCCTTCCTTGACTGCAATCGTCTGCACACAGGGCTGGCTTTTTAAAATAGTAAGGGCTTTCTCCTTACTGCCCAGAATGGAAATAACCAGGGGATTGGTCGCATTCACCCGCCTTAAAATCTCTTCCATGCTTCCGCTTAAAACCATCTTTCCCTGGTCAATGATTCCGATATCAGTACACAGCTCAGACAGCTCAGACAGAACATGGGAGCTGATAAAAATGGTCTTTCCCTGTTCTTTCAGTTCTTTTAAAATCTCCTTAAACTCAAACCGTGTTCTTGGATCCAGACCAGAGGCAGGCTCATCAAGTACCAGCAGGAGCGGATCATGAATCAGGGCTCTGGCCAGACAGAGGCGCTGCTTCATGCCTCTTGATAAACTGTCTACATAGAAATCTGATTTATCCTCCAGCCCTACCTGTTCCAAAAGAGTCATATACCGGCTTCTGGCTTTGAGACCATTAATTCCGTAACAGGAAGCAAAAAACTCCATATATTCATTGACCTTTAAGTTGTCATATACTCCAAAAAAATCAGGCACATAGCCGATTTCCTGCTTAAGTAAATTCAAACCGTCAGACACATCTGTCCCGTTAATTAAGACCTGACCGCTGTCTGCAAATAAAAGGCCTGTCATAATCTTAATAGCAGTGGTTTTTCCCGCTCCATTGGGTCCTACAAAACCATACAGGGATCCTTCGGGAATCATTATATCAAGACCGTTTAAGGCATGAAATTTGCCGAATTTTTTCTTTAAATCTTTAATCTCTAATATCATTTATTCCTCCCCAGAACCATCAGCATGGGCAGTGTCACATACCAGTTGTTTTCTACGCTGTCCTCACAGACATATTTGACTGTCAGTGTATTACCCGGTGATAAATATGAGACCAGTTCCCTCGCCGAATATTCTGTTTTTCCTGGATCCATGAGATCATAATTACCAGTATCGTGATTGTAAAAGTACATTTTCCCTTTAAATATATTGGTATAATTCGTACTCTGACTGTCTAAAAATTCTTCGGAAGGATTCTCAAATATCAGTTTCTCCACGCTCACATCATTACCCAGAGAATATTCCAGCGCAACCGGATCCACGCCGTAGATGGCATTGGTATCCGAATAATACTGTCCGCTTACTGTTGAAGGCATTCGCATCAGCGCAGATCTGTAAGTCTCATCATCCTTTTTCAAATTTACATTGATGGCAGAGGTATACATAGTTACCCCATAGGTCTCATATCCCCCGTTTACAAGGAACTGATTATCCTTCTGATCCTCGCTGAACGCTACAATCCGTGCTTCCTGGTTGTAAAAAGAGGAATACCGGTCCAGATAAAAGCTTAAAATATTGGTTCTTGAAAGAGCAAGCATATAATCCGGGTCTTCTATATCCGCCTTTGAATACTGGTAGCCTCCTGTTACCCGGGCAGATACCTGGAAGGAATTATTGATGGGATAATTGATAACAGAAACCCCATCCAGCTGTTTGGTCTCCCCTGGCTTCAGCTCATCAATGATAACCATCTTGCCATACATGAGAATCCCTACCTTTTCCACAGAAAAAGGATATTCATTGGTAACCGTTCCATATACATTTCCATTAAACAGAGTGATTTTCGCCCACAGGCCCTTCCGGTTATCATTTGAAGTTCTTTTCTTCAATGCATAGTATTTAGGCGAAAATGCGGCTGCATTCTGTGCAGATACTCTTGTTCCGTCTTCCCCATAGCTGATCCGTACATTATAATCTTCACTACCTGTAAACTTTGGCACAGGAGCCCTTTCATAGGACTTGCTTCTGGTTATGGGGAGAAGGTTATAGGAGGGATCTAATAGTATGGAATAGGCTCTGTTATAAGGGGTTCTCATATTAATATAGGTATATTCATCCTCATAATTTTCGGAATTATCAAAAATTGTGGCATAGGTAAAAAAGGTGTCCCGAAACCTGGTTTTGGCACCCATGAAGTAAACCACCACAGTAAACAGAAGAGACACAGACACAATCGCAGTCCTGTAATAACGTCTCTTGTCTTTCCGTTTTAAAATCAGATAAGTACCTGGTCCCACCAGCACAATATAGGATAAAATAACGATGGAATAGAACGCAAGACCTGGAAGCTTATCCACGTCTCCAGTATTAAGCATGTTCTGAACGGACCAGAACTGGCCGGAATTGCCGCTATATAAATAAGAAGACAGATTATTTAATCTGGTTTCTCCAAGGAGAGCCGTAAACATCTTATCAACGTAGGAACGCTGTGTTTCGCAAAACGGAGCAATATCAACAAAGTCATAGGCTGCAACACCGACAACTCCTTTTCCCCTGACTGCAGCTGTTAAAACAGGAAACTGATCATTAGACAGGACACCGGTTCCTCCCTTTAAAGAGATATCGGCGCAGACAAGATTCATAAAGGAATCTCCAGGACCATTCGTGGCATACTCCACTCCCATGTCCACCGATTTTTCTGCAGGTACTTCGTAATCTTCATTGAGCAGGTCTGACCGGAACGCATACAGCGTATCATCTGCACGGGCGCCGGTTCCAAGAAGAAGGGTTCCTCCATCCTTTACCCATTCCATTATGGCAGATATCTGATCCTTTGAAAGCTTTCTGGTATCATAATCGGTTATGACAAGTACATCAAGCAGATCCAGACCGATCACATGATCGGGCAGCTTCTCCGCCTGCATAGGAAACGTTCTTATTTTCACAGCGCTGTAATTGACTCCCACGCCCTCCATGTAGGACAGTTTCTCCGGTGCGTCAGACAATATACCTGCATAAAGTTCTGCCACATCTGTGGGCACGTTCATCTTTAAGCGCTTTCTTATTAGTTCTGTACCCTGGGAATCTAACAGCTTTACATATAAAATATCCGCTCTTCCCACGGGAATATCCAGAGATTTCTCTACAGAACCCATGGCATCCAGGGTAATGGGGTAATCGTACTGATAGATGTCATAATCGGATTCCATCGCCTCGACGCGCACTGTACCGTTAAAGGGTGATGCAGACTGGCTTTTCAGTGAGAAATTCACAGGAACATAGCGGTCTGCCTTGGCGTTTCCGTCATATCCATATGTAACCTCCATGCCGATACCGGAAGTATTCTCACCAACATATTCTTCAGAATAGGAACTTCCCCCATTCCCGCCATTCTCCGTACCATTTGCGGTCATGCCGAAAACAGGCAGCAATGAGCTGCCTGCCAACGTGAGCGCCATGGCACAAATCAGGGATATCTTTCTGAGTTTCATTTTGTCACCCTATCTTTCCAAAGTTCTCTTTATTCACATCAAAATTAGTTTTCAGTTTTACCGTAAATACAGTTCCTGACAAGTCACTGGAGACATGAATGGTTCCCCCGTGCATATCCACAATGCTTTTGGATATGGCAAGGCCAAGACCTGTTCCTCCTGTATTGGTGGAACGAGACTGCTCCACACGGTAAAATTTGTTGAAGATCAGAGGAAGTTCTTCTTCCGGTATGACATATCCGTAGTTTACCACCTGGATCGATACAAGTTCTTCACTTCCATGTACCTTAACCAGGATTCTCTTTCCATCTGCTCCGTATTTGATTGCATTATTAATGAGATTATCAAACAGACGGGCCAGAAGATTGGCGTCTGCTGAAACGATCTGGACGGGGACATTGCTTTGCAGCTCATAGGAAAGGTTCCTATCCATAAAACTGGGATAAAACTCCTCCAGCAGCTGGCTTAAAAGTTTTATAACATCCACTTTTGAAACGTTCATTGAAATCTTTCCGTAATTAAGCTTGGTAAATCCAAACAGATCTTCAATCAGCTTTTCCAGCCGTTTTGTCTTTACGTATGCAATCCCTATGTACTTTTTCTGCAGTTCCTGGTCAATAACTCCATCTTTGGATAAGAGCTCCAGATAACCGATGGTGGAAGTAAGCGGTGTTCGCAGGTCGTGGGCAATATTGGTAATCAATTCATTCTTTGTCCGCTCCGCTTCCCGCTCTTTATCCATTAAATCTCTTAAATCTCCAACCATCTTGTTTAAACTGGCTGCCATGACGGAGAACTCATCATCCCCTTCAAGATCCACTGTTATGTTTAAATCTCCTTCAGAAATCCTCTGCATTGCATCGGAGATTCTTCCGATGTAACGCATGGATTTTTCCTGAAGCAGGAGAAACGTCACTGCGAATATACCAATTCCAAAAACAACATAGATAATTATCACCACCACATCAAATGAGGTGAGCATCTCAAGGAACGCATTGTCCTTTTGAGTGCTCCTCATATAAGATGCAATCAGCGATACATTGGTTACCAAAAATATCTCGATCAGAACCGTTACAATGGCACTGTAAAATATATTGGCAATGACCCGGGTATGGAAACGATGATTGATATCATTTTTCAATTTTGTATCCTACCCCCCAAACAGTTGTGATGATCTTGTTCTGTCTGGTGTCTTCCTTCATCTTTCCTCTCAGACGCCTGATATGTACCATTACCGTGTTATTGGCTTCATAAACCTTTTCATTCCATACTTTTTCAAATATCTCATCTGTACTGAACACTCTTCCCGGATTGGAAGCCAGCAGGTACAGGATATCAAATTCGATGGGGGTAAGTTTTATCTCTTCTCCATATACCGTCACCTTATGATTATCCTTATTGATGGTCAGTCCCCTGATTCCTATTTCATTCTTTGCCGATTCGTTTACCGCACTGTTGGGATTAAGCTGGGTATAACGGCGCAGCTGAGATTTGACTCTGGCAGTCAGCTCCAGTGGATTAAAGGGCTTTGTCACATAATCATCTGCACCGGTTCCAAGTCCTAAAATCTTATCTAAATCTGTTGACTTGGCACTGAGCATAATAATCGGAATGTTGTTGGTTTCCCTGATCTTCTTGCACATGGTCAGACCGTCCATCCCAGGCATCATAATGTCTAAGAGTACCAGATGGATCTGAGTCTTTGTCAGAACCTCCAGTCCTTCTTCTGCATTGTTTGCCTTGTATACTTTATATCCGTCACTGACCAGATAAATCTCCACCAGATCCGCAATCTCTTTCTCGTCATCCACAACCAGAATGCTTATTGTCTCGGACATTGAAAAATACCTCCCTTGTCGTTATGTAAGCGGCGTTCTCAAATTGAAAAAGAAAAAGCCTGCATCCATTTTACCACAAGAAAGGTATCTTTGCCTTACTATTTTCTTACAAAAAACCTATAAAAAGGTAAATCAGGAACACCCTCTCATCCCTGACTTTCAGTCGGAATAAACACCCTGCTGCCAGCCGGATCCAGCCTGCCAAGTTCCGCTCTGACATACAGAGATGCCTCCTCACAAAACTGCTCCTGGCAGTTGATCAGGGTCTTTCCTCTTTTATCCGGCTTCTCCCATGTCCCATCCGGCTGCAGAATATGAGCCTTAACATTATCCTCTAATTGTATTTTCAGGACATGCATAATTCGTTCCAGGAGCTTCTCATCTTCCACAGGGAACATAATTTCCACCCGCTTATCTAAGTTTCTTGGCATCCAGTCGGCACTTCCAAGATAAAGTTCCGGACTTCCGTCATTTTCAAAATAGAAGATTCTGGCATGTTCCAGAAAATTACCTACAATGGAATGTACTGTAATTTTTTCACTTAAACCAGGAACACCTGCTTTTAAGCTGCAGATGCCTCTTACAATCAGCTGTATGGTCACTCCTGCGCAGGAAGCTTCGTACATGGCAGCAATCACCTCTTTGTCACACAGGGAGTTCATCTTAGCTATAATGTGAGCTGGCTTACCGGCCGCCGCATTCCTGGTTTCCCGGCGTATCATCTTTAAAAATCTGGCTCGCAGCCAGATGGGTGCCACAACCAGTTTGTTCCAGTGAAGAGGCTCCGAATATCCGGAAAGCATGTTAAATACTGCAGTTGCATCCTCTCCGATCTGAGGGTTGCACGTCATCAGTCCTAAGTCTGTATAAAGCCTGGCAGTAGAATCATTATAATTTCCGGTACCCAGATGAACGTAACGGCGGATGCCATCCTCTTCCCGGCGCACCACCAGGGTTATCTTACTGTGAGTCTTTAATCCTACCAGTCCATAAATTACGTGACAGCCGGCTTTTTCCAGTTTCTTCGCCCAGTTGATATTATTTTCCTCATCAAAGCGGGCTTTCAGTTCCACCAGAACAGAAACCTGTTTCCTGTTGTCCGCAGCTTCCAAAAGAGCGGCAATAATCGGGGAATTTCCGCTGACCCGGTAAAGGGTTTGTTTTATTGCCAGTACCTCCGGATCCTTTGCGGCGGTTTTTACAAACTGAACCACGGGATCAAAGGTCTGGTAGGGATGATGAAGAAGAATATCTCCCTTACGGATATTTATAAAGATATCATCTTCATTCATCAGTTCAGGAACCTGCTGCGGAATGTAAGGGATTTCCTTTAAATGATCAAAGCCATTCAGTCCGTACATCTTCATGAGGAAGGTTAAATCTAAGGGACCTGCAATCTCAAATATATCACTGGAGTTTATATTTAATTCTCTCTTTAAGGTCTTTAACAGGCGTTTATCTATTTTATCTTCCACTTCCAGACGGATGGCTTCTCCCCACTGACGTTTTTTAAGCTGCTTTTCAATTTCTTCCAAAAGATCAACAGCTTCCTCTTCATCAATGGTCAGATCGGCATTCCTCATGACACGGAATGGGTGGGAGGTGACAACGTTGTAATTTAAAAACAGACTTCCCATGTTCCGTTCAATAATCTGTTCCAGAAGGATAAAGGACCGCTCCCCTGATTCATCGGCAGGAAGCTCCACAATTCTTGGAAGAACACTGGGAACCTGCACCATGGCAAACTCAAGTTCCTCTTCACCGCTTTTCTTTTTTAAAAGTGCCGCGATGTTTAACGATTTATTTCGAATCAGAGGAAATGGTCTGGAGGAGTCCACAGCCATAGGAGTCAGCACTGGATAAACATCCCGGATGAAATACGTATCTGCAAACATGCCCTCTGCTTCACTTAAATCTTCGTGACTGGAGATGACACGAAGTCCGTTCTGCTTCAAAGCAGGAAGTATGGAACGGTTATAGGTGGAATACTGCAAAGAAACAAGCTCATGGGTCTGTTCGCTGATCTTCTCTAACTGCTCATCGGCTTTCATGCCTGCAATATCCGGTTTGGTGTATTTTGCATGAACCATATCCTTTAAGGAAGCCACACGAACCATATAAAATTCATCTAAATTAGAAGCTGTTATGCTCAAAAATTTCAACCGCTCAAAAAGAGGCAGGTTTTTATCTCTTGCCTCACTTAATACCCGGTAATCAAACTCGATCCAGCTCAGCTCTCGATTTACATAATTATCCGGATTGTAATAAATTTCATTCATGTCTGCCATCAGGATAACCTCCTCTTCTGCCTCAGTACAGGCCTGATACCAAATATCTCCTCAAAAAAATCTGCCTTCTGATTAAACGATAATGCTTCCAGTGTCATATCTCCTTCATAAGATGTGGTTACTACAAGCTTCCCTTCCTTAACATTCATCCGGCTGTCTGATAATTTCTGTTTGTGGCTGCGATCCATGGAATTGGCAAGCCTTAATATGGCTGTCAGCTTTGCAATTAAAATGGTAATATCCTCATGAGACAATTCTCCCTTTGTATTACGGAATAATTCCTCATTGAGCTGCACCCGGTTATAATCAAATTCCAGACCGTTGTACCGTACTACATTGGCAATAATTTCCCGCTCCATATGGGACAGGCCAATTATTTCAGTTGACATAATAATGTTATAAGCGGACTCACTTGGCTTTCTCATGCTGATAAATTTGCCGCATGCATGTAAAATGGCCGCAATCTGTAAAAGAAGCCGCTCCCGTTTGCCCATACCGTGATACTTCTTCATGCAGTCGAAAATTCCAAGTACATACTTTTCCATGGAAACCGTATGAGGACCATGACACTTATAACGCTTTGCCATGTTCCTGGAGGCGGCCAGAATATCCTCAGAAAAATCATGATGAAATTTCACTGTCCTGGCTTCTTCTGCGTATTCTGCAGCAATGCTGTCGCATAAGCGGATTCCTGGAATCCAGAACATCTCAGCTCCGGTCAGTTCCAAAACACGTTTAAAAATAATCGCGGCAGGAACTAAAAGAGCGGCGTATTCTGCATTGACACCAAACCGGTCCTGAATCTGGTCCAGAGACATTAACTTGATCTTTTCATAAAAAATAATAAATTCCTCCGCAGTGATCCACTCTACCGGCTTTCCGCCATGGCTTTCTCTTGAAAGATAAAGAATGCTCTCCCCGATACCGATGAGGTTTTTAATCTCACGGTCTCTTAAATAAACCTTGCGGAACGTGTTTAACTCATTGTCAACCATCTCTTCAATCAAGGTGTTCTGCATCTGGGTACTCACCTGCATATCGCCCATCATCTCACGGATCCTCAATACTCCAAGCATCAGATTCTGGGTGGATATAAGAGCGTCCTTATCAAACAAGGATACCTGCATACTTCCAAATCCCACATCTACGATGGCAGTCCCTTTTTGTATAATTTTATTAAATTCCGCATCCTTGGAGGCGATTGCCTTGTAACTGATAAAACGCTGCTCGGAATTGCTGATAATCTGAACCTCAATGCCGGTTCTTACCCGGATCTGATCCAGTACGATCTGACTGTTTTTTGCTTCCCGAAGTGCGCTGGTCGCATAGGCACGGTATCCTGTGACTTTATAGGACTGCATAATATCTGCAAAGTCTTCAATTACCTTGCACATTTCGTCTACTAATTCGTAGCGGATTTTTCCGTTCTTATAGGTGTCCCTACCAAGGGCGATGACATGGCGGACATGATCAATCTTGCGGATTCCCGTTTTAGGGGAAATCTCATAGATGCCAAGTTCAAGTTCAAAAGATCCCACATCAATAGCGGCAAATAATCTGATTGCCATACTTGTCCTCCTCACTGCCCTCTACAGGACAGTTTTTTACTATTCTACCTTATTTTATTCCCTTTTGTGTCAAATATCGGTAAAATTTGCAAAAAGATTAATTATTTTTCTCTTTTGCCAAAAGATAGGTAATAAACTGGCTTGCAGTTCTTCCAGATAAACCGCCGTGATTCAATTCCCATATATTTGCTTTTTGGTAAAGTTCTTCTAAGGGCATGGAAATCTGGCTGCGGGATGCCAGCTGTTTTACAATCTCTTTAAATTCAGCTGGTTCCGGAGCACCATAATAAATGGTTACACCAAATCGTGCCACAAGGGAAAGCTTCTCCTGGACGGTATCATTATTATGTAATTCATCATCCAGTTGCCTTTTATCGCTGAATTTTTCACGAATTAAATGACGGCGGTTTGAGGTTGCATAGATTAAAACATTGCCAGGCTTCTTTGCAAGCCCGCCCTCGATAATCGCCTTTAAATATTTATATTCCAGTTCCGTATCCTCAAAAGATAAATCATCCATATAGATGATAAACTTATAATTTCTGTCTTTAATTTGTTCCTGCACTTTGGTAAGTGTATGAAACTGGTGCTTATATACTTCTATAATCCGTAGACCTCTATCATAATATTCATTTAAAATAGCTTTGATACTTGAAGATTTCCCGGTTCCGCTGTCGCCAAACAAGAGAACGTTATTAGCCGCCTTCCCATCTAAGAATGCTTCCGTGTTCTCAATCAGCTTCTCCTTCTGCCTTTCATATCCCACAAGTTCATTGAGATAGATGTGATCCATACTGGTAATGGGAATGATCTGAGGTTCCTGATCCGTCTCCTCCACGCGAAAAGCTTTATTCAAGCCGAATTTTCCTACGCCAAAATACTTATAGAATAAGGTTATTTTTTCTCCAAAGGCTTTCACGTCCGGAGCTTCCTTTAACTCTACTGCAAGCGTTACGATCTGATCACGGATTCGTCTGTTATAAATTTTACTGTTGCCGTTATTGGCATGGTAATCAGAAAGGGCGGACCAGATTCCCTCTTCTTCCCCGCAGTCTAATGCCCGTATGTCCTGATCAAACAGCTCCTTCATAATCTTAAAATCATGGGCAGCCAGTTGATTTAATGTTCCCAGAATGGGACCTGTTATTTCGCAGGACGTACTGTAAGCGTTTTCGTTATCTGCCAGGCACAATGCTAAAAAACAATGCCAGAGATTCCCCTCAAAGCCATAAGATGCTGCCAGCTCGATAAGCTGACCGGCACAGGCGCAGGATTCCGGCATTGTTTCTGTATTTTTTTCCTGGATAAGAGTCAGCTGTCTTAACATCTGGTCAAAAAGTTTCTGATATTTTAAATCGCGGTATAAAATCAGTTCCTTCACGTTCCTTATTCCTCCCTGTGTAAACGGAAGTCCGGCCTTAATGCAGGCCGAACCTCTCTAAATTCCTTAATAATTTCCCAGGACTCTCATATTACGTCCCTCTTCTAAAATCCCTTTCAGAGCATTCTGAATGGAACATTCACTTAAATTCCCTTCCATATCTACAAAGAAGCGGTATTCCCAGTTTCTTCCCGGAATGGGCCTTGACTCAATCATAATCATGCTGACTCCGTTATAAATCATATTGCTCAGCATGTTGTAAAGAGTACCGCTCTTATGAGGCAGTTCAAAGCTGATGCTGATTTTTTGTGCTTCCTCCCGGTAGATTCTTTTATTTGACAGGATAATAAACCGGGTGGTATTGGACTTATTATGATTGATGGAAGAATTAAGAACTTTCAGTCCATAAAGTCTGGCAGCGGTCTCACTGGCCACAGCAGCCTGAGTGGGATCTCCTTCTTCGATAATCTTTTTAGCAGCAGCCGCGGTATTCTCCACACTGATCTGCTTCCAGTTCCTGTTGGCATTTAAAAATTCTGAACACTGCATCAGTGCCTGGGGGTGGCTGAATACAGTTCGGATATCTTCCGTTCTTGAATCTTTCAACCCTAACAGCCCATGATTTACGGTTAAAAATGTCTCAGCCACAATATAATTGTTGTATTTCATCAACAGGTCATAGTTGTCGATCACTGCACCGGCAGAGGAGTTTTCAATGGGAAGCACCGCATAATCTGCTCGTCCGGACTCCACTTCCTTCATGGCATCCTCAAAGGTAACCACATGATAACAGCTGATATCAGTTCCGAAATACTGAAGCGTGGCAGCATGACTGTACGCACCCTCCACTCCCTGATAAACCACTTTTACCCCATCTGTGGGAATACTTTTTACCGGTTGAAAGGTATCTTCCCCTTTCATTCCATGCTCCGCCATCAGCTTGTACTGATAATGGCGGCTGATGGTCATCATCTGGGTAAACAGTTCACTGACTGCCTGTTTCATGAATGCATCTTCCACCATTCCGGTTACGGAATCAATTTTTTGTGTTTCCCGTTCCTTATCATAAACCGGTTTTCCGGTTTCAATCTTAAATTCAGCCACCTCGCCGCTCAGTCTCATCCTCTTTTCGAACAGTTCCACAATTTCACGGTCAATGCTGTCAAGCTGTCCTCTGATCTCAAGCAAGTCTAATTTTTTCATATGTCCATTCCTCTGCCTTATCTGTTGGTCTTTTTTACCGGCCCGTCAGCTTTCCCTGAAGGGAAATTTCTTCTTCCAGCATACTCTCAATCTGTCTTTTTACATAAGCACCGGGGAATTTTTTAGATTCCGGTTCCAGTTCTTTCACCAGAAACGGCTCACCAAATTCAATGGTTACTTTTGAAGACCGAATGAATGGAAGGTGCTTCTCAAATACTTCTGCCGTTCCGGATATGGCAACCGGAACTACCGGACAGCCGCTTTTCTCTGCTATTTTCAAGCTGCCTTCCTTAAAAGGAAGAAGTTCCATTATATCTTCATTTGTGTTCCTGGTTCCTTCTGGAAAAATCCAGACAGAGACTCCGTTTTTCACCTGCTCAATTCCCTGGAGAATGGTTTTTAACCCTTCTTTTACATTGTGTCTGTCCAAAAACAGGCAGTTCACATGCTTCATCCAGCTGGAAAGCAGGGGGATTTTTTCCATCTCTTTTTTAGCCACAAATCCCACCAGACCAGGAACTGTGGTATAGCCAACAAGAATATCAAAATAGCTTCTATGATTTCCCACATACAGAACAGCCCGGTCACCTGGTATCTTTTCTTTTCCTTTTACTGTAATTTTAACTCCTGCAAAAAACAGGATAATCTTAAAGATCCACCGGACGTTAGAAATACTTCGTTCATCGCTTGCACGAAGGTTCTTTTTACCAGCCATGTTCTCAAAAATCAGAACCGGGATGCTTAAGATCAGATAAAATATAACGGATGCTGCTACAAGAATAAATCGAATCATTGGTCTAATCCTCCATTCCATCTATTATATAGAATGGACTCTTTAATTACAATACTACCTGCCTTTCTTTTTTGTAATTTGTTCGAACAATAATCCCGTAGCAAACCACAGCGGTGCAAAATCCAGACGAATCAGGCCGTCAATGTTGGTGCTCCTGCCGGTATAATCCCATGGGCAGATTCCCCTGCCGCGTAAAAGTGTTCCGGAGAAATACTCTGCCACAAAAATCAGCACCATATAAAGGAATCCATGACGAATGGCAATATCCGTCCGGGCAGCAGCCAGACCAGTTCTGGGATTGACCCAGCGGTCAATCATCATTCCAATGGGCGCCAGAAATGCTCCACATCCATAAATAGGAAACATAAGAAGAGACGTCTGACCCATCAGACGCAAGTCATGGCGTAAGAAGGAGTCTGTTGCAGTAAACATTACTTCCAGGCACCAGCCTGTAACCCCGCATTTACAAAAATTTAAGGGTAACTCTTTTAAGTTTAATTGTGATAGTATCTTCATAAGCATCATTATGTGCCGGATATGGAGATATTATGTTGTGCTGTAAAAGAATTCTATAAAAGAGGTGAGAGAAGTCTGCTGCCCTGTTCCTTAATCCGAATGAAGATACTTCTGGCTTCATATCTCTCTGGCGTAATCTCTTCACATACCTTTAAATCTTCCAGAAATAACTCTTCTAATTTTCTGGTAGTCTCTTCATCATAGATTACTGCATTGACTTCAAAATTCAGTTCAAAGCTGCGGATATCCATATTGGCAGTCCCATAGGAACTGACTTTTCCGTCTGTCATCACACCCTTTGAATGAAGAAATCCATTTTCATAGGTATAGCATCTGGCGCCTTCCGATAATAGATCTCCCACGTAGGAATAGGTGGCCCAGTAAACAAAGGGATGGTCCGGTTTGCAGGGTATCATGAGCCTGACATCTACTCCTGACCTGGCAGCCATCCTGAGTGCAGAAAGAACCGCGTCATCGGGTACGAAATAGGGAGTCTGTATATAGATATGGTGCTTTGCTTTTGAGAACAGCCGGATATAATTATCCCGGATCTGTCTGCTTCTGGCGTCAGGACCACTTGCAATAATCTGAATTCCAAGTTTTTTTTCTACCTGATTGATATCCACTACTCCCATATTATAAAGACAGGCTCCGTCCTCGTCTTCACAAAAGTAAGTCATATTTTTAAATAAGTTTTCCCCAACTGCATAATTCCAGTCCAGAGCGAAACGGATCTGAAGGCTTAAAACAGATCCACCCTGAAGTTTTAAATGAGTATCCCTCCAGTAACCAAACTTAGGGTCTTTGGAAATATATTCTCTTCCTATATTAAATCCGCCCACATAACCAATCCGGTTATCAATCACTACAATTTTTCTGTGATTTCTATAGTTAATACGCAGGTGCAGCCTTCCAAGCACTGGTGGGAAGAAGATACCAACCTTAACACCGCTTTCCTTTAATATATCCCATTTTGATTTGCGCATAAACCTTCCACCCATACCGTCACAGAGAATCCGGACTTCTACACCGGCCTTTGCCCGTTCAATTAATATGGGAATGATGGAGTCAAACAGTTCATCATTCTTAATAATATAATACTGCAGATGGATAAACCGGCTTGCTTTTGAAAGTTCTTCCCTGAGATCCTGGAACTTTTTCTCCCCATCGGTAAAAATTTCAATCGTATTATCAACGGTCAGAACGGAACCTGAGGTTTCTAAATTGTACATGACCAGATCGGAATAATCCCTTGCAAGGGAGGAATCCAGCCCGATATCATGACTTTTTAAAAACTCCTCCTGATTTCTGGCAGAGTAACGCATCCGGTCCTCCACTTCCTTAACCCGGAACATCTTACCCTTTCTCATATCCTGACCAAGTATAAGATAAAAGAGAAACCCGAATACAGGAATAAAATACAACGCTAAAAGCCAGGTCCAGACTGCCTTTGGATCCCTTCTTTGAAAAAAAACAATGATAACAGAAAGAATCAGGTTTATATAGATTAAATGATCCATGAGCCATTTCCAGACTGCTATGCTCTGATACCAGACAGATTCCATATGAAATCACTCCTTTCTCTTTCTAACCGGTTTCATCGTTTCAAGTATTTCATACCTTCTACATGAAACAGTTTTCCTATTTTCTGCTCTTTCATTCTAATAATTTTATGGTGTGACTCCTGCAAATAGTCTCAAATCTATTTTCCAAAAAGGGTCCCCGCAGCTGCGACGACCCATTTGTATCCACTTCATTTACAAAAACTGATTTTTTTCATTGTCATACCGGTAATCAATGGAGGCCAGTGACTTTACAATCTCTTCTTCCTCGATTCCCAGGCTCAGACAGCACTCACTTAAAGATGGATAATAATCTCTCAGCTGAGTATTCATGTAACTGAGCAGCATAACCGGATCTTTGGGTATATTAGCCATTCTATTATCTCCTGCACCTGTTTGTCCCTCATTTTAGCATAGATTTCTTTTATTTTCAAGAAATGCTCTATACGAATGAAAAAAGAAATGCTACAATCAGGTTCATAATCCATCAGGAGGTATTTGAAATGAAAAAAATAATGATGCTTGGAACCGGTGGTACGATTGCCTGCAAAAGAGGAGATTCTGGTTTAAAGCCCCTTCTGACTTCAGACGAACTTCTCTCCTATGTTCCCGATGCGGCGGATTTCTGTCATGTGGACAGTCTTCAGATAATGAATATAGACAGCACCAATATGCAGCCAAAGCACTGGCTGGTAATTGCAAAAGCCATTGAAGATCATTACGATGCTTATGACGGCTTTGTCATCTGCCACGGCACGGATACCATGGCTTACACAGCAGCAGCTCTTTCTTATCTGGTGCAGAACTCCCCAAAGCCCATTGTCATAACCGGTGCCCAAAAACCCATTGACATGGAAAATACAGATGCAAGAACCAATTTATCTGACAGCCTTCGTTTTGCCAGTGATGACCGCTCCCATGATGTAAACATCGTTTTTGATGGAAAAGTTATTTCCGGTACAAGAGGAAAAAAGGAACGGACCAAAAGCTACAACGCATTTTCCAGCATTAATTTTCCCTATATTGCAGCAATCCAGGATGGACATGTGATCTTTTATCTGAATGACAAAAAAAATAACCGTTTTGGAAGTCCCCTGTTTTTTCATAAGCTGAATTTTAACGTGGCACTTTTAAAATTGATTCCATCTATGGGTGCAGATGTTCTGGATTATATGGCAGAGCATTACGATGCAGTTATCATTGAATCCTTTGGTGTAGGCGGTCTGCCCTCCTATGATAGCGGTGATTTTTATAAGGCCATTGAAAAATGGATTTCTCTCGGAAAAACCGTGGTTATGACCACCCAGGTAACCAATGAAGGTAGTAATATGTCAGTTTACGAAGTGGGTCATTCCATTAAGAAAGAATTCGGACTTCTGGAAGCATACGATATGACCCTGGAGGCCACCGTAACCAAGCTCATGTGGATTCTTGGAAAGACAAAAGATCCAAAGGAGATACGGGATACCTTTTATCATACCGTCAACAGAGATATTCTGTGGACCCTGCCAAATACCAATTCATAAAATACAGCACAAAGGGGAGTCCTGACACGGACCCCCCTGTTTTTTACTCCAGATAAGCAATCAGTTTATCCCCTTCTTCTGAAACATCAATCAAAATAGTACTTCCTGCATGGATCTCGTCTCCAAGAATCACCCTTGCAGCAAGAGTCTCCACATGTTTTTGGAGATACCGTTTTAACGGTCTGGCTCCATATACCGGATCATACCCCTGCTCCACTACAAATTCGCCCGCCTGGTCTGTCAGTTCAATCTTTATCTCACGATCCTCAAGCCTTCGGTTTAAATCCTTCATGAGCAGACTTACTATACCGGAAATGTTACTCTTATCCAGTGGCTTGAACAGAATGATTTCGTCCAGACGGTTTAAAAATTCGGGTCTGAAATGGGATCTTAGATCACCCATTACCATCTCTTCTGCCGCTTCTGTAATATTCCCATTGCTGTCTATCCCTGAAAGAAGATACTGGGAACCAATATTGGATGTCATAATGATAATGGTGTTTTTAAAATCAACCGTCTTTCCGGTGGAATCGGTGATCCGTCCATCATCAAGAACCTGTAAAAGCACATTGAACACATCCGGATGAGCTTTTTCCACTTCGTCAAACAGCACTACGGAATATGGCTTTCTGCGTACTGCTTCGGTAAGCTGGCCGCCCTCATCGTAACCTACATATCCGGGAGGAGCTCCAATCAGTCTGGATACGGAATGCTTTTCCATATACTCACTCATGTCAATTCTCACAATGTTGTTCTCTTCATCAAACAGACTCTCTGCAAGCGCCTTGGCAAGCTCTGTTTTACCCACACCGGTAGGGCCTAAAAAGAGGAAGGAACCAATGGGTTTCGTGGGATCTTTAATTCCAGCCTTGGATCTGATAATTGCTTCCGTCACCTTTAAAACAGCTTCTTCCTGTCCAATCACCCTCTTATGGAGTTCCTGATCCAGATGTAGCGTCTTGTTTCTCTCACTCTCTGTCAGACGGGAAACCGGGATTCCTGTCCATTTGGATACAATTCTTGCAATCTCATCTTCCGTTACACTTTCCCGTACCAGGCTTAAATCCTGATTTTTCACCCGCTCCTCTTCCTCTGCCAGTTCCTTCTGAAGCTGGGGCAATCTGCCGTACTGAAGCTCTGCTGCACGGTTTAAGTCGTATTTCTGCTGAGCTGTCTGGATTTCCCTGTTGAGATTTTCAATCTCTTCTCTTAAGGAGGAAAGACGTTCTACCGATGCCTTCTCATTCTCCCATTGAGCCTTTTGTGAGGCAAATTCATCATGAAGCTCTGCCAGTTCCTGCTGCAGCTCTGCCAGACGGTCCTGGCTTAAGCGGTCTGCCTCTTTCTTTAAGGCGGCTTCTTCTATCTCCATCTGCATGATCCGCCTTGACAGCTCGTCAAGCTCAGCCGGCATGGAATCCAGTTCAGTCTTAATCATGGCGCATGCCTCATCCACCAGATCAATGGCCTTATCCGGAAGAAAACGTTCACCGATATAACGATCAGAAAGGGTGGCTGCAGATACCAGAGCAGAGTCTGTGATCTTTACTCCGTGATAAACCTCGTACCGCTCCTTTAATCCTCTTAAAATAGAAATCGTATCTTCTACAGTCGGCTCATCAACCATAACAGGCTGAAATCTCCGTTCCAGTGCCTGGTCTTTTTCAATATACTGGCGGTATTCATCCAATGTGGTCGCACCGATGCAATGAAGCTCTCCTCTGGCAAGCATGGGCTTTAGCATATTGCCTGCATCCATGGATCCTTCTGTCTTTCCTGCTCCAACAATGGTATGAAGCTCATCTATAAAAAGAATAATCTGACCGTCGCTTTTTTTCACCTCATCAAGAACCGCTTTTAAACGCTCTTCAAATTCACCCCGGTACTTTGCGCCTGCCAGCAAAGCACCCATATCAAGTGCAAACAGCCTTTTATCTTTTAAGCCATCGGGTACGTCACCTCTTACAATTCTCTGTGCCAGCCCTTCCACAACTGCGGTCTTACCAACTCCCGGCTCTCCGATTAATACCGGGTTATTCTTGGTCTTTCTGGACAGAATCCGGACTACATTACGGATTTCGCTGTCTCTGCCGATGACTGGATCCAGTTTCTGATCTCTGGCTCTTTCTACCAGGTCATACCCATACTTTGTCAGCGTATCGTAGGTTGCCTCGGGATTATCACTTACCACTCTCTGGTTGCCTCTTACTGTGGATAATGCCGTCAAAAAATTCTCTCTTGTGATGCCATAGCTGCGAAACAGTTCTTTTAATGCCTTTGATGGCTGTTTTAACATGGCAAGGAATAAGTGTTCAACCGAAACATACTGATCTCCCATTCCCTTTGCCTCATCCTCCGCACTGATTAAAACCTTATTTAAATCATTGCTGATGTAAAGCTGTCCGCCGCTTACTTTAGGAAGCTTCTGGATTGCCCCTGCAGCTTCATCAAGAAATAACTCTTTTTGTATATTCATCTTGGTGATCAGTTTTAAAATCAGGCTGTCTTCAATGGTAAGAAGGCTGTACAGCATATGTTCCTGTTCAATCTGCTGGTTTCCGTATTCATACGCAAGCTTTTCGCAGTTCTTCACAGCCTCCATGGACTTCTGTGTAAATTTATTAATGTTCACGGCAATTTCCTCCTTTATCCGGCTCTATACAAAAATCGTTGCATTTGTTCTATATGTAATATAACAAATGCGTTTAAAAGTGTCAAGATACTTTTGATTAAATTTATGATTTATAAATAATATCTTACAGTTTCCTTTCCCTCATTGTTTTTTCTCAAGGGTTCGCTTATAATCGATTCATACAATCTCTGAGAAAACCGGAAGGAGGAGAATATGAACGACAGACGCCGCTTTTTTTCGGCTGCTGCCATTCGCCTGGCAGCAGCCGCACTTTTTTCCGTCTGGTTTGCTGCATACGGTGCAGACCCTTTTATCAGCTATGCCCATACAAAAGATGAATCCATTTATATTTCCGGAAACTGGGTGAAAGATGACGCCGGTTGGCGCTACTTTAACCAGTGGAATTCCAAATATCCCGCCGGACAGTGGATCGAATATCAGGGTAATTCCTATTATTTTATGGATAATGGATATATGGCTACTGGCTGGCGTTATTTAAACAGCCATTGGTATTACTTTAATCCGGAAGAAGGAAGTACACAGGGAGCCATGGTAACCGGATGGATTCGTGACTCTCATTATAATAGCACCTTTTATACAAACCAGATAGGGATTATGGTGACCGGATGGCATAAGATTGATGCTCACTGGTACTACTTTAATCCGAGTTCGGATGGTGTTGTGGGGCAGATGGCAGTCAGCCGGGTGATTGACAACTCTTATGTGAATGCAGACGGGAAGATGAATGAAGATCGTTAAAAAGGGCAGTGCCGTTAAGAAACGGACACTGCCCTTTTTTCAATTCCACGAAACCGCAGTGCAAATATAACTGCGCGGAAAAACCAGTCAATAAACATACCATACCAGATCCCCATTACTCCCAGATTCATGACCTGCACGAATAAATAAGAGGTACCGATCCGGAAAAGCCACATGGAAAATACAGAGACCATCATGGTAAACTTTGCATCCATAGAGGCTCTTAACGCATATGGAACCGTAAACGAGATTGGCCACACAATCATGGCAAAACAATGTACCACGATCATCTGGGCTGATATCTGCGCTGCCTGGGGAGACAGATTGTATATGGATACCAGCTGGTCTGAAAATAGAACCATAACCGTACAAAGGACTAATAAAATACCATAATTAATCCCTACCAAAAGCCTGGAGTAATACTTGACCTGTTTGATTTCTCCTGCGCCCACACACTGACCCACAATGGTAATTAAACCAAGTCCGATGGCATTACCGGGAAGGTATAAAAGAGTCACCAGGTTTGATGCCACTGCATAGCTGGCAATGGCCGCAGTCCCAAGAGACGAAACCAGGCTCTGAAGCGCAATCTTACCAAACTGAAACATACCGTTTTCCAGACCGTTTGGAATGCCAACCACCAAAATATTCTTTATCATTTTAAAATCCGGTTTCAGCTCGGAAAGCCGCCTGATTCTTACCACATTGTCCGGATTCTGTATCAGATAAAACATCATGACAGCTGCAACAATACGGCTTATGAGAGTGGGATAAGCCACGCCTTCCACTCCCATATGCAGACCATAAACACAAATCGTATTGCCGACTATATTCACCACATTCATAACAAGTGAAACAAACATGGATATCTTGGCATTTCCCATAGACCGAAAAAGTGCGGCACAGGAATTATAGATAGCTATAAATGGATAAGACAGGGCCGTAATCTGAAAATAAATCACAGCAGCGTCCATCACTTCCGGCTCCACATTGCCAAATATCATACGAAGCAGAAGCCGGTTGCCTGCCAATGCAGCAAAAGTAAGCACCAGGGAGAATAAAGCCGTTACTCCCATCAGCTGACCTGCTGCTTTACACGCATTCACTGATTGTTTTTTTCCTAAATACTGGGCGGAGATTACCGCACCACCGGTCGCCAGCGCGGAAAGAATCTGTATAATCAGTATATTAATGGCATCCACCAGAGATACGCCTGATACAGCCGCTTCCCCAACCGCCGCCACCATGACCACAGCCACCATACCTACCAGGACGGCCAGGATCTGTTCTACAATCAAAGGGGCCAGAAGCCCGGTTAAATCTTTTCTTGAAAACATAAATTATTCCTCATTGGTTGTCTCGAATGGGTAACGTATCCCCCACTGTCTTCTCAGCTCGTCCATCACTCTCATTACATGCAGAGTGGTCTGGTGAGGCATCTGCGGGCACTCAGTCCATCCCTGTTCAATCGCGTCTTTACTGGCCAGAACCTGATATTCATATCCGGTGATCTGTTCCGGTCTCTGATAGGAGCCCACCAGCTTCCGGTCTGTATTATATACACAAATGGATTCAAAATTATTGATGTTTTCCACAACCAGGAACCCTTTTGTTCCATAGATAATGCCCTGACGGTCAGAAAGAACCTGAACGGAACTGTTCAGTACAGCCATCTTACCGCCTGGATAAAGAAGGGTAATGCTGTTTTGGGCATCCACTCCTGTCTCCGTCTTAATCACGCTGGAGGTAATATCAGTAATCTCATCACCAAAAACAAGAGATGCAAAATTAAGGGTATAAACTCCTACATCCAGAAGCGCTCCCCCTGCAAGCTCCGGGGCCACAATCCGGTGCTTATCTGACACTAAGTAGGCCAGATTGGCAGTGAGCGTCATGGGTTCTCCGATGATACCGGAAGCAAGAACTTCCTTCAGCGTATCCGCCATAGGCATATACCGCACCCACATGGCTTCTGTAATCATCAGGTTTTTCTCCTGAGCCAGGTCAATCATCTCTTTTGCCTGGGAATAATTAGCTGCAAATGACTTTTCACACAGAACATGCTTTCCATGTTCCAGGCAAAGTCTGGCATTTCTGCTGTGCTCCGAATGGGGAGTAGCAATATAAATCAGCTGAACCTCACTGTCAGCCGCCAGCTCTTCATAGGAGCCATAAGCTTTTTTTATAGAAAAACGTGCTGCAAAATCTTCTGCCTTTTTAAGGTTCCGGGAAGCAGCACCATATAAACAGACTTCAGGCATCTGAACCATGGTCTCTGCCAAAATTGATGCAATTCTACCTGTTCCCATGATTCCAATTTTCAATACTTCCATATTTTATCCTCCAGCTGATTATTTTAGTTCTTTAAGTATAACACATGGATAAAGCCCGTACAACATCAATGCTCCTCCATCTCTAAAACCAGCTCCATAAACGCCTTCATCTCCCTGCTGAGCCATTTATCCTTATGATAAACAATCTGTCTCCAGGTTCTTAAATAAAATTCTTTCATGGAAAGAGCTGTTAAATTTCCCTGCTCTATCTCCTCCCTGATTGTAAACTCCGGAAGAAAGGAGATTCCTTCATTCTGTTTCAGCAGTTTTATAATAAATTCCGTATTCCCTATTTCCAGGTATGGGTGAAGTTTCTTATCATCCGAAGCCAGATACTGTTCCAGTATAAACCGGTAGCTGGCATCCTTTTCTGTTAAAATCAGGGGCTGAGTGATTATCTGGTCAATGGTAAGTCCGGTTTCCTTTGCAAAGATATGATCCTTTGATGCGGCAAATATGATTTCTTCCGGTTTCTCCAGTATTTTAACCCATTTGGCATCATACATTCTGCGATCCAGAAAATAAACCATATCCACCTGATTGCTGTTCATCATGTTCAGCAGGATCTCCGGAGAATCAATCACAATATTAATGTTTACGTTGGGGTACCGGTGATGATACTCCCAGATTAATGGAGGAAATAAAGTGGAACAGATGGATTCAATGGTGCCGATCACAAGAGTGCCAGTCAGCTCTGAGGACTGGCCAAGGGCATTACGGGCATAAGCCACATTCCTCATAATTTCAGATGCGTACTGGTAAAACATCTCCCCTTCATGTGTTAAAGTAGTCTGCTTCCCAATCCGGTCAAACAAATGAACGTTTAATTCTTTTTCCAGCTGTTTAACCTGAACCGTCACTGCTGCCTGAGAATATTTAAGCTTTTCCGCCGCCCTGCAAAAACTTTTTAAATCAGCAACTTCTAAAAATGTTCGTATCTCACGGAGTTCCATAACAATCCTCTCTTAATTTAAAATTATTAAACGTTATCATAAAAACATTAAATTTTACATTCATTTATATTTATGGTACATTAAAGTCACTCAGAAATCAACTCAAAGGATGAGTATTTTCAGGACACGATTAGAAAGGACTTTAAAAAAGTATGGAAAAGGCAGATTGTAAATACCGCGCCTACGTGCAGATTCTAAAGGAAGAGCTGGTTCCCGCTATGGGCTGTACGGAACCGATTGCTCTTGCTTATGCCGCTGCAGTGGCTAAAAAAACTCTGGGAGCCATTCCTGACAAGGTGGTAGTTGGTGCCAGCGGGAGCATTATCAAAAATGTAAAATCCGTCATTGTTCCCAACACCGGTCATCTGAAAGGAATACCGGCAGCTGTAGCTGCAGGAATTGTGGCGGGAGATCCGGAAAAGGAACTGGAAGTTATTTCCTGCGTTACACCGGACCAGATCACCGGTATGAAGCAATTTATGGAGGAGACTGAAATAGGGGTTGTACATATTGATCATGGAATCACATTTGATATCCTGATCACTCTGTACAAAGGACCCTCCACATGCACAGTGCGGATAGCCAATTACCATACCAACATTGTACTAATCGAAAAAGACGGAACGGTCTTAAAACAGCTGGATGCCGGCAAAGAAGAAGAGGCACTGACTGACCGGAGCATACTCAGCATGGAAGATATCTGGGATTTTATCAATACCGTTGACATTGCTGATATCAAAGAAACACTGGACCGCCAGATCCGGTACAACTGGGCCATTGCAGAGGAAGGCCTGACCAATGACTACGGCGCCAATATTGGCAAAGTACTGTTAAATAGTGCAGGCAGCGACATTTCCCTGAAAGCAAAGGCTATGGCTGCCGCCGGTTCCGACGCCCGCATGAATGGCTGCGAACTTCCTGTCATCATTAACTCCGGCAGCGGCAATCAGGGAATCACGGTTTCTGTTCCTGTCATTGTCTATGCCAGAGAATTAGGCGTCAGCGAGGAAACCATGTACCGGGCACTTGCTTTATCCAACTTAACTTCCATCCATCAAAAGACTCCCATCGGAAGATTATCCGCTTATTGCGGAGCGGTAAATGCCGGAGCGGGAGCTGGAGCCGGAATCGCTTATTTATGCGGAGGCGGCTACGAGGAAATCATACATACCGTTGTCAATGCGCTGGCCATTGTATCTGGTATCGTATGTGATGGGGCAAAGGCTTCCTGTGCGGCAAAGATAGCCTCTTCCATTGAAGCGGGGATCTTTGGATACAGCATGTACAGTCAGGGACAGCAGTTTCTCGATGGGGACGGCATTGTCACAAAAGGCGTAGAGGCTACGCTGAAAAACGTTGGCAGATTGGGGAAAAAAGGAATGAAGGAGACCAACGAGGAAATCATTAAAATCATGATAGGAGAATAGGTATGAAAAAATTAGTAAGTAGTTTACCTTTTAAATTACTTCTGGGGGTCATTGGGGGAATCTTAATTGGACAGCTGGCTGGTGAACAATTGATGAATGTTGTGGTGACAGTCAAATACATATTGAACCAGATCATTGTATTCTGTGTTCCGCTCATCATCATCGGCTTTATTGCCCCATCTATCACAAGATTAGGCAATAATGCTTCTAAAATGCTGGGGATCGCTGTTTCTGCAGCTTATATTTCTTCCATAGGTGCGGCCTTGTTTTCCATGGCTGCCGGATACATTATAATCCCTCATCTGTCCATCTCACCAAGTACAGATGGCTTAAAGGAGCTTCCCGGAATTGTATTCCAGCTGGATATCCCTCAGATTATGCCGGTTATGAGTGCTCTGGTATTTTCACTTTTACTGGGTCTTGCCGCTACCTGGACAAAAGCTGCAGCAATTACTCAGGTATTGGAGGAATTTCAGGAGATTGTCCTGTCCATTGTAACAAAGGTCGTCATACCCATTCTACCTGTTTTTATCGCATTTACATTCTGCGCTCTGTCCTATGAAGGAACCATCACAAAACAGCTACCCGTATTCCTTCAGGTAGTAATAATTGTTATGGTTGGACACTATATCTGGCTGGCAGTTCTGTATCTGATTGGCGGCGCCTATTCCAGAAAGAATCCCTTTGATGTTCTGCGCAATTACGGCCCTGCCTACATCACTGCAGTAGGAACCATGTCTTCAGCTGCCACTCTTGCAGTCGCTTTAAAATGTGCTAAAAAGTCACAGCCCACCTTAAGAGAAGATATGGTGGACTTTGGTATCCCGCTTTTTGCAAACATCCACTTATGTGGATCTGTACTCACCGAGGTTTTCTTTGTCATGACTGTATCAAAGATCCTTTACGGCTCTGTTCCGTCTCTTGGCTCCATGCTTTTATTCTGCGCTCTGCTGGGTGTTTTTGCAATTGGCGCACCAGGGGTTCCCGGAGGGACGGTTATGGCATCTCTTGGTCTGATCACCGGAGTTTTAGGTTTTGATGAGACGGGCACTGCTCTTATGCTGACCATCTTTGCACTCCAGGACAGCTTTGGAACTGCATGCAATGTAACGGGAGACGGAGCTCTCACCATGATTCTCACCGGCTTTGCAGAAAAACATGGAATTAAAAACCAGAAAATAGAATCTGGAATGTCATAAGTTACAATGTGGGTCCTGGCAAAGAATTAAGTTTCTCTGCCGGGACCCACTCTGATTGTATCCTTATTAATTCAGCTCACGCTTCAGTGTTTCTCTTACTGCTCCTGCTCCCGTAATCTGGGCACAGAACATTTCTTCAATCTTTTCTCCAATGCCAGCCTGATAAAGGTCAATTCCAAAAATATGCTCATTAGAGAGGATTTCCTTCAGCTGCCCATGATACGTCTCCGGTTTACCAAACTCAATTCCTTTGAGCTTTTCTGTCAGTTCGGGAATCATAGGGTCAGAGGAAAGTTCAAATGCCTTACCCTGGTCATCCACTGCCAGAAGATAGCGGCACCAGCCTGCAATTGCCAGCGGAATGGCTTTTAGTTTTTTTGCATCTCCGTATTTTTCCACATATGCTTTAATTGTCTCACCATAACGGATTCCCACCTTCTGAGATGTATCCGTAGCAATTCGCTGAGGTGTATCAGGCATAAAAGGATTGGGGATTCTGACACGGATCACTTCGTCAACGAATTCCAGTGGAGACAGAATTCCTGGGTCAGTTACGACCGGCATTCCTTCTACCGGACCGATCTCATGAACCAGACGGTTCAGCTGCGCATCCTTCATCTCATCTGCAATCAGGTCATATCCAAGAACGCAGCCATAAACAGCCAGCGCTGTGTGCAGCGGATTTAAGCAGGTGGTAACTTTCATACGCTCTACTTTATTAACAGTATCCCGGTCTGTCATATACACTCCGGCTTTCTCAAGCGCCGGTCTTCCGTTAGGGAATTTGTCTTCAATTACCAGATACTGAGGTCCTTCTGCATTGACAAATGGTGCAATGTATGTTTTTTTGGAAGTGATCACCGGAGCCATATCCTCTACTCCTGCTTTTTCCAGTTCGCTGCACACAGAATCTGCAGGTCGTGGTGTGATCTTGTCAATCATAGACCAGGGGAAGGAAACAACGGATTCATCTTCCAGATAGTCAACAAATGCTTTCTCTGCAAATCCCCGGCTCTCCCACTCTTTTGCAACTGTCACGATGGACTGTTTCAGTTTTTCGCCATTGTGAGAACAGTTATCCATAGAAACCACTGCCAAAGGTGCTTTATTTGCCTTAAACCGTTCAAGCAGAAGCGCACATACCACAGCCATGGCAGAAACTGCTTTTTCAGGACCATTTTCCAGATCTGCCAGGATAAATGGGAAATAACTTCCTTCGGTTCCTTTCAGTGCATAGCCTTTCTCTGTAATGGTGAAAGAAGCCATCTGAAGTTCCGGATTTACAAAGATCTCTTTCAGACGATTCCACTCAGCTGCTACACCAGACTGGGCTCTGACTGCTTCTGCCAGGGATCCGATTACCTTTTTTCCAGTAGAACCATCTGCGTTTAAGGTTACTGCAAGAACCAGATTGTCATATGGATCATAGATCTTATCAATTACATCAAAGTCAAAGGTCTCCACACAGGTAATTCCCTTGGTGCTCTCGCCCTGTGCAATTAAGATATCTGCAATTCCACCGATAAAGATACGGAAGATATTACCTGCTCCAAAATGCACCCAGACCGGTGACTCTTTTGTTTCTCTGACCACTGTCTCAATGTCATAAAGCGGAAGGCTGATTCCAGCCGCCTCCCAGGCTTCTTTATTCTTTAAACCTTCTAATGTCAGCTTCATACCGGCACTGCCTCCTTAGTTTTTTCCAGATTCCTTATCAATGGCTTCCCATAATCCCTGAAGATATACTGCACCCAGCGCTCTGTCATAAAGACCATATCCAGGCATGGCAACCTCATCCCAGATCATTCTTCCATGATCCGGACGGATTACGCCGTCAAATCCTGTTTCATACAGTGCTTTCATAATTGCATGCATGTCCATGGATCCGTCAGAAGAAAGATGAGCTGCTTCTTCGAAATCTCTGTCACTGTTATATTTTAAGTTTCTTACATGTGCAAATGAAATTCTTCCTTTTGCAGCTCTGATAATATCGCAGATATCGTTAGCCGGATTGGAGCCAAGTGATCCTGTACATAAGGTAATACCGTTGTATGGCTTGTCAACTGCTTTTAACAGTTTTACAATTTTTTCTTTGTCGCGTATGATTCTTGGAAGACCAAAGATCGGCCATGCCGGATCATCGGGATGAATCCCCATTTTAATATCATATTTTTCACAAACTTCGCCAATTGACTCCAGGAAATAAACAAGATTATGAAACAGTTTCTCATCATCAATGTCTTTGTATGCTTCAAATAATGCTTCCAGACGGGACAGACGCTCTGGCTCCCAGCCTGGCATTACAAAGCCGTTGGACATCTTTTCTACAGATTCCTTCATATGTGCAGGGTCGATTTCATCTACTACATCCTGATTATAAGCAAGTACGGTTGATCCATCCGGACGTACTCTTGCAAGATCGGAACGTGTCCAGTCAAATACAGGCATAAAGTTGTAGCAAACCATATGAATTCCTGCTTTTCCAAGATTTTCAAGAGTTTCGATATAATTAGCAATATGCTGTTCTCGTTTTTCCGTACCAATCTTAATATCATCAGAGATATTAACGGATTCAATTCCTGCGATGGTAAGGCCTTCTTCTTCCACTACTCGTTTCAGTTCAGCAATCTCTGCCTCTGTCCAGACTTCTCCTGCCTGCTTTCCCATCAGAGTCGTGATTACACTTTTCACTCCAGGTATCTGTTTGATTTGTTTCAGGGACACACTGTCATATCCTGGTCCATACCAGCGTAAAGTCATTTCCATCGTTTTGTTCCTCCTGTTTTGCAATCAGTTATCGTTTTACTTTATCATGAGGCCGGCACATAATAAGTCCTGTCCTATTATATGCTAGTATTGCCCAGCCAACCAAACATGTATGAATTTCTCTTTTACATGTCTTTCTATCTTGTATGGTAGTATATTACGGAGAAATATTCAATATGTAATTTTGTATATTTTTTATCTTGTTTTTTGTGCAATATGACATTTTTTCACTTTTAAACCTTATATCATTGACATTCACTCGCTTTCAAAGCATGATACTTGTATACAAGTTGTTGCTCATTTTCAGGGGTTATAAATAAAACAATAGATAAACTTGCTGTTCAGTAGTATACTAACCGTATGCTCCTGCCTGCAGGATTTATATTTTGATAAGAGAGGTTTTTTATGAAATTGTTCGATCGGTCTCCCGGAGAGAATGCCAGAAATTATGCGATACGTGTTCTTCTCTATAATATTATTAACTTAGAGCTTGCTCCAGGAAGTGCAGTAAGTGAAAACGAGCTTTCTTCCACTTTGAATCTTTCAAGAACACCAGTCAGAGAAGCGCTGATTGAACTTAGCAAATCCAGCCTTGTTGAAATACTGCCCCAGCGGGGAAGTTATATTTCAAAAATAGATTATGAACGAATTGAAGAAGCCCGCTTTATGAGACTTGTTTTAGAGAACGCCGTGGTAAAGCTTGCCTGCAAAAATCCTGAACCGGTGGACTTAAAGAAGCTGAAGGACAATATCAGTGAGCAGAAGTTCTGTCTGGAACAGGAAGACACTGCCAGATTTTTTCCACTGGATAATGAGTTTCACATGCTCTTGTTCCAGTCTGTGAATAAGGCCAGAACATTTGAGATCATCCAGTCCCAGATGGTACATTTTGACCGGATCAGAACTCTTTCCTTAAAGTCCAGTAAACCCACCAAGATCGTGGAAGATCACGAGAATATTATCTATGCCATCGAGCGCAGGGATACAGAGCTGGCTGAGATTCTGATGACCAGGCATATCAACAGACACCAGATGGAAAAATCAGAACTTGTGGCAGCATTCCCCGATTATTTTATTCAATAAGAAAAAAATCCCTCTCAGACAACGACTATGTCCAAGAGGGATTTTTCAGATATTTTGTTTTTTTATTGGTATATTTATAAGATGACACATATAATTATACTGGCAGGTACAAACTGCTGGCAATCGTGTATAGGGTGGTAGGCCTCGATTCTACATAGAATGGAGGTGTTGCTCATGAAGAATTATGACTTTAAGGACCTAATGTCTTTTGGTATGTTCCTTCTGGCACTGCTGACATTCGTCTTTATGACGTGTCATTAACCGCAAAAAGCCTTCCCTGTACTTTGGCCGGTCGGGAAGGTTTTTGCTTTTCAACTTAGCCAACCACCCTGTGGCGATTGCCTTTCTTTATTATATTATACCTGCAGTATATAATATTACAAGTACAGGCATTTATTTTAAATTCATTTCAGAAATTTCTAGCAATCCCCTTAATTTTCATTCAGTCTGGCAAGCTTTTCTGCCTGATCTGCTGCAATCAGAGAATCTAAAAGTTCATATATATCTCCATTCATAATGGAATCAATCTTATAAAGAGTCAGCTTAATCCGGTGATCGGTCACACGGCCCTGAGGGAAATTGTAGGTTCTGATCTTCTCAGACCGGTCGCCTGTACCAATCTGGCTTCTGCGGGCCTCTGACTCGGAATTCTGTCTCTTCTCCAGCTCAATATCATAAAGCTTGGAACGAAGCAGGCGGAATGCCTTCTCCTTGTTCTGAAGCTGGGATTTTTCCGTCTGGCTGTAAATTACAATACCAGTCGGCATATGTGTCAGACGAACAGCGGAATCCGTTGTGTTGACGCACTGTCCGCCGTTACCGGAAGCACGCATAACATCGATTCTTACGTCCTTATCTTCAATCACTACATCTACATCTTCCGCTTCCGGCATAACTGCCACAGTAGCCGTAGACGTATGGATTCTTCCGCCGCTCTCTGTCTCCGGTACTCTCTGAACACGGTGAACGCCGCTTTCGTATTTCATCTTGGAATAAGCGCCTTTTCCTGTAATCATGGCAACAACTTCCTTAAAACCGCCGATTCCGTTTTCATTGACGCTGATTAACTCTACTTTCCATCTCTGTGCTTCTGCATAATTGACGTACATGCGATACAGCTCAGAAGCAAAAAGGGCTGCCTCGTCGCCGCCTGCTCCTGCGCGGATCTCCAGCATAATATTCTTATCATCATTGGGATCCTTGGGTAAAAGAAGTATTTTCAGTTCCTGTTCCAACTGTTCAATGCGCTTTTTAGCATCGGATAATTCCTCCTTTGCCATATCCCGCATCTCTTCATCGCTCTCTTCCTCAAGAAGAGTCACGCTTTCTTCCACGGTCTGTTTTGCTTTCTTATACTGGGTATAAGCTTCTACCAGGTCTGCTAAATCCGCCTGTTCCTTCATCAGCTTCCGAAACCGGTTCTGATCCTCTGCAACAGACGGGTTATTCAGTTCCTGCATCAGCTCTTCATAATGAATTAATATATCATCTAAACGATCAAACATTGGTATCCTCCAAAATCTCACCAAAAGGGTCTATGCCCATTATTTTTCTAAACTTCCGCTCACTACGCGGTCCAGTCCCGCTGCATCGCACCATGACCGGATGTTGACAAAACCTGCTTCCCTAAGCAATGCTCTGACTGCATCATTTTGATCATAACCGATTTCCAGATAGAGCGCACCGCCAGGATTTAAGTAATCCCGGCCTTCTGCTGCCAGCTTTCTGTAAAAATAAAGACCGTCCTCTTTCCCGTCAAGAGCCAGAAACGGTTCATGATCCCGAACCTCCGGCTGCAGCTGGCTGATTACTTTGGTGGGAATGTAGGGTGGATTGGACACAATCACATCAAACGTTTCATCTGACCCAATGGCATCAAATAAATCGCTAAGCAGGAAAGTCATTTTCTCTTTCCCTAAAATTGCTTCCCCGTTTCTCTTCGCTACCTTCAGCGCTTCAACAGAAATGTCTGCTGCTACAACCGATTCAAACCCGCCAAGCTTAGCAAGGCTGACAGCGATACACCCGCTTCCGGTGCACAGATCAAGCACCCTGGGATTCCTGCCTTTATAATCCTTTAAAATCTGTTCCACCAGAGTTTCTGTATCCTGTCTGGGAATCAGAACATGCTCATTGACAAAAAAGTCCAGCCCCATAAATTCCCTGCTCCCGGTTATCTGCTGAAGTGGAATTCTCTTTTCACGAAGAGCAAGCATATGGTAAAAATCCCGGATTGATTCTCCCGATTTCTCTGTTTCATTCATAGTCCTGTTCCGGTCAATCAGAAAATGAGTCAGATCTGTATGGAAAGCTTCAAGCAGTAAATATCTGGCATCAATCTCAGCTTCCTGTATCCCTGCTTTATTAAGCCGGTGCGTTCCTTCTCCCAGCAGTTGATTTAACGTTACGCTCATGGCTGATTCTCCGGAAAATTCTTTTTAAGAAATTCTCTCCAGTCAAATACTGCTTCTACAGAAGCAATTCCTACCTCGATCATGGAATCATCTGGTTCACTGGTAGTCAACCCCTGCATCCACATGCCCGGTCTGCTTAAAATATCCACCAGCTTTGAATCACTGCGGCCTGCGATACGCAGACACTCATAGGATACCCCTGCAATTACCGGAATGAGAATAATACGGCTTAAAATCCGAAGTGGCAGAGTCTTTACCTGAATTACCATAAAAAATAAAATACTGATAATCATAACAATTAAAAGAAAACTGGTTCCGCAGCGCTTATGTTCCTTGGAACTGTTCCTTACATTTTCCACATTCAGTTCCAGTCCGTGTTCCAGACAGTTAATACATTTATGTTCGGCCCCATGATACATGAAGGTACGTCTGATATCCTCCATACGGGATACCAGCTTGATATAAGCGATAAAAATGCCAATCCGGATTACACCTTCTAAAACAGCCATGATAGTCTGTGACTTAATAAAATGGTGAAATATGTTGGCCAGAAACAGGGGCAGCACCATGAATATGCAGATTGCCATAATCACGGAAAACACCATCACCATGCTCATAAGCGCTTTTTCCATCTTTTCACCAAAGACCCGCTCCAACAGCTTCTCAAATTTAGAGGGTTCCAAATCTTCCTCATCGTCTTCAAAGAAACTGGCAGAAAAAGTAAGTGCTCTCATCCCCAGTATCATGGAGTCGGCAAAGCTGAAAATACCTCTGAAAAATGGAAGAGAAAACAGCTTTACTTTTTCTCCCATACTAATATACGTATCTTTTTTTACTTCAATGGTTCCGTCCGGCTTTCGGACTGCTGTGGCATACTCATCCCTGTTTTTCATCATAACGCCTTCAATCACGGCCTGACCGCCGATTCCTGAATACTTCATACGCCAACCACCTCTCTGTAGGAAAATAGGTGCAACAAAATTCTAATTTCAAAAAAGGTTGAGCTAAAGTGTTTCCACTAAACTCAACCTTTTCTTTGCTCCAAACTTATTCAGCCTTAACGCCATATTTACGATTGAATTTATCAATACGTCCACGAGCGGAAGCAGCTTTCTGCTGTCCGGTGTAGAATGAATGGCATTTAGAACAAACTTCTACGTGGATGTCTTCCTTTGTAGAACCAGTTACGAATTCATTACCACAGTTGCAAACAACCTTTGCCTGGTAGTAATTTGGATGGATTCCTTCTTTCATGATTTTCACCTCGCATACTCAGATTTCTATTAAATCGCGGTTTGTAAACCGACTTTGTCTAATAAACAGCTTGTACAGTATATCATAGAAAATTTCTTAATGCAAGCATTTATTTATATAAAAGATCTCAGCTTTTAGAAAAACCGCATCTTTTTTGACATATCTACGAATTCACGGTTGTTCTTTGTTTTTGCAAACAGATCCAGAATCTTTTCTACCGCATCTTCTGGTTTTAATGTATTGGTCGCCTTACGTATCACATCAACAGCCTCTGCCTCTTCCCGGGTAAGCAGCAGATCGTCTCTTCTGGTCCCGGACTTTAAGATGTCAATGGCAGGGAAGATTCTCTTCTCGGACAGCTTTCTGTCAAGCACCAGTTCCATGTTACCTGTACCTTTGAATTCCTCGTAAATGACGTCGTCCATACGGCTTCCCGTATCCACAAGTGCTGTAGCAAGTACGGTAAGACTTCCGCCCTCTCTCATGTTTCTTGCTGCGCCGAAAAAGCGTTTGGGCATATGAAGTGCGGCCGGATCAAGACCACCGGAAAGAGTTCTTCCGCTTGGTGCAACCGTTAAGTTATATGCTCTTGCAAGGCGGGTTATGCTGTCTAACAGAATCACCACATCTCTTCCATGTTCCACAAGACGCTTGGCTCTCTCAATTACCATCTCTGACACCCGTTTGTGACGGTCAGGAAGTTCGTCAAACGTGGAATAAAGAACCTCTACATTGTTTCCTACAATAGACTCCTTGATATCGGTAACCTCTTCCGGGCGCTCATCAATGAGAAGTATCATAAGATGAATCTCAGGGTGATTGAGTGTGATTGCCTTGGCCACCTGCTTTAATAACGTGGTCTTACCTGCTTTTGGCGGAGATACAATCATACCTCGCTGTCCCTTACCGATAGGAGCTAATAGATCCACCACTCTCATGGCAGTGGTACTCTTTCCTCCATCCGTCTCCATATGAAGGCGTTTATCCGGAAAAATAGGGGTCATATTCTCAAAATTCGGACGGCGCTCTGCCATATTGGTGGGATATCCGTTGATTTTCTTTACATATAAGAGCGCTGCAAACTTTTCTGCAGCAGTCTTTACTCTGCGGCTGCCATGAATAATATCTCCGGTCTTCATGTTAAAGCGACGGATCTGTGATGGCGCTACGTAAACATCGTTCTCACCTGGAAGATAATTCTCGCACCGGATAAATCCAAATCCGTCCGGCATTACTTCCAGGATTCCATGTGCATCAATACCGCTGTCAAGCTCCTGAAGCTCAGGACTTGGCTGAAAATCCACCTTTGGTTCTTCCATCACATATTCCGGTCTTGACTCGGTTCTGACAGGGTTTTCACTTCTTACGGGGTTTTCACTTCTAACAGGCGCTTCGTTCCTGCCAGACATGTCATTTCTTACCATTCCTTCATTTCTTCCGGAATTCTCATATCGGTTATTGTTTTCAGAACCGGGGGGCCCTGCAGGACGGTATGGTCTCTGCTGTGTATCCTGACGATAAGTACGGACAACAGTTTTCTTTATATTATTTTGAACCGGCGCATTCGGCTGCTCTCCAGCGGTCTGGGGCTGGGAAACGGGCGGTCTGCTCACTTCTTTCTCTGCCTGTTCGGTCACCTGCTCTTTGACGGGTTCGCTGCTTTCTGCCACAATACTCCCTGCTACAACTGCAGAATCAGAAGCTTCTCCTTCCTTTTCACAGAGTATATTTATAATATCGGGCTTTCTCATGGAACTGTAGCCCTTTATCCCCTGGGCTTTGGCAAGCTCCTTTAACTCCGCTAACGGCAATGTCTGTAATTTATCACGCATATTAATCTCCTTCATGATTCCTAATACCAGTTGTTTCGTAATCTTGGGAATGATTTACGATAGAATATCGTAAACAGACGACCGGAATATAATTCCGGCCCTAATCATGTTGAATCAGGTCGTACGATATGCCTATTATATACCTTAATATATAAAAAGAAAAGTTATTTTTTCAGAAAGCTTAAGTGTTCCCCAATTTTTTTCTCGTAACCGTTTTCCGTAGGCCGGTAAAACTCCGTTCCTACCAGTCCATCCGGCAGATATTGCTGATCCACATAGTGGTTTTCGTAATCATGAGCATAGAGATATCCCTGTCCGTGACCAAGTTTTGCTGAGCCTTTATAATGGGAGTCCTGTAAATGCACTGGTATGGGCATGGTCTTCTGATTTTGCACTGCTTCCCGGGCTTCAAATACTGCCACACATGCCGCATTACTTTTGGGTGCGGACGCCACGTAGGTAACTGCCTGGGATAAAATAATCTGGGCCTCAGGAAGTCCGATCCGTTCCACAGCCTGGGCAGCCGCTACCGCCACCATAAGAGCCTGGGGATCTGCATTCCCCACGTCCTCTGACGCACAGATCATGATTCTTCTGGCAATAAATTTAATGTCTTCTCCTGCGTAAAGCATTCTTGCAAGATAATAAACAGCGGCATCAGGGTCTGTTCCCCTCATGCTCTTAATAAATGCAGATATGGTATCGTAGTGGTTATCTCCGTCTTTATCATATCGGACCGCACGTTTCTGAATGCATTCCTGGGCTACTTCCATGTCAATATGGATGATACCATCCTGGGAGCTGCGTTCAGTCGTCATAATACCAAGTTCCACTGCATTCAGTGCAGCTCTGGCATCGCCGTTTGCCACATCTGCCAAGAAATCCTCCGCATCCGGATCAATCACTGCATGATAAGCGCCCATTCCCTTCTCATTATCATAAACAGCGCGGTGAATCAGTGTCTTTATATCTTCTTTTTCCAATGTTTTCAGTTCAAATACCCGGGAACGGGAAAGAAGCGCACCATTCACCTCAAAATATGGGTTTTCCGTAGTCGCGCCGATTAATATTAATGTTCCATCCTCTACAAATGGCAGGAGATAATCCTGCTGCCCTTTATTAAACCTGTGAATCTCATCTACAAAAAGAATGGTTTTCTTTCCGTACATCCCAAGAGAATCCTTGGCCTCTTTCACGATTTCTTCCATATCTTTTTTTCCGGCCACAGTCGCATTCAGCTGTTTAAAATCCGCACTGGTTGTATTGGCAATGACTCTGGCAAGAGTGGTTTTCCCAGTTCCCGGAGGTCCGTAAAATATCACTGATCCAATCTTATCCGCTTTAATGGCCCGGTAAAGAAGCTTATCTTTTCCAATAATATGCTGCTGGCCCACCACCTCTTCCAGGGTGGAGGGGCGAAGCCTGGAAGCAAGAGGGGATTCTTTTTCCATCGTATTTTTTCTCATATAATCAAATAAATCCATTTCCTATTCCTCCATACGTTGTGCCGTATTCAGTCAGATAAACAGGGCTTATTCTAATCTCTTTTCCTTTATTATGGGCAGTATGGCGCCTTTTGTCAAGAACATTTGTTCTCTGTATATTTATTGCATCTAATTTCATTTTAAACGGTCGCAAAATGTGTTACTCTCCAATTGTAGTAAAAAATAATTTCTTATAGGAGGGTATATGAGTACAAAAAACAGTAAATCAACAAGTACTATGTCTGAAGAGACAGGCCTTATGAATGAGACCACCGTACAAAAAGCAAGCGGTCCTTCTTCCATCCGTAATATCTCTTCCCGGGAACTGGTCAGGGAAATCCGTATCGGCTGGAATTTAGGAAATACCCTGGATGCAACAGACGGTTACGGCCTTTCTTCCGAAACGTCCTGGGGCAATCCAAAAACGAATAAAGCCATGATTGATAAAATAAGGGCAGGCGGCTTTAATACCTTAAGAGTTCCAACTACCTGGGAAAAGCACCTTGGACCTGCGCCAAACTACACCATCGATCCTGCATGGCTTAACAGAGTTGTGGAGGTTGTGGATTATGGCATCCAAAACAAAATGTTCGTTATTTTAAACCTTCATCATGAGGAATGGCATTTTCCTTCCTACGCAAATGAAGCTGCTGCCACCAGAATTCTTACAAAGGTTTGGGCACAGATTGCGGAAAGATTTAAAAATTATGATGAGCATCTGATCTTTGAAGGTCTCAACGAACCACGGCAAAAAGGTACGTCGGACGAATGGAACGGAGGAAACAGAGAAGGTCAGGAAGTCGTAAACCGTTTCAATGCAGCTTTTATAAGGACCATTCGCAGTTCCGGCGGCAACAACCCTTTCAGACATCTGATGATACCGCCTTATGCCGCTACCTCTTCCACAAATGCCTGGGATAACTTTGTTATACCAAACGATAACAAAATCATTATCTCCATACACGCTTATACTCCTTATGACTTTGCCCTGAACATTTCCGGAACTCGGGAGTGGCGCCCTGATAACCAGGCAGATACCGGAGCCATAACCTATCTGATGGACAGTATTGAACGCTATTTCACTTCCAAAGGTTATCCGGTTATCATTGGTGAATTTGGTGCAATGAATAAAAATAATTTAAAACAGCGTGCCGATTGGGCATATTACTATGTAAAATCAGCCAGAGCGAAGGGGATCCCCTGCATCTGGTGGGATAATGGTGCCGTAAGTGGTGACGGGGAGCTCTTTGGTCTGCTGGACAGAACAAATTGCAGCTTTTATTACCCTGATATTGTAAATGCCATGATGGAAGGGATTCAATAAATCAGACTGACTAAAGGAGCGATTGCTCCATAGGTGATTTATCACTTATGGAGCAATCGCTCCTCTCCCGTTTAAATGAATTCTGATTAAACGAACCGCCCCGGAATATAACCAGCCTTTTTTACAATATCTCTCATCTCTTCGTCTGTTACTCTTTCTTTCATATAAACAACAACCTGTTTTCTTTCTAAATCTGCAGCAGCATAGAACCCATCAACACTGTTAAATGCATTCTCCACCTTTTTTCTGCAGTTGGCACAGGTCATTCCATCTACCTGGAGAGTCGCAGAATAAGGATAATTGGATTTATTCGTGTCTGCAGCCTTCACTTTCTTTACTACTTCACTGCTGCTGCCGCAACAGCCCTGTTTTGTCCTTTTAATGGAACTTTTCAATCCGAAATAACAAATCACGATTAAAACCGCACAAATGACAGCTGTTGACATGGTAACTCCTCCTTTGTTATGTAATGGACATTTCTGTTCTAAGTATATTATATAACGAAAACACCGGTATGGAAGAGGTTTTAATGATACTATTTTTCACTATCCATGGTAAAGCATGATTAATCAATGGATAATTCATCCGCTGTAACAAAGGTATAACCCTGTTTGGTTAATACATCGATTGCCTCCAGCGCAGCTTCCACTGAGGTTGGGAACACATCGTGTAGTAGAATGATATCCCCTGGTTCCACATGTTTTACGATGTGACGGACAATCTTTTTCGTGTTCTGGGTTTTCCAGTCCAGTGTATCCTCATTCGATTTACCTGGAAAATCGATCTATTCTGCATCCACCCATGTTCCATATCTGAGTATCAGCCTGTTTGATTGTCCGATTATCCAGCTGATAATAACAAAAATAACAAGCCAGGGTAAAAATGTACTTCCTAAAAACCGGACATCAAACGATTCCGCTGCCTTATAGGCAAAGAACACGCTAAAAAAATCTATTAAAATATAGAGAAGTTTCCACGGAAGACTGAGTTTGATTCTGCACCCGCATTTACCACAAGGCAGATTACGAAAGAATGGTTGTGGTATTCTGAAAGAATAGCCTGCAATATACTGATGTTTGCATGATGCGGTTTCATTATTTCCCAGCCTTACATTACCTCACTATTTATTATTTTCATATCTCATTACTATTTTGTAATATTTATACTTAACTTATATCATAGCCATACAGCCCAATCTCCATAATCGTAGGTACCGCTGCCATGATGTAGCCTGCCCTCCGCTTTCAGCTGAGAAAATGCATCTCTCATACGGCTTACTATTTCCGGCTGAATATCCAGGTTATGATGTGCCGGAAATATCTTTTTTACTGGCAGTGCTGCTATTTTTTCAAGTGATGCCAGATATGCCTGAGGATCGGTGGAAGGATAGTAAGCAAACAGCGTGTCCTTATAAACCAGGTCACCGGTAAATAAATATCCCCGATCCGCTTCCCAAAAGCAAATATGCCCCGGAGAATGTCCCGGTGTATGTAACACAGTGATCTTCCGCCCTCCCAGGTCGATGGTATCACCATCTTTCAATACCCGTGTTGGCACACCCTGAAAAAACTGGTAGGTATTTACCTGATACCCTTCCGGTAAATCACACCGGTCTGTGACCATATCCCGAATTGTCTCCATTGACAGGGGAAAACCGCCAGTCAGCCAGTTAAGTTCCGCCTCATGGGCATAAAAATCCGGATAGTACTGGTGCCCGCCAATATGATCCCAGTGGATATGTGTTGCCACTGCAGTGATCCGTTTGTCTGTCAGTTTCTTTACTTCTTCTGAAATATCGCAGATACCAAGTCCGGTATCAATGAGCAAACACCGTTCGTTTCCTTCAAGCAAATAGCAGTGCGTTTCCTCCCAATGGCGGTATTCACTGACAATGTGTGTATCTGCATCAATTTGTTCCAGTGTAAACCATTTCTCCATCACAATTACTCCTTTACTCCAGTCTTTGAATAGTATTTTTATCCTTTAAACTAATTATAAGTAGAATACCACCATACTTACATGCTATCAATCTTTAATTCTCAATACTCTTGACATACCTTGGTATTCTAGGTACAATATTAATATACTTAGATAATCTATGTATTAAATCAACAACCGTGACGAAAAAGAAAGGAGACCATTCTATGGATAAACGGTATATGGCCCTGGGAACCTCCATGCTGGTTCTAAAACTTTTAAAAAATCAAAGCATGTACGGATATCAGATAATACGTGAACTGGAACAACAGAGCCGTGATGTCTTTAAACTTCAGGAAGGCACACTCTATCCAATCCTGCACACTCTGGAACAGCAGGGAGCCGTTACCAGTTATCAGCAAACGGCAGACAATGGGCGGAGGCGCAAATATTACGCAATCACCACTCACGGTCAGAAATTACTGAACGAGAAATTGAAAGAGTGGGAGGTCTATCAGACCGCCATCAATCAGGTAATTGGAGGTGTTCTGTTTGAATAAAAAAACTCCAGAATCACCAGTATCACAATTTTTAAATGAAGTAACTGACCAGATTTCCTATGAGCCGCTGCGCCCTTCCATACGCCAGGAGCTGGAAGATCATATGAATGACCGTATGGAGGATTACAAAGCGAATGGACTTTCCCATTCTGACGCAGAGGAGCAGGCGCTTCGCGACATGGGAGATGCGGTAACGATTGGTGCGGAGCTGAATGAAGCCCATAAGATACAAAAGGCCCCACAGCTTACTTTAATCAGCGCCCTTCTTTTACTCACAGGCTTTATTTTTACCAGCTTTATGTCATGGAGGCCACTTTTTATGGCAAACAGCCTCCTCTACTACATTGCTGGTGTCACAATCCTTATATTCACTGTGCTGAAAGGTTATCCTTTCCTGATCAGATACAGAAAAACAATTGCATTGTTTACAGGCTTTCTTTATCTGGTTCAAATACTGCTCTTTATTATGACGCGTGTTAATGGACGCTTGTATGGAATACCCAGCACTGCCTATTTTGCCACAATACTGTTTGTCCCCGTAATTACAGTTCTTTTATATTGCTCCCGTCAAAGTAAAAAGAAATTCCTGACTATAGCTGTGTTCTGTACCACTGTATGGATGCTTCTCATGTATGCAGCCAGACCATTTCTTGGGGATACTGCAGAGATTATTTTTCTTCTGAGTACACTGGGAACCCTTTGCTTCATGATTCACCGCGGTATACTTACTGGCCCCAAAAAATATCTTTATCCGGTCGCACTGGCATTTATAGTATCTATTGGAAGCCCCCTTTTCCTCTCAGAATCCGGCAGGTATAACATGGATACATTTCTATCTCCCCAATCCTCTGTGGACAGCACTTGGGACGATACTTACAATGGTGTTCTCATACAGGAACTGCTTTCAAAAACGCCTCTTACTCACGGTCTGAAACTATCGCCAGCGGAAATGATGGATTATGGAACAGGTGCATGGTATTTTACTTCCCGTAATCCAGGTAACATTGGAATTGATGCAACCGGCATTAAAACACCGGAACAGCAAGCGGAATTCGATAAAAAGGTGGAAGCACTCCGCCATCAGAAATATTTACCCAGGTATATTCATTACCAGGTGGAGGATGTGACTCTCTGGGATATCCTGCCTCAGCACTACTATAATAATTATATGATAGCGGTATTTATCTTTCTCTTTGGCTGGATTCCTGGACTTGTGCTAATCGGAGCAATCGGACTTTTTTATCTGTTGCTTTTATCGTATTCCTTCCGAATCAATGGAAAGCTGGCGTCCGCATTGGCGTTTAGCTGCAGCCAGTGCCTCCTGTGGCAGGGAATATTATACCTCTTGGGAAACTTTGGTCATCAATATGCCTCTTTCCCCAATCTGCCACTTATTTCAGAAGGGCAGTTAAGTATGCTTTGTAATACGATTCTTCTTGGTCTGATATTTTCGGCTTACCGGCATGACCATGTAATGGAAGAACCCGTAAATTATAGACCAATTACCTCTGGCTGAAACTATATAGCCAGGATCCAACCATATGAGAAAGCCTCAAAACCGGAAATAACATTAATAAATCCTTCCTTTGAGCCGAAATAAGATATAGTGAATAAAATTATAAATGACTAAAGAGGAAAATGACTATGAAAAAAAACAGGATACTATTATTTTCGCTTGTAATTGCTTTGGGGCTTCCCTTAACCGTATCTGCTAAAATTGAGCATGGTATTAGAAAAGGACATTCTAAACTTCAAACTGACGGTACCTACAAATTGTATCAGACATATCGCAAAGAAGACGGTAACATGGCGAGAAATGAATGGCTACAGGTGGGAGATGATAATAACTCCGTGGGTGTATCTTATTTTCAGTATTATGGCAATGATGAGAATATTTTATCTAACACTACTACTCCTGACGGATCCTTAGTAAATTATGATGGTTCCTGGTACAAAAACTGTCCATCTGCCGCAATCACGGAAACAGAGGGCAGCCGAATTGAACACAATAGTGCAATTTTTTTTCCATTTTCTTATGATGGAAGTGTTATGAGAAACGATTATTTAGGCTTTACAATGAATTATGATGAAACAGACTATCAAAAAGGTATCGAATTGGGTATGAGAAATTATACTTGCGCAAGCGATTATGCGGTATGCTGGATTTCCTTACCAGATGGTACTAAAGCAGATGTAAGAATCATCCCATTTGACCTGAGTACAGATGACGCTATCAAAGCCAATATTGAAAATGATCAAACGAATAGTTGGGCAAATATTTCGTATGACGAAAAGGTAATAGGGGGGCAATTATTTAAAGGGTATCGTTTATATTCGAAAGAGACCTACTATGATGACGAGGTGAATAAACCAAATTTATCCTCTTCCCTGATTACGCAATCCATTACGAAGATTACCAATCCAGTAATTACTTCAAGAGTATACAGGCCAATACCTGGTGGAGCAAGCCTGGGAATCGAATTTACCATAAAATCTCCTGAAGCAGAAGCCCAGCTTATGAATTGGCTTAATTCACGCATAACCATAACAAAGTAAAATTTAATAAAGAGATTTTTCTTTCATTGCTGCAAATGCCCGGAATTCCCCGCTTTGGGGTAACTTCCGGGCATGCTTATTGCAATCAATACATACTTTATACAATTATTCTTTACTCTTTGCTTTCTTTAATCCAGCAGCTTCTTTCCCGCTCATATGTTCAATTTCAAGTTCAATCATACAGACACCCATCAGTCCCTTATCCACTGCCTGAGAACGCTGGGTTTCATCAATATCAGGGGAGTATCTTGCTGTTAAAATTTCAAGCGCTCTTTTTTTCTCCTCTCCCTCCATAATGCGTGCTTTGCCGAATGCTATAACACTGCGAAAATAGGAAGTATACTCTTCCTGCACAATCTCATCCTGATCAATGACGCAAAAAGAGACTTTTTCATTCCTCATGATTCCATCTAATTTATGACCTGTTTTGGCTCCATGAAAGTAAATCTTATTATTATGGTAAATATAACTCAGGGGCACTGCATAAGGGTAATCATCATCACCTGACACAGCAAGCACGCCTGATGTTGCCCGATTTAAGACCTGAACGCATTCCTCTGACGACATTACCTGATTTTTACGCCGCATTTCTCTAAACATGTAAAACTCCTTTCACGAGAACCGTTTAATCTCTGTTTGTCAGTTATATAAGAGCTGCCGTAATAATGGACATTTTATAAACTTCGTCTGCATTACAGCCTCTGGAAAGATCATTAATTGGCGCATTTAATCCCTGCAGGATTGGTCCGAACGCTTCAAATCCGCCTAAACGCTGTGCAATTTTATAACCAATATTGCCGGCATTGATGTCCGGGAAAATAAAAACATTGGCCTTTCCTGCAACTGCGGATTCCGGAGCTTTTGTTTTTGCCACAACAGGGGAAAATGCCGCATCAAACTGCAGTTCTCCGTCTGCCGGGAAATCCACATTCATTGCTTTTAATTTCTCTGCTGCTTTCCTCACCTTATCAACCGACTCTCCCTTTCCGGAGCCCAGTGTGCTATAGGAAAGCAGAGCAACTCTTGGATCAATGGAAAACCGTCTGGCTGTCCGGGCTGTTTCACAAGCGATCTCTGCCAGTTCTTCCTCATTGGGATCCAGGTTAATCGCACAGTCTCCCATTGCATACATTTCATTTTCTTCCTTCGTCTCTCTGTACAGAATAAAACAGCTGGAAACGATTTTGCTGCCCGGTCTGGTTTTAATCAGCTGAAGAGCCGGTCTCACTGTATCTGCAGTAGAATAAGTAGCTCCTCCTAAAAGGCAGTCGGCTTTTCCCATCTTAACCAGCATGGTACCAAAATAGTTGGCCTTTTTCAGGGCTTCCCGGCAAGCAGCTTCGTCCATCTTGCCTTTTCTTAATTCTGTCATTTTTGATACCATTTCATCCAATCCGTTATAATTCTGAGGATCGATTTTCTCAATTTCATCCACCGGCCAGTTACACGCAATGGCAGCATTCTGAATCTCAATCGGATTTCCCAAAAGTATTGGAGTAAGAATTCCTTCGTGGTGCAGACGATTGGCTGCTTCTAATATTCTTGGATCAGTGCCCTCTGTAAAAACGATCCGCCTTTTTTGCATTTTCAGTGCGGCAATCATTGGTTCAAACATGATTCCTACCTCCGTATCTTATTTTTATGCAGTTTTTCCATAATTCTATTTTATATTACTTGATTAATAAAAACATTATAGCTTAAGCAGTAAAATATAACAACAGAACCTGTGTCTAAAAATCAATACAGCCCGGACCATAAAATAACAGTCCGGGCTTCTATTACTGTTTTTTCATAATTTGGAAATCAGAGGATATCATACATCCGCCAGCTTAAATTTACCCACCTCACTGTATAACAGAGCCGCCTGCCCGGACAGTTCCTCACTGGATGCGGCGCTTTCCTCCGCAGTAGCAGCATTGGTCTGTACAACAGATGAGATCTGTTCAATTCCCTGGTTGATCTGCGAAATAGATATAGCCTGTTCCGAGGATGCCTCTTTAATTTTAAGTATAATCTCATTAATTTGAGACGCTTTTAAGGAAACCCGTTCCAGAGCAGCTGCCGTGTTTTCTGCCAGTTTGGAACCATCCGATACAGCTTTTATAGAATCTTCAATAAGAGAAGAGGTTTGTTGCGCTGCTGTGGCCGATTTGGTAGCCAGGTTTCGCACCTCATCTGCAACCACTGCGAAGCCTTTTCCTGCAGAGCCTGCTCTGGCTGCCTCCACAGCAGCATTTAATGCGAGAATATTAGTCTGGAATGCAATATCATTAATGACTGCAATAATCTTATTAATTTCTCCGGAGGAATTACCGATGTCTTCCATGGACCCCAGCATCTGCTTCATGGAAGCATTGCTTTCCTTAATATCCATAACTGTTTCTCCGATATAATCGGCAGCCTCTGCCACACTGGCAGCATTCTTATGTACCAGTTGGGATACATCTGCTATGGAAGCAGATAATTCTTCTACAGAACTTGCCTGCTCTGTTGTGCTTTGAGCCAGTGACTGTGCTGTATCAGAAATCTGTCTGGAGCTGGAATCTACATGTCTGGAGGAATCCGCAATCGTAGTCAGGGTCTTATTAAGAGAGGAAGAAATTCGAAGCAGGGAATTCCTGATAGAGGAAAACCTGCCTGTATATTCCTGGCTCAGCGTAATTCTCATATCTCCTCCGGCCATAATATCCAGAACTTGCGTAATCTCATTAATATAGGAATTATATTCATTCAGCTGCCGGAGTGTTTGTCCGGTTGCAACACACAGCTGCCCCAGCTCATCTTTGGTTATCCTTCTCTCATCTAACTCGAGAGATAATTCCCCCTGGGCAATCCGCTTGCTGATTCCAGTAATGTACTGGATATTTGTCTTTAAATAACGGATGGTTTGAATGGAAAAGAGAGCAATGATAAAAATTACTGCTGCTATGCCGGCAACCGATGTCTGTATACTATGGGTTACGCTGCTTTCAATTTCAGCAGAACGGGTTTTGGCATAATCCTCAAGCAGTTCTGTCATCAGATTAATATTTTCCCTTGCTTTGGCGAAGCTGGACTGGGACATTACCATATCTCCCGTTCCGTTTTTTATGTCATATGCATTCAGCCATGTTTGAAAATCTGTCTGAAATGCTGTATTTAACTGCTCTAAGGTAACATTTGCAGTGGAATGGGGAAATTTCCGGTAAAGTGTTTCGTTGGATTTTACATTATCAAGTGCGGAGGTAACACGATCCTGAACCTGTTTGATATTTTCTTCATAATCGGCAATTAGTTTGTTTTTGTCTTCCTCTGTTAATTTATTCATGTTTAAATACAACTCTTTTTGAGCAATGGCCGCCTGATAAAAATCACGGTCTGCATTTAAAATTTCAGCGGTACTGACAAAAACTTCATCGTATAAAGCCGTTTTTGAATCTTCCATAATCTGGTTCGATCGATAGATAAAAAACACCAGCAATAATATGAGTGCGAAGATCGCGGGAAAAATAATCAGCCATAATTTGTTTGCAACTTTTAGATTTTTAATGATGTTCATAGCTTTTACCTCCACAATATTAGTCAGCTGGTACTTCTTCAGCTCTTGTGGATAATATCGACAAAAATGTGGGTCGAATAAGCCTCTAATTCTTAATATTCACTATATTTTTGATCATTAATTAACAATTACATTTTTATTCATAAATATTTCAATTATTATACATTGTAACAACAATGCAATACCTATATTACATATGTTCCAGCATTGCTTTGGTCAAGCTGTTTTCGCCCTGATAAACTCCTTAAATGCATTAAAATCACCTACTGTGAAACCAGCCGGATCTAAGATGATTCCGCTGCTTTTTGCAAACATTAAGACATAGGAATGTTTTAGTTCATATATTTTAAGAATCTGATTATATTCCATTGTCATTGAAAAAGTCCCTTGGTTAATTTTTATATTATCTCCAAACTGTATTACTGCTTCAGGATCTTTTCCATTAAGCAGCCGCTTATTGCTTTCTTTCAGTTGCCTTATGGTGAAAGGGGGCGTAATCAGAATTGTAAAAATAAGGATAAACAGACAAACTCCAAAAACTGTAACGAGAATGTAATCCTTCTTCATCATTGTAATTCCTGCCATGATAAACGCAATGGGAGCAAATACTGCTCCCATGAAATAAATTCTTTTACACAATACCTTATGTACATATTCTGATAACATTTTATCATCCGTATCGTATCTGTTTTCAAATAGAATATTCATTTTATGGCACCTCTCTTCCCGCCGCCTCCTGCTCCTTCGGACATTCACCCATTCGTGCAACAGAGATGGCATACAGATAATCTTTTATATCATCTTTCGTTAAATTCATTTGTTCCAGATAAAACCGGGACAGTGTCTCTTTGATAGTTCTTATCTCCTCCGGATTATCTGCACCGGCTGGTATCGGTGTGTATTCAATTAAATATACGGTTCTGGCAATATCATAGAGCCGGTTTCCCCTGCAGATATTCATAAAATCTATGACAGATATGCTGCCCAGGGACAGCATTAGATTACCTGGGTGGAAATCACCATGACACAGCGTTGTACCATCCTCCAGCTGTTCAGCCAGATGAAGGGCTTTTAGCCGTTCTTCCTTTGTTATGCAAGCTTTCTTAATCTGATGAATCAAGAAATCCTTATAATCCGGCACATTTCTGATATGGTGTTTTAATATGGCCTCATGGGCTTTTGCCATAAGAATTGCACATTCCTGCAGATTGCCGGTTCTTAAGGTCCAGTCAAGGAGGGATTCCCCCGTTACCTCATCATAAACAATACCATTTTTCCCTTCATATGTAATAAATTCATATGCTTTGGGTTTTGGAAAATCCATATCATTAACAGCCATGGCATTTTCATATTCCCGTATTGCATCCTGATAAGGATATCCCTCACGAAAAAGCTTTACTACTCTTCCGTTTTCCCACTCATATACAGTTGCAGTGTTGCCCACACCAACTATTTCCCCTGGATTTATTGATCCTCTCCTGTTTTTCTTCTTTTTTATCGTAATTCCAGTTTCATCTCATACTGATTTACTGTATTGTAAAAACCAGTAGCTGTAATAAACTGAAGCATTGCATCCCCACGGGTATCAATGTTCAGTATCTTTATTTGATTTGAGCTGGTTTGATTTATTAAATCTGTCAGTATGATGCTGCCGATGCCCTTGTTTCTCCAATTCTTATCCACAGCAATCTGAGGAATTTCACCAGTTGATTTATCAATTATTCCGTAACCAACAATACAATTATTTATTCGTACAGCCGAGATATCAAAGTTCTCCCGCGCCGCCTCTATCGATTGTATGGAATTTTGCCAGGAAGGCTGGTAATCCCAGAACTTAACAAACAATTCCCAATCCGGATCCATAACCTGTTCTGCCTGCTGTAACAAATCAGTTCTGTTTTTTCCCCAATCCATCTGGCAGCATAAAAATTCTCGTTCAACTGTGAATCCATTTTTAATGTAAATATTTGCAGCAGAGGTATTGGCTGTCAGAACTTCCAGGACATATTGTTCTACTCCTGATTTACCAAAGTTCTGTCTTGCTGTCTGGAGCATATGATTGGTGATTCCCTGCTTTCTAAACTGCGGTATAACTCCGGTTCCCACATCGTATGCAGTTGCTTTTCCATTCCACGTTCTGCATCCATTTAGGATAAATCCTACCAGGCTGTCTTCTTCAAAAGCCCCTACCGATACATTGGGATCAAATCCTCTCCGCTTCAGCATTTTTTCAAATTGAGAAAAAGTCATATTCATAGGAACCTGGTAATCGGAAAAAGCTTTTAAAAATGACTGGTATATTTCTTCTCTTCCCATGTGAATTAGCGATTCATAATGCAGCATAACTGCTTTCACTCCCCTCTGCCGAAAAATAGAGTCAGTCCCTTTTCTGCCTCCAACTCTGCAGCTCAATGATATTACCTTCCGGATCTCTGGCATAAACAAAGACAGCTTCCGTATCGTTAGGATAATCTGCAGTTACCAGTTCTCCCACCTGGCTTCCTCCGGCACGTATCATTAATTCCAGGGTCGTTTCCACATCATCTACCTCAAATGCAATATGGGCAAAACCAGGGCGATTTACTTCACCTATCACGGACTCTCTGACTGCATCATAGGAAAATATCTCCAGCGTAGGGTGATCCTCTCCATATCCCGGCAACAACAGATGTTCTCCAGTAATATGAGCATTATGTAAACCTGTTAACTTATCCAGCCACTGCCCTTTTAAATCCCGCTCCTCGCCAATACTTTTGCAGTGGAACACTTCTTTGTAAAATATAATCAGTTTATCAGGGTCACTCGCAATAATATTTGTATGTACGTAACGAAACATTGTTTTCATTTCCTTTCATTTCTAACATTCGCTGACGGATAATCATTTAATTTATAAATTCCAGCGTTTTCTTACAAGTATTCATTCTGGCCTGAATCCCGATTGGCAGTATCCCATGATTTTTGCCATGTCCAAAGTCATCACAGTACATGACCGGTATTCCATTTTTCTTTCCAAAACGAGTCAGAATATCTGTCAGCTCTTCATTCATTTTTTCAGAGTAATGTCCAAAAAGCAGACCCGTCACATGCTCAATTATCTCACCCTGCTCAATCTGCGCTAAATGAGCACTGATTTTTGAAGGTTCATTGAAAGCTTCGTAATTTTCAAGAAATACAATATAATCTTTTTTATTATCTAAAGAGAAATACTTATTTCCGGTTAAACAGGCAAAACGTGTGGTATAGCCTCCAATGAGAGTCCCCTCACATACCCCTTCATTGATAGCTGACCATTCACTGTTTTTCTCAAATACGAATGGAGTTTCACCTGTAAAATGTGCCTGAAACTGTTTCAAATCATAATGACTTAAATTTTGGAACACACCAGGAAACTGTCCATAATAAACCGTTAAACCGGTCTGGGCATAAACCGCATTTAAGATTGTAGTCCCATTGCTGTAGCTGCAGATAATCTTTGGGTTATCTTTTACCGCCTGAAAATTAATAGCTGGAAGGAATTCATTCCCCACATTGCCTCCGCCAAACAGGATCATTTTAACTTCGGGATCCAAAACCATGTTGTTAAAATCATCCGCTCTTTCCTGCTCACTTGCAGCATAACCATATGTATTTTTATATAAATTATTTCCTTCTTTTACCTGATATCCAAGTTTTCTGATACCAGCAAGAAATGGCACATAACGTTCCCTTTCTGCCGTATGACAGGGAGAAATAATACCTATGGTGTCTCCTTTTTCTAATCTGGATGGATTCATTTTGTATGTCCTTTACTAAATGAAATCAGCAGTTACTTTTTAAAAATATTAAAACCTGGATTTTTCATAGTTATAAGGGATACTGGTACCTACAACCACATCCTCAATCTTATCAATAATCAGCCAGTCATCCATATTTCCCTGATGGTCAAAGGTCAGCGGTGGTTCGATCTGACAGACTTCGTCAAATTCAACCAGGCACAAACATTTTTTATGCCAACGCTCTTTCTGCTTATCTGTCAGACTGAGCTTGTCCTGATTCTCCTCTAATATTTTTGTTATTTCCTCATCTGCCAGCTTTACATAATTCTGAACAGATTTTACAACGGCATGTGCAGAGATTTCACCGGTTCCTTTCTCCATAAAATAAACTATTTCATCTTCAAATACTCTGCTATGAGGGATTTTACGTCCAGCTGCCCCTCTTACCACCATTGTCTTTGTACCGGATATTATTTTATCTAAGACACGTTCTCCTTTTTTGCCCTGATTCTCGCAGTAAACCAGATGTACCATGAATCTTCCCCCTTTTTTCATTATGGATTTATAATACTTCAATTTTCCAGCTATGCTCCAGTATCCTGGTGAACGGGTAATATCATCTCCATTCCAGCGCCCCTGTTGTCACTTGGCCGGATACGAAACCCCTGTTCCTGATCTCTAACGGTTATGGTAATTAGTGAATTCTTTAATGCAGTCTCAATCTGCTGCTTTGGTAATATACTCCATCCCACAGATGCTCTAAGCCTCTGATAATCTTTCACGGTCAAATCATCTTCCTTCATTTCCAGTTCCATAAATACTCCTTACCCGAAGTCTTTTGTCATTTTATAACATAATAATATCATGTCATTTTCTTCCACTTCAAAAGTTTCTGATTTTTTGAAACCATGATTTATGTAAAATTTGATTGCCCGATCATTGGATGATAATACCTCCAGTGTGCAGCGTATACATTTTTGACGCACCATCTCATCTTCAATTTCCTGATAGAACAAATGGCCAACACCAATGCCGATATATTGGGGTAAAAGATAAAATGCATGCCATTGGGCATAGGTTTTGCCATCGACCATAGCAGTTCCAAACACAGTACTGCCGATAATGTTTCCATTATATTCTGCAATGAGGCAGGTGTCCCCATTTTGAATACTCTCCAGCAGAATAGGCTCCCAGTGATCTGCTTTCAGTGTAGATAAAAATTCATGATTCATTAAACCTTCATATGCGGACACGTAACTCAGCATGATTTGTTCACTGACTTTCTTTATATCAGCCTGTGTTGGGATTCGATACGTAATTACCATTTCAGCCTCCAGCATAAATTTTTTTATTAAGACACCGTTTATTTTATTATCTTAAAAAATTCATCCATTCCATATGTATAACAGGTTCGAGCCTCATTCAGCAAATTGTTATAAAAAGTAGCTGCAGATGCCCTTCGCTCATTGCCGATTTCAGTCGCCCTTTTAGTATGAAATTCATCATATATTTTTTCCAGCTTGTATTTATATTCGTGTAAAAAAGATGGCTGTGTATCATTAGATCCATCTAAAACAGTTCCATCGTCACCCAATGAATAAAGGGGCTCAGATGCAATTCCTAAATACAATAATGTTCGGGCAATTCCAAGCGTACCTGTTGCATCTAATTTATCAGAATCATACAGGATCTTTGCCTCAATACTCTCTGGAGAATTACCGCCTCTGTAACTGTGAGACAAAATGCAGTCTGATACATGGCGGGCGGATTCTTTTGTCCAATTATTATCGAGTAAAAAAGTGTATGCCTTTTTGCTGCCTGCCACTTCGTGCCTGATCCGGGAGTCATCAAACTGATCCTGCCGCCCTATATCATGGAGAAGACAAGCAGCGATCAGCACATCAATATTTACATCTTCTTCATATTTGGCAATCTCCAAAGCTAAATAGAGTACACGATAAATATGATCCCTATCATGAGCACAATCTTTCATACAGACCAGCATAAATTCCTCTATCTTCTTAAATTCTTCTTTGTTCAATATTCACTCCTCCATTATAGATTCAAATCACTCTCCGCTAACATCGAGGCACTTCTGTCATGAGGTGCCAGTATGGGATTGTCTATGGGATATTTGATTCCAATATCAGGATCGTTATATGCAATCTGGCGAGAAAACCGCTGATCAAAAGGTTCATCAAAACGCATTACATTCATCGTGCCATCTTCAAGAGACAAAAAGACATGACCAAACCCTTTTGGAATATAGATCTGCTTTTTATTTTCAGCACTTAATTCCACTCCAACCCACTGTAAATACGTAGGAGAGGCCTTTCGTAAATCAATTGCATAATCAATACCTCTGCCTTTGATACAATACAAAAGTTTTGTCTGGGGTTTGGGATTATTCTGAAAATGGATGCCATAGAGTGTACCTGCTTTTTCTGAAAAATACACCCGCTCCTCTATGTAATCGAAATTTATTTCTGACTGCTCCAGCTGGCCTTTGTTATAAATGCAGTATGAATACCCTCTGTTATCAGACTTCGAATCATATTCAATAATTTTAACTTCCTTCAGTTTTGTACTTTCAATCTTCATATAATAACCATCCCCCGGGATTTTACCGTTTAATACAAATTGCATGCTTTTAAAATGTAACTTAATTTGGTCAGAAATTTAAGCCTGCCTGATACGCATTTAACAGATGTTCGGCTATTCGCAGGTTTCGTTGCTCCTCATCCCAATGGGTGGTGCCATCAAATATAATCAGTTCCTTTTCAAGAGCTCTGTTTCTGATTCGATCACCCAGCATTACAATTCTCATTGCATTGGATTCACCGGTTTCTTCCAGTGATTCCATCGTTTTTCCTGCAGATACCATAAATAATGCCTTTTTAAGTATTTTCATCTGTGGATTTGGATTATATGCAAATCCGCTTGTCCATACCCGGTCAAACCACCCTACTAATTTTGCAGGAGCCTCCGTCCAAAAAACAGGATAAATGAATACGATTGCATCAGATTGCTGAATTTTACGTTGTTCTTCCATTACGTCGTCAGCTACCGGAGTTTCAGTACTATAGTAGGCCTCTCTTTCATATTCATCTTCTGACATTACCTCATTAAAATTCATCTCATACAGATCAGAAACAATAAATTTGTGATTTGCATCGTTTAGACCTTTTAAAAACTCCTGTTTCATATCATGAGTAAAGCTTTTTTTACTTGGATGGCAATACACAACAAACACTTGCATCGTTTTAACCCCCGTTCTGGTTAAGAGAACTTTTCCCATCGTTTTGGACATATGCTTTTTATTTCTTTTTATGAGCAGTAATGACGGTAAAACTATATGCGTTAATAGTTAAAATGCAGCCGTCAACAGCCACATACCAGTTCTTTCCTTTTCTATCTATGCTTTCTTAACTTTATTTTTACACCATGAAATTAAATCCGGAGTGTCCAGACTCAAATTCTTTTTAATTCTGATAGTACCTAATTCTGTTGCTTCCTCCAGTAATTATAAATATAAATCCATAAGAATCTCGTCGTAATATTTACCGTCAATTTTAAAGAAATTTTTATGCCTGCCAACCTCATGAAAGCCTATTTTTTTATATAAATTAATAGCATTTATATTATCGTTTTTCACGCCTAAATGCAGTATCTCTGTCTGCCCATTTCTTTTAGCAAACGAAATCATTGCTTCCATTAAGTACGTCCCTATACCGAAACCCCAGTATTTCTTTTTAACTGAAATAGAGAGTTCCGCCTGATGAGAGATTCTTTCTTTCGGTGAAGTCATTATACTGCCTACGCAGACAATTTCATCTTCGATTTTTCCAACTAACAGAGCAGAAACATCAGACTCCAGTAGGTTTTCTATAAAAATCTCTTCCGCTTCTGTCGTTATTTGAAAACCATTTGCTCCAAATAATAAATTATCACTTTCTCCACCTATAAGATTAAGAAATTCCACCATCCCAGCTGCATCCCCTTTGGCAGCCTTATTAATTTGTAATATCATATCATTTTTCAGTCTCATTACGCGTCCCCTGTCCTACTCAAATATTCAATAAATGCCGGATCTGCTCCTTGGTAACCCCCACATTTTCAACTGCATCCAATTTTATATCTCCCATCCTGTACGCAGGGACTGCCCATACACCGGAATGTTCAAACGCGAGTTCATTGGATTCTTTCAGTTTCTCAAGGTAGGTTCCCTGTTCTAATGAAGAATTAAATTTAGCAACATCAACCAGATCACTGACGTAATCGCCAAGAACATCAATGTCTTCAATATTAACATGATCTTGGAAAACCGCCTGATACATACGGTCATGGTATTCTATAATATCAACTCCATGTTCCAGTGCATAAAAATAACCCTGTATGCACAGATCGCTATGGGGACCGAACCGTTCTGGTCTTGGATGAGATTCACAAGGATGCCAGACTATGGTCTGATCCGGGTACTCCGGCATAAGTTCCTTTAGATAGTTATGCGCTCTCAGGCAATACGGACAGATATAATCGAAAAAGATGTGTAATTCATTTTTCATTGTAAATCACCTCACTAATCTTAATAATTTAGCAAACTAAATCGATAGATACATTTTTCCGTTTCTCCGATTTTTCTCATATCATTATCCTCTGGTATCTCCACAATCTCTTCTAATGTTCCACCAGCGTATTCACAGGTTTTCCTTGAAGCATGGTTATCGGGATTGCAGGTGATAATAAGATAATCCATCTTATGTTTTTTCGCTAACTGAAACAGTAACAAACAGGCTTTCCCCGCATAATGGTGACCCCTGTATTTCTCATCTATATGATACCCGATATTGCCGCCATAATATGCATTTTTGTTATATCCAATTCGTAAATCGCAACCGCCTACCTCATCTCCATGCATATCACAGATTGTAAAATGATAGGCCGGAAGCCATTGCTTACGGATATTACCAGCCGTCTTTTTGTCCAGCTTAAGGTAAATATCTTCACCCTTTAAAAACTCCATATTTATAACCATACGTTACCTCTCTATATATCTGTTTTTATTAATTTCCTATTCATTCATTTCAGCAATATAACTGTCCTCTCTTGCCGTGATCTGTACCCATGCCGGCCGAAACCCACTTTTTATGGCGTTTCGGGCAGATTTCAGGTTTGACCATGCGCAGCAATAAAATGGAACAATTCCTTTTCCCAATATTTCTAAAGCAAGTCTGCTTGTAAGACTGGAAGCAATTCCCTGTCTTCTATATTCCGGCATTACATCTATACCGATCTGCCACATGGTATCACAATCGGCAGATGCTCCCGCAAGTCCGATCAGTTTCCCGTTATCAAATGCTCCTACAGCCAGACTATCAAGTTCTTTCCGCTTTTCGCATAAAGCATTGCTCCATTCCGGCAGATAGTATTCTGCAAAATGCCCAGGTTCCATAACCTTAGTATCATATTGACAGGGTAACGGTTTTAATACTTCCATATCGGGTAAAAAATACTCTGCCATAAAACAGACATTCAGATGATAAGGCTTTAATCTTTCCATTAATCTATGTAGATTCGGTGTTTCAAAACAGTGCTCAACCTGATATTTTGTTATGTACCACTCCACTTCCTTTATTAACTCTTCGGAAGAAGACGCAACTATGTTGTTTCCATAAGAAGTTAAATCACAGAAAAAAGGGAGCTTTAAATATTTTCTGGCCCTGGGATTCTTTACAGAACGTACAACCTTATTTTCATTACTCTTAAAATCCTCTATACAGCAATTACTATCTATCGCAGATTGCTGCATAGCGATTTCCATGACTTCTTTATTATTCATAATACTCCTTCAAGATTTCCCGACCAGCCACTCTTTTGCTTTCTCCAGATCATCCATACAAACCATTAGAAAATTAGTATCTGCACTTCTTTTTTTTACATATCGTTTCAATTTCATCGTCAGACCTATAAACACAACCTTACGCAGCTGCCGCTTTAAACTGGAAAATTCATTTATTATCTGATCCAGAATTTCACCATCAATATCTGATTCATTCACAACCACGGCTATAAATGAACTGGAAGACGGCTTTTGAATTTGTAATAAATCCTCCATGAATTTCTGTTTCAATAATTCTGTCTGATCACAAAGGGAATCCAAGTGCTCACACCATATTTCTCCACCATTATAAGACAGAGAAAACGATTTTTTCTTTAATCCAAGTTTATATTTTTCCATTATTTGTTCACCCATCAAATCTTATGCTCCATGCAAATGGAGTCCTCCATACCGGCATACTGACCATAATTTGGAATAATCTGATAACCTGCTTTTTTATACATCATATGAGCCGCTTCCAACAGCCGCCCTGTTTCCAGAACGCACCATTTGTAACCGTTAATTCTAGCCTTTGCCTCTAATCTTCGGATTACTTCCGCTCCCATCCCCATATGACGTTGTGACGGATCCACATAGACCCGCTTTATCTCCACATGATTTTCATCAAACCGTTTATATGCTCCGCATGCAACTGGTTCACCATTGTTGTATGCCACAATTACATCATGTATGCTGTCTCTCTGATTGAACTGGTGATACTTACTTCTTTGATATTGTTTTCCCACTATTTCATCAAGCGCCTGGTCCAGCTTTGTGCATAGCATCACAAAATCAGGATCTTCTCCATCTGTATCCTTAAATTCAATCTTTGACAGATTGCTAAGTTTATCTTTCGCCTTTTTACTGAACTTACTTATTAAAGAATCATATGCCTCATCAATCATCTGAAACAGAAACTCCTGATCTGAAAATGCATCTAAATCAATGGTATTCCAATGGGGCTGTTGAACGGGAGGGCAATGGTATCCTCTTACTATTACCCCCGGGTAGAGCTGACGATAGAGATATGCTTTTTCCGGTTCACATTTTAAGGTGATTTTATAAAAATTCTCCTGGGGGTTAAGCTGGGCGAATATTTTCCCCATGACCTTGTAACAGATTGGATATTCTCCAAATGGCCTGGCTTCATAGGCACCAAGATGACTGAGACAGTATTCTTTTATGGCTTCGATTATTTTTATATGATTTTCCATAGTACCTCCCGTTTTCAATCTTTTACACTATAATATCATATTTTTTAAAAATATATAATTGATTTATCTCATAGTTTTTTAATTTATCTGCAATAAAAAAGGCTTTGTTCATAAAATTGCGAACAAAACCTTTTTTAACTTAACTTTAAATTTATTTCCGTTCTGCACGCCTGCACGCAATCATCCCATAAGCGATCACACTTTCCATTTAAGACTGATATAATCTTCCCTGACCACCACTGTTTCCAGATAAGAAAAAGCTACAGCCCGTTTGTCTTCTTTACTTAACTGAGAAAATATAATCTTTTCCGGATATACGGATTCATAGGCTAACCGTTCTTTCTCTTCCAACAGTTTTTTCTTTTTCTCCGAAAGTTCTTCCAGTTCTTTATTAACGTAATCCACTGTCAGTGGGCTGACTGTTTTTGTCTTCAAAACCTGCATTAAATTTCCAACTGCTTCCTCAATCCGGATCAGTTCCAGTTCCAGTTCATTGGTTCCATTGTTGGTCTCGATGGGAGCAGGTTTGCATCTGTCAAGAAGTTTCTGCAGTTCCGATTGTACAGAACCCTCAATCTGTTCAATTCTCATCTGAGGTTTTAAATCACAATCCAGAAAATCCTTTCCGCGGCACCTTATGGTACGGACTGTTTCCCCATCTGATTTACGCTTGTATTTACGAACCATAATTGCTCTGCCGCAGTCTGCACATTTTAACAGTCCCGTCAGCCAGCTGTTGCGGGGCCCGTCATTGGAAGCTACCTTCTCATTGGTATCCAGTTTTCTCTGGCAGCGAAGCCATAGCTCAGAATTAATATATCCAGGCCAGTTCCCAATGGCAAAGGTGGCCTCCCTGGAATCCAAAGCATCTTTTGTCACCGCTCCTTTTTTTCCTACCAGCATACCACCGTGCTCCCCATTAAAGTCAGAAAGGGAATTAATCATGTTTACTCCCAGTTTTTTAAAGTATGTGTAAACGGCATGATCACATTTCACACTGGCTGGATTTCGAAGTACCCGCCCGATGGAGCAGGCTGACCATTTCTGGCTGTTTGGTCCAGGTAATTGTCTGGTTGCCATCATTCGTCTGATATCCCCCAGACTGGTGGTGGGATAAGCGTAAACCTTCATAATCTCTTCCAGGATCTTTATGTTATCCTCTAATTTTAATGAAGACACCTTTTTATCTCCCTGAGTGACTGTTGTATTGCTGTAACCATAGGGGGCGGGACCTCCTGGCCATCGCCCCAGTTCAATCCTGTCATAATAATTATCATAGACTCTTCTTGATATCTGCTCACGCTCCATCTGGGCAAACACAGCCATAATAAATATCATTGCTTTTCCTATGGGAGTGGAGGTATCAAAATTTTCCGTAACAGAAATAAACTCAACCTTATATTTGCTCATGTATTCCCAGGTATTGGTAAAATCCAGAAGCGACCTGGTAAACCGGTCAAGTTTGTAAACAAGAATCCGGTTAATCGTACCCGTCTTTATATCATTTAACAATTTAAGAAATTCCGGTCTGTGTACCACGTCTTTCCCTGATATCCCTCTGTCTATGTATAATCTGGGTTCACCAATTGCCATACTTCTGGCAAAACTTAATTGGGTCTCAATGGAGAGGCTGTCTTTTTTATCAATTGACTGTCTGGCATAAATCGCATCCATATGGCTTTATTACTTTCCCTTCTTTATATGAACCATTTGCTCTTTTACTAAAAGAGAACCATTTTTTTCGGATTGTGATTTATGAAAAAAAACTAATTGAAGCTCTTCATATACCTTCTGCACATGATTCTCCCGGTCCTGAATGGTTTTATAGACGGGATAAATATTTTCCACTCTCATGCAGTACGAATTCACCTCATTTATGTAATTGCTTGTTTCAATATATGTCAGCCATTGATATTTAATCCACATAGACAGGCTTCTTTTTAATCCAATTGCGAGTCAGGCTCAGATTCAGATTCCGCCTTTTTTTTCTTCTTATGCAGAATCAGTATGACGATCAGCAGCAATAGTAATACTGTCATTGTAATGGTTATTGTAATCATATATCTTACTATCTTTTGGTATCCATCCCATGCCTGGCGTTCATAAGCGGCAGTCTCACTGTTTTTATCAATTAGCGGATCTGTCTGGTCTTCGGTCCTGTCCTCCTCATAAATCCCTCGGTAAATCTGGGCCTGCACAGGCGGAACTGTGACCTCCCCACCATATACAGCTCTGATATTTTTAACCAGCTTCCTCCCTTGCGCCTGAGCGTTACGGACCATATTCCCATTTCGCTCTACCGGTTCTCCAGTCCAGACAATACCCGTTATTTGATAATAGTCCCCAGGGAGATTTAAATACTTCAAAAATTCTTCTGCATAGTCTGTTAGCGGTACACCGTTGGGGATTTCTCTATTCCCCAGTAAATAGGTATCTTCCTGATAACCGGAAACCTCTATGGGAAATGTAAAATCGTAGTCCCAGTAGAAACATTCTTCCACCTGAGAAACTACAGGCAGTTCTACGGTCTGTTTCAGCTTCAAATCTTCATTTACTACCTGAACCCATGCCGTTTCCGGCATACGGTCAATATACTCCACTCCTTCATATAAAATCGAGGATTCCGAATATTCAGTTTTTTCTTCTGTAAAAATATCTAAAATCTCACTGTTGGTTAAATGATATTTTTTTCCCTCTTTCATTACAGTTTCCAAAGGTGCATATTCTTTGGCACTGCCCACAAACGCTGGGGAATCAACTGTTAAAACATCGCCCGACCTGATATCTTTTCTTATTTCAATGGATTTTTCTGCCCCGTATGACAGAACAGGACCAGTTATTAAGGACAGGAAGATTAAAAATACGGTGTTGATTATAAAATGTTTAGCTGTCATAGCCAATTTAGTTAAACGGCAAATCCGGATCATCAATTCCATCAGGAATATTCATAAATCCATCTCCCATTGCACCGGAAGGCTCGGGCCTTGGTACCTGACTTTCTCCTGATGTAAAGTTCTTACTGTCAGCAAACTCCTGCTCATCCACAATTACTTCAAATGTGTAAACCTTTATGCCATCTTTGTTTATATAGCTTCCGGTCTGTATCCTTCCGGACACCAGCACCCGCATTCCCTGGCGGAAATATTTTTCTGCAAATTCTCCTGTCTTATCGAATGATACGCAGTTAATGAAATCAGCCGTTGGCTCAGTGCTGTCCTGGTTCCTGCGTCCTCGGCGGTCAACAGCAAGTGTATATCTGGCAATTGCCATTGTACGTTCTCCTTGTGAATATCTCACTTCCGGATCTCTTGTCAGCCTTCCCATTAAAAATACCCGATTCATTTTTTCCTCCATTCTTCCCCTGTCCGAATTTGGCAGAGGAGATACTTTTGTTATTTAGTTGTTTCTCTTATATTAATAGTTCCTGTTCAAATCATCTCATTCATTTCGTTGATTGACCTGGTACCTCCTCTCAAAAAGAATTATTGATTTTTTGTAAATGCACACAACAACATGGGGAAATTGAAATAGAATACACAAAAAAAATAGAAAAATAGTCATTTAGAATAATGATCATTACAATAAGATAAAAAGCAAATAATACGTTTAAAGGGAAATTAATTTAAATACTAAAAATTTAGAAAAATAATATAATCATAGAAATGAATTTAGATTTTAACAATTTCATCCTATCAGATAAATTATATTTAGTAAAGACCTTTTATAAAAAATCTCAGCAAAAAATCCTCAGAGCAACATATCTGCCCTGAGGATTTGAGTGCCTTCACCCTTTACTTTAACGGGACTTCCCTTCCACTGTCTTCAGTAAAGAATCCATAATAAAATCCATTTGTGCGTTCATGGACGTAATATCGCTGAACCAGAACATTCCGCTGGAGTTTTGCACCAGTCGACCTTCCCTGACTGCCGGAAGGCTCTCCCACACCTCCACACCGTTCAGCTCAGCTATCCTCTCATCAGAAAATATGTAATCTCCTACATAATCCTTAAGGGTCTCATAGGAAATATCTATGAAATTCACCCCCTCTTGATCCATAACCTCTTTCTGGATTCTCTCCGGTGCTTTTAAACCTAAGTATTGATAAATGATCTCGCCGCCTCGTCCATAATTATCGCCAAAGGCCCTTAATATTCCCTTTGTCTGGTTTTCCAGAAGTATAACATTCTTATCCGCCAGTCCCTTTTCAGAAAGCTGTTTCTTAGATTCTTCTGCCTTTTTCTCAAAGTCTGACATAATCTTCTCTGCCTTTTCCGGTACTCCAAATACCTCTCCGAAAAATGCAAGCCTGTCCTTTACTTCCATATCGTAATAATTTCTTGCCAGAGTTGGTGCAATCTTTGCCAGGCTCTCATAATCATCTGTGTTGTTCCAGATAATAAGATCAGGATCCAGCTCCATAATAGCTTCCGGATTTAACTCAAAAGCATCCACAACAGTAATGTCTCCCAGCTCTTGTTCAAATACAGCGTCGTCGTTAAAGGAGGTGCCTACCGGGTGAATCCCAAGTGCAAGTAAATCCCCCTGGAAGAATGCAACTACCACCCGCTTTGGATTGGCCGGTATTTCTACATCTCCATATTCCATCTTAATGACTCTAGTGTCTTTGCCTGCAGTCGTCTCTTCGGCTTGTTCGGTAACCTTTGAACCAGCTTCGGGAGCTGCTCCTTTATTTGCTGCTCCGCAGGCAGTAAGCAGTAAAGCAGATAACGCTGCAGCTGCCAGTATACTTTTTCTCTTGTATTTACTCATGATATGAGTACCTCCCGTCTTTAGTAAGTCTCAACTAACTGGAGTTAGTATATCATAAATATATATCTTTGTACAGGTTAGAGAAAAGTTCCTTCCCAGATTTATCTATTGGCAGCTGCCTTCATAATCAGAGCACCCACGGCGGCCCCCGGATCCTTTAATACCCGGGAAGCTTCCCCTCTTGTTGCCGCCCTGCCATGAACCGCAACCATAGTCGTGGTATTTTCAAATCCTGCCCACGCGGCATCGGCTGCCTCCTGGAAGGCCATCTCAAGAGAAATACCAGCATTTAAGCCAGCTGCCAGCGCGTCTATTCCAGGCAGAAATCCATCCAGAAAAGTTTTCTCTCCTGGTTTTGCCTTACCAAGATCAGCAACTCCGTCCTGATATGCCTGAAACAGAGAAACAACATCCTGATCCGTAAGTTCCGTTTTTCCCTTTAAAACTTTTCCTGCACGCATAAGACCCGCAGCCATTAATGTCCCCATGGTTGAGGGAACCTTATTGCCCATGGTTTTACCTGCCTTGTAAAGCAGTTTTCCAAGATCCGGCTCCATTCCATCAGATACCGAATCATAGGCAGAACGGAACCCGTCAGACATGGTTAAGCCTAAATCACTGTCTCCCACTACACTGTCAAGTTCTATGAGATAATCCCGGTTTATTTCCATTATTTTGCTGATCCTGCCCAGCATGGCAATCAGTTCCTGCTGATTCATATTATTCTCCATTCATTTCTGCTTAAAAAACGGCGTATCTGCCGGGGCATCCAGATAACCTTTCAGCTCTTCATCCAGTTTTAAAAGAGAGATGGATAAACCCGCCATTTCAATTGAAGTAACATATTCTCCCACATAGCAGCGATGAACCCGGATATTCTTTTCTTTTAGTATCTGATGAACCTTTCTTGCTACAATGTACTGCTCATCCAGTGGTGTTGCCCCCAGACCATTTACAAGAACTGCCGTTTCATCCCCTGGTTCATAAGAAATATCGCTTAAGATTTTATCAACCATTTCCTCTGCAATCTGATCTGCAGATTCCATTTTTCCCCGGCGGATTCCTGGCTCTCCATGGATCCCCATACCTAATTCCATCTCGTCCTCAGCAATCTCAAATCCAGGATGACCCACTCTTGGTACCGTACAGGGTGTCAGCGCAACTCCCATAGTTCTTACATTTGAAGCTGCCTTTTCTGCAATCCGCTTTACTTCCGAAAGATCTTTTCTTAAGGCCGCTGCTGCACCCGCGCATTTATACACGAAGAAGATTCCTGCAACTCCTCTTCTGGTATTCTTCCCTCCATCTTTTGCTGGCGGAGAGGCAACATCTTCTCCGGCAACCACCTGTTCCACGCGAATTCCTTCTTCCATGTCCGCCATCTCAGCAGCCATATCAAAATTAAAAATATCCCCGTTATAATTTCCGTAAATATAAAGGACTCCAGCCCCTGCGTCTATCCGCTTTGTCACTTCCAGCATCTGATTGGCGCCTGGCGACTGAAACACATCTCCTACGCAGCAGCCATCTAACATCCCATCTCCAACATAGCCTAGAAACAAAGGAAGATGTCCGGATCCGCCTCCTGTGGCAATTCCAACCTTCCCTGCTGTCTTTTGGGTCGTTACCAGACAACGAAGATCATTTCCTGTAAAGGTAAGTTGATCTGGGTGTGTCAGATAGATTCCTTCCAGCATTTCATTTACATAATTTTCCGGATCATTCATTAACTTTTTCATTCTTTCGCCCTCTCCTATTTTGATGAAATCCCATAATAAGCGTTTACATATACCCCAATAATTTCTTCCTTTGATGGTTGAAACGGATTGTCGTCCATACAGGCGTCAGCCATTGCAAAGTCAGCCAGCTCGCCAAAAGCACCGGGATCCACAGAAAGCTCACTTAAGCATTCTTCCAGTCCGATTGCTTTTGACAGTTTTCTGATCCAGAAAACCGCCTCCTTTACAGCCTGTTCCCCTGACATGGTCTCTGCTCCCTCTATGCCCAGGCTTTGTGCCACTTTCTTATAACGCTCAGCAATGTTTTTATTACTTCCATTGAATTCCATTACATAGGGTAATAGAATGGCATTGCAGACACCATGGGGAAGGTTGAACCGCCCCCCCAGAGAATGTGCCATGGCATGAACCATCCCAAGCCCCGCGTTGGAAAACGCCATTCCCGCGCTGTATTCTGCATAAGCCATCATTTCTCTGGCAGTTTCATTTCCTCCGTCTTTTACGGCTTGGGAAAGATAGCGGCTGATAACCCCGATTGCCCAAAGGGCATCTTTATCTGTAAAAGGTGTACACCGTTTTGAAACTGCCGCCTCAATTGCATGTGTCATTGCATCCATTCCAGTAGATGCTGTCAGATTTTTGGGCATGCTCATCATAAAGTCAATATCATTGACAGCGATACTCACCATACAATTGGTGTCCACCATACACATTTTTGTGTGCTTGTCCGGATTGGTTACAATATAGAATGATGTGACTTCTGAACCTGTTCCGGCCGTTGTATTTACTGCCACAACAGGTATTCCAGGTCTGTCAGATTGATTTATTCCCTCGTAATCTTCAATCCGCCCGCCGTTTTCCAGTACAATGCTGACTGCCTTGGCTGTGTCAATGGCGGATCCGCCGCCAACCGCAGTCAGAAAATCAACGTTTAAAGCTTTTGCTGCTTCCAGACATTCATTAATTACTGCCACTGCAGGATTGGGCTGCACCAGATAATAGACCGCATACTCGATTCCTGCTTCCAGTAAAAATAGCCCCACTTTATCCGCAGCTCCGCTCTTAAACAGAAACTGATCTGTTACAATGAGTCCCCGTTTCAAACCTCTTTTTTTAAGTTCCGCAGGCAGCATTCCAATGGATCCCCTTCCAAAAAAACTGGTTGCAACTGCATTCACTCTTAAAAGCCCCATAGTAAATTCTCCCTAAAATTCTATATTTCTGAAATCACCCGGGTCGATCCGTTTTAATACAGAAAGCTCATTTTTAGTTGGAGACGGGGTGATTGCGATTCGTGAGTATTTAACAGGAAATCCGGTGTTATCCTGTACTTCCTTAAGAGATGAAGTTTCGTGTATGGTATCCAGAACCAGTTCTCCATTTTCCATTTTAAAGATGCAAAGAGGAGTTACAATCCGGTCTACATTTCCTTTTGTTGTAATGAAATCCACCTGGTTTACAAAGGTCCGTTTATCATGCTTTGTTCTCCAGATAACAGCCCGCTTTGCAGTCGGTATCAGGACTGCACTTCCTGCACCTCCCGGAAGCCTGACTTTTGGTTTCTGATAATTACCAATGACTGACGCATTCACATTGCCTCTCATATCAAACTGGACACCGCTTAAAAATGCCATATCAAGCCCTCCTCTCATTGATAAGTCAAATACCTCCATAAGAGGAAAGCAGGATTTTGCACCATCTAACAGCTCACTGCCTGCACTGGTATATTTTTTAAGCTTTCTGGGGGACGGATCGACTCCTCCCGGTATGTTTAAATGCACAGCATGGGGAGCATGGAGTTCCTTAGCAAGGAGCACCGCAATCATTGGCATATGGGAAGACACTCCGTGAAATACTTTATCTCCATCCTGAATCATGCGTGCCATTGCGCACACCATAATATCACAGATCCGGTTATCTCTTTCCATCATTTTTACCTCCCCAGCCTCTGCGGTCCGCCTTTTCATATGCTGAAAGATAAACGGCCAGACCCTCCTGGTCCTTAATCTCTTTAAATATACCAATACCTTTTGCATCAATATCATAGCTCCCCGCGCAGGAACAGGGGGCAGCACCTTTTGCTGCATGAACCACTCCACCAACCAGAAAATGAGGAATGTCCGCTTTTTTTGTACCGCTGGAAAATAAAGAACCAGGAACGATATGTTCTGCTGTAAGAATCACACTTTTTGCAGCTCTGGAAAGCAGGACATCTTCAAACTGCGGACCTGCAATTCTTGCATTACCGTCTTCATCTGCTTCCTGAACATGAATCACTGCCACATCCGGACGAATTGCTTTCACTACCGTAACCATTTCATTGGTAAACGGATCCTGTATCCTGGTAAAATAATCATTTTCTTCAATTAAATCGCTGACTGTCAGACCTTTTACCGGCATAAAACCAATTCCATAGCTGGCTGCCCGAAGTGCAGAAATAACGGTATAGCAGGCATGCTCATTTCCTTTTACCCGCCCGCTTTCCACTGCCTTTCTGTAATGCATTGCCAGTGAAAACTCACTTTCATAGCTGATAAACCCGGCATCTACGCTGGTTACGCATTCTCCCAGGCACAGCATATCCACATCCATTGCGCCCGCAGTTTTCACCAGTTTTAAATTACGCTTTCTCTGACGTACCAGTTCTCTGATAAAAGCCATAGGCGCGCGGTGAAGCACATTCCCGCCAATTCCCAGAACTGACCCGTCACTGACCAGGGCTGCCGCTTCCTGCATTGATATTATTTTGCTCATGAACTCCCCTTTCCAGCCTGTTCCCCTACTTAGCCGCATTACATGCAATCTGTATGGCATCCCAGACGCCTGCAAACGGAGGCGCATAAATAAGGTCCGTCATTCCCAATTCTTTCGTTGTCATCTTGCAGTGAATGGCCACGGCAAATACATCCGCCCGGAGAACTGCCCCTTTTTCTCCGCAGGTCTGGGCACCAAGAATACGTTTGGTTCCCTTTTCATAGATCAGCTTAATTGTAATAGGCGTAGGATCAGGATAGTAAGCCGGATGATCATTCACGGTAACAAGCAGCGTATTATAATCCACAGAGAGGCGTTTCGCATCGGCTTCGCTCATGCCGGTCCGTCCCAGTTCCAGCCCGCATACTTTAACAGCCGCAGAGCCCAGTGCTCCCTGGAATACTTCACTGCCTCCTGCCAGATTTGTTCCGGCGATTCTTCCGCATTTATTTGCAACCGTTCCAAGAGCCAGATAGCTGTTTTCATTTAGAACTTCATGATAGACCAGAATACAGTCACCTGCTGCATAAATATCAGGTATGGATGTTCTCATTTCCCTGTCTACGATTATTGCTCCGTTTTTTCCTCTTTCTATTCCGGTATCCTTTAGAAATTCTGTACTGGGTCTTATGCCAGCTGCCACAATCACTAAATCTGCATCATAGCTTCCTTTATTCGTAATCACGCGATTGATATACAATCCGTCGCCTTCAAACGCCTCCACCTTTTCATTGACATGAAGCTTTATCCCCTGCTTTAACAGTTCCTCCTGGGCGAGCACAGTCATTTCTTCATCAAACGACGCCAGAATTCTGGAGGCCGTTTCTATCATGCGTACGTTTTTACCTATATGTAAAAAAGCCTCGGCGCATTCTACACCAATGTAGCCCCCTCCTACGATAACTACATTCCGGATCTTTTCCATTTTGGAATATTCCTTTAAAAAGATGCCGTCTTCCATATTCTTTAATGCATGGACTCCCATCAGCTCTCTGCCGGGAAAAGGAGGAATTACTGCCTCTGCCCCCACGGCAATCATCAGCTTATCATAAGCGTCCTCAAACTCTCTGCCGGATTCCAGATCCCTTACCATAATCTGTTTTTTCCCAGCATCAACTCTTATCACCTCATGCCTTAAAAACGTTTCTATCCCCATCTTGTCAAAGGCCTTGCGGCTGCGGGCAATCATTTTTCTGTAATCCTCGTTAAAGTCTCCCACATAATAAGGCAGCCCGCACGCACCATAGGAAAGGAATCCGCCCTTTTCGTATACGGTTATCTGAATATCAGAATTCATCCTGCGTATCTTGGATGCGGCACTCATGCCTGCCGCTACTCCTCCAATTATAATAATCTTCATAAATTGTCCCCCATCAGGTTATATCAGCTATTTCCCGCTCTGCTGATTCCATTGCTTCCCTGGCTGATAATTCTCCTGTAAAAGCCTGGTAGATTTTTTGATAAAGGATTGCATTTTTATCCCCTGACCGGTTTATATGAGGGAGAGGTCCTGCAGACTCAATCATCATTTTCTGCACCGGAAACCATGGAGCGTTACCTTTCTGATAGCTTGATTCTCTTACAGGAGCACCGCTTAGCCTTCCTGTTTTACAGTCAATTACAGAAGAACGAAGATATCTTAAAAAATCGCTGGCAGCTTCCCGTTTCCTGCTTTCTGAGCAGATGGCAAAGGACCACGTCACATTCCAAGCCGTTGAAAATGTACTGAAGCCTAAATCCTCCGGCTCCAGACATCCATTCTCCCATACAGCTCCAAGCTGCCCGCTCCAAGTTACTGCCATGACAGCCTTTTTCTTTCGGATTGCATCAGCAATTTCTTCATTTGCAAAGTGTTCCGTACCTGCCAGTGCATATGACTTACATTCACAGTAAGACTGAAGCCCTCTTATGGCCTTTTCATCTCCACAGATTGGATTTCCTTCTGAATCATAAGCATCTCCTCCATACATGCGAAGAAAAGGAAGTGCATCGGTAAATATTTCTGAGGAATCTGCCTTCATTGCCACGGCCTTTCTCCCATATACTGCCGCTAAAGCTTTTGCCGTATCCAGGTATTCCTGTGGCGTGATGACAGGTTCCAGTTCCTTTCCAAGCACCTTATTAATCAGACTCTTACGGTACACAATCATATGACCGTCACAGAAAGAAGGTGATAAGTATGCCTTGTCCTGATAGCTCATTTCCCTGACAATGGCAGGAAGGATATCCTCCTCTTCCAGCTCAAGTTCTGCCAGATAGCCCTTTTTTACAAAATCAGACAGCCATAAATGACCCGCTACCATAATAATGTCATAATCACCGCTTCCGGTAAGGGATTCCATCATTTTGTCATAATACTCTGACCACGGTACAATTTGAAATTCCACGTTTTCCTTATATCCGTCCAGAATCCCCAATTTCTTATCCAGATAACCATTTACTGCCGGATCTGCAACTGCTAGAACCTTTAATATCTCCTGCTCCATATTAACTCCCTCCCTCTGTTTATTTCCCCAATTGAGGAGGTGCATCTACAATACCCACAACAAAAGCATCAACTGGTGCTGATCGGTCAAGGGCAAACTGGGTCGTATTGTCCGTGGTTACCAGCACCAGTTCCCCGATTCCGGCTCCCATGGTATCAGCCGCCACAAATATATTCTTTTTTTCTCCGTAATACGGTTCCACTAAAAGGAGCTTAAACCCCACCAGATTTCTGCACTTTCTTGTGGAAACCACAGTCCCCATAATTGTTCCTAATATCATCTGGCATCATCCTTTCTAATGGTGACCCACTGCCCCTGTCTGAGCAAAAATGCATTGGCATCATCTGTATCTACATGTAAATCAAGACGGCTCTCACTGGTAATCCGGACAAGAACCCGTCCAAGCACTCCTGCTTTTTCTCCGGGAACCAGCACATTCACCCGATCCCCATCTGATACGCCAAACCAGCTGGCCTCTTCCGGGGTCATATGGATGTGACGGTCGGCAATGATAACACCCTCTTTTAAAGAGACTTCTCCCACAGGGCCCTTAAGCAGGATTCCCGGAGTTTCCTTTAAATCTCCGGAAGTCCTGACAGGAGGCTTAATGCCCAGGATTCTGCAGTCACTCAACGCCATCTCAACCTGACTTTGTTTCCTTTCGGGACCCAGAATCCGGACTTTCTTAATGAACCCTTTGGGACCGCAGACCTCAACCTGTTCTTTGCATGCAAACTGTCCAGGCTGGCTTAATAATTTTTCTGGTGTCAGCTGATATCCTGCTCCAAACAGTGTTTCCACGTGATCTCTTGATAAATGTACATGTCTTGCCGATATGCCAACCGGAACCTGATAGGGATCAGTACTTAACCGGTTCCAGTGTTCCAGAACCATTTCTGTTATTTTCTGTATCAGTTCTTCCCTGTTATCCATCAGACACTGATTCCTTATTTAATCAGCGGGATAATTCCTGCTATGGAATTATGGGGTCTTGGAATTACATGAACAGCCACCAGTTCTCCCACTCTGGAAGCAGCCTCTTCGCCTGCTTCTACCGCTGCTTTGACCGCTCCCACATCTCCCTGTACCATAACGGTTACCAGACCTGAGCCAATCTTTTCTGTTCCCACCATTTCAACATCTGCTGCTTTTAACATGGCATCTGCCGCTTCAATGGATGCGGTCAGACCTCTTGTTTCAACCATTCCCAGTGCCAGCATACCCTTCTTAACCGATATCTCTGCCATTTCCTTCTCCTCCTGTTTTATCTTCATTTTCATGTTCCTTACCTGTCTCAGTTTTTGATTCTTCCTCATGTCTGTCTATCATATTTAGCAGTTTCCACACCTCATGATGCGGGTTATTAATGGAGACACATACTTTTATGTTGCTCTCGCCCACGATCCGACCGGAATCTCTGGCCGCTTCCATTGCCGCATAAACTGCTGATGTCTCGCCTGCCAGCACAGTATGGCACATCCTGCCGCCCAGTGTCTTATGACAGCTTACAAGTTCCACCTGCGCCGCTTTCAGCGCCTGATCAACCACAAAAACTGTATTGGCGTAATAATTTATTTCCAGTACTCCTATGGCGTTTCCGTTTCTTTTCATGATAACCCACCTTTTCTGCCGGAACTATTATCACTATTTTGCTTTTGGCAGAATTTTGTCTATATCCTGATGTGGTCTGGGAATCACATGGACAGCTACCAGCTCTCCGATTCTGGAAGCCGCCGCTTCCCCTGCTTCGGTAGCCGCCTTAACTGCTCCGACTTCTCCGGTTACAATAACGGTCACCAGCCCGGAACCGATCTTTTCCGTTCCCACCAGTTCCACGTCTGCCGCCTTCAACATTGCATCTGCTGCTTCTATGGAGGCAATTAATCCCCTTGTTTCAACTAAACCGATTGATGTGGATGCCATACCATTCTACCTCCTCTAATTATTTATATTTTCTTCCGTGAATGTTACCTTTGTTATGCGGGCCAGTTCTTTTGTTCCTTCGTACGGCCTTTCGATCATCCGGACCAGGACTTGTTCCGGGCTGTTAAGTTCAAGCGCTGCCCGCCTTGCTGCTTCACAGGCTTCCTTTACATCATCCACCCCACCCTCAAATTTCACCTGGGCAGTAAGAGGGATAAATGCTGCTGCATCCTTGGGATTTATGGTATCGATGCCAATGATTTTCACGTCTGCAGCCTTGCACGCTTTATCCATGGCATACAAAACCGCTCCATATCCTGCACACTCCAAAAAGCCAATTGCCATATGTACCTCCTTAAATGATCCTTAAGCCGCCTTCTGCCAGCATACATCTGCGTCTTCTGGTAAAGCTTTTCGCACAGGTGAGACCTTCACCCGTAGGACCTGCGATTGTCATTGTGGTATGTCCTTCTCCCCCGATACCCACACCTCTTAGCGTAGCTCCGTTCTTTGTAAAGATCGTGGTTTCGATCTCCTTTGCAAATCTGGTCATGTTCTCCACATTCCTGGAAAACATGGATGCAGTATGGCGGTTTCCTGATTCTGCCGCTTTTGCGCTTTCCATACATTCCTCAAAGGTGTTTAAACGGACAATGGGAAGAACCGGCATCAGCTGCTCTACCATGACAAAGGGGTGATTCCGGTCTGTCTCACAAATCAGAAGACGTACATTCTTATCACAGTGTATTCCAATTGCATGAAGGAACAAAGCTGCATCCTTTCCAACCCATTTTTTATTTACTTCATAAGTGCCGTCCTTCTCAATCATGGCAAGTTTTAAAATCTCCTGCAGCTGATCTTTTTGAAGCAAAAATGCCCCTTCCTGCTGCAGCTGGAAAATAAGTTCCTCGGCAGCCTGCTCCATGACAAAGACTTCTTTCTCTGCCAGGCATAAAATATTATTATCAAAAGAGGCGCCCCGGTAAATCTCCCTGGCTGCCAGCTTTATATCTGCGGTATCATCTACGATAACAGGCGGATTGCCTGCACCCGCTCCAATCGTCTTCTTGCCAGACCGTAACAGCGCATTCACCATCCCCATTCCTCCGGTTCCAACCATCAGACGGACTCTTGGATCAGAGGTCATAATATTAACCGCTTCCATGTCGGGTTCTCTTTGCATGGTAATAAGATTTGCTGGCCCGCCGCTTTCCACAATTGCCTGATGAAGCAGCTTCAGGCAATGAGCACAGCAACGTCTGGCACCTGGATGAACATTAAACACAACCGAATTGCCCCCGGCAATCATGCTGATCGTATTGTTAATAATGGTCTCTGTAGGGTTTGTAGACGGTGTAATCGCTCCAATAACTCCAAACGGAGCGTATTCTTCTATCATAAGGCCGTTGTCCCCCGAGATTGCCTCTGTTGTCAGGCATTCCACTCCCGGTGTCCTTTCAATGACTGCCAGATGCTTCTGAAGCTTATCTTCCACGCGGCCCATACCGGTTTCTTCCTGCACCATGGCTGCCAGTGATTGGGCGTGTTTTCCTGCAACGGATCGGATCGCCTCAATAATCCTTCTCCTGTCTTCTACCTTATAATGATTGATCCAATCCCGCTGAGCGTTGTAAGCCGCCTCAATTGCGTCCTCCACCCGGTCAAATACTCCGTTGTCGCTCGGGGAAGGAATCACAGAAGGCGTCGGACTTTTCTTATCCAGCCCTGCAAGCACTTCTCTTACGATCAGTTCAATCTCCCTTGTCCCAATTTCCATTTTTTCCTCCTAGTTAAACTGCCCCATGACTCTTCTGACAACCTCAGCAATAATTTCATCCTTTGCCTTGCTCAAATGCTCTGTCTCTTTCTTTTCCACCGTTTCTTTTGGTATAGAAGAAATTCCACAAGAACATCCCCCTTCTTTAAGAGGGGAAGACTGCCCAGGTTTCACAAGCGGGGTTACACCTTTTAATTCATGAACCGGCGGATTAAGTGGAGCCTGAATCGGCGAAGCTGGCCAGGCTGGCCGGATATCGGAAGAAGTAATTACATCTCTCATATTGGTTTCCTGTAAGGAACAGGGTGGAATTCCGCCTGCAGTAATGCCCAGTTTTTGCCGGATATCAAGCAGTTTATTTACCTGGTCACAGGAAAGTACGTTCTGACGGCCGATGATATTCCCTGTATACATCAATATGGTTGCATAATATTCAATGGACTCCAGTCGGTAAAATGCCTGAAAAATATCTTTCCCCCAGGTTAATGCTCCATGATTTGCAAGGAGTACTCCATTGTGGGTATTTACAAACGGTGCAATGGAATCAGGAACTTCTTCCGTACCGGGTGTTGCATATTTTGCAATGGGAATGGAGCCAAGCCCCAATACTGCTTCCGTCAAAACAGCCGCATCCAGACTGATACCTGCAATGGCAAAGCTGGTTGCCACCAGAGGATGGGCGTGTGTAACTGCCTGTACATCCGGATTTTCCTGATAGACCCTTAAATGCATCTTTACTTCTGATGAGGGTTTTGAGTTGCCCATAAGTACCCTGCCGTTTAAATCCATCTTTACAAGCATTTCCTGTTTCATAAATCCCTTGGATACGCCGGTGGGTGTTGTCCAGATCGTATTCGGTCCCACCTTACAGCTTATGTTTCCATCATTGGAAGCCACAAAGCCTTTGTCATACATACGCTTGCCAATATCCAAAATTGCCTTTTTGGCTTCAAAATCAGACATGTATTTCACGCCCTGAACTGTCATCATAACGATCCCTCCAAAGTTCAAACGACTGGATACATGGCTTGTCTGAACTTGTCAATTTTTGCTGTATTTTAGCAAATTTATATTTGTTTTTATGTGTTTTATTTTGTTTTGTTTTTATTTTGATCATTTTTTCTTTACATTTAGTCAAAAAAAATATACAATATACATATATGTCACTGTATTCTTATGGTTTCATACTGCATTTCAAAAAATTTGTTCGCAGAAAGAAAGGAACATGCCTATGTTAGCAGTAACAAGGAAAGCCAAAATCAAAGATATTATATTAGAAAAGAAAAGCGTTACAGTAACGGAATTATCTAAAATATTTTCCGTAACCGAGGAAACGATACGCCGAGATTTAAAGCAGCTGGAAGACGACGGTTTCCTTACCAGAACTTACGGAGGTGCATTCATACAGGACGGGGTGGAGAACAATGTAGAGCTTACCATAAGGGAAACCGCATATATGGAGAGTAAGAAGTCCATTGCTAAAAAATGCCTCTCATTGATACATAACGGCGATTCCATCTTTTTAGATGCCTCCACAACCGCTCTCCAGATTGCCCGCGAGCTTCAGGGAATGCGCCTGACCGTGGTTACCAATTCCCTTCTCATTATCAATGAGCTTCAGGATAAAGAAGATATACGTCTTATAACCCTGGGAGGCTCCTATGCGCCAAGAGATAAGGCATTTGTCGGCAATACAGCAATCCGGAATTTGGAGTCTTTCTATCTGGATAAAACCTTTATGTCCTGCAGAAGCATATCCATGGAACACGGAATCACCGATTCCAACGAATCAATTGCAGCCATACGGCAGACTCTGCTTACACGCAGCAATTATATCTATCTGGTAGCGGACCATTCCAAATTCAATAAAACCTCTTTCATCACCATATCTGGCTTTGATGCAATTACCGGATTGATCACCGACAAAAATCTTGACAGCCAGTGGACCGAGTATCTGACTAAATATAATGTCACCCTGTATGAGGCCATCGACGCCTAACCCGGTCTATCAGGAGGATGTCCCTTAAAGTAAGGCATCCTCTTTACCGTGACTCACCTTTTAACGCTTCCTGCTTCCTTCTGAATATCTCTTTCAGCGACTCACTATATGGCTCTCTTGCGATTCCATACTCCGTCACAATTCCTGCAATTAAATCATGATCCGTCACATCAAATGCAGGATTAAAAACCTTCACTCCTTCGGGAGCCATTGGTTTTTCATACCACATCTCCACCACTTCCGCTGCAGGACGTTCTTCAATGTGGATTTCCTTACCAGTCGGTGTATTTAAATCAATTGTAGAGGTCGGTGCGCAGATATACATGGGCACGCCGTAGCGTTTCGCAGCCAGTGCCACCATGGAAGTTCCGATTTTGTTCGCAGTATCTCCATTGGCCGCCACTCTGTCACACCCTACAAACACTGCATTGACCCATCCCTTACGCATAACAGAAGCGGACATATTATCACAGATAACGGTTACATCAAGTCCGGATTCCTTTAACTCAAAGGATGTCAGTCTAGCTCCCTGGAGCAACGGCCTGGTTTCGTCTGAGAAAATGCGGAAGTGATATCCCCGTTCCTGTCCCAGATACATGGGTGCCGTTGCAGTACCATACTTTACAGTGGCAAGCTGCCCTGCATTGCAGTGCGTCAGCAGACCATCTCCTGGTTTTACAAGGGTAAGACCATATTCTCCAATCGTCTTACACACCCAGATATCCTCTTCTCTTATTTTTACAGCCTCTTTATGCAATTCCTCTACGATCTCAGAAACAGACTTGTTTTTATTGTCTAAAACAATTCCTTCCATTCGTTTTAAAGCCCAGGAAAGATTCACAGCCGTCGGACGGGCTGAATCAAGATAATCCTTTGCTTTCCTGAATTTCTGTAAAAACTCTTCAAAATCAGAAGCCTCAATCTCTCTTGCTGCCAGATAAATGCCAATTGCTGCCGCCACTCCGATTGCAGGCGCCCCTCTTACTTTAAGAAGATAAATGGCGCTCCAGATATCCTCCTGTTTTGTTAATGAAAGAATTTCCGTGTTATACGGAAGCTGTGTCTGATCTATAATAACCAGGGCATGGTTTTCTTCATCAAGTGCCACTGTGTCATAATCCATAATGGATTTCTTTTTGTCTTCACTCATGTTTTTGCCTTTCCCGTCTTTTATGATTGGTACTTACCTACTGCCTCTTTAATCGCTGTTAAATAGTCTGCACCACAGCGGAAGGTATCCCGGTTCATAATATATTTTTTGGCCAGCGTGACCACAATTCGCTCTGCTCTGGTACGTTTTGTTTCATCCGGAATGGTTGTAATATCAATTACATTGGCCATGCCCACAATCCGGCGGATTGATTCCAGTCCGGCAACGCCTGCTGTATCAGAAAGGATCCGCTCCAGATACCACGCTTTAAATCCCGGTACTTTTGCCATACGGTCAGTGGCATATTCATCAAATACCTGATTATATTTTTCAATAAAAAGATCCACCACATCGGAAATGGTCTGAAGGCACCATGTACAGAACTCTGCTTTCTTTTCTTCATCAGAAATGACAGCATCTCCATTGCACCATGCAAAGAATATATTTGCTATTACATTGCCGATATCGTAACCCATTGGTCCAAAAAATGCGAATTCCGGATCAAAAATGAATGTGTGCTCTTTATTAATAAAAACAGATCCTGTATGCAGATCTCCATGAATCAGCGACTGTGCATGATTCATAAATTCAAATTTCAGTTTTGAAGCTTCCAAATGCAGTGCCTGATCCTCGTAGAGCTCTTCCCTTACAAAATCCAGATTGGGTGAGAATACATTGTTTCTGTGGTTATAGTCAATAAAAGGTTCGCTGTACACCAGATCTTCGCTGATCTCACATAAATCTGGATTGATAAAGCTCTTTACCAGTTCCTTTTTTTCCTTATGCCCCATTACCACATCCGTGGTTCGCAAAAGGGAATTTACCATAAATGTGGTCACATGATCTGCAAACAGAGGGTAAATTTCATGATTGATCAGGCCGGTACGCATCATGGTATGTCCGGTCATATCTTCCATGATCATGGCGCACATCACACCATCGTAAAGATAAACCTTAGGAACCAGTCCCGGCGCGTACATCTCCTGAATGCCCAGAATCTTAGCCTCTATTCTTCCTCTGTCCGTGGAAATATGCATATCAGCAGAAATTCGAAGAGCCTCGCCTGCCTGTTTTACAATTATTGATTTACCGCTTTTTCCATCCTTTACCCGAAATACATAGTTTAAGTTTCCGTCACCAATTTCCTTACATTCCAGCTCGGCTCCTTTGTCAAAATAGGAAAGCTTTTCCCGTACGTAATCTGGAACTTCTGGTGCCTTCATTAAAAAATAACTGTCGTATTTAGACATTTTTGTCACCTTCCCCGTTCATTTTATAATTCTCTGCTTAGTTTGCATTCTTTGTTTTTCCGCTGGCATAGGTCATGGCAAGTGCAATTGCCAGAACTGCGCCCTTAATTATGTTCATTGCATAATACGGAACGGACATCATAATAAGTCCATTTTCCAGCATACCTACTAAAACCGCCCCTGCAAACGTTCCAAAAGCATTGGCCTTACCAGCCCCTAATACGGAAAAGCCAATATAAGCTGCGCATACAGACGGCATTAAATATGCATCTCCGGCAGAGATCTGTGCTGTTCCCACACGTGCTGCCAGGCAGATGCCGCCAATGGAAGCAAAGGTTGCTGACAGAAAATAGGCCAGAATCTTATACCTTGCCACAGGAATTCCCGAAAGCTCGGCTGCCTCAGGGTTACCTCCTACCGCATACATATATCTGCCATGCTTTGTAAAATTCAGAAAGAAATAAGCAAACAGCACGACACAAACCATGATGATAATCAGCCACGGTTCTTTTCCCAAAGCCCTGAATGCCTCGGGAACAAGACCTGGCGCCTGAGTTCCATCCGCCCTGGTCATGCGCTCCGTAATGGCGCCGCCCTTTGAATAAGTCATGGAAACACCCTGATACATAAACATAACGGAAAGTGCAGCAACCATATCTGGTATCTTAAACTTAACAATCAGAATGCTGTTAATCACCGCAACGCTTAAACAGATTAAGACGGTAAGAATTATCGAAACGCCGATGTTGATGTTATGCCATACAAAACAGGTCATTACAAATACATTTGCCAGCTGCGCCGTAGCTCCTATGGAAAGATCCATTCCATTAACCGCCAGTGCAAAAGTTAGACCAATCGCAATAATTGTAGTAATCGACACGGCACGTAAAATTGTGATCATATTGGATTGAGTCAGAAACATGCTTGTCCCCGTATCCTTACTCCAGTTACCAAACGTAAACAGAATAAACAGGATTACCATTGTTGCAATCGTACCCCATCTTGTTATAAAATCCCCTAAATTACCTTTCTTTTTTACCTTCTCTGCCCCAGACATATCATTTACCTCCCGTCGAATAATAAAGCAGTTCCTTCTCATCCGTATCCGCTGCTTTTAGCTCCCTGATGATCTCTCCGTCATACATGACATAGATCCGGTCACAGATACTTAATATTTCCTGAAATTCGCAGGTTGCATAGATGATGCCTTTCCTTTTGGCAGCTAGTCCTTCAATCAGCTCATACATATCCTGTTTGGCACCTACATCAATTCCCTTTGTGGGCTCATCGAAAATATAAACTTCCGAATCTTTATTCAACCACTTTCCAACTACTACCTTCTGCTGATTTCCTCCGGATAAAAGAGAAACCACCTGGTTTTCAGACGGTGTCTTGATCCCAAGATCACGGATCATACTTCTTGCATCCTCTTTCTCCCGTTTTTTATTGACAACCGATAATTTGTTGGTATATTTCTCCATAGCCGCCACGGAAATGTTGGATACTACCGTATCTGAGATTAAAACGCCTTCCTTCCTGCGTTCCTCCGGAACCAGAGCCAGACCGTTTTTTACCGCCTGTGTGGGACCTTTCGCACGGATTACTTTTCCCCGGAGCTTCATAGTACCGCTTTTAAGCTGATAGGCAGAAAACAACGTCTTACATAGCTCTGTCTTTCCGGCTCCTACCAGACCTGCCACACCTACGATTTCCCCTTCACGTACGGTTATGGTTATATTCTTCACCTTGCCGTCTTTCTCGGTAAGGTCCTCTATTTCAAGGAGCGGTTCCCCAATTTTACATGCTTTTTTAATATAATTATCCTCATAGCAGCGTCCCAGCATATATTCCACCAGGGTATTTACCTCCAGTTCTTTCGTAAGAGGCAGATTTGTTACCAGCATACCGTCTCTCATGATGGTGATGCTTTCACAAATTTCGTATAGCTCACTCAGCCTGTGAGAAATAAATACCACACCAACATTTTCTTTTGCTAATTCCCGGACAACACGGAACAATTCCAGTGTCTCGGAATTAGAAAGAGGCGCTGTAGGTTCATCTAATATGAGAAAACGGCACTTTTCCACCACACACCGTGCAATTAAAACCATCTGCTTTTGTGCAAGTGTCAGCGCAGATACCGGCTTATTAATATCAACTGCCACATTTAACTTTTCAAGTACTGCTTTTGCCGCCCGTTTGATTTCCTTCCAATGTACAATCTGTTTTTTTCCCATTTTATTGACCAGGGTGTTAAACATCACATTTTCAGCAACAGTCAGATATGGGATTAAAGCTGTGTCAACCTCCTGAAACACAATTTCTATTCCCAGATTTTTTGCATCTTTGGGGCACCGGATTTCCACCGGTTCCCCTCCGACACTGATTTGTCCTGTATAATGTGTGTTAACACCGGCAAGCACTTTCATCAGCGTAGACTTGCCGGCACCATTGGCTCCAACGAGCGCATGAATGCTGCCACTTGTCAAACTAAAATCAACTCCATTTAAAGCCTTAACCCCTGGAAACTCTATGGATATATCCTTCATTTCAAGCTTTATCTCGTTCATGACGTCTCTTCCTTACCTATGTAATGACTGTGAAATGAATCCCGCTATTCTACATAAAGCCCTTTAATCACATCGGTAAACAGGGCTCCTTTCGGATCTTCGGCATCGCCCCAGCCATCTACAATCTTGCCAAGATCACCCATGGTGGTCTCTGCACTCAGCTGCGTTGTTACGATGTTGCTGGCATTTAAATCAAAATAACTTGGAGTCTCTGCTCCTAATAACTTAAGAGCAAGAAGGCGGGTATCCACGATTCCAATCAGCTTTGGATCAACTGCCGCAGTCGATTTCCACACCTGAGGATTCTTAACCATCAGCTGGATATCATCATTGGATACGTCAATGGTATACATCGGAATATCTGTTCTGCCTGCATCATTGAGTGCCTGCAGAACTCCCTTGGCAAGCTCATCATAGCATCCCCAGATTGCATCTACGGATCCTTCCGGATACTTGGGAAGAATCGCTGCTGTCTTATTGGTCATATCTCCTCTTGCATTGGCAGAGTCAGATGGTGCAATTACTTCCAGAGTCTTAATCTTTCCTTCGTCTTCCAGCTTTGCATAAATCTCGTTACGCCTGTCCAGAGGAGGAATGCCAGGACCCATAAATGTTTTCAGCACCTTCATGGGATATTTACCTCCCTTTGCCTCAAATTCCTTCATCATATAGCCCAGGGATAGTTCTGCAAGTGCCTGATCATTCTGAGCGGTTGATGTTACGCCATCCAGAAGAAGACCATTTGCATCTCCGCCTTTAAATGGCATGGTATCAAACGTAACAACTGCCATTCCCTTATCTCTTGCAGGCTTTAACATATCGTAAGAATAAGAAAGCTGTCCATGAGATACAATCAAACCATCATAACCTTTTGCAATTACCTGCGCTACCGTCTCCTGTGCTTTTGCATCGTCCCCATCTGTAACAAACGTATCCACAGTCCACCCAAATTTTTTGCCTTCTGATACACAGCCATCGAGGAATTGCTGTGTATGATCGCCGGCAGCTAAATTTCTGACTACAGCTACTTTCTTACCTTTCAGAGAACCGGCAGCCTGTGCGTCTGCTACCTTCTGCGCTGCTGTTGTGGTTTCTTCTGTTTTTGAAGCTTCTGTTTTTTTCTCAGTTTCTGCAGCCGTAGTTGCTGCTGTTGTCCCGCTGCCGCATCCCGTTGCTGATAAAATCAACGTTGCCGCAAGGACCATTGCTAACCCCTTTTTCATAAAAATAAACCTCCTTAAAATGAAAAAATATAGTTTATTGCTCCGGACACACCCCGATATGTCCTTTATGTGGAAATTGTAGCATATTATTTTTGCTTTTTCAATATTTTTATTTATTTTTATTGATTTATTTTTGTTTTAAGTTGTTTTATTGTTGACTTTGTGTTGTTTTTACATTTTTTCCTTTTGTATTTTAACATATTAGAGATTCAGACAATTTTCAACCATCAAAACAAAATCAATCAACAAAATAGTTTAATAACCAAATTAATTTCAATCAAATAAGGAAATGGTAAGGTCGGATCCGGGTTAATTTGAATATAGAAAAATGTCGCATTATGGCTAAAATTGTATTACGATTTATAGCTGATTATTATGGATTACAGTTGCATTTTACGAAGCAAAGTTATATATTAAGGTTATATCATTCATTTAATCGACGAAGAAGTCAGAACGCGCGCGTTTTGACTTCTTTTATTATTGAAAACTTAATTCTAACTAATTAACGATGGAGTTTATGCCTTCTCAGGCTAGGCTCTTTTTTTATTTGATTTTAAAGGAGGAATTTATGAAAAAGCAAAACCAATCAACAATCTTAAGACAAAAAGCCCTGACACTGACAGTACTTTTTGGATCAGCCTTATTTATTATTTTTCTTGGTATGTTTTTTTGTGCTTTTAGTTTTTTCAATCATATTAGCATTAAAGTTTTAAATTCACAGATTCCCGGAGCGATATTGGGTTTATTGGTGATGTATCTGGGTATCCGGTATTATTTCTCGGTAGGCAGGCTTAAGGAGGAAGTTTACAAAAGTACGTCGGAGTTTTGCTGGAATCATTTTATGAAGGAAAAGAAGAAGTAAGATTATTGGGAAGTAAAAAATGTTTCAATAAAAAGGAGGTTATTTTCATGAAAAAAACAGGAACAATCATTGGTTTACTGATCGTATTAGGAATAGCAGCAATCGCACTGGCTTTGGCTTTTTCTTCACCAGGCAGTGCAGATCCAACAGGTGCTTCCTATGTAATGCCTACCGGAAAAGAGACAATTACAGATGTGGCTACGATGGCCAACAAAGCCTATTATGGTGCTAATTTTACCTGGATTATGATAACCGGCTTTATGGTATTCTTTTTCCAGTGCGGTTTTGCCATGGTTGAAACCGGATTCTGCCGTGGTAAAAATGCAGCTCACACTATGACAATGAACTTTATGGTATTCTTAGTTGGCGCTGTAGGATATTTTCTTGTTGGTTTTGCACTCCAGTTTGGCGGCTCCGGCGGCGCTGCAGGCCTGGGAACAGGGGGAGGTGCACTTAACGCCATGTTGTCAATACCCGGAATTGGTGGTATTCTGGGTTATAAAGGATTTCTATTATCAGGTGACGGTGTCTATGATCCTGGTATCTATGCATTATTTTTCTTCCAGATGGTATTTATGGATACCACCGTTACGATACCAACCGGTGCTGTTGCAGAACGAATAAAATACTCCGCAATTGTTATTACTTCATTTTTTATTTCCATGTTTCTCTACCCTCTGTTCGGAAACTGGGTATGGGGCGGGGGCTGGTTGTCAACCCTTGGTAAAAACTTTGGTTTGGGACACGGCGTGGTAGATTTTGCCGGTTCTGCAGTCGTTCACTCCATGGGCGGCATGCTTGCTCTGGCTGGCGCAATTGTTATTGGTCCAAGAATTGGTAAATTCAAAAAGGACGGAACTACAAGGGCATTTCCGGGACACGATATTCCTATGGCCATTATTGGAACCATTATCCTATTCTTCTGCTGGTTTTCTTTTAATGCCGGTTCCACGCTGAACGCTTCGGATTTCAGGCTTTCTGTTGTTGCTACTAACACTATGATAGCCGGTGCAATCGGTGGTCTGGCAGCCATGTTTTATATGTGGATCAGATATGGGAAACCAGATCCTTCCATGACGGCAAACGGTGCACTGGCAGGCTTGGTTGCCATTACTGCACCCTGTGCGTTTGTAAATGCCGCTTCTTCTTTTATTATTGGACTAATAGCGGGTATATTGGTTTGTCTGGCAGTATCTTTTGTAGAGAATCATTTAAGGCTGGATGATCCCGTAGGCGCCATTTCTGTTCACTGTGTAAACGGTCTCTGGGGAGTTCTTTCTTTAGGCTTATTTGCAGATGGGTCCTACGGAGATGGAATCAACGGTGTTGCAGGTGGGGTGAAGGGTTTATTCTACGGTGATGCTTCCCAGTTTGCAGCCCAGTTTATTGCAGTAATTGTTCTTTTTGTATGGGGATTTGGTGCATCTTATGTATTCTTTCGAGTTCTGGACAAAGTTTGGGGCTTAAGAGTATCACCAGAAGCAGAACTTGCCGGACTGGATATTCCAGAAATGGGTGTAGCCGCATATCCGGATCTTCAGTTAGTAAAGTCTGAACTGGATTTTGACTCTGCTGACAACGCGGAAATTAAGCAGTTACACAGATTTAAAAAGGGGTAACTAAATATTAGGGCAATATCCAAAAGGAGGTATTTGTATGAAGAAATTAGAAATTATTATTAAACCCGAACGATTGGAGGATGTAAAGAAAATTCTCAATGACAATAAGGCAAATGGTTTAATGATTTCAAATATTATGGGTTATGGCAACCAGAAGGGTTATAAGACAATCTACAGAGGAACGGAAACTACGGTTAATCTGCTTCCAAAATTAAAAGTTGAAACTGTTATACCTGCAGAAATTGCAGAAGTAATTGTTAATGAAGTAGTGGCACAGATTAATACCGGTAATTACGGTGACGGTAAGATTTTTATCTACGATGTAGATGACGTAGTCAGAATCCGCACTGGAGAACGTGGGAAAGATGCATTATGAGATAACCAAATCAACCAATGGGAATCTGAACGCCTTATAAATCAAGGCATACAGCTTCCCATTGGTTGCGTTTACCTGACTCTATCGCACATGAACAATATTTACAACGCATATTGCAAATTCCGCTGTCAGGTTTTATCATGATATTAAGATTTTTCATAGCATTTTTTCATATATGATATAATCTGTAATGGCAAAAATAGATCAGGCAGGGATCGCATAATGAATAATCCGATTGAACTTCTGGAAACAAAATACTGCATTAATCATATTTACCGGCAGAGAGCCATAGCAAGAGAGAAACTCTTTGGTATACTGGATGATTCCATGAGCAGCAAACTGACCTTTATCAGTGCGCCGGCCGGATTCGGAAAAACAACTCTTTTAAGTTCCTGGATAACAATGCATAAAAAAAGATCATTAACTGCATCATGGCTCACTCTGGAAGCAGATGATAATGAAGAAAACAGATTCTGGATTTATTTTATATCTGCGATAAAATCAACAATACCAGAAATTGGCGAAAAGTCATTAAATCTATTAAGCGCCTCCCGAATAGGCGGTATAGAAACAATGATTACAGTACTAATCAATGAGATTCTGGAGAGCAGAAAAAATTTCCTTTTTATAATTGAAGATCTGCATGTAATAAAAAACAGACTGATTTTTAATGGACTGAAATTCTTCATTAATCACATGCCTTATAATATACATCTGATTCTTACAAGCCGCCTGCATATAACATCCCAGCTGTCAGGAATCGTGCATCAAAATAGTATCATTGAAATTGGAGAAAATGAGCTTAAGTTCAGCAAAAAAGAAGCAGCAGCATATGCAAACGAGATCATGGAGTTAAAGCTTACATACGATCAGTTAACCCGGCTTTATGAATTAACGGAAGGCTGGCCGGTAGGACTTCAGATTGCCGCTTTATATTGTAAACATAAGGGTCCAGAATCATTATCAGACATTGAAACAATGATATTTCAGTCAAATTTTGCAGCTTATTTCATGGAAGATATTTTAAACAGCCAGTCTCCTGCTCTCTATGAGTTTCTGATAAAGACATCACTGTTAGATGTGTTTTCCCTTGAACTGTGCCAGGCTGTGACTAATATGGAAAGCAGCGGTGATCTGTTAAGGCAGGCGCTTGAAATGAATCTATTTCTCTCCTGTTTTGATCAGAAAGAGGAATGGTACCGGTATCATAGTCTTTTTGCAACTTTTTTAAGAAAGAAAGCATACGAAAATGAGCCTGAATTAGCAAAAGATATATATGGGAAAGCGGCACAATGGTACGAATTAAAAGGCTACACACAGGAAGCCTGCACCTGCTATCTGAAAGCACAATGCTACGAAAAGGCAATTTATCTGATTGAACAGAACAGCAGTCCTCTGATTTATCAGGGACATTTCACAGTAATTGAAAAATGGATCGAATCTGTGCCGGCACAATATGTATTCGGGAATATACGGCTGATGCTGGATTATGTGTGGATTTATTTAACCAGACATAAAATCAGTGACGCCAGTTATTATATAGAACTGATTGAAAATAAATATGAAGAGGAAGCATTAAATAAACAGCTTGATATGAAAGGGGAATATCTTATTGCAAAAGCATTTATTAAAATGAATCACCTGGAAGAGAGTATTCAGCTGCTGAAAAGTGCCATGGAGCTGGTGGATCAGTTTAATCCCAACTATGCGGCTGCCTTAATGAGTATTGCAACTACATACATCGTTCATGGAGATAATTGGGAGGCAGAACAATATTATTTAAAAGCACTAACCGCAAGCCTTAAAATAGGAAATCTTTATTCGGCTGCTTATTCATGGGGAGGTCTTGGCATGATGTTGACCTGCCAGGGCAGATTAAAAGAAGGGGAAATTCTATATCAGGAAGCAGAAAAATACTTAAAAGAAAAAGGAGGAAACTCCATCCCTTTATTAGGTATTATCTATTCCGGATTATCCGAGATCTTTTATTTAAAAAATGATATAGAACTCGCTGCTGATTATTCAGATAAAGCAATTCAAATGTTTGAACAAAGCGGTATCTTTGATATAAAAAATAATTGCTATGTAATAAAAGCCCGCTCATTGTTAGCAAAAGGGAAGGACCACAGAGCAATTGAAGTAATTAATAAAGCTTTGATTCTTTCAGAAAAAGAAAACACCTATGGCTTTAAAAGACATATTGAGTACTGCAGGGCAAGAATTTTTCTGGATATGGGTGATATTGAAAAAGCAGAAGAATTCATTGAGCAATATCAATTGTCCCCTACGGATAATTTGCAAAAATACAATTTGCATGATTATGTTTTACTGGCCGAGATACTGGTTAAACGAGAGGAATATGAAAATGCACTTCTTTATATTGATAAAATATTAAAACTGGACAGTATTGGGGGGCTTTATGAAACTCAGTTAGAAATACTGAAATCAGACGCGTGGCTAAGATTATCAAAACCTGAATCTGCTTTTACGGAGTTGCACAAGGCTCTTATTAAATGCCGGAATGAAAATTATTTAAGATTATTCATCAATTACGAAACCCGAATGAAATCAATACTAACTGAATTTCTGACCAAGGAAAATACCGTCTCTGATAATAGAAGTATCATGTATGCCAAAGACATTTTAAACTACTTTAAAAATACATCTAAAAATACAGTCAAAGGTGATCCACTTTTAACCAAAAGAGAATTAGAGGTTTTAAAACTGATCAGTTCCGGGGCAAGTAATGAGGAAATCGCCCAATTGTTATATATTTCAATCAGTACAGTAAAAAGTCATGTACTGAATCTGTTTACAAAGCTGGAGGTGAATAGTCGTTCTAAAGCAGTTATAGAAGCAGAAAAAAGAGGAATAAATCATACTATTTACTGATTTATTCAGCTTCAAAATGTTGTAACATAATTGTTGCAAAGAATATTTTGGAGGAAAAATCATGAAAATTACAGCAATTATTGGAAGCCCCAGAAAAAACGGTGATTGTTTCAAAACTATTAAAATGATAGAAAACAGCTTTAACAGAATCAGCGAAACGCAGGTAGACTATATATTTCTCAAAGACTTAGATTTAGGATTTTGTAAAAGCTGTCTCTTATGTTATACAAAAGGAGAACAGTATTGCCCCCATAATCAGGTTACCGGTTTGTTACTTGAAAAAATGGCAGACAGCGATATGGTGATTTTTGCCTGTCCTGTTTACGAGCAGCACGTTACTGCATTAATGAAGAATTTTTATGATAATTTTTCCTTTCTGTTTCATAGACCACGTTTTTTTGGCAAAAAAGCAATTCTTCTTTCTTCCACAGGAGGTTCTGGTTTAAAAGGAACACTGAGCTATATGAAAATGGCGGCAATCGGCTGGGGATTTGATATTGCAGGTGTGGTAGGCGTCTGTGGATCTTCACTTTCAACTGATGAGAAATATAAAATGATTGTGCAGAGTAAAATTGACAAACTGGTAAATAAAATATGCAAAAACAAAAAAGAAGGTCAACCCTCTTTATATCAACTGGCAATGTTCCGGGCGATGCAGTGTAAAGCCATCAAATCAGCACAGAAGAAAAATGTGGAATATAATTATTGGCTGGAGCGGGGCTGGTTAGATAAAAATTATTATACCAGTAATAAAATAGGGCTTGCCAGACAAATTTACTCTGAATTTTTAAAACATGTAATGAAAAAAATGATGAATGGAGAAAATATATTAATTAACTAACTGGATATGGAGAATATCCCAGCGATCGAGTAAACCTCCAGATTGATACAAAATAGAATTATCAGTTTGGAGGTGTTTTTTACAGAGAAATTTTTATACTAAAGCTGATTGGGAATAATACCTATAACAATATCGTAGTTCTTTGCTAATTCTCTTTTATTATCCTCAAACTCCAGTTTAAAGATAGTAACCTTCCGTCCTCCAGCCGCATAGAACACATCTTGAAATGCTTTTAATTCTACCGCTGTTAAGTCAAAAGGGATACATACAGCCATAGTTGGTTTAAATATTTTATATTTTATTCCTGGAAGAATATTTTTAAAAATCCATTTCACTACTGTGACAGTCTCTAAAAATTCTGCAACCACATTTCTCTTAAAAGTGGAATAAACAAAAATCTTACCCATACCAGCACGTTCAAAATCATTGGCATATTGGTATACTTCTTTCCCAACTGCTATGACTTTATGCGATTCATTCATAGCGATAACTGTATAATCAGAGTATGTTTGCATTGACCTTAAAGTATATCCTCGTATTTCAACGGGAGAGAAATCCCCCTCTATTCGTTTGTTCCCCATACCTATATTACCTGCCGTTTTTAATTAGATATTTTTCATTATATCTATATTGTACCTTTTTTTCAATTGCCAATATTTATTTACATTAAATATGTTAGGTCTCTTTTAATCATTTCTATATTTTACATCTCTGTGCAACGTATCTATATTCGATACACTTGGCCAGGCAACTCAAGTATAATTTAATCTAAATAAGTGATAGTGTAGAATATATTCAATAATCCTCTTTTCAATCAATTTCTTCATTTGTATAGTAGGAGGTGGTTTTGGTATCCATAGAATTTTGGTAATAATTATTTGCTATTAATTGTAGACTATCAGCAATTATATTTAAACACTCTTGTTGTTTTTTTGATATTTCTAAGGATTTTTCTTCCATTTCCTCAACAGAATATACCGGGAGTTGCTTGCTTAAATCCAAACAAAAGCTTTCGGAGAAGTTATCTGTTTCACTTTGGTATTGAATAGTCATCTCAAACGGTACACTGGGCTTATGATTTACGTCTGAAAAAAAGAAATCAAACTTTTGACCGATACCAACAAGTCTATAATGTGAATTGTTCAGTTTCCCGAAATCGAAAAAACGGTTCGGATGTAGTGAATCTACAAATTCTTGGCGTATAGAAAATGTCAAATCTTTTGCAACCATATTTCCGTGATTACATATACTAATACCACAGAACAGCCGGTTTTTCAGTATATATTCACAAGTTATATATGGGCGGTTAGATTTCCTATATTGTTGTTGCATTTCATCAACTTGCCTTTGAGATGCATTTGCAGCTTTGTAATTAGCGCGGCAAATAAGTATTGTTGCAACAACATAAACTACGGTAATTAATACTGTAAGTGACCCACTGTGTTTATCTAAAAATGTGATAATTTGTTTTACTGCTTCCATCTCAAGTTATCCTCCCCTTATATGTCTGTTTAATAATCAACTTTCAAGCTTCTTTTTATATTTTATCTCTTTTCTTCTTAAAAACCAATATTTTTCAAATAAATTATCGTAAATCTATTTAGCTTTTTTAAATATTGAATTTTATCAATTTTTTTACCTAATAATCTTACAAGCTGTACTTTTGATTAGTTTAGCAGTTTACTTTATTAATCGCACCATTTATAATTATAAGAAATATTATAATGGAAGGAAAATATTATGCTTATAATATATACACTTATGTATATTGGACCAACGTATGCATTACTTTTTGAAATAGAGAAATTAAAATATAAATTCCGTTTACGAAGTTTATTATTTTTGCTAACATTGCAGTATTTAAACATAGGACTATATTCATTAAATATTGGAGTTATGCCCAATAGTCTTAATTCAGTAATACTAATATTTGCATTTTTTATTGCATTAATATATATGATATATACTAATATTATTGAAGATACTATTCTTTCAATATTAACATCATTTATCTTTATTTTTGTGTTGTTACTGTTTATCCTATTATTTTGCATAGTTATTATTACAAAAGGAATATTATTGTGCGTAATTTCATTTTCCATATATCTTGTCTGTATGTTTTTTTTGGAGTCAGGTTTAAAGAAAATAACAAAATCCTTTAATCGTTTTATTTATAGCATCTTTAATCTAAGTATCGGTATAATCGGATTTATAATACTTGTAATAGCTTATAATAATCCTACAGAATTAACACTAAGTAGCATAAATAAAGCATTTTCACAGTACTCAAATAATTACTCACAGAGTATCTTCCTATTTATTATATTTGCAATATTTAACTTAATAGTCTTTTCACCATTGAAATCTTCAGCATTAGATATCCTTGAGAGATTTCTATCCAGTAATTGATTGTTTGTATTCACTAAAATTTAACAGCAGATCTTGAACTTTTGACGTCAACGCATTTATACTAAAATTGGCTCCAGGAAGATTAGCTGCATATCCGCACACATATGGAGTGAATCTTTGTATCGTTTCATTTAATTTCTTTTTAAATTCACCTGCTAATTTTCTTTACTTGCAAAGCATCCAAAGTCAGTAAGAAAATTAACTTCCTTTATTGCTCCTCCAGTTCAACTACCAGTAAGAATAAACAGATCTCCCCTTACCCAGTAACCGCATCAGGTATCAATGTTAATTCAGATTTATTTTCAGCAGAAATAGTATCACCTCCATATACTTCTATCATAATGGAGTGAAGCAGATTAAATATTCCTTTTGTACATTCCATAATAGGTCTAAAAAAGAGACCTAACATTTTTTAGATCTCCTTACTTGATTCTCCATTGTCTAACTGTATCGAACGTATCCACATCCCACAATACCACTGTCATATTGGTTGTGCACTCCAGTTCCTCGTTCCACGACCCATATGGCGGCCGGAGGTACTGGGGTCTGACTCCAGTAATCGCTTCGATCTGGCGATTATTTTCTTCAATCTGTTCACAGGCATTGGCTACAGCCTCTCTGCTCATCTGTACATGACTGTATCCATGGTTTCCGATCAGATGCCCGTCTTCCTGCATCTGCTTTACAATTGCTTCCTTACCCTTTACGTTTTCTCCCAACAGAAAAAAGGTAGCATGGACACCCCGTTTACGAAGGCCATCTAAAAGCAGGGGCGTATAAACAGAATGCGGTCCGTCATCAAACGTCAGTGCAATCTGCTTACTGCCGGAAAATTGTTCCCGAACTTCCTCCTTTGCTTCTCCTCCGGCATCTGCTGGCAGAAACAACGTATTTTTCGCCTCACTATAATTAAAAAACAACGCCCCTGCAAAGACGATATCAAGTACAATGACCGCCAACAGACAGGCCAATTTCCATCTGATTTTCATAAACTTTCAAGCCGGCTTTCTGCTTTTATTAATCAATCTATGGGCTTTGAAGCGAAAATACAACCAGAATATTTCTGTTTTTTTCTATCTTTTCCCTCTAAAATGCGTTATAATTATGTTATTAGTAATATATATTTAAATATTGTGTACAATCCCTAAGTGGAAGGAGCGGATTTAAATGGAGCACAAGATCATTGCAATCGGCAGACAGTTTGGAAGTGGAGGGCACGAAATCGCCTTCCGATTATCTGAGGAACTGGGGATTCCCATGTATGACCGGGATCTGGTGGAGATGGCAGCGGATAAACTGGGTTTGTCAGAAATAACGGTGGAAGCAGTCGACGAATCTGTATTTAACTCATTTCTTTCTTCCTACCGTTATAACGGTTTTGCCCCAAGAAGAGTACCATTAAATGACAGCACATTCGAGACACAAAGTAAAATCATAGAAAGCCTGGCACAAAAAGGGCCGTGTATATTCGTAGGAAGGTGCGCAGACTATGTTTTACGGGAATATCCCCAGTGCATGAACATATTTGTCTACGCATCACTAAAAGACCGCACAGAACGCATTATGAAGCGCTACAACATCTCAAAAAAAGAAGCAGAAACTTCCATTAAAAAGATGGATCACCGCCGCAAACAGTATTACGAAACATATACAGACCAGGGCTGGGGAAGTATTGAATCCCATCAGATTCTGTTTAACATCAGCAAGCTTGGTATTCCACAAACAATTGACACAATCAAACATCTCTATGCCGACTCCTTATTATCTGATCCGACTAAAACTAATACATAATCCCACTTTTAATTATTTTACAGAACAAAAACAGGCAGAAATCAGAAAAACCCTGTATTATTTCTGATTCCTGCCTGTATTAATTTTCAGTAAACCGGTATCCCACTCCCACCTCAGTTATAATGAACCGGGGATTGGCAGAGTCCTCTTCAATTTTTCTTCTGATGTTTGCCATAAAAACACGTATGGACTGATAATCATCATTTGTATCGTATCCCCAGATCTCATTCTGAATAAAATGGTGGGTTAAAACCTTTCCAGCATTTAAAACCAGCAGTTTCAGCATTTTATATTCAATGGGAGTAACGTGAACCTCTTCCCCTCTGACAATTAGCCTTCTCTTTTCAAAATCCATAAAAAACCCATCCAGTTCAAAAGCTGCTTCCTGTTTTATCATACCGCTTTTGTGCCTTAATGCCACGCGGATACGGGCCAGCAGTTCTCCGGCATGAAAAGGTTTGGTCAGATAATCATCTGCCCCCTCATCAAGAGCAGCTACTTTTTCCTGCTCCATCCCTCGTGCAGATACGACTATAATGGGAATATCAGACTCTTTCCTGATCTGGGATAAAACCTCCATACCGTCAATATCCGGCAGACCAAGATCCAGAAGTATAATGTCCGGGTTATTGGCATAAAAGTAAGAAATCCCAGTAAGACCATCATCTGCAAAGACAGAGTTGTATCCCTTGCTTTTCAGGGTAATTCTGATGAAATTCTGAATGCTCTTGTCATCCTCGATCACAAGAACGCTGATATCATTGATCATAGGTCTCCTCCATAGGCATCTCAATTCGAAAAGCTGCGCCTTTTTTGGGGCTCTGGTGAATTAAAATTTTTCCGCCATGAGCCTCTATAATTGCCTTACATATAGCAAGCCCAAGACCAGCTCCCCTCTGACGGTCTCCTTCCCGGTAAGCGGCTGTAAAAAAGCTGTCAAAAATATGATCCAGCTTATCCTCTGGAATACCTGTTCCATTGTCACTTACCGTAAATACCATATTCCCGCCCTCCGCTCCTGCAGATACGGTAATAACCGTATTATCTCCTGAATGGCGAATTCCGTTATCAATCAGATTTACCAGTACCTGGGTAAATAGTCTTGCATCTACACTTATTAGTTCTATCTCTGGTGGTGTTGCTGTCTTTAATGTGTGATCTCCCAGTCGTTTGGAAACCAGTGCGGCTGCACCCGATATCAAATCATCCACTACTTCTCTTTTCTTTCGTATTTCCAGTTTTCCTTCCTGAATTCTGGTCATGTTTAGCAGATTCTCAACCATGGAATTAAGCCACTCCGATTCTGTACTGATATCAAGCAGCATGCTTTTGGCACTTTCTTCATCTACCAGATCGTAATTCTCATAAAGGAAATTGGAGTTGCCTGCAATTCCGGTCAGGGGAGTTCTTAAATCATGGGAAATGCTTCTCAGTAATGTACTTTTAAGTCTTTCCCGTTCAATTTGAAGTCCTGACTCCTCTTTTTCCTCATTCAGCTGTTCCCGTTCCAGCACAAGAGTAATCTGTGAAATAACCATTTCCACATACATACGCTCCTCTTTTGTAAGCCCTCCATTGCTGCACCAGAAGATAATTACACCATACGTCTTACTCAGACTGCAGACCGGTACATAGAGGCAGGAACTATCCCCAAACTGGACTTCTCCATAGCCGCACACTGCGGAATTTCGAAAGCACCACTCAGCTGCCTGGTCGGAGAATCTCTCATCTTTCATTTTGAGTAACAGTTCCGTTTTTTTCCCCGTCAGATTTTGAAGGCTCTTCCTACTGTAGGAAATAACTGCCTGCCGCCCGGAAAGATTTAAGAAACCACTTCCTATGGTATTTAGTTTAAGCAGAATCTCCGCCCGTTCCCGGTCCAGATTCATTTGCTTTTGCAGCTTATCGGTTAATGATGCCGCAATAAATGCAACAATAATAAAGATCAGCAAAGAGATAATATAGTTGGGGTCATCCACCTGGAAAGTAAATCTGGGTGAGGTTAAAAGAAAATTAAACGTGAAAACAAACACAATGGAAGATGAAATACTCCAAAGCATACTTCTGGTCTCCACGCTGCAAAGAATGACACCTACCACATAAATCAAAAGCAGATTTTCAGCCCTTACGCCTATATGGCTTAAAACAATGGCAAGCAATGTAGACAATACCCAGATAACCGCTATCTTTCCGAAATTTCTTAGTTTTTGGAATCCAGTAAAGATCCTTTTTTTCATCTCCATGAATGATCAGCTGCTTCCTTCCCGTTTTATTTCTTCTAACATAGCACAAACCGGGTAATTCTTCAATCCTCCATCATGATGACTGTGTGAGATACTGTGCCAGCATATGAACCGGGCTGATGACCTGATCAATTCCAAGCTCCTTAAAAATCTCCACATTTCCAGGATTCTTTACCATGCAGACTGTTTTCCTCACAGAAAACATCTGTTTTGCCAACTGGCATATCTCCAGGTTATCTGCATCTTTACCGCTTAATGCAATCATTACTTCTGCTCCTTTGATGCCTGCGTCATTTAATACTTCTTCGCTTCCAGGATTACCGTAAACGATGGACACTTTATCATACTCAGCAGCAAGATGTTCGCAATATGCTCTGTCGTCATTTATTACAATCAACCTGTGTTTGTCTTTCATAAGAAGTCCAATCAGGTAATCCGATTCCTCTCTCCCACCCGCTATTCCAATTTTCATGATGCAGATACCTCCTCATATAATTTCTCTGTAAGGCGGTCAAATTCATCAGCTGATAGAGCAAATGGATAGATTGGTTTCATATTATACTCCCGAATCAGCTTCTCCTTGCTTTTATCGTTTAATCTTAAAAATACTTCCGGTACATGAAATATTCTTCCTGCAATCTGGGCTGCCAGCAAATTTACATTATCGTCACCAGTGGCCGCAACAAAAATCTGTGCCTGACTGATGCCTGCTTTTCTTAACAGCTCTGCATCCGTTCCGTCTCCCAGCACCTGCTCACCGGCAAATACTCCGGGCAGTCTGTGAAATGATTCCTCTGTCAAATCTATCACTATCATTCTTGTATTACGTGTCGAAAGCCGGTTGGCCAGTCCGATACCGAACTCGCCGGCTCCAACAATCATAATTGTCTTCATTTTTTGAAATAGCATATAAGGTCGTCCTTCCCTTCTGTCAGTTCATACTCATTTTCAACCCTATTTTACAAAATATACTCATAAAAATGATAGTGGGGATATGGGATCAGATATAAAGATTCTATAAAGAACAAAATAGTTTTGCTCATGCAAAAAGGGCTGCCCTGCCATAAAAATGGGGACAGCCCTAAAAGGCTTATTTCAGCTAAAGATTTAATTAAGCCATGCAAACATTAACTGCCTGCAGACCGCGATTTCCTTCTGTTGTTTCATAAGTTACCTTCTGGCCCTCTTCAAGAGTCTTGTAACCATCAGAAACGATTCCGGAGAAGTGTACGAATACTTCCTCGCCTGTTGCATCATTAACGATGAAACCATATCCCTTAGCACCATTAAACCATTTTACTGTACCGTTGTTCATAACGTGTACCTCCTATAATAAATAAAAAATAATTTGATATATCGATGAAACAAAAAATCACATATTTTTGTAAACCATCATCCGAAAATAATGACTTACAAAAATATGTGAAATCATAACTCCATTCGATATTACACGTACATTCTACCCCGAAAACGCAAAAATGTCAAGACAAAACTAATATTCCCCAATATTAAAAACAGGATCCGTTCCCTGTTTAAGGAGGTACGAACCCTGTTCAGTCATAGACGAAAATTTTATTACTTTAAAGTAACTTTTGCGCCTTCTGCTTCTAAAGCAGCTTTAACCTGCTCTGCTTCTTCTTTGGAAGCGCCAGCCTTTAATACCTTAGGAGCTCCATCAACTACGTCTTTCGCTTCTTTTAAGCCTAAGCCAGTAGCTTCACGAACAACTTTGATAACTTTAACCTTGTTAGGACCAACTTCTGTTAATTCTACGTCGAATTCAGTCTTCTCTTCTGCTTCAGCTGCTGGGCCTGCTGCTGCAACTACTACGCCTGCTGCTGCAGATACACCAAATTCTTCCTCACATGCCTTTACTAATTCGTTTAATTCTAATACAGATAATTCTTTGATTGCTTCGATAAATTCAGCTGTTGTTAACTTTGCCATGATAATATACCTCCGTAATTAATATGTTTGATTTTTTTAATGGAAGTTCAGCTCGCCTTTGGCTCACTGAACAGCTAATTTTCTAAATTCAAGCTGCGTTACGCCTGCTTTCATTAAGAAAATTATGCTTCTGCGCCCTGTCCGTCTGCAATCTGCTTGAGAACACGTGCAAAGTTTGTAATAGGAGACTGGATGCTTCCCAGTAACTTTCCAAGAAGAATTTCTCTGGAAGGAATATTGGAGATCTTCTCCATAGCTTTTGCATCATAGAATACGCCTTCTACAACGCCGCCCTTGATTTCAAGAGCTGGAGCTTTCTTTGCGAATTCAGCCAGAATTCTTGCTGGTGCTGTCGCATCTGTCTTGGATACAGCGATTGCTGTAGGTCCTTCCAGAACTGGACCCAGTGCTTCAAAATCTGTTCCCTTAGCAGCGAAACGGATCATGGTATTTTTATATACCTTGTAAGAAATTCCAGCCTCTCTTAATTTCTTACGAAGTTCTGTATCCTGAGCAACTGTGATACCACGGTAGTCTACAACTACTGCAGTCTCAGCGCCTTCCAGTAATTCCTTAATCTCGCTTACTACTGGCTGTTTTAATTCAACTTTTGCCATTATGGTTTACCTCCTGTTTAGTCTAAGCCCTGCAGTTACCTGCAAAAGCCTGTTCGTATAAACTGCAAAGGAAGTCCGATTAGCCCAGAGGGCTAACTGAACGGCTATTTTCCCAAATTCAGTCAACGCTTACGCATGACCTCACTTAGAAAAATATACCAAAGAAAAACCTCTCCGCCAAATGGACAGAGAGGTTTACAATTCATTTACAAAAAATGATTCTTGTACATTCCTCGGCAGGCGTTATCACCTTATGCCTTGCGGCACCTGCTGTCTTCGGCAGTTAATACTAAAATAGTATAACATTATCTATAATACATGTCAACCACAAAGCAAAATTAGTTCATTAACTTTGCTACATTCAGCTTTACGCCAGGTCCCATGGTGGAAGCAAGGGTAACGCTCTTTAAATAAGCACCTTTAACTGTACTTGGTTTTGCTTTAACGATTGCATCAACAAGCGTCTGGAAGTTGTCCGCTAACTGCTCTTCTGTAAAAGAAGCTTTTCCAACTGGCACGTGGATAATATTTGTTTTATCAAGTCTATACTCAACCTTACCAGCTTTGATATCATTGATTGCTTTTGTTACATCCATGGTAACTGTACCAGCTTTTGGGTTTGGCATTAAGCCTTTAGGTCCAAGGACACGTCCTAAACGACCAACTACACCCATCATGTCTGGAGTAGCAACAACTACATCAAAATCCAACCAGCCTTCGTTCTGGATCTTCGGAATTAATTCCTCTGCTCCAACGTAGTCTGCTCCTGCAGCCTGTGCTTCATCAGCCTTAGGACCCTTAGCGAAAACTAAGATGCGAACAGTTTTACCTGTACCGTGAGGAAGTACTACGGCACCACGGATCTGCTGGTCTGCGTGACGTCCGTCACAACCGGTTCTGATATGAGCTTCAATGGTTTCATCAAATTTAGCACTTGCATTCGTCTTAACTAAAGAGATTGCTACTGGTGCATCGTAGAGAACAGCACGATCTACTGCCTTAGCTGCCTCTGCGTATCTTTTTCCTCTTTTCATTCTAAATAACCTCCTAGTGGTATTGTCGGGGATTTTCCCTCCCACGTTACAAAACATCGCCATCCAAGATAAAGGAAGTCCGATTTGCCTTACGGCTCACCGAACGGCATGAGTTACGAAACTCTGCCGGCGCTATACTTGGCTTTGATTAAGAAGCTTAAGCCTCTACTGTGATACCCATACTTCTTGCGGTACCAGCGATCATGCTCATAGCTGCTTCAACAGATGCAGCATTTAAATCTGGCATCTTAAGTTCAGCAATCTTCTGTAACTCAGCCTTGGAAATGGTAGCTACTTTTGTCTTGTTTGGAACTGCAGATCCTGATTTAAGCTTGCAGGCTTTCTTCAGTAATACAGCAGCTGGCGGAGTTTTGGTTATGAAGCTGAAGCTTCTGTCCGCATAAACAGTAATAACAACCGGAATGATTAAATCTCCCTGGTCAGCTGTTCTTGCATTGAACTCTTTTGTAAACTGTACGATGTTTACACCATGCTGTCCAAGTGCCGGACCTACAGGAGGAGCTGGTGTAGCTTTTCCTGCTGGAATCTGCAATTTGATATATCCCGTTACTTTCTTTGCCATAATTAGGCACCTCCTAAATAAATGTGGTATTGTCGGGGATTTCCCTCCCACGAGCCTATACAACGGTATAAGCCGCTTTTACTTGTTACATCTTCTTTATCTCGCTGAAGTTCAGTTCTACCGGAGTCTCCCGGCCGAACATCTCAACGTTAATGGTGATGGTTTTCTTACTTTCGTTGATGGACTTGATAGCACCAACAGTATCCTTCCATGCACCGGAAGTTACCACAACGGTATCTCCCACTTCAAAGCCAACAATGACTTCTTCATTCTTGAATCCAAGCTTTTGCATCTCATCTTCTGTCAGAGGAACCGGTTTTGATCCAGGACCTACAAAGCCTGTCACACCACGGGTATTACGTACAACATACCATGTATCATCATTCATGAACATGTGTATCAGAACATAACCGGGGAACATCTTTTTATCGGCCTTTTTCTCCACGCCATTCTTCAGTTCGATGACGGATTCAAGAGGAACCGATACTTCCAGAATCTGATCCTGCAAGTTTCTGTTTTCGATTGTTTTTTCAATGTCAACTTTTACTTTGTTTTCATAACCTGAATAGGTATGGACTACATACCAATTTGCTTCTGACATAAACTCACCTTAACCCTTACGAATTATAAGATAAAACTGAGACCAAACTTGATGATCAGATCAAGAATCGCAATAATCAGTCCTAGAGCAACCGCAGATGACATAACAGCGATTGTTTGTTTCGTTACGGTTTCTTTGTCAGGCCAAACGATTTTGGTGAACTCAGACTTTATGCCTTTAAAAAAGCTTTTTTTCTGAACTCCCTCGTTGTTCACTGTATCTCCCATAAACTGCCTCCTAAACTAATTACTTCGTTTCTTTGTGCATTGTATGGCTCTTACAGAATCGGCAATACTTCTTGGTTTCCATTCTGTCCGGATGAGTCTTCTTATCCTTGGTCATGTTGTAGTTACGCTGTTTACATTCAGTACATGCCAGTGTGATTTTTGTGCGCACGACTTCCACCTCCACTTAAATTATCGTTGTTGTGTTTTCAGTCCCTTTTTTTCTGCTTCAAGAAATTTTGAGCATAAAAAAAAGACCTAAGCTCTTCCATTCGCCCAATTACTATAACATACGGGACTGGATTCGTCAATCTTTTTTTGTAAAACCTGTTAAAATGTAGATTCAGACATTATAACACGGGAAATTTAAAAAAGCAAGTCTAAAGTTTCCCGTGTCTGTTTTAATACTCGATCTCTGTCAGATAACGCCTTAGCGCATCCTGCCAGGAAGGCAGCGGCTGAAAACCGTTTTCTATCAGCTTATCCTTGCTGATACGGCTGTTCATGGGGCGTTTTGCCTTGACTGGGAACTGATCGGAGGTAACCGGTTCAACTGTAACATTCATACCTGCCTGTTTAAAAATCTCACAGGCGAAATCATACCAGCTGCAAAGTCCTTCATTGGTCGCATGATAACGGCCATACTTTTCTGTTTCAATCATATCTACCAGAAGGCGGGCAAGGTCAAAGGTATAAGTAGGAGAACCAATCTGGTCTGCTACAACGCTGAGTTTATCTCTGGTTTTTCCCAGATTCAGCATGGTCTTTATAAAGTTTTTGCCATTTACTCCGAATACCCAGGCAATACGTACGATAAAGTACTTTTTAAGGTTTTCTTCAACTTCCAGTTCTCCCTCGTACTTGGTCTGCCCATAGATATTTAACGGTTCTCTTTGATCGTCAGGCTCCCAGGGACGGGTTCCCAGACCGTTAAATACGTAATCCGTACTGATATACATCATTCGGATATCCAGTGCTTTACACACCCTGGCAATATTTCCGGTTCCCCTGGCATTCACAGCTCTGCATAATTCTACGTTGTCCTCTGCAGCATCTACAGCTGTATATGCGGCACAATGAATGACTGCATCAGGAGCAGCTTCCCGGATCACCCGGTTTACGCTTTCCTCATCCGTGATATCCATTTCTTGAATGTCCACGCCCACTGCCTCATGGCCTCTTTTTTTCAGCTCATTTACTACGTCATATCCAAGCTGGCCTTTTACGCCAGTAACTAATACTTTCATCGCTGCCTCACTTTACCATTGGAATTTATAAACGTTTTCCGTACATATTATCAAAATAATTCTGGTATTCTCCGTTTACAATGTGTTTCCACCAGTCTTCATGATCCAGGTACCACTGAATGGTCTGGCGGATTCCGGTGTCAAAATTGTATTTCGGCTTCCAGCCAAGCTCTGTTTCCAGCTTCTTGGGGTCAATGGCGTAGCGTCTGTCATGACCCGGACGGTCTGTCACATATTTAATTAAGCTTTCCGGTTTATCCAGTTCTCTTAAAATAGTTTTTACCACTTCTAAATTGGTGCGCTCGTTGTGTCCGCCTACATTATAGACTTCTCCTACTCTGCCTTCGTGAATGATTAAATCAATCGCCTCACAGTGATCCGATACATGAAGCCAGTCTCTTACATTCTCACCTGTTCCATATACCGGAAGATCCTCATCTGCCAGCGCACGGCTGATAATAAGCGGAATCAGTTTTTCAGGAAAATGATAAGGGCCGTAGTTATTGGAACATCTGGAAATAGTAACAGGAAGTCCGAACGTTCTCTGATATGCCAGAACAAATAAGTCTGCACTGGCTTTTGAGGAAGAATAAGGACTTGATGTATGGAGCGGAGTTTCTTCTGTAAAGAACAATTCCGGACGGTCAAGAGGTAAATCACCATAAACTTCATCGGTGGAAACCTGATGGTAACGCTGAATGCCATAGGTGCGGCATGCGTCAAGTAATGTGGTCGTACCCATTACATTGGTTCTTACAAAGCTTTCAGGATCCGTGATAGAACGGTCTACGTGACTTTCTGCTGCAAAGTTAACCACCATATCTGGTTTTTCTTTTTCAAACAGCTCAAATATAAAGGCTCTGTCCGCAATATCACCTTTGATAAAGCGATAATTCGGTTTGTCTTCTACCGGTTTTAAGGTCTCTAAATTACCTGCATAGGTTAAGAGGTCCAGATTGATAATCTCATAGTCCGGGTATTTATTTACCATATGATGTACGAAGTTTCCGCCGATAAATCCAGCTCCTCCGGTTACAATTATTTTCATTGATTTACTCCTTTACTTATCGATATATTTTCCTGCAAGCACATCCATCAGATACTGGCCATACTGATTCTTTTTTAATGGCTCTATGCTCTTTTCCAGCTGATCCTGTGTGATCCAGTGGTTTAAATAAGCAATTTCCTCCAGGCAGGCAATTTTTCTGTGCTGATGAGTTTCCATGGTACGAACAAAATTAGTGGCATCTACCAAAGACTCATGAGTCCCTGTGTCAAGCCAGGTGAAGCCCTGACCCAGAAGTTCCACATCAAGCATTCCCTCTTCTAAGTAAATGCGGTTTAAATCTGTAATCTCCAGCTCGCCACGGGCGGAAGGCTTTAAGTTCTTCGCATATTCCACAACTTTATTATCGTAGAAATAAAGTCCTGTCACGCAGTAATTGCTCTTAGGAGCAGATGGCTTTTCTTCAATGGAAATCGCTTTTCCTTCGGAATCAAATTCTACAATACCAAAACGCTCCGGATCATCCACGTAATAACCAAAAACGGTTGCTCCATCTTTTTTATTTGCTGCATGAAGAAGTCGTTTGGTAAGGCCGTGGCCTGCAAAGATGTTATCTCCAAGAATCATGGCAACGCTGTCGTCTCCGATAAATTCTTCTCCGATGACAAACGCCTGGGCAAGACCATCGGGAGAAGGCTGTACTGCGTAAGTTAACTGAATTCCAAACTGGGAGCCATTTCCTAACAGTGCCTCAAACCGTGGTGTATCATCGGGCGTGGATATAATCAGGATATCCCGGATTCCTGCATTCATTAAAACGGAAAGCGGATAGTAAATCATGGGTTTATCATAGATAGGCAGTAATTGTTTCGACGTTACCATGGTAAGTGGATACAGCCTGGTGCCGGACCCCCCGGCAAGAATTATTCCCTTCATTATTTGTTTCCTCCATATTCGTTCATACAGCTATCATAAAGGGTGACGTAACGTCACGGTCAAGTCTTTTTCTATTACTTTTTTCTTATTTTCTGCAAATAAATACTCCTGCCTGCTTTGTAATAGGAATATATCCCTTTTTTCCCATCTTCTTTTCCAGATAGTCCCGGAATTCTTCATATCTGTCGCTCAGAAACTCCTGCTGATTGCCGTGGCAGGATAATATATATTCCATCAGTGCACCTGCATCCGTCACTTCCAGATGGTCATCGTATATTTCTTTTCTTACAGATTTAAAATGTTTTCCTAAGATCTCTTCTCCATTTTCCAGCCCGAACACATCATAAAGATTTACCTCAGAAAGAGCGATTCTGGAATCAAACTCCATTACCAGCTGTCTGATCTCCTTCATATGTTCCCTGCCATAGGTGCTGCAATAAAAGATTCCGTCTTTTTTTAAGACGCTGGTAACCTGAGTCAATGCGGCATCCAGATTGGTTAAATAAAACAGCACATGATTGGCAGCGACAGCATCAAAGCTTTCTTTCGGTTTTTTAATCTGTCTGCAGTCCAGAACTTCAAATGCTATCTGCCCCTTTACCTGTTTTAAGTTTTCCTGGGCGTCACGAACCATGCCCTTGGATACATCCGTAAGGCATAGATTCGCATCGGTAGGAATCCGTTCTTTATTTACCCGCCATAATTCTCCGTTTCCACACCCAAGTTCCAGGATGTGTCTGCCATTTAGAGGCTCCATCTGTTTATAAAGCCACTGGAACCAGCCAACGGGATTGGTGGCATATTTTTTATGAAGACCAATCCGGATGCTCACATTGGCGGCATCCTTATATTGTTCCACCAGAGTCTTTTCCATATTTGTAATATGGATTAAGTGAAGAATTTTATTCCAGTCCGCAGCCTGGCGGTCGTCCACCAGTTTTGAGGTTTCTGTTAATGTCTGTTCTACCAGTTTCAAATGTTCAATTCTCTTACGGATCAGACTCAGCTGAAGCTTGATTGATTCTCCCACGTAGTCATGATCCTTATCATTAATGGTAATGGAGCGGATTTCATCCAGTGAAAATCCAAGATATTTAAGAGAGAGTATCTTTTGAAGTTTGGCAAAATCCGAATCAGTATAAAGCCGGTATCCGCCTGTACTCATGCATGCCGGCTTTAACAATCCCTGTTTGTCATAATAACGAATCGTCCGTATAGAGACACTGGCCTTCTTTGCAAACTCCCCGGAAGTATAATATCCCTCCATATGGTTCATATTCCTCTCCCCCTCTCCATTTAACCCTTATTACAGAATAATCTGATAATTTTCTATATCCAGAATTTTTCCAAACTTTTTCCCTACTTCACGTATTGTACCGCAATGAACGAAACCAAGCTGTTCGTGAAGTTTCACGCTTGCATCATTGCCTCCTGTAATTACAGATACAACTGTATGAATATCTTCTCTTTCTCTGGCCATATCAAGAATCGCCACCGCCAGCTTTCCGGCAATTCCTCTTCTGCGGTAATCCTTATCAACGTATATCGAAAGTTCTACTGTTTCTTTATATGCTTCTTTTGGGCGATAAGCGGAGAGACTTGCATAACCGACTGCTTTCCCATCTTCCTCTGCCACAATCAGGGGGTGATTTTTCACATTATGCTCACGAAACCAGACCATACGTTCCTCCATGTTTTTTGGAGTAAAATCAAAGGTTGCTAAACCATGTTCTGCCTCATAATTATATATATCCAAGAGCTGCTGCATATCTTTTTCTTCTGCGGTCCTGATATTCATTCCCATTCCTCCTGAGTTAATCAGTATTATTTATTTTAGTATCATACATCAAACTACTGCCCTCGTCCAATACAAATTGTTAAAATATACACCTTATTAATTCCCGATTTTTTCAGTACACGGGTACATGCTTCCACTGTACTTCCAGTGGTATAAATATCATCAATTAAAATCACATTTTTTACACCAGGAACTATTTTTCCCGGCATAAAAGCTTCCTCCAGATTTTTTAAACGTTCTGTGGGATTGAGGGCTTTCTGAGGCATGGTTTTTTTATTTCTTACCAGCATATCAGGAAAAACGGGAATATGAAGTTTTGCTCCGATTTTTTGCGCAAGAACTTCCGCCTGATTAAATCCTCTCTCTTTTTTTCTCGAAGGATGAACCGGAACGGGGACCAGACCGCCGGCCTCCATACGTCTTATCATCTTCTCATAACGCAGACTTATGGCATCTCCGTAAAAATCCAGATACTCCCGTTTGTTTTTATATTTTATTTTTGCCATTGAGGTTTTTGCGTGCTCATCATAATTAATCAGAGCCCTGCCATACTCAAAGGTTCTTTTGTGTTTTACGCAGTCAAAACAGTATTCCATCTCACTGCTAAAAAGTTCCTTTCCGCATTTTTTGCATACAGGATCCTTTACAAAGGAAAGCACTCTGACACAATCAGGGCAGATCAACCTGCCTTTGGGCATGACGATTCCGTCACAGACGGGGCATCTTCTTGGAAATAACAGATCGATAAAAAAAGAGGATTGCATAAGGATTGATTCTCCTTTTAAGAATGGAAAGACGGGCAGACATAGATTCTTGTCTGCCCAAAGAATTTAAGGCAGCTTATATATTTCGCAGATACGATCTTTCAGACCGGAATATCTGCGCTGTTCCATTTCATTGTTTACCATATCCTGAAACGTACCTGGCAGACCAACCAGGCAGACGCAGGTCTTTGCACGGGTAACTGCTGTATAGATTAAGTTTCTCGTCATCAGCATTCTTGGTCCGGGGAAAACAGGAATTACCACTGCCGGATACTCACTTCCCTGGGATTTGTGAATGGTTATGGCATAAGCGAGTTCTAATTCTTCTAACTGCTTATAGCTGTATTCCACCAGCCGCCCCTCATCAAATTCCACAGTCACAAGCTCGGCAAAGGAATTCATCTCACGAATAATTCCTATGTCTCCGTTATAAATTCCGGTTCCCTTTTCCACCGGAATCCCATACTTGTTTCTGACTTCCCATTCCATATTATAGTTGTTCTTAATCTGCATCACTTTATCGCCGGTCCGGTAAATCACTCCTGCCGATTCCCGTTCCTGCTTTGCCTCGGAAGGGGGATTTAAATATTCCTGAAGAATGGTATTGAGCCGCTCCACTCCCATAGCACCTTTTCTCATAGGTGTCATAATCTGAATATCAAAGGGATCTGCCTGCACATAGGAAGGAAGTTTACTTTGTACCAGTGTAATCATGGCATTGATAATGGTATTAGGTTCTTCCCTTTTAATAAACAAGAAGTCATTACTCTTTTTCCCAAGAGGAACCGTTTCTCCCCGGTTAATCATATGAGCATTCACAACAATATCACTTTGGTTCGCCTGACGGAAAATCTTTGTCAGCATTACCACATTAAAACTTTGGGATTCAATTAAATCCCGCAGCACATTCCCGGGTCCAACGCTGGGAAGCTGGTCCACATCTCCCACCAGTATCAGCCTGGTTCCGGGATTTATGGCTTTTAAAAGAGACTGCATCAGATGAATATCCACCATCGATGTCTCATCGATGATCACAGCGTCAGCATCCAAAGGATTCTCTTCATTCCGTTCAAAATGCATGGATACGGAACGCTCGTCTCCTGGAACACCGGACAGTTCTAACAGCCGGTGTATGGTCCGCGCCTCATAACCAGTGGCTTCTGTCATGCGCTTTGCTGCCCTGCCCGTAGGAGCTGCCAGCAATATCTCCATCTCCTCGCTTTCAAAAAAGCGGATAATGGTATTAATGGTCGTGGTTTTTCCGGTTCCAGGTCCTCCCGTAATAATTAAAAGGCCGCTGTTTACCGCTTCTACTACCGCCATTACCTGCTTTTCATCCAGCTCAATCTGCTCTTTTTCCTGAATCTTAATAAGCCTGGTTCTGATCTCGTCCTCAGGCATGGTTCCTCTTATATTTAAATCATGAAGCATCTTCGCCACATTTAATTCCATATAGTAATACTGGGAGGCATAGACAGTCCGCTTTCCGTCCGTCTCTCTGATCACAAGACGTTTGTCCAGCTGCATGTCCATCAGATGCTTTTCTATGGATGCCTGCTCCACTTTCAGCAGCTCAGAGGCAGATGAAAGAAGCTCGTCTTCCGGCAAATAAGTATGACCGTTTGAAGTCGCCTGCAAAAGGGTATACAAAACTCCGCATTTAATCCGAAAATCCGAATCTGTAAAAATACCTGCTTTTCTGGCAATCTCATCCGCCATTTTAAATCCCACGCCGGATATGTCATCTGCCATCTGATAAGGATTTTCCTTCACAATGCTGTAAAGCCTGGGGCCATATTCCTGGTAGATCTTCACTGCAAGATTCATGGAAATGCCATATTCCTGCAGGAACATCATAGCCTGGCGCATCTCTTTCTTTTGTTCCACCTGATTGGAAATAGACATGGCAAGCTTTTCGCTGACGCCCTTTACCTCGGAAAGGCGTTCCGGCTCTTCTTCCATAATCCGGAAGGTATCGGCTTTAAACCGGCGGACAATTCTGGCCGCCAATGCAGCGCCCACGCCCTTAATCGCCCCGGAACCTAAGTAACGTTCCATGGCAGCAGTATCCTCAGGAGCTTTAATTTCATAGCTTTCCACAGACATCTGCTCCCCATAAACAGGGTGTTCCGTTAAAATTCCAACCGCTTCAATCCGTTCCCCTTCACTGATAAAATGAAAATTGCCTACCAGCGTATACTCCTCACCGTCTTCTGAAAGGCTCAGCACTGTATAACCGTTGTCTTCGTTCCTGTATTTAATTTTTTCTACAAATCCGCAGACTGTCGCCATGTTTCCTCCGTAAATGGTAAGAGACTGCCGCAAAAGGAACCCTGCCGGAATCAATGGATACCGCCAGGGCTGTTAAGAGCAGTTTTATTAATCATCAAAGCTGATTAAAATTCTGTTTTATTGTTTCCGCCATGCATAAATTCAATAAATTTACCGGTTCCAATAGCAACTGCAGTCAGCGGATCCTCTGCTATCATAGTTGTAATGCCTGTCTTCTCTTCGATCAGTGCATCTAATCCGCTTAATAAAGAACCGCCTCCTGTTAAAACAATTCCTCTGTCAAAAATATCGGCAGCCAGCTCTGGCGGTGTTCTCTCCAGAACATTATGAACGGCGTCTACGATCTGCATCGCCGGCTCTTTTAACGCATCAAGAGTCTCGTCCGAAGTAACTACAATGGTCTTTGGAAGGCCTGTTACCAGGTTTCTTCCTCTTACTTCCATGGTTAAAACTTCTGGTCTGCGATAAGCAGCTCCAATGTTGATCTTGATCTCTTCTGCTGTTCTCTCACCAATTAAAAGGTTATGCTTCTTACGCATATAACGGACAAGAGCCTCATCAAAATCATCACCAGCCACCTTAATAGAAGTGCTGACAACTGTACCGCCTAATGAAATCACTGCAATATCGGAAGTACCGCCACCGATATCAACGATCATATTACCGCATGCCTTGGAAATATCAATTCCAGCCCCAATCGCTGCTGCAACCGGCTCTTCAATAATCGCTACTTCTCTGGCTCCTGCCTGATAAGTTGCATCTTCTACTGCTTTTTTTTCAACTTCAGTGGCTCCGCTGGGGATGCAGACACTGATTCTTGGCTTTCTTAATGTTTTCTTTCCTACTGCTTTGTTGATAAAATATTTCAGCATCTTTTCTGTTACTGTGTAATCAGAAATAACACCCTGGCGCAAAGGTCTGACTGCTACAATATTACCGGGTGTTCTTCCGATCATCAGCCTTGCTTCTTCTCCGATTGCCTTTATTTTATTGGTATCACGGTCTATGGCCACAACTGACGGCTCTTTTAAAACTACACCTTTTCCTTTGATATAAACCAGTATGCTTGCTGTACCTAAATCAATTCCAATGTCATTAGACATCATCATAATAATCTTCCTCCTGTTCGCTGTATCCTGTTCCCAGGGTTTCCTTTATCTTCAAATTTATGTTAATTGGTAAATGAAGTCACATTTTCTATCTTATTATATACAATAACATTACGTTTTGAAAGGGTTTTTTTAATTTTTATTTTGTTTATGTTTTTTTAATGTACGAGACACATTTTCTTCACATTTATATCATATACTGATAATACGTTATCCGAAAGGATGACGGGCCTTTTGTTTCAAGTAACTTACTTGAAATCACAAAGCTTTTTCATACTCATACCGGACGGTGCAAACCGTCCGGCCCCCCTAAAAAATTAATGAATCTGTTTCCCAATGGCGGAAGCGGATTTTTTTTATTCAAAATCGGGATTTGATTCTTTTTCAAGAAATCAAATCCCGTCTTTTTGTATTATCAGGATAACTTTAATGCCCACTCCCGACAGTCAATTACTTTCGTTGCAACTCCCTCATAAAACTCCGGTTCATGGCAGATCAAAAGGATACTGCCCTTATATTCCTTCAGCGCCCTTTTTAACTCTTCTTTTGCCTCCACATCAAGATGGTTGGTCGGCTCATCCAGCAAAAGAACATTGGTCTCTCTGTTTAACAGCTTACATAAACGAACCTTTGCCTGTTCACCTCCACTGAGTACCCGCACCTGGCTTTCAATATGATTGGTGGTAAGTCCGCATTTGGCAAGAGCAGAACGAACCTGATACTGGGTATAGGAAGGAAACTCTTTCCAGATCTCTTCAATGCAGGTAGTCGTGTTTCCAGGAGCCATCTCCTGCTCAAAATAACCAATGGACAGATAATCTCCCAGTTCCACATTTCCTTTTAAAGAAGGTGTCAGTCCCAGAATGCTTTTTAATAAAGTAGTCTTTCCAATACCGTTGGCTCCTGATAAAACTACCTTTTCTCCTCTTTCCATGATCAGATTCAGTGGTTTTGATAATGGTTCCTCGTATCCAATCACCAGTTCCTTTGACTCAAATATCAATTTTCCTGCTGTACGGGCTTCCATAAAATGAAACTCAGGCTTTGGTTTATCTTTTGTAAGCTCAATTACATCCATTTTGTCCAGCTTTTTCTGTCTGGACATGGCCATATTTCTGGTGGAAACCCGGGCTTTGTTGCGCGCCACAAAATCCTCCAGCTCTGCTATTTCCTGCTGCTGCCTCTTATAAGCTGATTCCAGCTGAGCCCGTTTTACAGCATAAACTTCCTGGAACTTGTCATAATCACCTACATAACGGTCTAACGCCTGATTTTCCATATGATAGATAATATTTACCACGCTGTTTAAGAACGGAATATCATGGGATATCAGAATGAATGCATTTTCATACTCAAGAAGATAACGTTTCAGCCATTCAATATGCTGTACATCCAGGTAATTGGTAGGCTCGTCCAAAAGAAGGATATCCGGCTTCTCTAACAAAAGCTTTCCCAAAAGAACCTTGGTTCTCTGGCCTCCGCTCAGTTCCGTTACATCCTTATCAATACCCATATCACTTAATCCCAATGCTCTGGCCACTTCTTCCACTTTGGAATCAATGATATAAAAATCATGGGCCATTAATAAATCCTGAATGGTACCAAGCTCTTCCATCATGGAATTCATGGTCTCTTCGTCTGCCTCTCCCATACGGTCGCAGATCTCATTCATCTGTTCTTCCATCTGAAACAAAAAAGCAAATGCGCTTTTTAATACGTCGCGGATGGTCATCCCTTTTTCCAATACAGTATGCTGGTCTAAATAGCCCACACGGACTCTCTTTGCCCACTCAACTTTTCCTTCATCCGGCTGAAGCTTTGCCGTTATGATATTCATAAATGTGGATTTACCTTCTCCATTGGCTCCGATCAGGCCGATGTGCTCTCCTTTTAATAACCGGAATGACACGTCATGAAAGATGGCGCGGTCTCCAAATCCATGGGTCAAATGTTCTACGTTTAATATACTCATCAAAAAACTCCTTCATAAGTGCAATTCCACTAACCGAAACATCATAATTCTACATGAACCGAGCAATTAAGGCAAGCATATTTTGCCTGACTCTTTCTCATTTTGGTTGCAAAAACGTACAAAACCGTATATGATAGATCCAACATAAATACATGAAGAAAGGAATCTAAGCATGTACGTATATACATGGTATCAGTGGCTGCTGTTTTTTTTCATTTACTGCTTTATCGGCTGGGTAATCGAATCGACTTATGTTTCCGTAAAAAGCTTTCATTTCGTAAACCGTGGATTTTTAAGACTTCCCTTACTCCCGCTCTATGGCAGCGGCGCAATCCTTATGCTTTTTCTGTCTCTTCCTGTGAAAGGCAACCTGCTTCTTGTTTTTCTCTTTGGTATGGTCGGGGCTTCTGTTCTTGAGTACTTCACCGGTTATATCATGGAACGATTATTTAAAATGAAATACTGGGATTACAGTAAAAACCCTTTTAATTTAAACGGATATGTCTGTCTGGGAACTTCCATTGCCTGGGGCTTTCTCACCATTCTTCTAACAGAAGTGGTACACCGCCCTTTAGAATGGCTGGTATTTCGCCAGAGTGCAACCACATGCATCTTCCTGGTAACTGGGATTGGCATCTTATTTGTCTATGACACCGTTCAATCCACCAAGGCAGCTCTTGATCTGGGCAAGGTACTGGAATCCTTAACTAAAATCAGAGCGGAGCTGGAAGAGGTTCAGGTACAGATGTCACTGTTAAAAGCAGAGACTGCCCAGAAAGTTTCCGAGTTAAAATCGGAGACTATGCAAAAGGCGGCTTTTGTAAAAGAAGAAACCATGGTAAAGCTTACTTCTCTTAAAACAGAAACCACCAATGTGATCAGGGAGTCCACATTGGCAGAGCGGCTTCAGGCCCTGACTGAAACAAGGGAAAAATTAACCAGCCGGCTTACATTTTACCCGAAAGGTCTTCTGAGACGAAATCCTTCTGCTTCATCCCGTATGTTTGGGGAAGCGCTTCGAGAATTAAAGGAATATTCAAAAAAATTTAAAAAATAGCAAAAAAGAAGGATATCCATTGAGAATATCCTTCTTTTTTGTATTTATACCATCTGATCTACCATTGCCATAAGAGCTTTCCCCAGCTTCGCAGATTTCTCTTCTGCTTCTGCCATCGAACTACCCTTAATACCATAATAGAACTTAATTTTAGGCTCTGTTCCGGAAGGTCTGACGCATAACCACGCATCCTCTTCCAGTTCATAATAAAGCACGTCAGAAGACGGCAGACCAGTGGGTCCCACAGCTCCCGTTTCCATATTCTTTACCGTATCTGCCTTATAGTCTCTTGCTGAAAGAACTTTATATCCGCCAAACACCGTTGGTGTATTGCTTCTCATGGCTTCCATAATTGCACGGATCTTTGCCTGACCCTCAATGCCTTTTAATCCGATTGAATTAACCGCATCTTTATAGTATCCATATTTCTCATACATTGCAATCATGGCATCCCAAAGACTCATGCCTTTTGTCTTATAATAAGCGGCAGCCTCACAGAGAGCGGCCGTTGCAGAGATTGCATCTTTATCCCTGGCATAGGTGCCGATCAGGCATCCATAGCTTTCTTCCAGACCAAACAGGTAAGTACCATAACCGGTAGCCTCTTCTTTTAAAATCTGCTGCCCGATATACTTAAATCCGGTGAGTACCTCAATGAGTTCACACCCGTAAGACTTCGCCACTGCATCTACCAGATTGGTGGTTACAATGGACTTTACCACCTGTCCGTCAGATGGGATGTCACCACGTTCCTGTCTCTGGCTTAATACATATTCGCAGAGCAGGGAACCGGACATATTGCCGGTGAGAGGAATATACTCTCCGGATTTATAATCCTTTACATAAACACCCAGACGGTCTGCATCAGGATCAGTCGCTAAAACCAGATCTGCATCCTTTTCTTTTGCCAGAGAAAGTCCCAGCTGAAAAGCTTCCTCCGCCTCTGGATTGGGATAGCTGACCGTGGGAAAATCTCCATCTGGCAGTTCCTGCTCCGGCACCACATATACCTGGGTAAATCCAAGCTCTCTTAAGACTCTTCTTGCAGGAATATTGCCTGTACCATGGAGAGGGGTATAAACAATGGAAAGTTCATCCTTCATCTCATGGATTGCAGACTGATTCATAACCTGAGCCTTTACCTGTGCAATGTAAGCATCATCGACTGCCGCACCGATTATCTCATATTTATCTGCTGCAACAGCTTCTTCTCTCGTGATGGTCTTAACCGTAGAAATATCTGTGATCGCTAAAACCTCAGCAGTAACTCCCCGATCGTGAGGAGGTGTAAACTGTGCACCATCTTCCCAATAAACCTTATATCCGTTATATTCCGGAGGATTGTGGCTGGCGGTAATATTAAGACCTGCGATACAGCCCAGTTTTCTCACAGCAAACGAAAGCTCCGGAGTAGGGCGCAGAGATTCAAACTTATACGCTTTGATACCATTGGCAGCAAGTGTCAGTGCAGCCTCCTCTGCGAATTCCGGAGACATATGTCTGGAGTCATATGCTATGGCTACGCCTTTGTGGGCTCCGCCCTGTTTTATGATATAATTTGCAAGACCCTGGGTGGCTTTTCTAACCACATAAATGTTCATGCGGTTGATTCCTGCTCCGATCACGCCTCTTAAACCGGCGGTACCAAATTCCAGATCCTGGTAGAAACGCTCTTTGATTTCATTGTCATCATCTTTAATTCTTTGGAGTTCTTCTTTCGTCGCCTCATCAAAGTATGGATTTGATAACCATTCTTCATAGATGCTTCTGTAATCTTTCATAAGCAAAATGCTCCCTTCTCTCCACTTCATATTATGGTTATTATAAATCATAACATGGCAAAAGGAAAGCAGATTCCCATTATTTTATTCTCGACAGGAAAAGATTCCGCATCGGCTGCTGAATCTCCAAATCCCTTAGTTTTTCGATATTTCTGGCCGGTATCCAGGCCTTATTGGCATTATAATAAAAGTTAATCTGCTTCCAGTATTTTTCCGGATACAAAAACAGATAATACAGGCAGGTTCTGTCTGCACCTGATAAAGGAAGTACTTTCGAATAAGTATCAAGCATGGACATACCCAGCTTTAAATTCCAGTCATGCTTTTCCATCGCCTTCCTCATAAAGTGATAAAGATCCTCCATCTGCATGCCTCTGTGCATCCGGTTAAATTCTACAATTGCAACGTCATGGGTGCACATCAGAATATGATGCTGGTTTAAGTCCCCATGACACAAATACCCCTCCCCAATCCCGCATTCCTCGCAAAAGCCTGCAAGTCCTTTACAGGCTTCCATAGCCTGATCAAAAAATACGTCATAATTTCCCATGACACATAGTTCAAATTCGGACTTTTTTCTTTTACTTCGGATAAAACTGCGGGCTCGTATCAGTTCCCTGTTGTGACGTTCCATCTCCTCAGCCGGCTGCTGTACCAGAATGGAGCCTAAGTTCCATTCTTCTTTAAACTTTACTTTGCGAAACATTTTATGTAATAAAGCAATTCGTTCAATGGCGCAAAGCACCTCTTTACTATCCTTTAAATTGCATTCCCGGTCTGAATACCAGTTTTTCACAATCCATCTGGTGCCATCCTCTGCACTGGAAAGAATTTCACCTTCTTTATTTCTAACATAGCGATCCACACTCAAGTGGCCGGTTTCTTCCAGTTGTAAAAATACCTGATCCTCAAATTCCAGGCGCTTGATGGTTCCTTTATATTCCCTCAGCAGCTTAAGCCCCTGATCTGTTTCACACAGCCAGGCGCCCCGGCCGCGTTTCACATCCAGAATTTCAAGCTCATACTGCGAAAGCACCTCTGTGTATTTCTCGTTCACAACCACCCCTCCAACTCTTAGCTAATCAGCTACTTCTAGGGTATGAAGGGGCGGAAAAAAATATGCAAACTCCAGGGGAAAGTTATCCATGCCCAGGTCTGTTTTCAGAAGAGATCTTTGGAATAATTCAGAAGATATTCACGGCTGTTATATTCCGGATTTTCTAAGACCTGGTTAAATAATGCTTCTAGTATTTCACCCATCTGGGGACCGGGTTTTACACCTGCTTCAATCAGATCCCTCCCGGTTACTGCCATATCCTTCAGGCAGATACAGTCTCCATTATCAACGATTTCCCCGGCATACTGTCTCACTGTTTTTAGCTGTTCCAGATAAGAACCGTTTAAAAATACAGTTTGGAAATTAAGGAGATCATCAAATAATGGAGCATTAATTCTGCTCATAACTTTTCTGATTTCGGGCTTTGACGCAGGAATTTCACTCTTCCATAGTTCTGACAGGATTTTAACCTGATCAACAGTATCATTGTCCAGCTTCAGTTCTTTTAAAATTCCTGCTGCCTCCTTTGGATCTAAGAAGCGCAAAAGACCAGACCAGCGTACATGCTTGCTGGAAGGCAGCATTTTAAGCTTTTCAAGCTGGAGGAGGCCTCTTTTAGCGGTGTTAAAATGCTGGGAAACATAAGGTGCAATCCCGCGTTCAAATACAGCCACCATTTTCTCAGGATAGTCAGAGAGAAGAAGCTTTGTCAGCTCCACAGCAATCCTCTCTTTGCTGACCTTTTCCATATTTGGTGCAATTGCAGAAATGGCTTTATTCGTTTCCTCTTCAATCTCAAATCCCAGCTGTGCAGAAAACCGGATCGCCCTGAGAATTCGCAAAGCATCCTCATTAAAACGATCCATGGGATTTCCCACACAGCGGATAATCCCGGCTTCTAAATCCCTGACTCCGCCAAAGGCATCTACCAGCCCGTCTCTTTCACTGTATGCCATCGCATTAATGGTAAAATCCCTTCGTTTTAAATCTTCCAGCAGATTGCTGGTAAATTCCACAGACTTGGGGTGTCTTCCGTCTTCATACTCTCCATCAATGCGGTAGGTTGTCACTTCATAGGCTTCGTGTTCCATCAGCACGGTTACTGTACCATGCAAAATTCCCGTATCGACCGTTCTTGCAAATATTTCCTTAACCTGTTCTGGTTTTGCGGAGGTGGTGATATCCCAGTCCTTTGGTACCCGTAAAAGCAGGCTGTCTCTCACACATCCGCCCACCGCATATGCCTCAAACCCATGGGTATTCAGTTGTTTTATGATCTTTCCTGCTGCATCTGGTACCTGAATTGTTATCACTGTATTTCCTCCTGCATCTTTATATTTCCTGATTAATAAGCTCTGCCCCAATAAACCATTTTTACTGCCGGCTTGCCGCAGCAAATGCAGGTATCGGACAGATGATCCTGCTTAAATGGCATACATCTGGATGTCGCGCCAGTCAGTTCCTTGATCTTATCCTCACACTCCTGGGATCCACACCACATTGCCTTAACAAAGCCTGGCTTCTCTTCCACAGTTTTTACAAAGCTATCCATATCCACAGCCTCATAAGTATGGGCATCCCTATGAGCACGGGCACGGGCAAGCATATCGCTTTGAATGGTACTTAAAAGCTCTCCAACTTTTTCATTTAATTCATCTAAGGATACTGTCATTTTTTCATGAGTATCACGGCGCACAAGAACAGCCTGATTTTCAGCAATATCTCTTGGTCCGATCTCAACACGAACCGGGATTCCTCTCATCTCGGATTCGCTGAATTTCCAGCCAGGACTCTTATCTGTATCATCTACCTTTACTTTATAATTAGAAAGAACCTTCTTTAATTCACACGCTTTCTCAAGAACGCCTTCCTTCTGCTGCTGTACCGGAACGATTATAACCTGAACCGGAGCAATTCTTGGAGGAAGTACAAGCCCGTTGTCATCACCATGGACCATAATAATAGCTCCGATGAGTCTGGTAGTTAATCCCCAGGAGGTCTGGTGAACGTACTGAAGCTTATTTTCCTTATCTGAATACTGTATCTCGAAAGCTTTTGCAAATCCGCTTCCGAAGTTGTGGCTGGTTCCGGACTGAAGAGCTTTTCCGTCATGCATCAGGGCTTCAATTGTATAAGTAGCCTCTGCACCGGCAAATTTTTCTTTATCCGTTTTCTGTCCGCGTATGACGGGCATTGCAAGTACTTCTTCGCAGAAATCGGCATATAAGTTCAGCATCATTTCTGTTCTTTCCTCAGCTTCTTCGGCAGTAGCATGAGCGGTATGACCTTCCTGCCATAAAAATTCTCTGGAACGAAGGAATGGTCTGGTTGTTTTTTCCCAACGTACTACGGAGCACCACTGGTTATATAACTTTGGAAGATCCCGGTAAGACTGAATCTCTCTGGAATAAAAATCACAGAATAAGGTTTCAGATGTAGGTCTTACACAAAGTCTCTCCTGTAATGGTTCCAGACCTCCATGAGTTACCCAGGCAACTTCGGGAGCAAATCCCTCTACGTGATCTTTTTCTTTCTCTAATAAGCTTTCCGGAATGAACATGGGCATATAAACGTTCTCTACGCCTGTTTCCTTAAATCTAAAATCCAGTTCCTTCTGAATATTTTCCCAGATTGCATAGCCTGCAGGTTTAATTACCATACAGCCTTTTACACTGGAGTAATCGATTAATTCTGCTTTTTTAACTACGTCTGTGTACCACTGTGCGAAATCCACATCCATGGATGTGATTGCCTCTACTAATTTCTTGTCCTTTGCCATGACTAATCTCTCCTTTCATTGCTAAAGCCCATGCTCTTTGGGCATAAAGGGATACCCGTAGGGTGTTTCATTGTTAAAGCCCATGCTTTTTTGGGCATAAAGGGATACCCGTAGGGTGTTTCATCGTTAAAGCCCATGTACTTTGGGCATAAAGGGATACCCGTAGGGTGTTTCATTGTTAAAGCCCACGCTCTTTGAGCGTAGATGGATACAAAAAGAGCCATCCAATCCCTATAAAAGGGACCGAACAGCTCGGCGGTGCCACCCAATTTAGCCGTTGCTTTCATGCGGCTCACTTTGAATCCGATAACGCCGGATACGCGCCGCAGTTTTCTGCGGGACTCCGAGGCAGGTTGGGTGATGAGTGGTATAAAGGCTTTTCAGCTAAGGGCCTTCTCTCTGTGATACATCATTACTTATTAATCCTCTTCAACGTCATATTTCCTATAATTTTATAGATCGTATGGTTGATTTTACGTTATTTACATATGTTTGTCAAGAGGAGGACAGAGCATTTTCCCAGACATTTCCTATAAAAGTGCTTCAAACGCCCGTACTGCAGATTCCATAATCTCATCTGGAAATTCATAGGCAGCCGTATGAAGGCCCGGACAGTCCTCTCCTGCTCCCACGCCAAAAAATAATCCAGGAGTTTTCATTAAATACCAGCCAAAATCTTCCGACCAGCGAAAGGGCACATTCTCTTCCAGATAAGGAATTTTCCCTTCCTCAAATCTCCTTTTACAGGCATCAGCCATATCTTGTTCATTATATGTATCAGGGAATTCATCCAATATCTGATACTGAAACTTTAATCCTCCTTCAACCGCACGCTTTTGGGCAAGCGAAAGTATGGAAGACTGAAGTCGGTTTAATTCCGACAAACGCTCTGCGCGGATCGTTAATGCCAGCTTCCCGTCAGCAGGAGAAACTCCAAAATTTTCTCCTCCTGCCTTTACTTCAATAATGGTAGCAAGCACCATTCCCTGAGAACCAGCCTTTTCTGTCAGTGATGGCAGACTGCTGATCAATTCAGCGATCAGCCATGCAGGATTGATTCCCTCCTCCGGATAGGCCGCATGGCACTGCCTGCCTTCCAGATTCAGTATGAGCCCTCTGGAAGCACAGGCAAAGGTTCCTTTTTTCACCACTGCTTTTCCTGCGGGATATCCAGGCAGATTATGAAATCCATATATTTCCCGAATTTCTTTCTCCTCCAGAAGTCTGCTGCAGATCTTGGCTCCCTGGCCGGTTTCTTCTGCTGGCTGAAAAATCGCATATACATTGCTTCCCGTCTTTCTTCCCTCCAGCAGAAGACATAATCCAGCCAATACGGCGCTATGACCATCGTGCCCACATCCATGAAAAAGCCGGCCGTCCTCCCCCATTACCGCATCCATATCAGCTCGGAAAGCCTTGCTGGTCCAGGCTCCCTCTTCCTCATGTACAGCGTAAAACCATGTATCACAATCTATAATCTTAATAGAAGTCCGGGTTTTCAAAAAATCTTTCAAATGCTTTATGGTCTCCTTCTCAGATCCAGATTTTTCCGGACAGGCATGAAGTTCTTTTCTTAAGTTCTTTATTTCTTTCAATATCTGTTCATATGTATCACTCACGATGTTCTCTTTTCTCCTCATTGATAATCCGTAACGTATGCTCTCTTACTTTGTCACGAAGCTGCTGCGTCTTTTCAAAATGCCCGCAGACTTCATTGCCATAAGATAAGTTCAGATCGTATTCCAGAGGCAGCCATGTACCGGAACCTGCTTCGTTATGCTGAATTAATGTTTCTGTTTTGTCAAGAGCCTTTACCAGTATGGCTTCATCCGAGGTAAGATCCGACAGTTCCTTAAACATGGTTAGAAAACCAGAAGAAATCGTTTCCGGCAGATTCTTTAGCAGTGTTTCAATCGCATCGGCCTCCTTCTCTTCGTCTGCCTCTGTCTTAATAAATGCTGGTATATCTCCGGTAACAGCTTCCCCCCAGTCATGGATCAGACACATGCGAATAACCTTATTCATATCAAGCTCAGGAAACTCATCTTCCATCAGCATCGCAAGCACAGCCAGCCGCCAGCTGTGCTCCGCCACACTTTCCTGCCTTCCGTTCGTCGTCCAGTTATGCCTGGTGTTGCATTTTAATTTTTCCAGGATTCCTAAAAATTCTATTAATTGTTCAGGGTTCATGGCACCTCTCCTCTTTCATTTTTCCTGTCATTCTTTTGGTCATTATAGCACGTTCCCTCATAAAGCTCCACGATATCTTCAATAATCAAAAGCCCGATTGGTCCCAGAATGAATCCCAGAATTCCAAATAACTGCAGTCCCACATACATGGCAACAAGAGTTTCCAAAGGTGTTAACCCCACCTTTCCTCCCATAATCTTAGCTTCCATTATTTCTCTTATAAAATAGCAGATAATATAAATAATAATAAGGCCTACTCCGGTAAGCCATTTTTTTTCAACAAGAGCAATCAACGCCCAGGGTATTAAAACAGTTCCGGTTCCGAATATAGGCATGGCATCCAGTAATCCGATTATTATTCCCAGCAAAATAAAATATGGGTTTTTTAAAAGAAACAATCCCACAGAACAGATTATCATTGTAAACAGCATAATGGTTGCCTGAGTCTTTAACCATGCACTGCCTACTGTCATCAGACGGTTACCAAGCATTGCATATTCGTAACAAAACATGGAATTATCCCGCCGGGTACGGATATCATCCATCTCCTGGAGAGATAAAACAGTAGCAATCATTAAAATCACCAAAATAACAGTCAGCTGAACCACCCATTTTAATACAGTCATGGAATTTGACATTAAAAAAGGCATTGCTCTGCTTTTCACGGCAGCTTCCCCGCCAATTAAAATGTCACTGACCACGTTCACCATATAACCCTCAGGCAGCTTTAAGAACCGTTCCATAAAGGAACAGTTATCCATAAGCCAGGCGTTAATCCCGTCTAATATCTGAGGAAGATTTTCTAACAACAGCTTTGCCTCTAAGAAAAGCTTTCTGCCTGCAAAATAAAGAAAGACGCCAAGAACGATCATAAAAAGAAGGATTTCAATTCCGCCAATCAGGGCAAGAGGGAGAGAAATCACTCTTTTTTTATAATTGAACCGGGTTTTCCTTTCAATCCAAAGGGCAGAGGGCCGGAGGGAAAGGGCAAAAACATATGCAATCAAAAAGGGAATCACTAGAGGCAGCAAAAATCGAAAGCTTAAATAGACCGCCCCTGTAACTCCCAATATTAAAATTGTTTTCTTCAGTTTCCTGCTCGGTTTCTCCATGGACTCACCTGTTTCTGATTTGTACTTCTTTTGTACACTGTTATTATGAATCAAACGGCGAAAAATATGCAGAAACCATGATAGTAAAAAATTCCTTTTATAATACATCCTGCCAGGAAAAAAGCTCAAACAATCCTTCTTTTGGCTTTACGGAAAAAGTCATTTTCTTTTTTGTTTTTGGGTGAATAAACGAGAGACCGGATGCAAAAAGAGCAACATTTCCTTTTGTATAATGATTTTGAAATTCAGGATTATACTTACGGTCTCCCCATAAAGGTGTGCCATGACCTGCCATCTGTACACGAATCTGATGATGCCGCCCGGTTTTTAACTTTATTTTAAGAAGGCTTATTTCCTTACCATCATAAATTTTGCTATCCACAAACCAATAATCCAGTTCTGCAGGTTTTGCACTTTTTATCCCCTTTTCCACAATTTTTGAACAATTATTTTTTCCATCTTTCCACAAATAATCCACGTAGGTGCAAAAGTTATCCACAGGTTTTCCACAAACAACAGCATAGTAAAATTTTTCCATCAGATGCCCGGAAACCTGTCTGCTTAAAGCCTCTGCGGCAATTTGAGATTTTGCATAAACCATTACGCCGCCAACAGGTTTGTCCAGTCTGTGGATAACTCCCACATATAGCTCCCCATTCTTTGTGGATTGTATGTTGATATGTTTCTTTATTTCACTGACCATATCCGGTTCAAACGTCTTCCCGGACTGAGACTCAATTCCTGCCGGTTTTTCCACCACAAGAATATCATCATCTTCAAATAATATATTAAGCTTCATCCGTCTGCTGCTCCTTATTTTCCCACTGGTCCATCATAGCCTTAACTGAGCGGCCCATTTCAATACTAAAGTCGCTATTCCATTTGCGCCCGCAAAATGCACGAATCCACCGTTCAAACTCTTCACCTCTGTCTGTGGCTTTATTTAATTCACGCTGAAATTCTTCCGGCTCCATGCGGCGGTAAGTGTTCTCAAAAACAACCGCCTCCGGTCTTAATCGTTTTGGCTTCACTCTCTCTGTTTGCTGGGGAACAGGATAGCCAAAAACCACCATTGCAGCCGGCACTGCATATCTGGGAAGAGAGAATAATTCCCGGTGAGTTTCGTACTGTTCTAAAATATCCCCAATATAACAAGATCCAATTCCCATAGACTCTGCTGCAACCACTGCATTCTGTGCTGCGATTAACGCATCGTCGGCGGCCAGCATAAAATCTCCCATTCCGGGAGTTCTGACTGTATCTTCATATCTGCAAAACAGATCGTACCATTTCTGATAATCTGCCACAAACACAAGAACCATGGGAGCCTTTGCAATAAATGGCTGATTGTCACAGGTTACAGACAGTTTCTGCTTTAGCTCTGGGTCCGTCACATCTATAATGGAATATAAGGTCATATTACCAGCCGTAGGTGCCTGGAGTGCTGCTTCCAGGATAGCCGCTTTCTTTTCCTGCTCAATCTGCCTGTCTTCATATACACGGACAGACTTTCTCTCCATCAGTTCTTTCACCGTATTGTTCATATGATTATATTCCTCTCTTTTTAACACTTTTGTTTCATTGATTATATTTCAAATGGTTAATAATAGCAATGAAGATTTTTACTTTGAAACTCAAAAAATACTTGCATTCTTTTTCCCGAAAGTGTATAGTATATAAAAAGAGATAACATAGTTTTCATTACTACATCACGCGTTTTCATTTCTCATGCAAGGAGGTTTTACTATGAACATAAAAATTAAAGATCCCGTCAGCGCAGGCACTCATTTTATAGCCATGCTTCTCGCCCTGATCGCCGCTACTCCCCTGCTGATAAAAGCTTCTGCAGACGGAGAACTTCATCTTGCCGCCCTGGCGGTATTCTGCATCAGCATGGTGCTTCTCTACGCAGCCAGCACCATCTATCATACCCTTGATATTTCACCTAAGATTAATAAGCTGTTGAAAAAATTAGATCACATGATGATATTTATCCTGATTGCAGGAACCTACACTCCAGTCTGTTTAATTGTTCTGGGTGACAAAACCGGTTTAAGCCTTCTTGCTCTTGTATGGGGCATTGCCATCTTAGGAATGATTATTAAAGCGTTCTTTGTAATGTGTCCAAGGTGGTTTTCATCCGTCATTTATATTGCCATGGGCTGGATCTGTGTCCTGGCTTTTCGTAAAATCGTATTAGCACTTCCTCCTGCTGCCTTTATCTGGCTTCTGGCAGGCGGACTGATTTATACAATCGGAGGCATTATCTATGCGTTAAAGCTTCCTCTGTTTCAATCCAGACATAAGAGCTTTGGCAATCATGAACTGTTTCATCTGTTTGTAATGGGAGGCAGTTTCTGTCACTACATTCTCATGTATCACTTTGTGGCTTAACTTAAAATAGAAAGAAGACTGAGTGCATTCAGCCAGAATGCCTGATCAGTCTTCTTTTTTCTCTATTCCTTTATATAGGAACAGCAATAATCCGTTACTTCATCCGTTGAAACTTTAAATCTGCTGGAAGCGGGTACTGTAAAAGCCTGTCCTGCTTCATAAATTTCCCAGTTATCGCTTCCTGGAAGAAGAGCTTTTAAGTTACCACCAAGAATTTCCATGTGCTCTTTCTCATCTGTCCCGAACTCATATTCTCCCGGTAAAATGATTCCCAGTGTCTTTCTGGTTCCGTCTTCAAACAAAACTGTGCGGCTGGTTACCTTTCCGCCATGGTAGATATTTGCTTTCTTTATTACTGCTACACGCTCAAACTGATCCATTCCAGATTCCTCCGTCAATATAGTGTTTCCTTGATGTAATAATTTACTATACTAAAGTAAGAAAGTAAAAAAGTCAATGGAGACTTTCAGATTTTTCGATCAGAAACAGCTTTTCCTTTCTGGAAAGCTTTTTAATCTGCACTTCACGGCGCATAGCCTCTTCCTTTGTTGGATAAGATTCATAATAGACCAGTTCCACCGGTCTCCTTGTCTTTGTGTATTTGGCACCCTTTCCCTGGTTATGGGCTTCCATTCTTTTTTCTAAGTGGTTTGTCCAGCCGCAGTAAAGAGTATTATCCGCGCATTTGACCAAATAAGTATAATTCATTTTCCTTCTCCATCTGTAAATATGATGCTATGTAAACGGTAATAACGCCTTGCAATCGCGTCACTACCGCCCAGGCTAACCTGTCATCTATCTTAAGCACCAGCTGGATGCGTTATGGCGCCGTCGATGGTTGAACAAAGCTTAAGCTATAATATATTATATAACAGGACTTGCCGATATGTGAATAACAATCTTTATATTACCCTGTTTTATTAAAATCATTCAGTAGATCCCTGTCAAAAGTGCCAGACAAAAGCAGGTGCTTTCGTCTGGCACTTATTTTATGAAACTTCTTTTACAAGAATTAAGCGGTCTCCTGGTTTAATGGTACTTTCCGTAAGACCATTGGTGGTCATAATGGTATCAACCGTTGTATGGAATTTTTTAGCAATTTTCCACAGAGTATCGCCAGGCTGAACAATATAACCGACAATTCCAGGAAGTTTTTGCAAATTATTAAAATCCATGGGCGAATCCGTTACTCCGGTAATAATTTGTTCACAAACCGGCTGTAAGGCCAGAAGATCAAGGGAAATAGTTGCCTTCACCTCAACGTTTCCTCCGCCAATCATAACGGCACTTAACTGCTCCAGCCCTGGATTCAGCTGAGATATGGTGGACTCATTAATTCCAGGAGCCTCGATCAGGAAATGGAACGGAATATCTTCTACTGCACATTGAATGGGCTGTGCGTCATCAGAGGTCATATAAAGGATCTTTACTTCCAGAACACCCTCCACATGAAGTCCGTCTTCCTTCACTTCCGTATCGTCAATTTTAACGATACCCTCACTATGACAGATCTGAAGGATCCGATCCGCCTGATCCAGGGTTATTTTCTCAACTATTTTACATTTACTCATATTCCTGGTCAGGATCTTATCAAAACAGGCTTCTCCTGTCTGGAGTGCAAGATCACGATTAGTCGAATATAAGTCATTTAAAAGCTCCATACTTTCTTCTTTATAAAGCTTCATATCCAGTTCCAGAACCGCATCCACATCAATTTCACGCATCTCACCGTCTGAATCAGGCTTCGCCTCAATATCCTTGTGAATCAGCCGTACTGTGACTACCGGCACCATGTCTTCTGTTACATCCGGAACCTCTATTTCTCCAGAAAATGGAATACTTTCTTCCATCCACTGAACGGGAGCATTTTCCCCTTCTCCCTGATAAATAATAAAGACCATCAGTTCGCCGTCAAGCATCATCTTTCCGTTCGTAGGCCTGGTGGTTACGCCTCTTAATATCATTTCATTCCACAATATATGATCAATATTAGGCTTATTCCCAGACAGGCTGATGGTATCCTTTATCCGAAACGTGTCCTTATGGTGAAGAGCAACGGTTGCAACATCCACCTTTTTGCGAAGAGTTTCTACACTGGGAGCATCGCCTGAGGTTGGTTTCGTGTCCACTTCTACGGCAGCATCTACGTCGCAAAGGGTCTCAACCTTTACCTGAAGCGTAACAATCGCCTTTACACTTAATTTTCTGGAATTGATGATCCCTGCGTTTAAATCTTCCAAGTCGCAAGTAACTGAAACTAAATCTTTCTCATCAAGTCCCGGTACATTAATCGGTTCTTCAAAATTAATGCTCCCGCTTAACGTACAAAGTCCGCCCTCTGCTCCCCGATACAATATGGTAAAATCCATCTTTCCCCGGACTACTACCCGCTCCGTCTGGTTCTTAACGGAATCCATGGTAATCTCACCGGAACTAAGAATAATCTGCTCCACATCATCCATGCTGTCAGGGACAATGAAATCATCGTCAAGCGTAATCTGGGATGTGGCGTTTCCTTTCCAACGATTCATATGTATGTTTTTCTTCACCAGCTCCAACATGAAAAAGCACCTGCCTTACCTTCTTTTATTCCTTTAAGAAAGTGTATGCAGGTGCATGTTCCAATATACTTTTTTTATTCTAATCCTGGGATTTCTCCTCTTCCTCTGAATTTTGTGTTTCCTTTTCTGAAAGCGGGTTTTCCAGTTTATGAAGTTTCTCTTCCAATTCCTTTACACGTTGTTCCATCATGCAGTAATGCTCCATGGTAACCATATTGCTTTCTTTCTTTGGTATGGGAACTCCGTCAATTTTTACCGCGCGGGCGGGGATTCCCGCTGCCGTCACATTGTTCTCCAGAGGCTTTAACAGTACCGCATTGGCTGCTATGGTACAGTTATCTCCTACTTCAAAAGAACCAAGAATCTTAGCTCCTGCTCCCACCGTCACATTATTCCCAAGGGTAGGATGGCGCTTTCCTTTATTTAAACCAACGCCACCAAGAGTGACTCCCTGATAAATTGTACAGTTATCCCCTACAACCGCAGTTTCTCCGATTACCACGCCGCAACCATGATCAATCAGTATTCCATGCCCCATTTTTGCACCGGGGTGAATCTCAATCAGTGTAAAAAATCTGGCAGTCTGGGAAATCATTCTTGCAATAAAAAACATCTTGTGCTGATAAAACCAGTGGGCAAAGCGATGCCAGATGAGTGCATGAACCCCCTGATACAAAAGCAGGACTTCCAGTTCATTCCTGGCTGCCGGATCCCGCTGCTTTACTGCCTTCACATCAAGCCATATATCTTTTAATATCATACGAACCTTCCTCTTCTCCTTACTTTCGACTCCTGTTTGATGTAGTATATCATATGGCGGCAAAAGAAAAAAGAGAAATTTAAAATAGCTGCTCTGCAACTTATTTACAGAACAGCTATTTTCTTACATAATTACTTATTGAAATACAACTGGAAGTTCGGACATCTCCGTCTTGATCACGATAAATGGATAAGATGGTTCTGAACCTGTGTTCTCGCCCTTATCCGGACCGATTAACTCCGTATCAAGCACGATGGAATTGTCAGTGAGATAAAGATCATTGACTGCTATGCTGTAACCGCCGCTGGCCTGCTTTCCATATCCTACTACTATGTAAAGATTTTTATCATCACTGTAAGTCAGTTTAAAGGGTGACTGTTGCTTTTCCGCTATTATCTGTTTGAGTTCCTGCGGAATATCCGTATCTGCAACCACAGTGAAATCCAGATCCCGTACTTTGTTTCCATTATCCCCGTTTACTGTACACCCGCTCAAGGTACGAACCACCAGCACCCACATAGCGAGGCCGAAAAAAATCATCCATTTTCTGTTAAACAGTCTCTTCATAGCGCACTCCCCAACTTATTGATTATTACTATTTATATGGGGAGTAAGCCATTTTTATGAAACTTATTTGATTTTTCCTGAAATAATTTCGTACTGTTTCGGTCTTCTGTCCCGGAAAAGTCCCCAGTTTCTGCGGTCTCTGCTGATCTCATCCAGATCAAACTCTGCCAGGATCACACCTTCCCCTTCTCTTCCCATAGACTGAATCAAAGCACCCGTACTGTCTGTAATAAAGGATGATCCGTAAAACTTTAAAGAAGAACTCTGATTGCCATTTCCCTCACAGGGTGATACCGATTCCTCTCCGATGCGGTTTGCGGCAATGACTGGTATAATGTTGCAGGCAGAATGCCCCATCATGCAGCGTCTCCAGTGTTCCATGCTGTCACATTCCAGTATGGGCTCACTTCCAATGGCGGTGGGATAAAAAATGAGTTCTGCACCCAAAAGTGCAAGACTTCTTGCTGTCTCCGGAAACCATTGATCCCAGCAGATCCCAACCCCTACTTTTCCGTATCTTGTATCAAATACTTTAAATCCGGTATCTCCAGGAGTAAAATAAAATTTTTCCTGATAATAGTGGTCATCGGGGATATGGGTTTTCCGGTAGATCCCCAGATTCGTCCCATCTGCATCAAGAACTGCAACGGAATTAAACATGGTGTTTCCGGACCGTTCATAAAAACTGACCGGAATTACCACAGAAAGCTCTGCTGCGATCCTGGAAAAATGAATGACTGCATCATTTTCCTCAGCTGGCTTCGCATATTCATAATATTCGTAGCGTCTCTCCTGACAGAAATATTGACGTTCAAACAACTCCGGAAGCAATATGATTTCGGCTCCCTCTGCTGCTGCCTTCCTTACAAGCTTCTCTGCATTGGCAATATTTTTATCAACGTCCTGGCAGCACTTCATCTGAACTGCCGCAACTGTTACCTTTCTCATCTATTTCTCCTTTTGGTATCTGCTGCGTGATGCAGTGGATATTTCCTCCGCCTGCAATAATATCTCTGGCATAGACCGGATAGATCTTTCTGTCGGGAAAACAGTCAGACAGAATACGGACTGCTTCCCTGTCATTTTCATCTCCAAACTGAGGGACAATTACCCCTCCGTTTGAAATATAAAAATTCACATAGCTGGCAGCCAGCCGTTCACCAGGTTCCCGTTCATCTTCACCTGGTTCGAAGGCAAAGCCCGCCAGTTCCTCTTTCGTAATACAGACAGGGATCTTAGGAATTGACAGCTTATGAACGACAAAATGCCGGCCCCTTGCATCGGTCTCTTTTTCAAGAATCCGTAAATCTTCCATTGACATTTCATACTGAGGATCTTCCCTGTCATCAGTCCAGGCTAAAACCACTTCACCAGGACGTACAAATGCACAGACATTATCCACATGCTCATTGGTTTCGTCCTGATAGATGCCATACTTCAGCCAGATAATTTTCTCTGCTCCCAGATATGCCTTAAGCTTTGCCTCAATTTGCTCCCTGGTCAGAAGTGGATTTCTCCCCTTACTTAAGAGACAGCTTTCTGTTACCAGAGCCGTCCCTTCTCCATCTGAATGAATGGAACCGCCTTCCAGAACGAAATGTCCGGCATCATAAACTTCATATCCCAGCTTTTCACAAAACCGGCCTGCAAGAAGGTTATCCTTCTCCCAGTCCTGATACAGACCATCAAAGGTACCTCCCCAGGCATTAAACTGCCAGTCAATTCCCCTGATGCACCCTGACTTATCTTTCACAAAGGTAGGTCCAACATCTCTGGCCCACGCATCATCAGATTCCATCACCATTACTTCAATCCGATCAGAAAGCATGGCTCTGGCATTGTCATAAGTATCCTCATGGGTCAGCATGATTAACTGTTCACTGTCTGCAATGGCTTCTGCAATTTCCGCAAAAGCCTTTCTTGCTTTTACCGCCCCATATGGCCAGGACCCCGGCCTTCTGGGCCATATCATGATGCAGCCCCTGTGAGGTTCAAATTCCCCCGGCATGTAAAATCCTTCCTCTGCCGGCAGTGTGGATCGCTTTATCATATTTCATTCCTCATATCAGGCCCATTAAGACAGCCTGTTTTTAAAATCTTCGTATCCAAATTCTTTTATAATGCGGCATTCTCCGTCCTGATCCATAATCGCTATGGAAGGAAGGGGCATGCCGTTAAATGTGTTGTTTTTAACCATGGAGTAAATAGCCATATCCATAAAATACAGTTTGTCTCCAGGGTTTATCTCATAGTCAAAGGAATAATCTCCGATTACATCTCCAGCCAGGCAGGTGCAGGAAGACAGGCGGTAAGTAAACGACTTTTCTCCCGGATCTGCGCTGTCCTTTAACGGCGGACGATAAGGCATTTCCAGTACATCCGGCATATGACAGGATGCGGAAGCGTCAAGAATTAAGGTTTTAATTCCGTTATCCACCACATCAAGCACTTCTGTCACTAAATAACCAGCATTGAAAGCAACTGCCTCTCCAGGTTCTAAATAGACACGAAGCCCGTACTTGTCCTGAATTCTTTTCATACAGGATTCCAAAAGCTCCAGGTCATAATCCTCTCTGGTTATATGATGTCCTCCCCCCATATTAATCCAGGATAACCGGGGGAAATATTCTCCGAACTGTTCTTCTACTGCATCCAGAGTGGTTTTCAGTGCATCTGCATTCTGTTCACAAAGAGTATGAAAATGAATGCCTGAGATATAAGGCAGATATTCTTCCTCAAACTGCTCCCTTGTCACACCCAGCCTGGAGCCGGGTGCACAGGGATCATAGATAGCATGCCCATCCTGTGTGGAGCATTGTGGATTTACCCGGATGCCGGCATTTACACCTTTAAGGCAGTCCTTATACTTTTTCAATTGGGAAAAAGAGTTAAATACAATGTGATCACAGATTTTTGTCAGTTCTTCAAAATCCGCTTCCTTATAAGCAGGGGCAAAAACATGGTTTGAAAGTCCCATCTCCTCTTTGCCAAGTCTGGCTTCATACAGACCGCTTGCAGTAGTTCCATCAATGTATTTTGCAATTAACGGATACTCTGCAAAGCAGGAAAATGCTTTTTGTGCAAGAAGAATGCTGCAGCCGGTTCTCTCTCTCACCCCGTTTAAAATTTTCAAATTATCAGTCAGCCTGCCCTCATCAATTACGTAGCAGGGAGTCTTTAGTTCCTCTATCTTCATGATTATTCCTGTCTCCACACAGTTACAGTCTCAGGATCTTCGCAGACTACCCAGGGAAGTCCCCATTTGTTTAAAGCCTCCATATATGGATCGGGATCAAATTCCTCTACATTGAACACTCCTGGCTTTTTCCACTGTCCTGTCACCACCATCATGGCTCCGATCATAGCCGGAACTCCGGTTGTATAGGAAATTGCCTGTGATTCCACCTCTTTGTAGCACTCCTGATGATCGCACACGTTGTAGATGTAGATGGTTTTCTCTTTTCCGTCTTTGATTCCTGTAAAAATGCATCCGATGTTGGTCTTTCCAACTGTTCTTGGTCCCAGAGACGCCGGATCAGGAAGAAGTGCCTTTAAAAACTGAATCGGTACAATACTCTGACCATTAAACTCAATGGGAGCCGTTGAAAGCATTCCAACGTTTTCAAGGCATTTCATGTGTGTTAAGTAGCTTTGTCCAAAGGTCATAAAGAAACGGATTCTCTTAACACCAGGAATATTCTTAGCCAAAGATTCAATCTCTTCATGGTGAAGGAGATACATGTCCTTTTCTCCCACCTCTGGGAAATTGTACTTAGATTTCAATTCCATAGGTTTGGTCTCTACCCAGTGGCCATCCTCCCAGTAAGATCCATTTGCAGATACTTCCCTTAAATTAATCTCAGGGTTAAAGTTTGTTGCAAAGGGATATCCGTGATCTCCACCGTTACAGTCTAAAATATCAATGGTGTGAATTTCATCAAAATAATGCTTCAGGGCATAAGCGGAAAATACACTGGTAACGCCAGGATCAAATCCGGTTCCAAGAAGAGCCGTAATGTTTGCCTTTTCAAATCTCTCTCTGTAATTCCACTGCCAGGAATAATCAAAATAGGCTGTAAAACCAAGCTCCTCACACCGCTTCTCATAGATTGCCCTCCACTGGGGATCTTCCGTATCTTCCGACTCATAGTTAGCCGTGTCGATGTAATCCACCCCTGCAGCCAGGCAGGCATCCATAATGGTTAAATCCTGATAGGGAAGTGCCACATTTAATACGGCATCGGGCTGATAGCTCTTAATTAAGGCAATGACTTCCTCTGTATGATCTGCATCAACTCTTGCGGTTTCAATTCTTGTTTTTGTCTTTCCTTCCAGCTTTGCCTTTAACGCATCACATTTTTCCTTTGTTCTGCTTGCTATGCAAATGTCTGTAAATACCTCGCTGTTCTGGCAGCACTTGTTGATTGCCACTGCGGCAACTCCGCCGCATCCAATTACTAATAATCTGCTCATTCCTTTTCCTCCTCTTCCAGTAGATCTTCCACATACTTTGGAAGCATAAATGCTCCTGTGTGAAGATTGGTGGTATAATACCATGTCTCTATTTTCATTTTGTTCCATTTATCGGGTTTAAAGTCATTAATCGGGTGATATTTTTTTGATGCAAAACCAAACAGCCAGTAGCCTGACGGGCAGGTTGGAATATGAGCCTGATAAACACGGCTGATGGGGAAGGAACGATAAACCTTCCTGTGCATGCTTCTGCAAGCCAGCTCATCTTCGTCATAAAAAGGACTGCCATGCTGATAGACCATGATTCCGTCGCTCTTAAGCGCCTTATAGCAGCTTCCATAGAACTCTTTGGTGAAAAGTCCCTCAGTATGTCCAAACGGATCGGTGGAATCATTGATAATCAGATCGTATTCTTCTTTTTTGTTTCTCAGAAAACGAAGTCCGTCATCGTAATAAACCTTTACTCTCTTATCATCCAGACCGCATGCCACCTCAGGAAATATATCCCGGCATACATCAACAAACAGTTTATCCGTCTCTACCACATCAATGGATTCAATGGAAGGATACTGCAAAAGCTCCTTCGCCACACCTCCATCGCCTCCACCGATAATCAGCACATTTCTCACATCAGGGTGAACTGCCATGGGTACATGGGTTACCATCTCATCATAAATAAATTCATCTTTGTCCGAAAAGACAATGTCTCCGTCAAGAGCCACAAACTTTCCGAATTCCTGGGATTCAAATACATCGATTCTCTGATATTCACTTTCGCCGGAAAAAAGCTGCTTGTCAATCCGGACGGAAAGCTTAACATTGGATGTATGCAATTCCGAAAACCATATCTCCATATTTCCTCCATCTTTCCCACTTACCGGAAATTACTCTGTCAGTACCATTAAATTCTCCACCGCCGGATCTTCTGTTCCCTGCATGGAGCATCCCTTCTCTCTTGCGTAGACGATATATTCCACAATTTCCTCCGTAATCATCTCTCCAGGCGCCAGAATCGGGATTCCAGGCGGATAGCACATCACAAACTCTCCGCTGATCTTACCAGCTGATTCTTTTACCGGAACAGATACCTTCTTTGAATAAAATGCCTTCTGGGGAGATATCACCACTTTTGGTGCTATGTACTCTCCTGATAGCATACCTGTCCGGTCTTTTTTATAAAGACGCTCTACATCTGCCAGAGCACCTACCAGGCGCTCTATGTCCTGTATTCTGTCACCAATGGAAATATAGGCAAGGATGTTGCAGATATCTCCGAATTCAATCTGAATATCATATTCATCCCGAAGGAGGTCATACACTTCAATTCCTGCCAGACCATTTCCCAGGGTATAAACGGAAAGCTTGGTCACGTCATAGTCGAAGATGCTGGTACCATTTATCAAATCTCTGCCATATGCATAATATCCCCCAATGGAATTGATTTCTTCCCTGGCATACTCTGCCATTTCGGTCACCTTTGCAAAGGATTCTTCTCCTCTGAGTGCCAGGTTCCGTCTGGAGATATCAAGGCTGGAAAGAAGAAGATAGGACGCACTGGTCGTCTGTGTTAAATTAATGATCTGACGCACATAATCCCCGTTCACACCGGTATTAAGCAGGAGAAGCGAGCTTTGCGTCAGACTTCCTCCTGATTTGTGCATGGAAATTGCGGCCATGTCTGCCCCTGCCTCCATAGCAGAAACAGGCAGGTTTTTACCGAAGTAAAGATGGGTTCCATGAGCTTCATCCGCCAGAACCTTCATACCATGTGCATGAGCCAGACGCACAATGGAACGGATATCGGAACAGATTCCGTAATAAGTGGGATTATTAACAAACACTGCCACTGCATCCGGATTCTCCTCAATTGCCTTCTCAACCTGGCTGATCTCCATTCCCAGGGAAATCCCAAGCATGCTGTTTACTTCTGGATTAACATATACAGGAACTGCTCCGCAAAGCACTAACGCGTTAATCGCACTTTTATGAACATTTCTCGGAAGAATAATCTTATCTCCGGCTTTGCAGACAGAAAGAATCATGCTCTGTACTGCCGAAGTAGTTCCTCCTACCATCAAGAACGCATCTGCCGCTCCAAAAGCCTCCGCAGCCAAACGTTCTGCATCCCGGATCACTGACACGGGATGGCACAAATTATCAAGTGGCTTCATGGAATTCACATCAAGCCCCACACAACGCTCACCAAGAAGCTGTGCCAGCTCCGGATTTCCTCTTCCCCGTTTATGCCCGGGTACATCAAAGGGCACTACTCTTTTCTTTCTAAATGTCTCAAGAGCATCATAAATCGGAGCTCTCATCTGATCGTCTCTGTTCATATGGCAAATTACCTCTCTGCAATAAAATTCCTTACAATCAAAAAAAGCAGGTGAATGTACATCACCTGCCTGAAATTCCATGAATCTTAAACGGAATCATCCTCCGTCTGCAAACTATTCATGACAATAACCGTTTTCGAGTCTACATAGCAAATATACTGTCCCTGCTATTATTGATCGTTTCACAAGTGATGTGCAATTGCACTGATTATAAAGTAATCAACTTATAAAATTTGAGCTTCTAACTCAATCAATAATGTGGTTTCCCACGTTCGGCAGCTGACCCGCCTGTCCGTCTGGGCTTAACTTCTTACGAAGTGGTCAATATTTGCATGAAAACGATAATGTCTCTTCATACTGGGGTAAAGAATAACATATTTTACGGATTCATGTCAACCAGTTTTTTGTAAAATTTTTGTCTTTCATGAAATAGAACAGCCGCTGTCTGAGAACGTCTACCATTTCTCAGACAGCGGCTGTCTCCCCACTCATTTGTTTATAAATCTTTTTTACTACACATCTGAAGGCGGTGCTGATACTTTTCCTTGGTGGCGAGGCCGCCTCTGATATGGCGCTCGGATTTGTTAATGTCCAGGATGACCCTGGCCCGGGCTGCCAGGGACGGATTGATGTGCTCTAAACGATCTGTCACATCCTTATGTACCGTAGATTTGGATATCCCAAATTTCTTTGCTGTCTGCCTAACGGTTGCATGGTAGTCTATGATGTAGTTGGCGATCGCAACCGCGCGTTCTTCAATATATTCCTTCAAGAAAATCCCCCTGCTAGGACGTTTTTACATACTTATGCAGGATGACGGTCAAGTATGAATGGTTCTATTTTAATTTCTTATGAATTAATTTTATATTATAATTACCATAATTTACCACCGTATAATATAATTGTACAAAATGAAACCACAATTTTCTACAATAATCCACCTGTCAGATAGCAAATTTTCATTGACGCATTTGTCAAATCCAACTATAATTTAAGATATTAATATACAATTATTTCTAATTATAACATAAAAAGGAAACTACTGAACAGAAAGAAGAGACTGCCATATAGTCTGTTGAGGTGCAAAGAATTGATTTATTTACCAATTGAGAAATTGACTGCAGGTATGGAATTAGCCCGCAACATACCAGGTTTAAACCCAATGCTGCCTTTCGCCGTAACTGGCTACATCCTGAATGAACGCACAGTAAACAGAATGATGAGTATCGGAATTCAGGGCGCTTATATTCAGACTGAACTGACTGAAGGAATTGAGCCAGTAGATATTGTGGAACCTGAATTAAAGGCCAAAATGCTGATCAGCATACAGGAAACATTTGAAGAAAGCCTGAAAAAAGTCACCTTTCAGACCAGCAGACAGATATATGAGAATATTGCCGACGTAGCCAAAACCGTCGTTATGAATGTTTTAAACATGGACAAGTATCTTTTTCAGATGATCGACATCAGAGACTATGACAGTTATACCTATTCCCACAGCCTGTATGTGGGGATTTTAAGTGTACTCATAGGGCGCTATATCGGACTCCCTATATCCAAGCTGAATGACCTGGCTCTGTGCGGTCTTCTCCACGATATCGGAAAAACTGATATTCCAATTGAAATCACCAATAAGCCAGGACCTTTAACCAACGAGGAGTATGAGGTTATGAAGCAGCACCCCAGCCTTTCCTATGATAAACTTTTTGACTGTAATTCCATCTCCCAGGCAGTGCTCCAGGGGATTCAGACCCATCATGAGAAATATGACGGAAGCGGTTATCCATTTGGTCTTGCAGGGGAGAATATTCCCCTATACGGACGTATACTTGCTATTGCAGATGTCTATGATGCCTTGAGTGCCACGAGACCATATCGAAAAGCTTGGAATCCAAGAAAGATATTTGACTATCTGACCAGCTGCTGTAATTCCCATTTTGACCCGGAACTGTTATCCGCCTTTTTCCAATGTGTTTCTGCTTATCCAATTGGTACAATTGTCAGATTAAGTGATGGAAGCACGGCTGTCGTCAAAGATAATACTCCAGGATTTGCACTACGGCCAATCATCCGATTCATTAATCCTGCCAGTGTGGCAGGCAAGGAAATCAATTTATCAAGTGAGGCGCTTAACATAACCATCATAGACCTTGATGATTAACAGGAATATATTAAAAGGTGGACTTCACCAAAACTGGAGAATGTCCATCTTTTTTTCATCCTTCCATTGATCCAGACAATGGAAGATTAATTATAACCTTCTGACTTAAGAATGAAATCCAGTAAAGCTTCACACCCCTCTTTTACATCGTTATATGTCACATCAAAATCACCGGTATACCATGGATCAGCAATATCTCTTGGATTAAGACCATAATCCAAAAGACGTTTTACCTTTCCCTTCTGGTCACTCCCCACAATTCTCATAATTCCGGTAATATTCCTCTGTTCCATTCCCAGTATATAGTCATAATTTCCATAGTCTTTTTTCTTTAGCTGTACCGCAAGCTTGCCCGCTGTGGAGATGCCCAATTCCTTTAACTTATTGCGGGTACCGTGATGAACAGGATTCCCGATCTCTTCTGAACTGGTTGCTGCAGAAGTGATGTAGAATTCAGTTGTTAAATGTTTCTTTTCTACCAGATCCTTCATCACAAATTCTGCCATAGGAGATCTGCATATGTTCCCAAGGCATACAAATAGTATCTTTATCATAAGTTTAAACTCCTCTCGTCTCTTCCTGCATGCAAAAAATTATGATTGCCTGCTGTATCTCCATCAGGCATTTCTTAAAATGATATCCTGCAAAATAAGGGCTGTCGATTACATCATCAGATACTTCTTCACCCCTGTAAAACGGCGGACAGGGATTTAATACTGCATCTTTCCTGGCCCGCTTCATATGCTCCAGCGTAACCTGAAAATGCCTGAAATTTTCTAAATTATTACTTCCAAAAGAATCAGTGCAGATGATGTCTTTATCAGCTATTGCATCATATAAATGATTGCATGTTTGTAAGCCTTCCATCTCGTAGCCCTGGGGACAGCATTGTATCAGGGAAAATCCCATTAATTCCGATGCCTCTTTCCATGCATAACCAATATTGCCGGCTGCTCCAACGAAGAGAAACTGATCCGTTGTTAGGTCCCTGCGAATCTTTGACAAAGCATACATATCAGCCAGCATCTCACACGGGTGATTTTTATCCGTCATACCATTGATAACAGGTACCTGAGCATTATCTGCGATCTTCTCTAATAAGGAAATATCTTTATGCCTTACAATCAAACCATCCGCCCAATTATTTAAATATCCGGTCACGTCTTTAATATCTTCTTTTTTATCCAGAGTTTCAGGAGCAAATAAAATTGATTGTCCCCCCAAAAGATGAATTCCCTTCTCAAATGTCACCCTGGTACGGATGCTGGAAGCAGGAAAGAACATTACAATCGTCTTTTCTTCCAGGTATCTCTTATAATTCCCCTGCAAAATATCATCTGCAATCTGAAATATCCTTAATACATCATCTCTCGTAAAATCACTTAACCGTATGAAATTTCTCATTGAATACCTCTTTCAATTTCCTGATATACAATCATATAATGCTTTGATAATCCCATCTTTATTATAATCCCTGCCAATAAATACGATCTGATTCATACGGTCACCATAGATTTCATCCCAATCTTCCAACACATCCGGATAATCCTGAAAGATCTCCTCTTTTTCGTCATTTGAAAGTGCCGCCACCCAACTGGTAGCTTCCGATATTGAGGCGTTTTTTCCTGCCTGTTCAAACAGCTGGGCATGTACCGAATCATCAGAAAACCAGATATATCCTTTAGCCCGTATCACTGTTTCCGGGTAATTCTCTTCCAGAAATCTCATGAATTTCTCACGGTCAAAGGCCTTTCTTTCCTCATAAACAAAAGAAGAAACTCCATAACCATCTGTTCCAGAATCATCCATATGTCTTTCCCTGGCAAGTGCTTTCTGTAAAGATGATGAATTCATAACTCTATCATAATCGAACTCTTTTCCATTAAATATAAGCCTGGTATCAACTTTTCCCCACGTCGTCTCAATGATCTCTGCTTCGGGCTGAATCTGCTTTATTATATTTATTACCTGCTCAATTTGAACTGGCGGCAATAAGTCACACTTATTTAAAATAATTGTATTGCAAAATTCTATCTGATCCATAACCAGATTTATGATATCAGGTGCCTCTTCCCCATCATCGTTTAGCTGTTCTTCCATTTCACCCAGGAACTCATTATAAATCCGGTCTGCATCTATAACTGTTATAATGGAATGCAAATAAACGCCGGAACAATCCGAACCTTTTTCAGATGGCAAGAAACCTTCCGCAATTGATGCCGGATTGCTGATTCCTGAGGCCTCCACTAATATTCTTTCGACCCTTTCATCTTTAGAAAGTTCTTCTATCTGGTTCATAAATTCTTCCCGCAAAGAACAGCAGATGCATCCATTCTGCAATTCCACCATTTTTGCAGTTTCTTGTGAAGAATCTTCACTTTTTATTACTTTACTATCCACATTCACACTCCCCATATCATTAATAACAAGTGCAAGACCACTGTTATCACCGCTCTCCAGCAATCCCTGTAGCAGTGTGGTTTTCCCTGAACCAAGATACCCGGTAATTAATATGACTGGGGTTTTCTTATTTACTTTTTTATTCATTATAATCATCTCACTTTTTCCATGATTGGTAACAGTTCTTTTCAAAAGCAAAAAAAGCGCAAACCCACACTTGGATTTACGCATTCCTATTTTAAGCAGTATTACATATAATACATATACCCTCAAAACCACACATTGTTATATATCTTCATCCGTTCTTTCCTCTTA
>NZ_DALYXB010000012.1:0-159380 GCF_031982545.1 Lacrimispora sp.
CAGTAGGTCCAGTATCGCCGGTCGGTCCGATATCGCCAGTAGGTCCAGTATCGCCCGTCGGCCCGGTATCGCCAGTGGATCCGGTCGCGCCAGTAGGTCCAGTTGTGCCAGTAGGTCCAGTATCGCCGGTCGGACCGATATCGCCAGTAGGTCCAGTATCGCCCGTCGGACCGGTATCGCCAGTGGGCCCGGTCGCGCCAGTAGGTCCAGTATCGCCAGTAGGTCCAGTTGTGCCAGTAGGTCCAGTATCGCCGGTCGGTCCAGTGTCGCCAGTAGGCCCGGTTGCACCCGCCGGACCGGTATCGCCAGTCGGTCCGGTATTGCCAGTCGGTCCAGTATCGCCAGTAGGTCCAGTATCGCCGGTCGGACCGATATCGCCAGTAGGTCCAGTATCGCCCGTCGGACCGGTATCGCCAGTGGGCCCGGTCGCGCCAGTAGGTCCAGTATCGCCAGTAGGTCCAGTTGTGCCAGTAGGTCCAGTATCGCCGGTCGGTCCGATATCGCCAGTAGGTCCAGTATCGCCAGTAGGCCCGGTTGCACCCGCCGGACCGGTATCGCCAGTGGGTCCAGTATCACCAGTAGGTCCAGTATCACCAGTCGGTCCGGTATCGCCAGTCGGTCCGGTATTGCCAGTCGGTCCAGTATCGCCAGTAGGTCCCGTCACACCAGTCGGTCCAGTAGCCCCAGTAGGTCCAGTATCACCAGTAGGTCCAATCGCACCCGTTGGTCCTGTTACGCCAATAGGCCCAGTATCGCCAGTAGGTCCGATATTGCCAGTAGGTCCAGTAGCGCCAGTCGGTCCGATATCGCCAGTAGGCCCGGTCGTGCCAGTCGTTCCAGTAGCCCCAGTGGGTCCAGTATCACCAGTCGGTCCAGTAGCGCCAGTAGGTCCGGTATCACCAGTGGATCCAGCTGCGCCGGTCGGCCCAGCATCACCAGTGGGTCCAGTAGCGCCCGTCGGTCCAGTAACCCCTGTCTGCCCAGTGGCGCCAGTAGGTCCAATAGCTCCGGTAGGTCCAGTATCGCCGGTAGGTCCAGTCGCCCCAGTCGGCCCAGTCGCCCCGGTCGGTCCAGTAGCGCCCGTCGGTCCAGTAGCGCCCGTCGGTCCAGTAGCCCCAGTCGGTCCAGTAGCGCCCGTCGGTCCAGTAGCCCCAGTCGGCCCAGTAGCGCCCGTCGGTCCAGTAGCACCGGTCGGTCCAGTAGCACCGGTCGGTCCAATAGCGCCCGTCGGTCCAGTAGCGCCCGCCGGTCCAGTCGGCCCAGTAGCGCCCGTCGGCCCAGTAGCGCCCGTTGGTCCAGCCGCCCCCGTCGGTCCGGTCGCCCCAGTAGGTCCAATAGGTCCAGTAGCTCCCGTGGGCCCTGTAGGCCCGGTCGGTCCTGTAGATCCATCCCCTGTAACATTTTCCTGTACTATAACGATAGAACCTTTTAAAGGAACCTGTGGAGAGAAATACACAATTCCTGTGCTAAGGTTTTCTAACGATAAAGTAACAGGAGCACTAACGACATCAATTATTCCAGCTCCATATACTTCACCAGTTTTTAACGGAGAATTTCCTCTTAGAAAATCACCTTGTGAGGTAACAAGTGCAAATGTAGTTCCATTTGTAGATTGAGAAGATTGTGTTGCCAGCCACCAGTCAATAGAAAATCTCCCTGTTGCCAGGAAAGTGATGACACCTGTGGCAGCATCGTAAACTATATTTCCTGAAGTGAAGACAATGCTGTCAAAAAGAACATTATTTCCAGCCTCTATGCTAACGGAATTATTTAATTCCAATTGGAGAGCAATATCAGCCATAGTTATCCCCCTTGTTTAAATTGAGTTAAATAATGATACTGATTATTCTTAATCAGAAGTATCTATATATAGTATGTTAGCAGACGGATTTTGGGACATACGGCATAAGGATCTGGAAACTGCAAATCATTTTATGAAACCGGATGAAATGAACACAAAAAAAGCTCCTCACAGCGTGAGGAGCTTTTTCTTCCAACAGAATAATATGATCAGTCTTTTTTAGAGTTGTCCTGTTTCAATTTAGATGTATTTGTAATCTTAGAGAGCAGGACTACAATTGCTGTTAAGATTCCAATCACTATAAATATGGAAGCCATACCTTTTCCCATAATCTCCAAAGCGTATATTATATTTTGTGTATTCATAATAGAGCTCCTTTCACCTAAGCCATATTCTTAAGAATCTGACTAACCAGATTGATAACCACGCCTCCTGCAACAACAGAACCAATCTGGCCTGCTACATTTGCGCTGATCGCATGCATCAGGAGATGATTGGTCGGATCTTCCTTAAGTCCCATTTTTTGAATGACCCGGGCTGACATAGGAAAAGCAGATATTCCGGCAGCGCCAACCATCGGATTGATTTTGTTCTTTAAAAACAGATTCAGGAACTTGGCAAATAGGACGCCGCCGATAGAGTCAAAAACAAATGCAACTAATCCAAGCAGCATAATGAGTAATGTATTAACATTTACAAATGCTTCCGCCTGCATACTAAAGGAAATTGTGATGCCAAGAAGCAAAGTGATTAGGTTCGCAAGCGTTGTCTGTGCCGTTTCAGATAAACTTCCCAGGCAGCCGCATTCTCTGATTAAATTTCCAAACATAAGAAAGCCTACCAATGCAACCGACTGGGGTGCGATGAGTCCGGCAACTATGGTAACTATAATTGGAAACAGAATTCGGGTTAATTTCGTTACTGATGCCGGATTATATTCCATCCGGATCATTCGTTCCTTTTTGGTAGTAACCAGTCTGATTGCAAAAGGTTGTACAATTGGTACCAGTGCCATATAAGAGTATGCAGCAACTGCGATTGCTCCCATATAGTTTGAGTGCATGATCTGGGAAACCAGAATAGAGGTTGGACCATCTGCAGCACCGATAATACCAATGGCAGCCGCATCATTTAGATCGAAGTTAAAGATTACTGCCAGCAATATTGTAAAAAAGATACCAAACTGCGCAGCACCGCCGAATAAGAACATTTTTGGATTGGAGAGCAGTGGTCCGAAATCGATCATAGCTCCAATTCCAATAAACAAAAGAATTGGCAAAGCTTCAGAAGATTCAATGGTAGTCTCAAATAACCACTGGATTATTCCGTTTACATTCCCCACTCCTTCAATCGTCTGGTTTAATACTCCTGACAAGGGAAGGTTAACGAGAATAGCTCCGAAACCCATAGGCAGCAGTAGTGAAGGTTCAAATCCTTTGACTATGGCCAGATAGATCAATAACCCACCAATTCCATACATAACCAACTGCTGCCAAGTAATTGCTGTGACACCTGACAATAAAAATTCCATAATGAAAATCCTCCTTAGCTAGGTTTCCTTTTTGTATAAACTGCAACTATATTTAATAAATATAATATAAAATTTATGAAATAACAATAAAAATAAACATTTTCATTTTAAACTATGATCATTATCTGTGTCAATGCGTACTTGAATTTTTATCTGTTAATTATTCGTTAATATTGCAGATAACTTATATAATTCAAACGATTGGTTATATCTAATTATTGTCATAAACTATACTGTTATAAACAGTATTTAATAACAAAAACACAATATAATATACAGAATATACAAATAAATGGCTTGAAAATGGTTTAGAAACCTAAGACCTATGTGCATTATATTCAATTATAAGACAGCATTTATTTGATACTTGAACTTATTACACTATAATGCTAGTATTGGAAGCAAAGCGAATTTTGCTTAATAAATGAAAGGGAGATGAGCTCTTTGGTACTTAATTTACAGTTTTTTCAGATCTTATCTATTATTATTTCAATGCTTGCTTTTGGCGTAGCATTCTGGCTTTACCGATGGGTTGAAGCACAGCCTTCCTCCAATCAAAGGATAGCGGAAATAAGTAAATTGATTCGCAATGGCGCAAACACATTTCTCACAAAAGAATACAAGACGTTATCACGCTTTTGTCTTGTAGCAGCAGTTGTTATTTTAATATTTCTTCCTTCACCCATATGGAAGGGAAATATTATTGGCAACATCATTATGGCAGCTTCGTATTTGTTCGGCACTGTTTTTTCCGCAATTGCGGGTAAAATTGGTATCAGTATTGCAACAATCGCCAATGTGAAAGCGGCGGAGGCTTCCACTAAGGGGATTAAACAGTCATTTATGTCTGGATTTCGAGGCGGAGCGGTTATGGGAATGGCAGTTGTGGGATCCAGTCTTCTGGGCGTGACTCTGGTTTTACTTGTGACAAATAATACCACAGCACTCCTGGGATTCAGCTTCGGTGCAAGCTCCATGGCCCTTTTTGCAAAGGCAGGCGGCGGTATCTTTACAAAGACAGCAGATATCAGTGCGGATCTGGTTGGTAAGGTTGAACTTGGAATTCCTGAGGATGATCCCAGAAATCCTGCGGTTATTGCTGATAATGTAGGGGATAACGTAGGAGATGTGGCTGGAATGGGAGCGGATTTATTTGATTCCAATGTGGCTTCCATGGCAGCTGCGCTGGTTATGGCAGTTTCTCTTGATGGTGCCAGTAAGGCAGCTGGTCAGACTGCCAACAACGCAGCCATGGTTTTTTGTTATGCAGCAGTTGGTCTTCTGGCTTCCATGGTGGGTGTAATGACTGCAAGAATGAAAGAGGGCGGAGATCCTACTTTGGCATTAAATACAAATACATACGTAACAACGGGACTATACGGCGTGCTGACTGCAGCAGCAACCTGGGCTTTCGGTTTTTCCTGGCGGATCTGGGGGGCAAGCGTGATTGGTCTTTTGGTAGGTGTTGTGATTGGTCTTGCCAGTGATTACTTTACGGATGACAAAAGACCTCCGGTTCGTGCAGTTGCAAAGGCCTGTGAGTCCGGCCCTGCATTTACTATCTTATCCGGAATCAGCTATGGTTTAATGAGTACTCTTCCGTCTATGATTGGTATTGGCGTGTCAGCACTTGCTGCCTACAGACTTTGCTATCCAATGGGCGGAGGAAGCGTGGAATATGCCATGTTTGGAATATCCATGGCTGCAGTTGGAATGCTATCAATTGTAGGTATGATTATATCCAACGATGCGTATGGGCCAATCGTTGATAATGCAAGAGGTCTGGTTGAGATGGGAGATCTAGGCGACAAGGCGCTTGAAATAACTGATTCCCTGGACAGCGCAGGAAATACAGTAAAGGCTGTAACAAAAGGATTTGCCATCGGGGCTGCCGGACTTACTGTAATTGCCTTGCTGGGAGCATTTATGAGTGAGGTAAACGTTGCAATTGATGAACTCAATGCTGCTTCGGCAGGTGCTATTATGGATAAGATCACAGGCTTTGATGTGATTAATCCCAATGTCTTTTTTGGATTATTAATCGGTGCAGCAATTCCTGCATTGTTTTCAGCCATGCTGATGCTTGGAGTTGACCGGAATGCACAGCGTATGGTTTCTGAAATTCACCGCCAGTTCAGAGAGATTGCCGGATTAAAGGAGGGAAAAGAAGGCGTTGTTCCGGAATACGACAAGTGTATCGAAATTGCCACTGACGGCGCAATTAAGGAGCTGGTTCCAGCCGGACTTATGACTATCATCGCCACGTTGTTAGTTGGATTTATCGGAGGAGTACAGTCCATCGGCGGTTTCATTACTGGAAATATTGTCAGTGGATTATTATTTGCATTATTCATGTCCAATTCAGGGGGACTGTGGGATAATACAAAGAAATATATTGAGGCAGGGAATAATGGAGGTAAGAATTCGCCGGCTCATAAGGCAGGTGTGGTGGGAGATACAGTAGGAGATCCATTTAAAGATACAGCAGGTCCGTCAATTAACACTCAGATAACGGTTGTATCCCTGGTGGCTTCTCTGACAGCTACTATTTTCCTTACCTTTAATCTGTTTGGATGATAATCAAAAAATCAGGGCAGAAATCCTTTTGTATGGATTTCTGCCCTATTCTCAATTAAGACTATTCTATGGTTAATATTAAATCGTTTAAATCCATTGACACCAGAACCCGGTAAATATCATGTTTCCAGGTTGTTTTTAGACGGTCATCTGTTATGGGCAGGCATTCCTTTTTCATAGAAGAGCTTCCGGCTACAGTTACTGTTCCAAGATCTCCGATTTTTATCTGGTTCCCATCTAATGTTGGTTCCTCATAAAACATAAGGGATAATACCGGTTGTAAATTCTCTCCCTCGTAATGATCTGTTATAACAATCTGTTTGCCCTTTTTCATGACGGCACTTCGCTGATAAGAATGAATCCGGTTGTCCGGGTAAGCACCGGCAATGTCCATTGTAATGCTGCACACAGTAGAACCAAGCTCATAAGAGACATTTTTTGCAGCAAAAGAAGCTCCGTCTTTCTGTATAATTTCAATATCTCCATCCAGGAAAGAGGGGAGATTGTGGTAACGGGACTGCATGGTCCATATATCATACCTTTCCGGAGAAAATGTCTTTTTGGTATAGGTTTCCACGCCTATATCGATCACAAGCGGCTTGCCATCTTTATAAATGGTAAAGCTGCCGGTATCGTTGTGATTGTGGCTGTCATTGTTATCGCCTGCCTTGACGGCTAAGTACCGATGGTCATCCCTTGCAATGAAGATTCCAACACTTTCATACCAGTAATCCTTATGTTTAATAGAAGGAGCTTTGTCGAAGGTAAGCATTTCCGCATATGTGAAAACGGTCTGGAGCCGGTAAAATAAATTGTGCTCACTGACATCCAGTGGATCTTCCCCGTTTTGATAATCTGAAGCAGCAAATGCCATCAGTTCCTGGTTCCCTGTCCGCTTGCCGAATAAGAATTCTCTGGCGCCGCAGCGTCCGGCGACAGGAGAGCAGTCTGCAAAATTAACATAATAGATCCCGTCGATGTGAACATTTAAAATATATGCTGCAATGTTCTTAACTTTTTTATTTGAATATATGGTTTGAAAAGAATTATCTGTGATACCGTTCAGTACTTCCAGACAATTAAACAGACATAATCCTGCATGACGATAATACTGCGCTCCCTCGTCACAGCACCCGTCGTCTCCGTATTCATCAAGAAAGTAATCGATGCTTTGGCATGCTTTCTCGAGAATCTGTCGTTTCCTCACTTCATCAAGATCTCTTGTAAATGCAGAGAGAAGTACATTCTGTGTACACCATACCGTCCAGTTGTTCATGGGACTTTTGCCATCCCCCATCCACCAGAAATGTTCATTCAGATAAGGCCGAAAGATCCGTTCTTCCAGATTTTTATTGATCATTGCCGACAGGAAGGGACTTACTAAAAGAAGCTCCTGCCTCAGAAGATACTCTGCCATAGACAGAACCGCTCCGGTTTCAGCAGCGAATAAATCAATGACAGGCCGGGTTACGTCAGGAAGGATGAATTGGGGTGTATCCCGGATATAAGAATTATGGGCGGGGAGCTGCCACGCATTTTCTTCGCAGATTAAATAAAGGCCGTTGATGATATCGTCCAGAAATCGTCCTTTATATTCTGCACATTCGGCCAGAACCAGAGAATTTAAGACAGTCCTCCTTAAGAACATTTTATCCTGAAAATGACTCCGGTTTCCTGTTCTGGAGAATTCCATAAATTCAGTTGCAGGAAGGGTGGGATATGGAAAGCCAAGATATTGCTCCCCGTCCTGAATCAGACTTGATCGTAAGTCTTCCGGCAGACCTTCCCAGGAATCCCGGTTGGAAGCAGGAAATAACGGATTAAAGCTGGTAATTGGTTTCGTTAAATGCTGAGAAATTTCTGTAATCATGATGTATTCTCCTTATTCTTCTTCCGGATCCTTAGTGTTTTGCTGAATAAAGTCCCTGGGAGAGTATCCGGTGACTTTTTTAAATACCTTGCTGAAATAAAAAGCGCTTTCAAAGCCCAGCTGGTCGGCTACCTCATAAATCTTCATATCCTGTTCCAGGAGAAGAGTCTTTGCTTTATTGATCTTAGCCTGGGCGATGTATTCGGAAAATCCCAGATGGCAGTTCTTTTTAAACAGAATGCTTAAATAATTAGGGCTCAGTCCGAAAACTCCGGCAACCTCATTTAAAGTGAGCTTTTCGGCGACGTGATTGTGAATATACTTTTGTACGTTTGTAATGACATGAGCCTTATAGGTCTTTCGTTTGGATTTTAAAATATCGCACAAACCATCCCGGAGTACGGTCATCCACTCAACAATCTGCTCCACATTGCTAAACCGGTAAATCGAACGGTAACCATCACTGTAAGAAGAGAAAATCTCCGCCATATTTGCCTCTCCATCGGGAAGAAGAGACAATGCCAGATAAAGAATGTTACAGGCACCGTCTGCCGCCTGGGAAAAACGCAGCGGGTGAGCTTCAAACAGTTCTATGATTTCTGTTAAGGTGCGGGAGAGTACATCCGTATCAAATTCATTAAACGCCTTTGTAATTTCCCCTTTAAAGACTGAAATATTAAATGCATTCCGGATGGAATCCGTATCTCCGCTATTAAAAAAGGCGATGGACTGGGACCGGTTCATCCGTCCAAAGGCCTGACGTGCTTCCTGGTAGGATTCGCTGATTTTTAATGGCTGGGAGAAAGGGGAACCCACACCGGTTAACACCGTTACGTTAAAATAATTGTTCACCATTTCCGAAGCATTGAGAAAGGCATTTTTAATGGTATCTTCCTCAAATTCGTCTAAGGAATCAAGGTGAAACACAACTGCAAAATGCTTCATATCCAGAGACACCACATAGGCAGGAAGGTACCTGGTTATAATTTCTCTGTACATCTGAAGGGTACTGCTATATAGATTCATTAATTTACTGTATTCCATGCTGGCGTGGTTGTTTTCCTGTATTTCGCAAAATGCTGCAAAGTAGCAGTGCTCTGTAAAACTCAGCTTTAAATCCTTTGACTGCAGATCAAACTGTTCCTCACTGTCAAATAAATTGTGTAAAAGCCGCATAAAAAATTTTTCATAATAGCTTTGAAGCAGAGGACGGCCTGATTCCTTATACTCGATGGAAACCCGAAGACTTTCTAAACGGGAGAGCGCTTTTTGAACGGATTCCAGTAAGGACTGGGCATTTAACTCCAGCTTGATTAGATAATCCACTGCTTCATATGACATTGCTTCTTTGATCAGCTGAAATTCTTCATAACTTGTGAGAAATATAAACAGAGGGATTTTCCCGTATTTTTCCCGGCACGCCTTTGCAAGATCCAGACCATTCATGATAGGCATGCGAATATCCGTAATGATGATTTCCGGCGAATATTCCTCAATTAAGTCCAGTGCGTTCTGACCATTTACTGCAGTGCCGCAGATTTCAATCCCGTAGTCTGTCCAGTTTAACATGGACTTTATTCCGATCTGAACCAGTGGTTCGTCATCCACGATCAATAATTTTGTCATATTTATTACCTTTCTGCCAATTGTTTTTCTGTAAACAGTACGTAAGGCAGCCGAATGGTCATGGTAGTAAATTCACCTTGCCGGCTGGTGATTGTAATTCCGTATTCTGAACCGAAATCATACTGAATCCTCTTGTTTACATTACTAATGCCTACGTGCCGGAAAAACTCCGTTTTGTTATGAGAATCGGTATCTTCCCGAAGTACTTTCTCGATCATTTCCTCCGACATCCCGATTCCGTTATCGGTCACACGGATCATCAGTCCTTTTTCTCCAGCGATTTCTTCCGCTTCTGCTGAAACAATGATCCTGCCTGCCGCTCCTTTTGGTTCGATTCCATGAAACAGAGCGTTTTCAATAATGGGCTGAAGAGAGAACCGGTGAATCTGGCAGTTATAAAGTTCATCAGACTGAATCTGATATTCAATGGTCACACTGCCGCCGTAACGATACTGCTGTATTAAAAAATAGTCCTTTATAAGGTCCAGTTCTTCTCTCAGTGGAATCATGGAAGCAGTTCCTTTGGATACATTTTTTAAAAGCCGGGCCAGGGCAGTTGTCATGTCTGCGATGCCTCCCGCATTCTGAATGGTGGCCATCCACTTGATGGAATTCAGCGTGTTGTAGAGAAAATGAGGATTGATCTGGCTTTGAAGAATCTGATATTCCAGATCCTTTTTCTGCTTTTCATCGGATACACGTTTTTCCATCAGCGTGATAATATTGCCGGACATGTTATTAATTCCTCTACCGATCTGACCCAGCTCATGATTCCACTCGATGGTATTGTCTCTGGAAAAATCTCCGGTTGAAATACTGTCTATCTTATTGCTCAGTTTATGGATTGGCTCCATAATAAAGCGGTTTAAAAAGAATGCTAGCAGGATGCCCATAGAAACAATAAAAAAACAGATGCCGATAATCAGCAGTGTATATAAATTTTTTTGCTGTTTGAACTGCTGTTCTGACAAAATCTGGGATATACTCCAATCGTTGACACCATCGATGGGACGTTCTATCAGAATTCGTTTTTCTCCACCACTCATGGTTACAGTATGAACCAGGGTGCCTGCTAAGAAAGATTCTTTTCTGGCTGAATTTTCCGAAATTTCATAGGGCTTTTTTGTTTCTACCAGGGTATTGGACTGAAAACGATAGGTCTTATCTCCCATATTAATGAAAAAAAGACTGTCATCTGGAAGGGGATAGGTTGCCAGATAGTCCGTAAACAGTCTGGTTGAAATTTCAACATAAGTCCATCCGATGATTTCCGAATTAAATTTGTCATAAACGGGACGTACAATTGGAATGAATTCTCCCTGACTGATAGAAGATAATGGGTCATGAATCAACCCAATCCATAAAAAATCGTCAGCATGAAACAGAGGTTCAAAAAAATCGCTCTTCCTTATTAATTTGGCAGCATAGGAAGAAGAGGTGCTGACGGAAGAAGTCATATGGAGAAAGTTATTTTCATTATTTGTAGAAACAATTGCACGAATATATTTGTAGGAACGGGTTTTATAATATTCTTCTTTCAGACGGTTATGGGTGGAAAGAGCCATTGACCGTAAATTGCTGGAATCTTTGGAAGCTGTAGGAAGTTTGTTTAAATCTTTAAATGTTTCCAGATAGTCCTGTATAACTCCATTGGAACAGCACCATTTACTGAAATAAATGATATCCTTCATGTCTGTTGCTATGTTATTGCTCACAACCTGCAGGCTGAATTCTGCAGACTGAACCTGGTTTCTTCTGAGAAACAATTGAAAGACAGAGAAACAGACTGTGGTTGTAAGAACTGTGATAAGCAGCGTAACGGCCGCCGTCAAAATCATGATTTTGCCCCGTATAGTTTTTGGAATCAGTGTTTTCCACATGATATCAGACAAGTCCTTTCTATAATAGATGTATTGATACCCAACTCTGCCATTTTTTAAGTTAGCCTATTTCCTGTAAAATGTCAATGAAAAGAGCCGTGTTATTTTTATAAAAAAAGGTCAATATGTATACAAAAGATAAATTTTACTGTTTATCATAAAATAATACATGTTTTAGTAATACAGAATTAATTTGTGAATAAATAGTGAATATTTTCTTAGATAATTTCCATTCTTAAATCCATTGGAAGCGGGTTATAATAGAGCCATAGTAAATCACAAGGGTTTACTGAAAACAATTTCAAATCAGGAGGGTATACAATGAAAAAAAGAGCACTTAGCCTTGCACTTGCCTGTACCATGGCAGTCACTGCACTTGCAGGCTGCGGCAGCAGTTCCAAAGAAACCACAGCTGCATCAACGGAAGCAAGCAAAGCAGAGACAAAGGCAGCAGAGACCACTGCATCAGCAGGCGGACAGACAACACTGAAATGGTCTGTTTGGGATATCAGTTCCACTACCTATTATCAGCCTCTGATCGACGCGTTTGAAAAAGCACATCCGGATGTTAAAATCGAGATGGTGGATCTTGGTTCTACCGATTATCAGACAGTTCTTGCAACAGAATTAACTGGAAGCGGTTCTGATTTTGATGTGGTAACTGTTAAGGATGTTCCAGGTTACATGACACTGGTTAACAAAGGCGTTTTAGAGCCTCTGGACAGCTACATCGAATCTTCCAAAGTGGATTTAACTCAGTATAAAGGCCTTACCGATCAGATTAAGGTAGAAAATAAATTATATGAGCTTCCATTCCGTAACGATTTCTGGGTACTGTTCTATAATAAGGACATCTTTGATAAAGCAGGTGTTGCTTACCCAACCAATGATATGACATTTGAACAGTATGATAAGCTGGCAAGAAGCTTGACAGTAGACACACCAGGACAGGAAGTATACGGATCCCATTATCATACATGGAGATCTGCAGTGCAGTTATTTGGCGTACTTGACGGAAAAAATACCATTGTTGATGGAAAATATGATTTCTTAAAGCCTTACTATGATATGGTAATTAAAGAGCAGGAAGACGGCGTTTGCCAGGATTATGCTACGTTAAAGACCAGCGGACTTCATTACTCCGGCGCATTTGCTCAGGGCAACATCGCTATGATGAACATGGGTACCTGGTTTATCTCCACTTTAATGGATAAGATCCGTACAGGGGAATATACAGACTGCAAAAACTGGGGAATTGTGAAATATCCTCATGCAGAAGGCGTAGAGCCAGGATCTACACTTGCTACCATTACTTCTCTTGCAATTCCTTCCAATGCACCTCATAAAGATCTTGCATGGGAATTCATCAACTTTGTAAGCGGAAAAGACGGAGCAGAGATTCTTGCTTCTACCGGAACCATTCCAGCTGTTATGAACAGCACAGTAGCTGATCTTGTATCCAGTGCAGACGGATTCCCAAAAGCAGACGGAACCAGTGTTGAAGCTTTAAACACTTCCAAGCTGTACTTAGAGATGCCTGTAAATCCAAAGAGCTCTGAGATCGAAACTGTATTAAATGAAGCACATGATGCAATCATGACAGGAAGTATGTCAGTTGATGACGGCATTGCTCAGATGAATGAAAAAATCGGTGCAATTCTTGGCAAATAAAGCAGCGTGGTAACAAAAACAGGCGGGCAGCATATAACGGCCCGCCTTATTTAAAAACTTCTGATTTGATTTTGACGGATAAGAACTGGAAAAGGAGGATAAGCCGTTTTACCGGGCTTTAAGACAGACTATGGCTAAGACAATAACAGAAGCGCAAAAACAGGAAAAAATCGCGGCTTTACATGAGAAACGAGATGCGCTCAGTCTTTTGTTAAAAGACGCAAAACGTACTCATGAGCGTGACAGGCTGATTGCGAAAATCGAAACAATAGATGAGAAAATTAAGAAGGTGAGAACCGGAGAGATCCTTACCAGACAGGAAAAAAGAAATTTAGTAGCTTATTCTTTTATTGCTCCCAACTTTATCGGATTTGCCATATTTACGCTGGGACCGATTATCTTTGCGTTTGTGCTGGCATTTATGAGCTGGGATGGCAACAGTCCCATGAAATTTGCAGGACTTAAAAACTTTATTGACATGTTTGGCAATGCAAGGTTTCATTCTGCCTTTATCAATACCATCGTATACTGTATCGCCACCGTACCTTTGACCTTAGTCAGTGCGCTGGGACTGGCAATCGTTTTAAACCAGAAAATAAAGGGAAGGAATTTTTTCCGTACGGTAGGATTCTTTCCTTATGTAGCCTCTCTGGTTGCAGTTGCAGCCGTGTGGAACATGCTTTTCAGTCCTCAGAAAAGCGGACCGGTCAATATGATTTTATATTATCTGGGAGTTCATGCAAAAAGCCTGCCTAAATGGTCGGCAGATCCTCACTGGGTCATGTTTACAATCGTGCTCTTTAGTGTATGGAAGAACATGGGTTACTACATGGTGATTTATCTTGCAGGACTTCAGGGAATCAATGCAGAGCTCTATGAGGCAGCAGGTCTTGACGGGTGCAATTCCTGGCAGCGGTTCCGTTATATTACCTGGCCCCAGCTTCAGCCTACTACATTCTTCGTTACAATTATTCTGACCATTAACTGCTTTAAGGTTTACGATATTGTATATATGCTTGCAGGAGGTTCCAACGGCGTTGTAAGTTCCCAGGCAATGGTTTTGGTTTACCATATTTATGAAGAAGCATTCCGTAACTGGAATTTAGGTTATTCCAGTGCAGTTGCAATTGTGTTGTTCTTAATGGTTCTTGCCATCACCCTGGTCCAGTTCCGCGGTGAGAAAAAATATGCAAACTAGAAGAAGGAGGATATAACATGAAAGTAAAAAGCACAAATTCTAAAATCAGCAGATCCCTCCTGTACGTGGTTTTGCTCATTCTTACAGCGGCTATGCTGGTTCCCTTTGCATGGATGCTCTCAGCATCATTAAAACTTGATAAAGACGTATTTATCTTTCCCATTCAGTGGATTCCCAAAAATCCGCGGTGGATGAATTATGTTGATATCTGGACAAAAATCCCTCTTATGACCTTTGTGGGAAATACCATAAAGATCACATTGATCGTAACATTTCTCCAGCTTTTAACCAGCAGCTTTGCTGCCTATGCGTTTGCAAAGCTGAAATTTAAATACAAAGACACTCTTTTTATGGCCTATATTGCCACCATCGCTGTTCCGTGGCAGGTTTACATGGTTCCCCAGTTCATGATGATGAGAAATTTCGGACTGAATGATTCCCATCTTGCGATTATTTTCCTCCAGGCGTTTTCCGCCTTCGGAGTATTTATGATGAGACAGTTCTATCAGGGAATTCCGGATGAATTGTGTGAAGCGGCAAGAATTGATGGTATGTCAGAGTATCAGATTTACTCTAAAATCATGCTTCCTTTGTCAAAACCGGCGTTGTCTACGCTTACGATCTTTACTTTTGTTAATACCTGGAATGACTTCTTGGGACCTTTGATTTATTTAAAGACGGAATCCAAGAAGACACTTCAGTTAGGACTTAAAATGTTTATCAGCCAGTACAGCTCAGAATTTGGTCTGATTATGGCAGCATCAGTGCTTTCCTTAATACCCGTATTAATTGTATTTTTATCCCTTCAGAAATATTTTGTAGAAGGAATTGCAGCTACCGGCGTGAAAGGTTAAACAATGGAAATAATAAAAAATTTCGTAGACAATATCCATAACGGAGATTATAAAAGAAACTACAGAATCCCCGTTATACAAGAGGAGACTTTGATTTTCCCAGGAGGAAGAAGAACCCAGTCTTTAAACGGGGAATGGAACTTTTCTGTGGACCAGTACGATAACTGTTTAAGAGCAAAGTGGTTTTTAGAACAGGAGATAAATGACGAAGGGCGCAGCGTCCCTCTTGATTACGCCTTTGACGACTGGGAAAAAATCAAAGTACCGGGAGTATGGAATCTTGCAAAACCGGAATATTTTTATTACGAAGGACCGGCGGTATACAGCCGCCGGTTTTCTTTGGAAGAAGAAAACAAAGGGCGTGTGTTCTTACAGTTTGGTGCAGTTTCCTATGAAGCCAGAATCTTTTTAAATGGAACATTTCTTGGAATCCACAAAGGAGGTTCCACACCGTTTTCCTTAGAAATCACGCCTCATTTAAAGGCTGAAAACAGATTAATTGTGGTGGCGGATAATACGAGAAGAAAAGAGCAGATCCCCAGTGAAAATACGGACTGGTTCTTATATGGCGGTATTTACCGGGATGTTTTCCTTCTTTTTGTACCCAATGTCTACATTAAGAATATGAAAGTGGGTCTTGTTAACAGGAAAACCGGAGCGATTGAAGTTAAGGCTCTTATTGAGAGTGATAAGAAACTGTCAGATCATACATTGACTTTTTCTATTCCGGAACTTAACATAAAAGAAACCTTTCCTGTAAGCGAAGATGGTACCTTTACAAAGATTGTCCATGCACAGAATTTGTCCCTTTGGAGTCCTGAGAATCCCAAACGCTATGACGTGTTTCTGAAATTGAAGGAAAAGGGTGAAGTGAAGGATGAGGTGACTGATGTCATCGGCTTTCGTACCATAGAGACAAGAGACGGAAAGATACTGTTAAATGGCAGACCCTTATTCTTGCGGGGAGCCTGTCTCCATGAGGAAACCCAGGATCATGGGAAAGCGGTAACAAAAGAGGATATCCGGGAAGCCTTTCAAAGAGCGAAAAAGATGAACTGCAATTTCCTGCGCCTGGCCCATTATCCTCATACCCAGTGGGTTTCTGAGATTGCGGATGAGGAAGGAATTTTACTTTGGGAGGAGATTCCGGTTTACTGGTGGATCGACTTTTCAAACCCACAGACGCTCAGTGATGCAAGAAACCAGCTTTCAGAATTAATCTCCCGGGATTTTAACCGGGCCAGTGTTATCATCTGGTCAGTTGGAAATGAAAACCCGGATACAGACGACAGGTATCACTTTATGAAGTATCTGGCAGAGACTGCGAAAGAAAAGGACCCTTCCCGTCTGATTTCAGCTGCGTGTCTGGTAGATTCCGTAAATTTAAGAATTGCTGACCGACTGGAGAGTCATCTGGATGTCATTGGTTTTAATGAGTACTACGGCTGGTATGATCCTGATTATGAGAAGCTGACAGAAATTCTAAATGGATCTAAGCCGGAAAAACCAGTGATAATCAGTGAATTTGGTGCAGATGGATACCATACTGAAAATAAAACCGGGAAGAATGTCCGCGGATCTGAACAGGAACAGGAAGAAATCTATAAAAAACAGGTAGAGATGTTTGGTAAAACAGATTACATTCAGGGTACGGCGCCCTGGATCCTGTATGATTACCGGACACCCAAGCGGCTTGGCGCATATCAGAACGGATACAACATAAAAGGTCTGGTGACTGCGGACAGAAAGAGAGAAAAGCCTGCATTTGCAGTGATGAAGAAGTTTTATGAGGAGGTAAGGGAAAATGAAGGAAACGACGGAGAAATTGTTTGAAAACAGACCGGAGCTGTCGGCAGACCAGTGCCGCAACGCTTTGGACTTTGCTGTCAGACAACTGAAGGATAATTTAGGGGAATTTACCCACTCTTTTAAAAAAGCATATAGCGAAGATGGCTATTATAAGCCAACTCCCAATGTAAACTGGACCACCGGATTCTGGACCGGTCAGCTTTGGCTTGCCTTTGAGTGGAGCAGGGATGATGCTTTTGCCAAGGCTGGCAGCATTCAGGCAGAAAGCTTTTTAAAGAGAATTGAAGATAAGGTGGAAGTGGATCATCACGATATGGGATTTCTGTATTCCCCTTCCTGCGTGGCAGCCTATAAGCTGGTAGGAGATGAGACAGGAAAGAAGGCGGCTATCAAGGCAGCAGATCAGCTCATCAGCCGGTTTCAGCCAGTGGGGCAGTTTATTCAGGCATGGGGACCTATGAACCAGCCGGAGAATTACCGTTTTATCATTGACTGTCTTTTAAATCTGCCTCTTCTTTACTGGGCATCAGAAGAAACCAATGATACTAAGTATAGGGATATTGCTGAAAAGCACATTCATACTGCCATTGCCAATGTGATCAGAGAAGATTATTCCACCTGGCACACCTTCTTTATGAATATGGAGACTGGTGAACCGGATCATGGTGCAACCTGCCAGGGATACCGGGACGGGTCTGCCTGGGCAAGAGGTCAGGCGTGGGGAGTATACGGCTGTGCTTTAGCATACCGTTATACGAAACGAGAAGAGTATGTAGAAGACTTTAAGCATGTGACTGGTTACTTCTTAGACCATCTCCCTGATGATTTAGTACCTTACTGGGATTTGGAATTTACAGATGGATCTGGGGAGCCAAAAGATTCTTCCTCCGCTTCCATTGCCGCCTGCGGTATGCTTGAAATGGCTAATTATCTGCCGGAAGCGGAAGCGGCTTACTATCGATCCATTGCGAAGAAGATCATGGAATCGGTAGTGACTGGTTATGCGGTGAAAGAAGGAACCAAATCCAACGGACTGGTTCTTCACAGCACGTATTCCAAGAAATCTCCATACAATACCTGCACTCCGGAAGGTGTGGATGAATGCAATATCTGGGGAGATTATTTCTATTTAGAGGCGCTGATCCGTCTGTCCATAGACTGGAATCCATATTGGTAACAATCAATGATTGAAAAGAGGCGAATGTTCATGAAGCTTGAAACAAAAGAGGACTACAGGAAGCTGATGTTTCAGCTGTTAGATCCATTAAAACCATTATACAGTAACGGCTGTGCCAGACTGCATTTAGGAGACAGCGGTGTTACTTATCCTACAGTCAGCATGGAGATGGAGGCTTTCTCAAGACCCCTGTGGGCTTTGGTGCCCTTGTGGCTTGGGGGAGGAAAAGGCTTTGAAGATATTTATGTAAATGGTTTAAAAAATGGTACCGATCCACTCCATAGCGAATACTGGGGCGGTTTTAACGATTACGACCAGAGGTTTGTGGAGATGGCTGCCATTGCAAGCGGTCTGATCTTTACTCCGGAAAAACTTTGGGAACCCTTAGAAGATCGGGAAAAAGACAATCTGGCTAAATGGCTTTACGGAATCAATGAGCACATTATACCGGACTGCAACTGGCAGTTTTTTATGATTCTTGTAAATATTGCCCTGCAAAAGCTTGGCTATCCATACAGCAAAGAAAAGCTCCTGTCAGGTCTTGATAAAATTGAAAGCTATTATATCGGTGATGGCTGGTACCGGGATGGCGGCTCCAGTCAGAAGGACTACTACATTTCTTTTGCCATGCATTATTATGGGCTTTTATATTCCGTAGCAATGGAAGAGGAAGATCCCAAGCGATGCGGGGAATTTAAAGAGCGGGCTAAAATATTTGCCAGAGATTTTATTTACTGGTTTGATGAAAATGGTGCAGCATTGCCCTTTGGACGAAGTCTTTCTTATCGTTTCGGAGAAGCCGCATTCTGGTCTGCCTACTTATTTGCAGGGCTTGATGATATATCCGCAGGGGTTGTAAAGGGGATTTTATCCCGTCATTTAAACTGGTGGCTGGATCAGAAAATCTTTGACCGGGACGGTGTTCTGAACATTGGATATGCATATCCAAATCTGATTATGGCAGAGCGTTACAATGCTCCCGGGTCTCCTTATTGGGGAATGAAGACTCTTTTGTGCCTGGGACTGCCAGACAGCCATCCGTTCTGGTCTGCGAAAGCGGAACCATTGCCCAGTCTTGACAGTATAAAGCGGTTAAAGCAGGCGGATATGCTGATGCAGCGGATCGGATCTGATGTAATCGCCTATGCTGCAGGTGTTTGTGAAAAATACGGTCATGGTCACGTACCGGAGAAATACTCCAAATTTGCTTACTCCACCCGTTTTGGCTTCTCAGTCGCCAGGAGTCAGATTATACTTCATGAAAATGCACCGGATTCCTCCCTTGCATTCGTAATTGACGGTGATGACTATGTTTTTGTGAGAAAATACAGTGATCAGTACGAAGTATTAGAAGACCGTGTAATCAGCAGCTGGCATCCATTTCCCGGCATTGCGGTCACTACTACCATTGTGCCGCAGGAGTACGGTCATTTAAGAATCCATGAGATTGTAAGCCAGTACGACTGTACTGCCTACGACTGCGGATTTGCCGTAAAGAAGTTTACGGATGAATATGAACAGAAGGCAGCAGGGACTACTGCTCTTGTGTCAAACCAGGAGCAATGCTGTCAGGTAACAGGGGAAGGTCCTTGTGCAGCTGGTTTTGTCATTGAATCGGATCCTAACACTAATGTGCTATATCCCAATGCAGCGATTCCGTCAGTATCTTACCGGATTAATAAAGGAGAAACCATTCGGATTGAAACCCAGGTGAAAAGCTCCATCCGCTAGCAGAGCCGGTTTTTACCACAGAGATATTAAGGGCAAAGAAGATGTGGATCGATAACAGCTTCTTTGCCCTTATTTTTCATCCGGAAACCAAAAAATACAATGGATTCTTTTACCGTTGTCGATTATAATAAGTGTAATGTTTTTAAAAGAAGGAGGGGTTTTTAATGGAAGAAAAAACCGCAAAACTGGAATGGCTTAATGATCCTCAAGTATTTTCTGTAAACAGAATTTCTGCCCATTCCGATCATCAGTATTACGAGACAAAACAAGATGCAGAGGAAGGTGATATGAGACTGCGCCAGATGCTTAACGGAACCTGGCAGTTCTCTTTTGCAGAGAAACCGGAAGAACGGGTAAGGGAATTTTATGAAAAAGAATTCAATGCAGATAAATTTGATTCTATTATGGTGCCTGGACATATTGAATTACAGGGATTTGGCAGATGCCAGTATATCAATACCATGTATCCGTGGGACGGAATTTCTGATTTAAGACCTCCCTTTACGGATCCGGAAAACAATCCGGTAGGAAGCTATCTTCGGGAGTTTGAATTAGAAACTGAATTAAAGGATAAGCGTCTCTTTCTCTCGTTTCAGGGAGTGGAAACTGCTTTTTACGTATGGCTGAATGGAGTTTTTATCGGTTACTCCGAAGATTCCTTTACTCCTTCAGAATTTGAGATTACTCACGCAGTCTGTGACGGCGTTAACCGTCTTGCAGTGGAGGTTTATAAAAGAAGCAGCGCAAGCTGGATTGAGGATCAGGACTTTTTCCGGTTCTCCGGTATATTCCGTGATGTGTATTTATATGCAGTTCCTTCCTGCCATGTCAGGGACGTATTCGTGCATGCAGATGTTTCTGATGATTACAAGGATGGACTTTTACGTGCAGAGTTAAGTCTTATGGGAGAAATCAAAGGAAGTGTCAGCGCTGTTTTAAGAGACAGAGAGGGTAATGACGTTTTGTCTTTTGATGCTCAGACAGCCAAGTCGGATACCGTGTTTGCCGGTTGTGTACCGGGCGCCCGTTTATGGAATGGAGAGGATCCTTATCTTTATGAATTATGGATTTCCTTATTTGATGAGAACGGACAGTTAAAAGAGGTAATTCCCCAGAAGCTGGGATTTCGCCGCTTTGAAATGGTGAATAACATTATGTGTCTCAACGGGAAACGAATTGTATTCCGGGGAGTCAACCGCCATGAGTTTAACGTCAGAAGAGGCCGTGCCATTACAAAAGAGGATATGCTGTGGGATATCCGTTTCATGAAACAGCATAACATCAATGCTGTCCGTACCTGCCACTATCCGGACCAGAGTCTGTGGTACAGGCTTTGTGACGAATATGGTATTTACTTAATTGATGAGGCGAATTTAGAAAGCCACGGTTCCTGGCAGAAAATGGGAAATTGTGAACCTTCCTGGAATGTCCCCGGAAGCCTGCCTGAGTGGAAAGAATGTGTAGTAGACCGGGCAAAATCCATGCTGGAGAGAGATAAAAACCATCCCAGTATTCTGATCTGGTCCTGCGGGAATGAATCCTACGCAGGGGAGGATATACTCGCCATGTCAGAATTTTTCAAGGAACGAGATCCAGACAGACTGGTTCATTATGAAGGCGTCTGCTGGAACAGGGAGTTTGACCGGACCAGTGACATGGAAAGCCGGATGTACGCAAAACCGGATGAAGTGGAGCGTTATCTCAATGAGGACCCGAAAAAGCCATTTATTTTGTGTGAATATATGCATGCCATGGGTAATTCCCTTGGCGGTATGAATAAATATACGGATCTGGAAGACCGCTATGAGATGTATCAGGGTGGTTTTATCTGGGACTATATTGACCAGTCTCTGATGAAAAAAGATGCTTACGGAGAAGAGCATATGACATACGGCGGTGATTTTGAAGACCGTCCCACAGATTACAGCTTTTGCGGCGATGGAATTGTTTTCGCAGACCGCACGGCATCTCCCAAGGCCCAGGAAGTGAAGTACCTTTATCAGGATCTTCGCCTGGTTCCCGATGAAAAAGGAGTGAAAATTGAAAACCGCAGACTGTTTGAGAATACTTCAGACTGTGAATTCATTTATACCGTATTAAGAAATGGGGAACCTATATTCCAGAAGCAGTTTGATGCTGATGTGGAACCATTAAACAGCGCATATTTCACGGTTGAAATCCCGGAATGGAAAGAAGCGGGAGAATACGTTCATCAGGTGTCGGCGGTTTTAAAGGAGGACACGTTATGGTCAGATGCTGGTTTTGAAACTGCGTTTGGTGAGAGTGTCCGGGAGATTAAGGGCGAGCAGCAGCTTTGCGCTAAAAAGCCATTAAACATTGTTTATGGAGATGTCAATATTGGAGTATCAGGGGAAGGATTCCGCATTCTCTTTTCCAGACAGGAAGGAAGTATTGTTTCCATTGTTTATGATGGAAAAGAGTGGGTGGGGAGACCTCTCATGCCTGTATACTGGAGAGCGACTACCGATAATGATAAGGGAAACCGATTCTCCGTTAAAAGCTCGATGTGGTTCGGTGCAGGCAGATTTCCAGCTTATAAAAATGAAAACTGCAAAGTGGAAGAGGGAGATGGTTACATTACCGTTACCTATACCTATCAGCTTCCAACTGTACCCCAGACGGAAACTCAGGTTATCTATGAGGTAAGTTCAACAGGAGCCATCCATGTGAAAGCCGTATATCATGGGGAAGAGGGAATGCCAGAGCTTCCTGCTTTTGGTATGAGACTCATAACTCCGGCTGCGGCAAAACAGTTTACCTGGTATGGCAGAGGACCAGAGGAGAATTACTGTGACCGTAAGGAAGGCGCCAGACTTGGAATCTATAAAGACACTCCGGAAGGGAATGTATCGCCTTATCTGGTTCCCCAGGAATGCGGTAACAGGACTGGAGTACGATGGCTGAAGGTTTCAGACCGAAAGGGAAATTCCATCGGTTTTAGAGCTGTTAATGCGCCGTTTGAAGCATCCGTTCTCCCCTATACCGCTGAAGAACTGGAAGTTGCCACTCATAATGAAGAACTTCCTGCTCCGCGATATACAGTCATTAACATTTTTGGGGCAATGAGAGGAGTAGGCGGAGATGACAGCTGGGGAGCACCGGTTCATCCAGAATACTGCATTAGTGGGGAAGGGGAACTGGTAACGGAATTTACCATTGAACGAATGAGTATGGAAGAATACGATGAATATCATTTTTCATAAATATGACATACAGCTGTCATGTTATGGGTGATATAATCCTTTAAACAGGTGACAGAGCAATCAACGAAAGGAGTTACTCATGCTTGAAAAGATCCCGGACCGGGAAGAAATGATTAGTTTAATTGGAGAGGAGGCTTTTCTTGCATGGGAAGCTCTCTGCACGAAGATCGAAGAAACATATGACATGGACCGCCTTTGGAATAGCGGCGGTAAGGCATGGAAGTACGAATACAAATACCGCAGAGGGGGGAAGACCCTCTGCGCACTCTATGCAAGAGAAGGCTGCTGTGGTTTTATGGTGATTCTGGGCAAAGGAGAACGGGACAGGTTTGAACTGGAAAGACAAAACTTCTCACCCCGGATACTGGAATTGTATGATACTTCAACCACATACCATGATGGAAAATGGATCATGTTTCCTGCGGACGATCTGTCTTTGTTTGATGATTATATCAATCTTCTGCTGATAAAGAGACGTCCTAACAGAAAATAGAGGATTTTAGGAGGTACTATGAACTATCCGTGGATTGATAGCTTTTTAAAGGAAATGAATGGAGTTACCAGTGATTTTAAAGAGGAATGGAACTGGGACCGGTATATGATTGACGGTAAGATGTTTGCAGCTGTCTGCAGAAATGATCAGGGGAAGGAAAAGCTGATATCCATGAAGCTGGACCCTTTGGAAGGTGATTTTTTAAGGCAGCAGTACAAAGACATCGTACCGGGATATTATATGAATAAGGTTCATTGGAATTCAGTAATGGCAGACGGAGAAGTACCGGAAGATCTGTTAAAGGATATGCTGGAAAAGTCCTATTCTCTTATTTTTGCAAAGCTGCCTAAAAAAAGACAGAAAGAATTGTTGGACGAAAGAAACGTATAACAGATTCCTGTGGGGTGAGACTATGAAATATTTTGGTGAGGGATTAAGTGAAGAGCATAAGGCATTAAATAAGGTGATCCGGAAAAAGCAAAATACCAAAGAAGCCATTAATATTTTTCTGGACATTCATAAACAGCTGCATCCAACGAATATAAAAGATAGAGAAGAAAACGAAACCGACCGCCTGTTTGGAGATTTGGAACCACAGGAATATGCAATCATGCCTGGAAAAGATGATGAGACAATTGCCTGGGTAGTCTGGCATATTGCGAGAATTGAAGATTTGACCATGGGCATTCTGGCTGCAAGAGAAAACCAGCTTTTTGACGAGGACTGGAGCAGGAGAATTAATTCTCCCATAAAGGATACAGGAAATGCATTAACCGATGAGGAGATTATGGCTTTCAGCAAACAGGTGAACTGTAAGGAACTGCTAAATTACCGCAGTGCTGTGGGAGAAAGAACCAGGGAAATCGTAAGTCGGTTTACCTATGAAGATATGATTCGGGATGTGAATCAAGCAGACCTTATGAAAATTAAAGTGGAAGGCGGCGTAACCTCTCAAAAGGATTCTGAGTGGCTGCTGGAGTTCTGGGGAAGCAAGGATGTGGCTGGACTTCTGCTGATGCCGCCAACCCGCCATGTAATGCTTCATCTCAATGACTGCTGTAAATGGAAAGAGAGAATTCGTACCAGAACTAAGTTTTTTCTGGCATAATTGACTGCAATTTCCTATATTTCATAAAAGTTCAAAATTTGCTTGACAGAATAAAGAATTGGCAGTATTCTTATAATTGTATATTAAATACAACAAAATCTAAGAAAAGGAGGCAGGAACTATGATGCGTAATCGTGTAATCAACAGAATCAATCAAATAGTTAGTAATATATTGATGAATTCAGTCTGCCTCATGGAAAACTGTCTTTGCGTCTAAGGATGTGAGGACAAATGCAGCTTCTTGATCGAAGTTTCTTTTTATGAGTTTATCCGCAGTCTGAATGACTGCGGTTATTTTTTTGCTTATTTACCGAAAAAGACCGCATTACGCAGTTTTTTTCGGTTTTTTTACATATATGGGAGAAAAGTCATGAAGTTTTTCAAGAGAATAGGAGGAAATGGTATGAAAAATTTGTGGAAGTATGTAAGGAAATATAAGTTTCTTTACGTTCTTGCCCTTGCAGCGATGATAATCAGCATTTTGCTTGATGCATCAGCCCCCCAGATTACAAAACATATTATTGATGATGTAATTGTGGGTGGTGAAACAAAGATTCTTATGAGGCTGCTTTTAGGGCTTTTGGGAATTGGATTTGGCAGAGCGATATTTCAGTATACAAAGGAATTTATCTTTGACTTTGCGGCTGCAAGGATCGCCTGTGGTTTAAGAAAGGATTTGTTTGATCATATCCAGACATTGTCTGTGGGGTATTTTGACAGTCATAATACGGGAGAACTGATGGCCCGGATTAAGGATGATGCAGAGCGGATCTGGAATGCCTTTGGTTTTGTGGGAATGCTTGTTTTGGAATGCTCCATTCACACCATCATTGTTCTTGTCTGTATGATGCGGTTAAGCCCTGTTCTGACACTGATTCCTCTGGTCATCCTGCCGATTATTGCCTGGTATGCGTTAAAGATGGAAAAGGGGCTGGGTGAGGTTTACGACAAGATCAGCGAACAGACTGCGGAGCTCAATACGGTTGCCCAGGAGAATCTGGCGGGAGTCAGGACCGTTAAGGCATTTGCCAGAGAAGACTATGAAATCAGTAAATTTAAGAAGCACAACAAGCAGTACTATGACTTAAACATGAGTCAGGCAAAGCTGCTGATCCGGTTCCAGCCAAACATCTCATTCCTGTCTAAGTTCCTTATGATGTCAGTCATTGTCATTGGCGGCATTCTTGTAATTAAGGGAAAGATGTCAATTGGTGATTTGGGAGCATTTTCCGAATATGCAAACAATATCGTCTGGCCCATGGAAATGGTGGGTTGGTTAAGCAATGACCTTGCTGCAGCCTTTGCTTCCAATAAGAAGATTAAAAAGATCATGGAAGAGAAGCCGGTTATTGCAGATCCTGACAAACCGGTTCTTCCGGAAGTTGTGAAAGGGGAGCTTACCTTTCAGCATGTAGACTTTGAACTGGATGGAAAGGATATCTTAAATGATATCAATTTCACCCTGGAAAAAGGAAAAACATTGGGTATTATGGGTGTCACCGGTTCTGGAAAGACATCGATTGTCAATTTGATCGAGCGTTTCTATGATGTAACGGCGGGAGAGATTCTGCTTGATGGAATCAACATTAAAGATCTGCCCCTTCCCTTGCTGAGAGGTCAGATTTCAGTGGTTATGCAGGATGTATTTCTCTTTTCGGACAGCATTTCTGAGAATATCAAAACTGGAAATAAGGATGCTACGGAGTGGGAAAGTGTTCAGCAGGCGGCGATTTCCGCAGAGGCACACAGCTTCATTCAGAAGCTGTCAGAACAGTATGATACGGTAATCGGTGAAAGAGGCGTAGGCTTATCCGGAGGTCAGAAGCAGAGAATCAGTATAGCCAGAGCCATTGCAAAGGAAACCCCCATTTTGATTCTTGATGACTCCACCTCTGCTCTTGATATGGAAACCGAAAGGGAGATTGAATCTCATTTGTCAGAACTGAAAAACAGTTCTAAAATTGTCATTGCCCACAGGATTTCAGCTGTGCGCAGAGCCGATGAGATTCTGATTCTGGAAGACGGAAAGATTATCGAGCGTGGAACTCATGAGGAGCTTATGAAGAAACGGGGACAGTATTACAGAACCTATGAGGTTCAGTATGGAGAGGAGGCTGCACTATGTCAGTAAATTCCAGCAGAATCGATGAGGAACAGAAAGAGGTATTGAAAAAAGATACCATAATCCGTCTGTTTCGTTATCTGCTTGCTTATAAAAAGAAAATTGTGCTTGTTCTGTTTATCATGGGCGGCACCATTACCATTAGTATGCTGGCACCCCTTCTAATGGAGTATGCGGTAAATGTCTGCGTGGCACAAAAGGATATCAATGGACTTCTATATGTGGGAATTGGAGCAATTGGATTATTTCTGATGTTTTTAGTAGGGACCAAAGCTCGTATGCGTATCATGGCGGAAGTTTCAAACCGTGTGCTTTTAAACATCAGAGAGGAACTATACCAGCATATCCAGTCTCTGGGGTTTGGCTTCTTTGACAGCCGCCCCACAGGAAAGGTACTTGCAAGAATTATTGGTGATGTAAATTCACTAAAAGATGTATTATCGGATAGTGTCACCCAGCTGATTCCGGATTTCATTACGGTGATCTGTGTTCTCAGCATTATGCTGATTAAGAATTACCGTCTGGCGATGGCAGCTTTGCTGACAATTCCTATTCTGGCGGTCGGTATGTTTTTTATTCAGACCAATGTCCATAAAAGATGGCGGGTATACAGAAAGAAAACTTCTAATTTAAATGGCTATGTTCACGAAGATTTATCAGGAATCAGGATTATTCAAAGCTATGCCGCTGAGAACGAGACGAAAGAGGTGTTTCACGATCTGGTAGACCAGCATTACCGTTCCTTCATTGATGCGGTAGTCGTTGCAGATGCTTTCGGTCCTCTTGTTGAAATAACCTGGGGAATGGGTGGATTTTTGCTTTATTTTATCGGTATTAAAGTGGTTGGTGTGGAACAGATCGGAATTGGTACGTTTCTTGCATTTTCCACATACATCGCCATGTTCTGGAGTCCCATACGTAATCTTGCCAATTTCTATAATAAGCTGACCACTAATATCTCAGCTGCGGAGCGTATCTTTGATATCATAGATACGGAAGTTGAGATTAAGGATGAGGAGAATGCAGTAGAACTAAAGGAATTAAAGGGCGAGGTACGGTTTGAAGAGGTTTCCTTTGCCTATGGAGATGAGCCGGACCGTCTGATCCTGGATCACGTAAGTTTTTCAGTAAAACCAGGTGAGACTATTGCGCTGGTAGGGCCGACAGGCGCGGGGAAAACGACCATTGTAAACCTGATCAGCCGTTTCTATGAAGTGACTGGCGGAGAGATCTATATTGATGATCAGGAGATCAGAAGTGTAACATTAAAAAGTTTAAGAAGCCAGATGGGCATTATGACCCAGGACAATTTCCTCTTTTCCGGAACCATTCGGGATAACATTCGTTACGGCCGGTTAAATGCCACCGATGAAGAGATTGAAGAGGCTGCCAAAGCAGTTAACGCCCATGAGTTTATTATGAAGATGGAAAAGGGATATGATACAGAAATCAGTGAAAGGGGATCCGGCCTTTCCATAGGTCAGAGACAGCTATTGGCTTTTGCAAGAACCATGGTATCAAAGCCCGGCATTCTTATTCTTGATGAGGCGACTTCCAGCATTGATACCCATACGGAACTGCTGGTTCAAAAGGGAATTGAAGTGCTTTTAAAGGAACGAACTTCCTTTATTATCGCCCACAGATTATCCACTATTCGCAAGGCAGACCGGATCTTTGTCATCGATCAGGGTACGATTCGGGAAGCTGGAAATCATGACGAGTTAATGAAATTGGAAGGCGCCTATTATCAATTGTACCAAAGCCAGTTTGCCTGATGGCATCAAAAGGGATTGACCGGACCGGATAAATGAAATAAAATAGTAGGCGAGGTGATTTAAGATGACAGAAGGAGCTTTAGTTCTAGAAGGGGGATCCCTGCGGGGAGTATTTACTGCAGGAGTTTTAGATGTGTTCATGGAACAAGGGATTGAGATGTCCTATGTAAACGGTGTTTCGGCCGGTTCCATGTCAGGTATGAGTTATGTCAGCAAGCAGATAGGCAGAACCATAAAAGTGGATTTGGATTATGTCAATGACAAACGTTTTTTAAGTTTCCGGAATTTAGTAGAAAAACGTTCGATCTTTAACTTTGACTTCCTGTTTGGGGAATTAAGCAATACATTGGTTCCCTTTGATTATGACACATTCTATAAGTCTGAACAGACTTTTGAAGTGATTGCAACCCGCTGTAAGACGGGAAAGCCCGAATATTTTGAAAAAAGCAGATGTAATAATTTCATCGACGCGGTAAAAGCTTCCAGTAGCATTCCCATACTTTCCAGAATGATTACGGTGGAAGGAAAGAAGTATTTAGATGGCGGCTGCTCCATGCCGGTGGCTTATCAAAGAGCGATTGATCTGGGGTATGAAAAGATCGTGCTTGTTCTCACCAGAGAACCGGGTTATCGGAAACCGCCCCTTGATAAATGGACGAAAAAAGGGTATGAGCGTTACTTCGAGCCTCTTCCCAGATTTTTAAAGGCGCTGGAGGATGTTCCGGAAAGATATAACCGGATGCAGGAGGAGATTGACCGTCTGGAAAAAGAGGGAAGAATCTACGTAATTCGTCCGGATCATCATGTGACGGTACAAAGAACGGAGCAGGACAAAAGGAAACTTGAGGCGCTGTATCAGGAGGGAAGACGGCTGGCACTGGAACATATGGATTCCCTGAAAGCCTATTTGAAGCTGAGCTGAAGATATGGGGGAACAAGGTGCCTACGGCATCCCTCTATGCCCTGAAAAGCGGGCAGGAACAAGGTGCCTGCGGCATCCCTCTATGCCCTAAAAAACGGGCAGGAACAAGGAAAGGAAAAAGCGTACAATTTATGAGTATTTATGATACATTAAATTCTATGCAGAAAGAGGCGGTACTTCAAACGGAGGGACCGCTTCTTGTGCTGGCAGGAGCGGGCTCTGGTAAGACCAGAGTTCTTACGCACCGGATTGCCTATTTAATAGAAGAAAAGGGTGTGAATCCCTGGAACATACTTGCTATAACATTTACCAATAAAGCAGCAGGAGAAATGAGAGAACGTGTGGATCGTCTGGTAGGATTTGGAGCAGACAGTATCTGGGTTTCCACATTTCATTCTTCCTGTGTGCGTATCTTAAGAAGGCATATAGAAAGTCTTGGATATACTACTAATTTTACCATATACGATTCAGATGACCAGAAGACTCTGATGCGGCATGTTTTAAAAAAGCTGGATATAGATCCCAAGGTATATAAAGACCGTGCGATGCTGGGGCTGATTTCCACAGCCAAGAATGAGTTGATAAGTGCGGCGGAGTTTGAACTCAACGTTTCCGGCGATTTCCGGCAGAAGAAAGCAGCTTCTGTCTATAAAGAGTACCAAAGTGAGTTAAAGAAGAACAATGCACTGGACTTTGATGATCTGATTATGAAGACTGTGGAGTTGTTTCAGAATAACCCGGAAGTCTTAAACTACTATCAGGAGCGTTTCCGCTACATTATGGTGGACGAGTATCAGGATACCAATACGGCTCAGTTCCGTTTAATCAGCCTGCTTGCGGGAAAATATAAGAACCTTTGTGTTGTGGGTGACGATGATCAGTCCATCTATAAGTTCCGTGGTGCCAATATCGAGAACATATTAAACTTTGAAAAATCTTATTCTGGCGCAAAGGTAATTAAACTGGAACAGAATTATCGCTCCAGCCAGAATATTTTACAGGCTGCCAATGAAGTAATCCGCCATAACAGAGGCCGAAAGGATAAAACCTTATGGACTTCCAATGAAGAAGGTCCCATGGTTCAGTTTAAGCAGTTTGAAAATGCGACGGAAGAGGCGGATGCCATTGTCCGTGACATATTAAACAGTTCATCTGACTACCAGGACTGTGCGGTTTTATATCGTACCAATGCCCAGTCCCGTCTGATCGAGGAAAAATGTCTTCAGCATAACGTCCCATACCGTATGGTCGGCGGCGTTAATTTCTATCAGAGAAAAGAGATCAAAGACATTTTAGCTTATTTAAAAACAATCGCAAACGGAAGAGATGACTTATCTGTCTTAAGAGTAATCAATGTTCCCAAAAGGGGAATCGGGGCAACCAGTATCGGCAAGGTCCAGGCATTTGCTTCCGAACGTGGAATGGGTATCTACGATGCATTCTGCAGGGCAAAAGCTGTTCCGGGGCTTGGGAAAACAGCGGATAAAGTTCTTGGATTTACAGAGAAGATAGAAGATTTCAGGGACCGTTTGACGGAAGAAACCTACAGCATTCACGAGCTGATTGAAGATATTCTTGATGAAACCGGCTACCAGAAGGAACTGGAAGCAGAGGGGGAGATCGAATATCAGACCCGACTGGAGAATATAGAAGAGTTGATCAACAAAGCAGTCAGCTTTGAAGGCGAGCATGACCATCCGGAATTAAGCGAGTTTCTGGAAGAGGTTGCACTTGTTGCAGATATTGACCGGGTGGATGAATCGGAAAACCGTGTCACACTTATGACACTTCACAGCGCCAAGGGACTTGAGTTTCCAAGAGTCTATTTAAGCGGTATGGAAGATGGTTTATTCCCCAGTATGATGTCTATTTCTTCAGATAATAAAGAGGATGTGGAAGAAGAACGGAGACTTTGCTACGTTGGTATTACCAGAGCTCAGAAGTTTCTTATGATGACTGGCGCCAGACAGCGTATGGTAAATGGTGAAACCAGATATTCTAAGATCAGCCGGTTTGTGGAAGAAATTCCAGCCGAATTATTGGACTCCAGCAGACTGGAACAAAGACTTTCTTCCAGAGCCCAGTCCGATTTTGACGACAGCGGTCTTCCATGGGGAAATAGCGGGACAGCAGGACGGACGGCTGGTGTCAGCAGCTTTGGACCAGGCAGCAACGCATATGCCTCGAAGACATCAAAGCCTGTAACGACTCCTGGATTCGGAAAAGCATTTACAATTGAAAAACCGCTTTCTCTTGGTTATAAAGAGGGAGACCGGGTCAGCCACATCAAATTTGGAATCGGTGAGGTAAAGGAAATCAAGGATGGTGGAAGAGATTTCGAAGTAACGGTTCACTTTGACCAGGCAGGTGTGAAAAAAATGTTTGCTTCATTTGCAAAACTGAAGCTTGTGAGAGAATAATTTAAATTACATAAAATTTTAAAAAAAACCAAAAACCATAGTAAAAAAGGCAATATAATGGTATAATAACTGCTACAGGCAAAGAGAGAAATCTATGCCGTAAAGGATATGAATGAAAGCAGGGCTCTCAGAAAGGACGTGGAGACATGAACAGATTTGATGCAATGAGCAAAGAAGCTATGAGCAAACTGGAAGATCTTATGAACTCAAGCAGAGTGAATGAATTGCTTCATAAAAGAGAACAGGAAGAAAAGAAGAAAAACTGTATCCTCTGGATACTCGCGATCATAGGCGCAGTAGCGGCAGTAGCTGGAATTGCTTATACCGTATATCGTTTCTTTACTCCGGATTATCTGGAAGATTTTGAAGACGATTTTGATGATGATTTCGACGATGATTTCTTTGAGGATGAGAAGTCGGAAGCTAGTTCCGAAGAATAAAATCTGGCATTAAAAGGAGAGCGTGCCTCAGAAAGTGAGACACGCTCTTTTACATAACAGAATATATAATTTAACAGAAAATTTAAGCGAGTAAAAGGAGTCAGCATAAGTGAAAAAGGGTGAGATATACGAAGGTACAATCGGACGGTTTGATTTTCCTGATAAAGGTATGATAGAACTTCCGGAAGGAAGAATTGGTGTAAAGCACGCACTTCCCGGACAGAAATTGAAAGTGATGATTAATAAAAAAAGAGGAGGGAAATGCGAAGGCCGGATTCTTGAGGTTTTAGAGAAATCCCCTCTTGAATATGCAAAAGATCCCTGCCCTCATTTTGGAATCTGCGGGGGCTGCACCTATCAGACCATTCCTTACGAAGAACAGTTAAAGATTAAGGAACAGCAGGTGAAATCCCTGTTAGATGGAGTTGTGACAGGTGATTTTATATTTGAAGGAATTAAATCGAGCCCAACCGAAGATAAATATCGTAATAAGATGGAGTTTTCCTTTGGAGATGAATATAAGGATGGTCCTCTTTCCCTGGGAATGCATAAAAGAGGAAGCTTTTATGATGTGGTGACGACGACTGAATGTAAGATTGTGGATACGGATTTTTGTGATATTTTAAAGGCGGCTAAGGATTATTTTGAAGACTTAGGGGTTGGATTTTATAAGAAGATGCAGCATACCGGATATCTGCGTCATCTACTGGTGCGCAGAGCGGTGAAGACAGGAGAAATTCTGGTTGATCTTGTTACTACGACTCAGGAGGAGCTTGATTTAAAGCCTTTTGCTGATGCGCTGCTTAACTTGAAACTAAATGGAAAAATTGTTGGAATTCTTCATACATTGAATGACAGTCTGGCAGATGTGGTAAAGAGTGACCGGACGGATATTTTATATGGACAGGATTATTTTTATGAGGAATTACTGGGACTGAAGTTTAAGATTTCACCGTTTTCCTTCTTTCAGACTAATTCGCTGGGGGCAGAAGTACTGTATGAAACCACAAGAGGGTATGTAGGAGAGACAAAAGATAAGGTTGTTTTTGATTTATATAGCGGTACTGGAACCATTGCTCAGATTATTGCACCTGTTGCGAAAAAAGTGGTGGGTGTGGAAATTGTAGAAGAGGCAGTGGAAGCGGCAAGAGAAAATGCTGCGAAAAATGGCCTGGATAACTGCGAGTTTATCGCGGGGGATGTTTTAAAGGTGATTGATGAACTGGAAGATAAGCCGGATCTTATTATTCTGGATCCGCCAAGGGATGGGATTCATCCCAAGGCGTTGGGAAAGATAATTGACTTTGGGGTGGACAGGCTGGTTTATGTGTCTTGTAAGCCGACGAGTCTGGTGAGAGATTTGGAGGTGCTGCAGATGAGGGGGTATGAGGTGGTTAAGGTGTGTTGTGTGGACATGTTTCCTTCAACTGCAAATTGTGAAGTGTGTGTCGAATTAAGTCGAAAATAGATTGTGAATATTTAAGGCGTGAATAGTTATGTTCACGCCTTTATTTTTATCTGTCAGTGTATAATTGCGAATAAATGTTATGGAAAATAGATATAGAAATAGTATATATAATCCTGTGAAATGACAAAAACCATTATTTTCCAGATGAATATTATGATATAATGTGATTAGTGCTATTAACTACGACAGGAGGAAATAAGCTATTCAATTTTTCGTTTCACACTTATATACTAACACCAGAACGAAGGAGAGCTGCCAGTGAAAATTCTAAGAAAATAGGGTTTAAAGTTCATATTGTTTAACACAAAAAAAATAACATGAATTTCAAGACACAATTATAGTATTTTATTGAATTTTTCAACATTTTGAGTTATTATATAATTATGCCTGAAGACACCTTTTATTATAAAAAAGATGTACTTCTGAAAGTATTTTTTACAGTAAATAATAGTGAATAGGGGAGCTATATATTTTGTGTGAAATCAAAAGTAAATACATTAAAGCATAATGATTCGAAAAATTATTCAAGTACAATGATAATCGTACAGTACTCTAAGAAAAATAGTGATGGAAAAAAGTTGTATAATATTAGACTATTAAATGATAACAAAATGAAAATAGTCATTCAAGATATTATAAATTGAATTTACAGAAGGGCGGAAGATGTTTATGAATGAAGAAGAAAACATGAAAATGGAACAGCAAAATCAAGAGGAAGAAAATGTAGTACAAAAAGATTATTGTGCTCAATGTGGGACAGAACTTGCTCCAGATCAAATATTTTGTTCTAAATGCGGTCATAAAAAAGGAGAAAGTATTTCACCAAAAAAAAGCGAGAAGAAGGTAAATAGCAAGGTAATAATTATTGGTGTAATAGCGGCAGTTGCAATTATAGCTGTACTTTTCTTTGTGATTAGAGGTAAGCAGGCTAAAGAGGTTGTTCTTAACAAAGAAAATGTTACCATTAAAATTGGAGAAACAGAAAATCTTACATTTACAATAAATCCTGATGATACTAAAAACAAAGAAGTTACATGGACGTCTTCTAACGATACAATATCTAGTGTAAATAATGGAACTATTAAAGGAGTCAATGAAGGAACATGTACTATAACTGTAAAAACTGCAAATGGAAAAACAGATACATGCTCAATAACTGTTGAAGCAGCTGGACCAGATCTTGTTGAAATATATAATAAGTGTTGTGATTCTGAATGGGCTTCTGTTGCTTCAGATGGTTCGTATTTAAGTATTGATACTAACCCTAATGATAGTTCAAACAATAATTCAGAATCAGTGGCAATATCTGGAATTTTTGCAGTAAATGAAGCGCTGGGATTACCGGATTCAGTTATCAATAAAATGGGACAGACAAGATCGATAGATGGAATGCAGACTGCAAAAGGAGATGGAGTGGAAATCTCATGGACATATCATCCAGATAATGGTTTAGAGGTAATGTATTCCCTTACAGATTAAATGATACATGAAATCCCTTAGTTTACTAAGTGCGTACTTCTATACCAGTCTAAAGACTGGTAGTGCGTCCAGCAGAGTTTCCTTTCCCAACTGCCGAAGTTCTCTCCAATATTGAAAGGTTACGGAACTAAAGTTCTGACCAAGAAGGCTACACCCTCTAGTGGTGCTTTGCACCTATCTCCTGTGGACGACGGTCATCCGAATTACGGCAACAGGGAACGTGGAAACTGTATGCTTGCTATCACACATAAAATAAGGATTTTCGAGATTTGATATACTGCAAATTGCGGGCGATGACAACCATTTGACAACCAAATTTCTGTAGGTTTTCAAATGGAAGCCGCCTTTTCAAAGATATCAACGCTACGCGATGAATATAAAAGGAGCCCATGCAAGAGCTCCTTTAGGTCACGGACGTCTCAAGTTTCAGTGATACAACCACTAAATATAATTATTAAAATTAGTTTTTCAGGAACAGTTATTTTTCCAGTTGCATAATTAAATAACCAGGGAGATTTTCAATTGAAATTGTTTCTTGTTCCATGGTATCGCGATGACGAACAGTTACTAGATTATTGTCGATTGTATTATCATCTATTGTAATTGCAAAGGGGATTCCAATAGCATCTCCGCGTCTGTATCGTTTGCCTATGCTACCGGATTCATCATAACTTACCATCATCATCTTTTGTAATATATGATAGATTTCATTAGCTTGATTTGAATGTTTCTTTTTTATTAAAGGCAATATATTGGCTTTAATAGGAGCTAGTTTAGGCGCAATATTTAATACAATTCTTGTGTCGTTTTCAGCAATTTCTTCTTCGTGTAAGTTTTCGAATAATAAAGCCAAAAATATACGATCCAGCCCATAGGTTGATTCAATAATATATGGAATGTATTTTTCGCCTGTTATCTCATCATAATTGTCCATTGGTTTTCCAGAATATTGCTGATGCCTTGTTAAATCAAAATCAGTTCGATTATGCGTCCCATTAATTTCGCCCCATCCGAATGGAAATAAGTATTCAATGTCGCAAGCTTCTTTAGCATAATGAGCAAGCTTTTCATGGTTATGAAATCTTAGATTTTCTCGGGAGAGACCTAAATATTCAAAGAAACGAATACCATAATTTTTATAAAACTCATAAGTTTCGCTATCTGTTCCATGCTTACAAAAAGTCTGGAATTCCATTTGCTCAAACTCAATTGTTCGGAAAGTAAAATTACCAGGAGTTATTTCATTACGAAATGCTTTACCAATCTGTCCGATGGAAAAAGGTAATTTTGCACGCATTGTTCTAAGGACATTTAAATAATTGACATATTCACCTTGGGCATTTTCTGGTCTTAAATAAATTGTATTTGAACTGTCTTGTGTAACTCCCCTCTGAGTTGCAAACATTAAATTGAATTGTCTAATGTCTGTAAAATCGGATTTTCCGCACTTTGGGCAAGGAACTTTGTGTTCGCGAATATAAATCATCATTTCTTCTTGTGACATGGAATCAGCATTCATAGTGGAGTTATACTCATTTATTAAGTTATCTGCTCTATGCCTCGTATTACATCCTTTGCAATCCAATAATGGATCTGTAAATCCAGCCAAGTGACCACTAGCCTCCCAGACTGTCGGATTCATTAAAATATCTGAATCAAGTTCATAACTATTTTCTCTCGATTGAATAAAATAATATCTCCAGGCATCTTTAATATTATTTTTTAACCGTGTACCAAGCGGACCATAATCCCATGTGTTAGCCAATCCACCATATAGTTCACTACCTTGAAATATAAAACCATACTGATTGCAATATCTTACTATTTCATCCATTTCAAACTTTCTTTTCATTGAAAATAACCTCCTTTATTTTTTATTAAAAATGCAATAAAAAAGCCCCAAACATATAAAAATATGCTTAGGGCGATTATCTCCGCGGTTCCACCTAAATTCAGATATAGTATCTGCACTTTATCGATACGGATTAACTGGTAATCTTATATCGAATTCTTTTTAACGGTAGAATAATCCGGCGGTAGCTACTAAATTCACTCCGCTGCTCCAAGACGCCTTCCATGCTATTATCATAGGAATTCACACCTGCCATTCCCTCTCTGAAATCAAAATCACATGTACTATTTCTTTTCATTGCATTTAAATATTTGTTTTATCCTAACACCAAACAAATAAATTATCAAGGTTTTTTTGCAAAATTATAACTGAATACTTGTAGAGTGTTGATCAACAAGTACTTATTTATTTTTTCTCCTCACTGAATCAATTAAATCATTTGCCTTATCAGCAATTGATTCTTTGATATTCTCACTGATTTGTACGGATTTCCCCATAGTCTCTTCAACCTTCCCTCTGGTTTCGCCTGCAAGATTTTGCAATTTACCACTCAGTTCCATCTGCTCAGAATCCATAGCTTTTCCAATATTTTCTTTGATAGTTCCTACAACTTTATCCGTTTTACTTTTAATTGAATCATTCATAAATTACGCCTCCACTCTTTATTTTATTTGTTGATTTTATTAAATATCCACAAAACAATTAATGAGCCTATAAAGGCAACCAAAAGACTCCAAAGATTAAAGCCGGAAATGCCCGTCCCGCCTAGTAAACTCATAATGAATCCTCCGATAAGGCCACCAATAATGCCCACTACAATATTTCCGATTGCACCCATCTTTTTATCGTTCCCAGTAACCATGCTTGCGAGCCAACCAGCAATAGCACCAATGATAATCCAACCAATAATTCCCATAATAATCTCCTAACATAATTTATTTTCTAAATATAAAACAAACAACCTATTTAAAGGCTGCCTGGATTTCTTATATGAACAAATATATTAAAAAAACCGGTAAGCGGATTGGAGCCACCCCATTAAGACCGCAGAGCAATTTTATGAGTTACTGCCATAGTAATGCCTCCTTTTTTTATTATTGTTCTATAAAAAAAGGAAATTATGCATTATAATTTTTTTTTGGCAATATATTGAAAATTATTAAGAGTTACGATTTTCGTTCATATTTATTTAATATCGTTCCCTGTGAAATAAGTATGTTGCATTCTTCATAAATAGCTATGTAAATAAGCCTGTAAAATGAAATGGATATATGGAAGAATCTACTGAATTGTTTTAAGAATCGTGATATAATTATTTTATGAGTACACAAAATGTGATACGATTTGCAGTATTTACAGATTTACATTATGATCACATAAATGAAGTGTGCCTAAAATGTCAATTTTAGGCACACTTCATTTTACAGTATACTATATTTTTAAATACAAGTCTATACATTTTTTGAAATTATAGTAAAATTATTATGCTGGCAAACGATGATATGCATATTAAATTAAGGATTGGAGGGAATCAAATGAGTGATAAAAATGAAAAAGCGGAATTATGGGATATATATACAAAAGAACGATTAAAGACTGGAAAATTGCAGAAAAGAGGTGAAAAACTGTCTGACGATGAATACCATCTTGTGGTTCATGTATGTATTATTAATAATAAAAATCAGTTGTTAATTCAACAGCGACAGCTATTTAAAAGTGGATGGCCAAATATGTGGGATTTATCGGTAGGAGGTTCTGCAATTGCTGGAGAGAGCAGTAGTCAAGCAGCTGAGAGAGAGTTAGCAGAAGAATTGGGATTGAAAATGGATCTGTCAGATGTGCTTCCACAGTTCACGACAACATTTCAAAATGGGTTTGATGATTATTATATAGTAAAAAATGATGTTAATCTTTCGCATATTAAATTACAGAAGGAAGAGGTACATGCTGTTAGATGGGCTGATAAAGAGGAAGTACTAAAAATGCAGCAAGAAGGAACTTTTATACCATATTGGTTCTTAGATAAACTTTTTGAATTGGATAGTTGGTACCATACTTTTCGTAATGAAGATTCAGCAATTAAGATTACATATGCGAACGATGAAAATCTTTCATCATGGATGAGTATGGTTGAAACTGTAAAATGGAATTTCCCTGGATTAGAAACAGAGGAAAAAGTGATTGAATATAAGAATACTGTAAAGAAAAATATAGATAGGGGAACAGCCATATGTGCGTTGTTTGGGAATATGGTTGTAGGTATTCTTCTATTTTCAATAAAGCATAACATGCTTTGTTGTATGGCGGTACATCCAGAGTTTCGAAGAAAACATATTGCTTCGAAGATGGTTAAGGTTATGCTTGACAGAATGGACAAAAACAGACCGATTGTTGTGGAAACATTTCGAGAAGAAGATGAAAAGGGAACTGCTCCACGAGCTTTTTATAAGAAAGCAGGGTTTGAGGAGGGAGAATTATGCTTTTTCGAAAATGAATATCCAGAACAAAGATTTTATTTAAGGAGGTGGTAGATTATGAATACTAATTTATATATGGATATTCCGGATTACAAATCATGGAAAGAAATTGTGTTAATTGAAAAGGGATATTCGACGGATAAAAAGTATCTTGTAACAACGGATTTAGGAAAGCATTTATTATTACGAATCTCAAATGTAAGTGAATTTGATATAAAGAAAAAAGAGTACGACATAATTCGTAAATTTACAACATCGGGATTCACAATGTCGGAACCACTTTCCTTTGGAATCTGTAATAATGGAAATAGTGTTTACATGGTTTTATCTTGGGTGGAAGGAAGAGATTTAGAGGACGAGTTGGGAAAATTGTCAGAGCAACAGCAATATCTTTTGGGAAGACAGGCGGGGAAAATTCTTAAAGAAATTCATAGCATACATGTTGATAAAGAAGATTTACCTAAAAAAACAAAAGTAGAAAAGAAATTATTACAGCTTGAGAAATATGAGAATTCCAAGGTAAGAGTTCCAAATGATGAAGATGCAATACGGTTTGTGAAACAAAATATTAATAAAATGTGGAGAAAACCACCCGTATATTTACATGGAGATTATCATCCGGGAAATCTGATTTATGTTCAAAATGAAAATATAGGAGTTATTGATTTTAATCGTTGGGAAGTCGGAGATCCGTATGAAGAGTTTTATAAGTTAGAAAGCTTTGGGATAGAAGAGAGTATTCCATATTGCGTTGGCCAGATTGATGAGTATTTTCATGATACGATTCCAATTGACTTTTGGGAAACTCTTGCTGTTTATGTTGCACATGCATCGCTGTATTCTGTCAAGTGGGCCGAAAAATATGGTAGTGCGGAAATAGAGGGTATGAAGAAACGGTGTGAAATTGCTTTTGAAAATTATAATAATTTTAAGGAGGTTGTACCAGTCTGGTACGATCAAACGTTACGATTAAAGTATGCAGAAAACATAAAATAGCCAGTACTTAAGTTTTTTAAGATGATAGGTTAACTTTTTATATATTTCTATTGACTTTATAGTTTGTATAGGGTTTACAATCACCTCATAAAAGGAGGTATATCTATGAATATTAAAGAAGCGGAGAAAAGGACAGGAGTATCGGCACAAAATATCAGATTTTATGAAAAAGCAGAGTTGTTTTCAACAAAACGTAATCCTGATAATGGATATCGAGAATATTCAGAGAATGACGTCAGAATACTAAAAGTAATTAAGATGCTCCGCATGCTTGATATGCCATTAGAACAAATTAAACTAGTTTTGCGTGAGAAGGAGAACTTGTCCAATTCCTTAGACAAACAACAGCATATATTAGAAAAAAGAATAAGTGATGATAAAAATGCGATTGAGTTTTGCAAGGCATTAAAGAAAAAGCAGATTACTATAGATGAATTAAATGTAGAAGAATATCTACAAAGTATGGTAAAAGAGCATTTTTTCACTTCATGGATTAAGGATTACATGGAAGTTATTGATTATGAACATGAGAGAGTCATTACTTTTACTCCAGATGATGCGATAATAAATAGCTATGATTTTGAAAATGTACTTTACAAATATGCAATGGAGCGAGATATGGAGATTGAAATCACAAAGAAGGGGATGTATCCAGAATTCACGCTCGATGGGATAGAGTATAGTGCTGAAAGAAATTACGCAAGAGGAGGAGGGCTTCCGGTAGCAATCGTTAGATGTACAAGAAAAGATTTGGCAGAAACGAAAGAAGAATACAAACATGGTAGAAAAAAATGGTTACGGATTCTTCATATTTACTTGCCGGGAATTCTTGTTGCGTTATTTATTATCGTTATAAATGGAAAAAATAGTGTAAGACAGTTATTTTCTTCAATAGAAGGCTTGATTTTACTGGGAGTAATTATCATTGTGTGTTTAGCCGATGCTTTTCGTAACTATTATTTTTATTGGAATCGTGACAATAAATATGAGGATAAAGAAAAATAGGCGATGAAGACATATCGATTTGACAAATAAGTATTATGCCAGCCGGGAAGAAAATCCGCCACTGGGAAGCGGATTTCTTACCTGGTTTTTTCGTTGCATGAAAGGTGAAAAACCAATATTTATCACTTAATCCACTAATGCGGCATTCATGAAGCAGATCCAGCCAATCCTGATCGGTACGTTGTGGTTGTGTACCTTGGAATATTATTAACAGTCATTCACAATTTATAATTATAAAGTATTGACTTAATGTTAGCTTAAAGGTTTATAATAAATTATATTTGACATGGGTAAATAAGGATACTAGTGAATTTAGACAGGATTAATGAGGAGGTAAACTATCATGAGATATATAAAATTGGGTAAATCTGATTTACAGGTGCCAACTATTGCAGTTGGCTGTATGCGTATTAATGAGCTGAGTACAACCGATGCAGAACGTCTTGTTCAGACTGCTCTGGAGGGCGGAGTGAATTTCTTCGATCACGCAGATATTTATGGCAGCGGAACATGTGAAGAAATATTTGCAGATGCCATACACATGAACAGTACTGTCAGAGAAAAGATAATCCTGCAATCCAAATGTGGCATACGAAAAGGGATGTTTGATTTTTCAAAGGAACATATCTTAGAGGCGGTAGACGGCAGTCTGAAACGGCTGAAAACCGATTATCTGGATGTACTTCTTTTGCATCGCCCCGATGCTTTGGTTGAGCCAGAGGAGGTTGCTGAGGCATTTGATAATCTTTACAGCAGTGGAAAAGTACGTAATTTTGGCGTATCAAATCAGAATCCTATGCAGATACAGCTGCTTGAAAAATTTTTAAACCAACCGATTATAGCAAACCAATTACAGCTTAGTATCACCAATGCCACTATGATATCCGCAGGGCTACATGTCAACATGGCAGATGACACCGCTATTAGCCGTGATGGAAGTGTACTTGATTTTTGCCGTTTCCATGATATTACGGTACAGCCATGGTCTCCATTTCAATATGGATTTTTTGAAGGAGTTTTTCTAAATAATGATAAATTCACAAAACTGAATGCAGCGATTGATAAAATAGCAGCAAATTATGAAGTGTCAAATACCACAATTGCATTAGCATGGATACTTCGGCATCCGGCACATATGCAGCCTGTGACAGGAACGATGAATGCTGACAGGCTAAAAGATTGTATGAAGGCAGCGGATATTTATCTTACCCGTGAGGAATGGTATGAAATCTATTGTGCAGCCGGTAATGTTTTACCATAGTCCTGCGGAAGGTCCTATGCGGGAAACATCTGTTTCTGTTTATTATATTGCAGACACGAAAATTGAATATACGAAATAGTTTTATTAACTAATTGGGTAAGGGGAAGCCTTGAGGGTTTAGTCTCTCAAGGCTCTTTATTATCCTCTTTCCAAAAGAATTTAGAAGAGTACCTTCTAAATTAAGATAAGGAATATAGATAACAAATGGATCAAAAAAGTGATTTTCTGAGAAAACCGATACAAAAAGAGAAAGTATATTCTATACCGGGAATCTTCTTGGTATGCTTTGCGACCATACATAGCATATCACTTATTTTAGCAGCAGTCAGTACGCTTGCTGCAATACTGGCTACTCTGACCCTGCTTACATCTATTATAATTGTTCCCGTTCTGCTTATAATGATTATCGTGCAGGTGATTATAAACCGGTTGCGAAAACCATATTTAATAAACGGTCTGGGATCTGTTTTCTTATCATTCCTGCTCGTCGCGGGCAGCTGGCTGATAGATCCATACATATCACCTTCGCTGGCAAGTTATAAAACAGATTTGCAGATTGGCAGGTATCAAAAAGTAGTTGATAAAATCCACAGAGGAGATAATAAGGACGATATTGCTTATTCTGCAGGCGGAAAAAAAGGACATGAGGATGTGGCTTTTCTTCAATATGCAATCCGTTTCGGTGCATCTGAATTTATCGTTTATTCAGAGAACGAAAATATTGAAACCAATTTATTGCTGGAATATGATTATGATAAAAGAACCGATGTAAAAATCAAAGAAAACTGGTATCGAATAAGGATTGAAGATTAAAAAATAGTTTTTGGAGGAGGATAAAATGAACAACATAGAGAACTATACCATTAGAAATGAACAGGCAAAGGATTATTGGAATGTAGAGGATTTAACCAGAAAGGCCTTTTGGAATTTAAATGTTCCGGGCTGCAGTGAACATTATATGGTACATGTCATGAGAAATCATCCAGATTTCATACCTGAACTGGATCTTGTCCTTGAAAAAGACAATCGCATTATCGGAAATATCATGTATACCAAGGCAAAGCTGATAGATGAAGAAAACCGTGAAAAGCAGATACTGACCTTCGGCCCCTTAAGTATTCATCCTGAGTTCCAAAGAAATGGATATGGAAAAGTCCTGCTTGAATACTCATTTGCAAAGGCAAAAGAAATGTCCTACGATGTGATCGTAATTTTTGGAAATCCGGATAACTACGTATCCCGTGGATTTAAAAGCTGTAAAAAATTTGATATTTGCGTTAGAGAAGGTATTTATCCGGCAGCCATGATGGTAAAGGAGTTAACGGAGGGGTGTCTGGACAAGAGAAAGTGGCGCTATGTCGAAAGCGAAGCCTATGAGGTAGATAAAATAGCGGCGGAGCAGTTTGATACGAATTTTGAAAAAATGGAAAAGAAATTCCAACCATGTCAGGAGGAGTTTTATATTCACAGTCATTCAAGAATTATTTAATGACATGGAATTATAATGAACATAATGGAAGTATAAAAACAAATGCATCTTGAGAAAGCTTTTAAAAGCCCATTCAAGATGCATTTGTTTTATACTGAGATATATTTCAGCTAAAGAGGAATTATGGCACCTGTTTTTGATTTCTCGTTGATGATCGAACAATCAGATTAGGAAGAGTTACAAAGGATTGAACTTGAAGCCCCGGATTCTTAATCTTCCTCAATAAGATAGAGGCCGCCTGTTTCCCCATTTCATGGACATCTATATCAATCACAGTCAGAGGAGGATCAATGAGCTGTGAGAGAGGATAATCGTCAAATGTAATAAGTCCCATATCCTTTGGTATGGATAATTGATGTTTTTCTATTGCCCCAACGGCCCCCATTGCAATCTGATTATTTTCGCAGATAACGGCATCGGGGAGAGTGGGCTGACTTAGGAGTTCTTCCATCATTAAAAATCCACTTTCTTTTGTATAGGTACCGTATTTTATAAAATCATCTTGTATGGTCAGTCCATTAATATTCATATACGATACAAAACCTTGCAGGCGGTGCCTGGATATTTCATCGCTTTTAGGTCCTCCGATAAAAGCGATCTGAGAATAACCGCATTTCTCCAAATATTCCATTGCCATTTGTCCAGAAACACGATTGTTGGTATCGATCCAGGAAGAGGGACTGGCAAATGGGGGCCTCCCGATAATAATGTGTGGAAAGTTGTTTTTAGATAAAAAGTCAACCAATGCCCTTGAAGTGGCAGAACCATGGACCAAAATACCATCAGCCGTGTTACAACCAACGATTTTATTTGCTGAATCAAAAGCATCTTGTTTGTCAGATACGCCCAGGAAAGACAGATTATAGTTTTTGTGTCGGATTACATTTTGCGCACCGCATAGAATTTCAAACATGTGAGGATTATGAAAGGCAGTATGTATTTCCGTAACAGCAAGAAAGATAATGTTGCCAGTACGTTTGCATTTGAAATTACTGGCTTGTGCATTGGGATGATAATTGAGACGTTTCATTACTTCCATGACACGCTGAGTCGTACTCTCTGAAATATAAGGCTTGTTGTTCAGTATTTTAGATACTGTAGCCGTGGATACTCCGGCTTCCCTGGCAACATCTTTTATTGTTACAGCCATTGGACACCCCCTTCTTAAACTCCATTAGAATAGTATATCGTTTACCTAAAAAAATCAAGCAATATGTATAAAAAAACTTTGTTATTAGGAGTGGTATTGTTATAATTTGCTTATAAATACCGGTATTTTATAAATAGTAAACAACATATCAAGAATGGAGAAGGAAGGGGAAAGGGTAGTGGAAAAGTTGTTAAAACGTATTGTAAGCTTTGTACTTTGTTTCATTATGACAATGCCACTGTTACCTCCAATGGAGGTAAATGCAGCTGAAAGTCTTCGGGGAGAGTCTATTTATCAGATTATGGTTGATCGTTTTTATGATGGGGATAATACCAATAATGCTACTGGAGAAGCTTTTCGATATGCAGAGAACACAGAAGAAGATTATCGTTATATGCACGGCGGTGACTGGCAGGGAATCATAGATAAGATTTCTTACATTAAGGAAATGGGATATACCGCAATCTGGATTTCACCGGTGTCTGACCCACAGCTATGGGGAATACCGGATTCCAGTGGCAAACAGTGGCCAACTGCCTATCATGGCTATAATGTATTTGATCCCAATCGAGCCAATCGCTATTTCGGTTCAAGAGATCCTCAGGCCAGCAAGGATAAGCTAAAGGAATTGGTAGATGTTTGTCATGAAAATGGAATTAAGGTCATTTTTGATGTAGTTCCCAATCATATGGGAGATTATCTGCAAGGAATCGGAAGCAATGCTCATTATACCAATGGTACAGGATTAAAAGAGGGCACTCAGTTGCAGCCTGCGGCGCCATTTAATAATGTCTCATGGTATCACAATAAAGGAGATATCAACTTTAACATAGAGCATCCTCATACATCAACAAGCACACAGATGCTTGAAGATCATGATCTGGGTGGTCTGGATGATATTGACTTTGATAATAAAGATGCCAAGGGTGCAATGTTCGACTCTATAAAAAACTGGTTTACCTATACAGGGGCAGATGGGGCCAGAGTGGATGCGGCAAAATGTATGAAACCATCTGATATTCATGAATTGCAGAAATATTTGGGAGTTGCAACCTTTGGCGAGAACTTTGATATGCATGTGGAATTTATAAAGGATTGGGTCGGAGATAACGCTGAAACAGGTATGCTTGATTTTCCCCTGTTTCAGGCTATTGTAAATGATTTTGCATATGGTAAGAATTTTAACAACACATCGGAAATATCTCTTCAATCCATTTTGGCACAGGATTATCTTTATGGCACTCATCTGAATGATATGGTTACATTTATTGACAATCACGACAGAAATCGTTTTCTGACAGAAGCTGGGGGCGATGTTGATAAACTCCATAATGCGCTAACATTTATATTTACAGCAAGGGGAACCCCGGTGGTTTTCCAGGGAACAGAGCAAAACAGAGGAAATGCCAATGGTCAGGGGATCAATGGGATTGCAGATACCTGGAATCGTTGGTCCATGGTAACGAAGGATCAAAACGGAAATGTAATAAAAGATTATTTTAATACATCCACTAATACCTATAAGCTTATCCGGACTTTAAATGATCTTCGGGAAAAATATGAAGCTTTAAGCTTTGGAACACAACGTGAGATGTGGACTTCCATGCATACCTATGCGTTTTCAAGAAGAATGGACAGCGGAAAAAATGCGGGACAGGAATTAATTTGTGCATTTCATAATTCCAAAGGGACGGACACTGAAACGATGTCAATACGTGCCGAAAGTTCCATAAAGGCAGGGACTACGTTAGTAAATGTAATGAATCCCAGTGATAAAATAACCGTATCCCAAGATAAGAAAGTGACAATAACCCTTACCGGAGATACTTCTAAAATATATGTGGTTGATGAAAATACAGGTGATGCCATTCCGGTGACCATTCACATTCGCAGTGCGTCTACGGACTGGGGACAGAGTGTTTATATTTCAGGGAACTGTGCTGAACTCGGTAACTGGGATCCAGGCAAAGCAGCAGGGCCTGCGGCCTGTCCCAACTATCCGGAGTGGAATTTGACCGTATATATTCCGGCAGGCCAGAAAATTGAGTTTAAAGCAATTAAGAAGAATGCGGCAGGCAATGTCATTTGGCAAAGTGGAGATAATCGCGGCTATACGGTGCCAGCATCGGGGGCAGGGACAGTGAATATAGACTGGTAAGTCATTTGTAACATAGTTTCTAAATTTTGAATGGAGGACATGAGAAGTGAAGAAGATGGCATTGGTTTTGTGTATTGCAATGACTGCTGCAATGTTTACAGGATGCAGTAAAAATACGGACAGCGTTGCAACAAAGCAGGGGAATAAGGAAGCATTGAGTACCATCCGTATCTGGCATGATGGAGATAAGGCAATGATACAGTTGATGGAAGATCATCTAAATGAGGCTTTAAGTGGTGATGGAATCACTGTAAAATTCGAGCAAAAGAGCGGATTAACAGATCAGATAAAGCTATATGGAAGCGATGAGGTGAATGGACCGGATCTTTATATGTATGCCCATGATTCTCTTGGAATGTTTGTGGAAATGGGAGCTTTGGCACCAATCACGGATGTGATTGATAAAAACATTTATGCGGATATGCTTCCCATGACGCTGAAAGCAGGGAATTATAAGGATGCTCAATACCTGATGCCTGTCTACTTTGAAACACTGCTTTTCATTTATAATAAGGATTTGTGGGAGGGAGAAGTGCCTTCCACCACGGAAGAACTTTATTCCTACATGAAAAATCATACAGATGCCACTGCAGGAACTTATGCTTTAGTGAACCAGCATTCAACTGCTTATAATGTAGCTCCCTTGATAAACGGATTTGGCGGATTCATTATCAATGAACAGGCGAAGCCAGGACTAAATGATGAAAAGACCATGGAGGCAATTGAGTATAATAAAAAATTTGCCAAATTAGAAGCGGACGGGGACTATAATACGGTGAATGCCCTGTTTAAAGACGGAAAAGCCGCCGCAATTATTGGTGGACCATGGCTGATATCAGGTGTGAAAGAAGCTAAAATCAATTATGGAATAATATCCTTATGTGATTTCAAACTGCCAAACGGTAATGCACTGGTGCCATATTCAGGTGTGCAGGGAATTGGTGTTATGAAGCATGCAGCGGAAACGAAAAAAGATGCGCTGGAAAAAGTGCTGAAAGAAATTGCTGATCCCCAGCTTGGAATTGATCTGGCAGAAAACTCCAGATGCGCTCCTGCCAATCAAAAAGCCTATGAAAATCCAACGGTGTCAAAGGATGAAATGATAGCTGCTATGAGAAAGACTGCTGATATTGCCCAGCCAATGCCAAACATTCCCCAAATGAGCGTAATGTGGGGACCTACAGAATCACTTCTTGCGGCAGTCAATAAATCAGGCAAAGATTTAAACAACGTTGCGGATGAATATCAAAAACAGGCAGAGACTGCAATCGCAGATATGCAATAAAAGTGTATGTACAGACACCTTACCTGTCCTATTATAGGAGAGATTGCTGCAGATTGGGGATATAGGAGTAGGTAATTTATGAACAAGAAAAACAAAATTCTTCCATGGGAATATAGTTTTCCCTCAATTATATTAATCGGATTAATTGTAGTATTTCCGATTATATATACCATATATATTTCGTTTACAAATATGAATCTGTATCATTGGACGGACTATGAATTTATAGCCTTAGATAATTATAGACGTGCATTAACCAAACTGAATTCAGGTTTTATGTCTGCATTATTAACTACAATCATTTGGACCGTTTTAAATATGGTCATACAGATTTTGGCTGCTTATTTGATTGCGCTGGGATTAAATGCAAAAGGGCTAAAACTGGCGAGACTATACAAGACACTCCTGATGTTTCCTTGGGCGATGCCGGCTTACATATCTATTTTATTATGGAGAGTAGGTATTTTTAATCCGCAGTACGGTTTGTTAAATAAAATACGTTCTGCGCTGGGGTTTTCCAGCATGGACTTTTTATCTGAAAACATACCGGCTTTTATCTCCTGTATGGTATTAAACTTGTGGATGGCACTGCCATTTCTCATTATGATGATGGATGGGGCGTTGCAGAGTGTGGATATCAGCTATTATGAAAGTGCAAGATTAGATGGAGGCGGGTGGTGGGCTCAAAATTTATATATAACAATACCATCCATTAAGCCCATATTAGCTCCTTCCATTATTATGACGACATTTACCACCTTTAAGCAGTTTGATATTATCTATTTATTAACAATGCAAAAGGGCTCTCTTACAGGAGCAACTCTTCAGACTGTTATTACATATGCGCACCAAAATGCCTTTGTATCAAATAATTATGGGCTTTCTTCCGCTGTATCCATTGTGATATTTGGATTTATTATTCTTTTTTCTTTATTTGTCAATCGAGGCATTCGGGAGGAACACGTATGAGAATAAAAACAGCAAGACGCATGGCCCGTTTAAGTATCTTAAATGTATTTTTTGTATTGTTATGTTTTATTACTTTAATTCCTATTTTATATGCATTTTTGCTTTCCGTAAGCAGTGATAGTTCTGCATTTGGAAACGGATTCTTATTTCCCAAGAGTCCTACCTTGAAAAATTATAAAGCCATCCTGTTGGAGGAGCCATTTCTTATATGGCTTAAGAATTCAGTTGTTCTTAGTCTTGGGACCATGATACTTGCAATGGGGACTTCGGTGACAGCGTCGTATGCATTTTCCCGCTTCCGGTTTCGGGGGAGAAATGAGATGTTAAAGCTATTGCTAATTTTGAATGCGTTTCCACAAATCTTATCGATGTTTGCTATATTTAGATTGTTTAAAAACATGAACCTATTAAATAATTACATCGGTTTAATCCTGATTTATGCAGGAAGCATGTGTATATTCAGTATCTGGAATATGAAAGGTTACTTCGATACCATTCCCATCGAAATAGAAGAATCTGCAAGAATTGATGGCGGAAGTTCGGGACAGATCATATGGAAGATCATATTACCTCTTGCCAGACCTTCCATTATTGTGACTGCTGTCATGGTATTGATTTTTGTATGGAATGAGTATCTGTTTGCAACTACATTTTTAATGAAAGAGGAGAACTATAACCTTGCAGGCGGGCTTTATCAGCTTCAGGCCAATGATTACAGCAGAAGCTGGTCCTTATTTTCAGCAGCCGCAATTTTAGTTTCAGTACCTATTTTGATCCTGTTTTTTTCCATACAAAAATATATGGTATCAGGACTGACTACAGGAGGAGTGAAAGGATAATGAAAAACAACATGAAAATAAATCGTGAGGCTGTTTTGCATATTCCATTATCAAATTATGCATTTGCCGATTCGGAACATAGATTGACCATAAGAATACGAACACAAAAGGACAATGTTTCAGCGTGTACCTTATACTATGGTGATCGGGCTTGTCCTGCTACGCCCGTTGTTTTTGAAGAAATTCAGATGGAAATAAAAGCAAGGGATGAACTTTTTGACTATTATGAAGCAACGTTTGAAACACCATATACCCGTGTATGCTATTATTTTAAGCTGCAAAATGAAGGAGAGTGGACCTATTATTACTCAGAACGCTTTTCAAATGAACTTGCAATTCTTTATTTTGAACGTAACATTATGGAAGAAAGAAGCGAGTATTATCAGTACCCCTACATATTAAGAAATGAAATACCAGATGTACCAGCATGGTTTAAGAAGGCAGTCGTTTATAATATATTTCCCGATAGCTTTGTCGGTGAGGAATCTGGTTCGCTCACACAGCCAAAGGAAGTGGTATTAGAAAATGGAAAGGTCTGCAGATCAAGATTAGGAGGAACACTGAAAGAAGTTATAAAAAATCTGAATTATATTCAGGCACTTGGCGTTAACTGCATTTATTTCAATCCCATATTTGCAGCAGGAGAATACCACAAGTATGATACCATTGATTATTATCACATTGATCCGTGTTTTGGAACCAATGAGGAATTTAAACACTTAGTGGAAGAAATTCACAAACGAGAGATGAAGATCATTATAGATGGCGTATTTAATCATTGCAGCTGGGAATTTTTTGCATTTGAAGATGTAATGGAAAAGGGAGAAACGTCAAAATATATTGATTGGTTTTATGACTTAAAGTTCCCGGTTCGCCGGCCGCAGCCGGAAAAAGAAAAACCTGGTTATGCCTGCTTTGCTTATGAGCCTAAGATGCCCAAACTAAACACTTCAAATGAAGAGGTGCAAAAGTATTTTGCCAATGTAGGTACTTTTTGGATTCGTGAGTATCAAATAGATGGCTGGCGGCTAGATGTAGCAAATGAGATAGACCGGAATTTTTGGAGGAAATTCAGAGAGGCAGTAAAAAAAGAAAATAAGGAAGCAATCCTCATTGGTGAAGTGTGGGAGAATGCAGAAAGCTGGCTTCGGGGAGATATCTTTGAGTCAACCATGAATTACGAATTCAGACGAATTTGCCGTGATTACATCATCGGTGATAATAAAAATGCGTTAACAGCCGCCAAACAGCTGGAACAGATGAGGCTCCGTTACCCTACCAATCTTGTAAACGGGCAGCTGAATCTTCTGGATAGCCATGATGTACCCAGATTTTTATCTCTTTGCAGGGGCGAACTGCGAAAATGGAAATTAGCTTGTATCCTTCTTATGCTGTTCCCGGGAGTCCCCAGTTTATTTTATGGCGATGAACAGGCAATTTGCGGAATGAAGGAAAATGAATACAGGAATCCCATGGTATGGAGCCAAAATCCACAACTATATGAATTTGTGCAGAAGATCATAGAGATAAGAAAAGAATATATAGAGGAAGACACTTCCTATGAAGTATTATGGAAAGAAACCGATGAACGAGTGTTGACTTTTGTGAGAGATGGAAGAAAGGGAAGATTATTGGTAAGTCTGAATGTTTCAGAGATGGATCAGGAATGGAATAGAGAGGCGAAAAATATGATTCTTGCCTCCACGGGAAATGAAGAGCTTCTGGAAGCAATGGGCTATAAACTATATTTATAGATTTAATGGAAAGCGGTATTTTGCCATTTGTTCGAATTATCAATGGCAGGGTATCGTTTTTTTGATTGGTCAACAAGATACCAGGGGAATTGCATGGTACACTTTCTCTGTTGTAAATGATATTTTATTATGATAATATAGCAGTATTCTTGCTGCATTTCATAGTAATTGCAGCTTTAATTTTTTTAGTGACACTGGTACACCGCATAAAATAGGGGCTTTTCGTTGATGATAATGCTGTGTTTGCTTCGTCATAATAAGTTATATCAAATTATACTTTACTACAATCAGCAATAAGGAGATAAAACTATGAATCCAATCATTCAGGTTAAAAACTTCACAAAAAAATACGGTGACTTTGTCGCAGTAAACGATATATCTTTTGATGTGGAAGAAGGCAGTGTATTTGCATTTCTGGGACCAAACGGCGCTGGAAAAAGCACTACCATTAATACGTTATGTACCATTTTTGAAAAAACTTCCGGTACGTTATTGATCGATGGAAAAGATGTGAGCAGGCAAAAAAGCGAGGTACGGTCTTCCATTGGAGTTGTATTTCAGGATTCCACTCTTGATGGGAAAATGACCATTGAAGAGAATTTAAAAATGCACTGTGTATTTTATAACATTCCAAACAAGGAAGTAGAAGAACGAATTAAGTTTGTTTTAAACCTGGTGGATTTAACAAATGAAAGAAAGAAAATGGTTTCCGCTTTATCAGGAGGAATGAAACGGCGTGTTGAGATTGCCAGAGGCCTGGTGCATTATCCAAAGGTTTTATTCCTTGATGAGCCAACAACAGGGCTGGATCCCCAGACCAGGGCACATATATGGGAATATATTATGAAGCTTCAAAAAGAAAGGAATATTACAATCTTTCTAACCACCCACTACATGGAAGAAGCCGAGATCTGCAGTAAGATAGCGATAATGGATGGCGGGGTAATTGTAGCACATGATACCCCTTACGCATTGAAGAAAAAGTATACGAAGGATAAAGCTTATATCAATACAAATGATGAAGAAGGGTTTGAACGCCTGCTAACGGAGCATCAGTTAAACTATTCAAAAAAAGATGGTTATTATAAGGTGGAAGCAGAGTATCTGGACCGCCTGCTGGAGGTGTTAAGCGTTCATAGGGAGCACATTACCAATATTGAAATTAAAAAAGGAACCTTTAATGATGTGTTTTTAGAAATAACAGGAAAAAAGATCAGGGAGGAGGGATAATATGAATACAGTATTCGCCTTATGGAAAAGAGGGCTAAAAGCATTTGTACGAAATAAAACCGGGCTCGTATTTTCGCTCATATTTCCTTTTTTCTTTGTATATGTATTTGGTGCAATATTTAAAAATGATTTCATTGAAAATCCCATCGCTTACATGCTTTCAGGTGTTATTATCACCACTGTGTTTGAAAGTGCGCTAAACCTTGCGTCTTCAACGGTTGATGATATGGTCAGTGGTTTTATGAAAGAAGTTTTGGTGTCCCCGGCAAAGAGAGTTTATGTTGCAATGGGACAATTACTGTCCGCAGCAACGGTAGCCACCTTGCAGGGTATCCTGATCCTGGTAATTGGTTTATTTATCGGTATAAAGTTTACCAGCTGGAAAACTCCTCTGCTGGTGCTCGTATCCATGGTTTTTATCGGCATCGTATTCTCTGGCGTTGGGTTATTTTTAGCCACGAAGGTACGCAACGGTCAGACATTCCAGATCGTAAAAACAGCAGTAACGATGCCCCTCACGTTTCTGTCCGGTGCCTATGTTCCATTGTCCATGCTGCCAGGCTCTTTAAAGTTTGTAGCTTACCTTAATCCAATGACTTATGCCACAGCATTTTTTAGAATGATCGTCTTGGAAAAAGGGAATCTTCCTGTTTCCGAACTGATTAAAGAAGGATTGGTGGTTGAAATAAATGGGTTTGCAATTACTCCGATTATGACGTTTGGAGTTATTCTGGTCATTGGGTTGGTGTTCCTGCTTCTTTCAACCATATCCTTTGTTAAGACAGATTTTTCCCGTCTGAACCGAAGTGCTACCGATGCCAATGCGCTTTGGGGATAACAAGTCAAGCCCCTTAACGTTTTAGCGAAGCTGGTTATAACAAGCCTTGGGAGTATATTTTAGAAAGATGCTGGAAAATTCACGTTCTCATCACCTGGGAAATATTCAATGGTTTGAGGGTCTGTTAAAGGATATGGAGCTTTAGGGGCAGTATTTAGAAGGGGGTATCTAACTATATGGAGAAGGTTAATATTAATCCGGATTGGGTGTTTAGTCCACAGCCAATGTATATCATTGGAACAAAAAACGAAAATGGCACTCCAAATTTTTGTATTATCACATGGATAGGATTTTCATTTGATAAGACACCACATTTAATGATGACCATAGGCGGAAGCAAGCTTACCAAGTCAAACATACTTCGGGATAAAAAGTTCTCTGCTAATATGATTACTGAGGATAATCTTTGGCTTGCAGATTACTTTGGTAATACGCAAGGTGAGGAAGAGGTGAAAAATAAAGTATCTTACAGCTATGAATGGGGTAAATGCCTGGAAGTTCCTATGGTAGAGGAGTGTCACTGGGCATATGAATGTGAAGTATCCAAAATAATTGAGCTTGATGGTGCCCATCTATTTCTGGCTGAAATAAAAAATATTCAAATTGATAAAAAATATGAAACCATGGATCTGAAAAAAATTGATTTAACCGAATTGAAACCTGCAATCTATGCACCTTATAATTATTTTTCAATCGGAAAGAAATTAGGTGAAATGGGTGATTGGGAACAATACTTTGAGTAAATTTATATGTAAACAGGATATAAGAAGCCTGGGTGTACGCTTATATCCTGCATTCCATTGCTAATTTATCATCTCTGATACCTTTAAATACTGGCTGGCGGAAGCTTTCTTTTTCGGTTGGCATAGACTCAACAATACATACCAGCTCTGGCGCCAGCCAGACAGCATCTTCATTACCTTTAGGCACATATCCAAAAGGAGAATAGTCAATAATCTGATACTTGTGCTCATTTAATATCCTGAGACTTACTCCCAGAGTAACATGTCCCTTGTATACGAGTAAATCATCGTCGTATTGCCCCAGTATAAGGCTGGTCATGTTATTTTCCTTTGGTATATAACCGCAGATAACACAATCATCAGAAGCCATTATTTTACACTTAATCCAATCTTTCGATCGATTCCCCTGCCAGTACAGGCTGTCTTTTCTTTTTGCAACAATTCCTTCTAACCCTTTTTCTTTTACAAGGTTAAATAGCATAATTCCGTTATTCTCGACGTATCGGGATACAGAGATCAGATTATTCTCAATAATCACATCATCTAAATATTTCTTGCGTTCCATAAGTGGGAGCATGGTGATGTCTTTATCTTTGTAATATAAGATATCATAGGCGATAATACTGGCAGGATATTTACTGGCAGCTAATTTGATCTTAAACTGATTACTCATTAAAGCCCTTTTCTGGACTTCGTAGAAATCGGGTATTCCGTTTCTAAGGACTAGTAATTCATGGTCCAGGATGCACTTGACTTTTACCTGTTTATATAAATCTTCCAATTCCGGAAAGAGAGGTATCATTAATTTATTTCTTTTATTTCGCATATCAGTTTTATCGCTTAAAAATGACAAGCATCGGATACCGTCCCATTTTATCTCGTAGATATGATCTGGTGAGTCAAATGGGTCTTTCATCTCAGATATCAGCATGGGACTTACATTCTTACTGTCAAATAGATCCATCAGGCTAACCCTTTTGTACCTTTTGCCATTTCAACTGTTCTCTTCATGGCTTCCATCAGGTCAATGATATTATTCTGACTTTCCGTATCTGCGTTTACAATCTCTTTGCCTGCTATTTTTGTTTCAATCGCCTGGCGCAGTCTTTCCTGGTATTCGTCATGATAAAGACCTGGATCGAATGTTGAAGTCATGGAATCAATTAAAGTTTTCGCCATATCTATTTCTGCCTTATTAACTTCCGCCTTGGCTGTTGCAACTGGCACAGCCTGAATTTCTGCCTGATAGAAAAGAGTTTTTGCAATGATTCCATCTTTGGTCGGGTACAAAACCATTAAATTCTCAGTCGATCCGATTACTGTTTTTGCAATACCAACTTTTTTTTGTGAAAGCATTGCCTGACGCAATAATTCGCAGGCTTTTTCAGCTCCCGGCTCAGGAACAACATAATAATTCTTCTCATAATAAATTTGATCCACGTCAGTTAATTTTGCAAAATGCTCAATATGGATTGTTTTATCTTTCTTGGTCTTGATTTTCTCCAGTTCATCCTCGGTAAATGTAACATATTTACCCTTTTCATATTCATAACCTTTAATGATTCCGTCAGGCTCCACTTCCTTATTACAGGAGGGGCAGATCTTTTTGTATTTTACCCGCTCATGAGTATCTTTACAAAGCTGATTAAAACTAACAGAAATATCTTTTGTGGTTTTATATAATCCAACGGGGATATAGAGCATTCCTACACTAATTGCACTTTTATGAGCTACGGCCATTGTAACGCCTCCTTTTATTTTTATTATTGTTTGATAAAAGAATGAAAATATTCATTACGGAGTGGTTTTGAGCCATATTTTACGGATAAAGCAGTTCTTATAAAGTCACTGCAGGTGCCCTATTAACTGGATTGACAGACATTTTCATGATATTATAATGGCAGTGAGAATAAATATTTTTAATTTTTCTGTAACGAAACTCTATTTTTCAGGATATAAGGGTAAGAACAAAAGACTGGAGGCAGCAGCCTTGAATGATATTGAGAGAGCCTACACGCAACATGCAAAAGATGTATACAGATATCTGCTTAGTCTGACGCATAATGAAGATCTGGCAGAAGAACTGACGCAAGAGACATTTTTTCGTGCTATGCGGACAATGAGCAAATACGATGGAAGCTGTAAGGTGTCGGTGTGGCTCTGTCAAATAGCTAAGCACATTTGGTATCAATGGTTGGAGAAGCGCTCCCGTTTCAAGCAGATTGAACTTACCGACGATATGCCGGGGTATGAATCACCGGAAAGAACCACATTACTTCGGATGGAGAAAACAACCTTATATAAGGCGATTCATTCATTGCCGGAGCCAATGCGGGAGTTGGTACATATGCGTTTAACTGGCGAATTTACTTTTGCTGAGATCGGTGAAATTTTAGGTAAAAATGAAAACTGGGCGCGTACCATGTACTATCGAGCTAAGCAAAAAATAATGAAGGAAATGGAGAGACTTACATGAAATGTTCCATTGTTAAAGATCTGTTATCTAATTATATTGACGGCTTGACAAGTGAAGAAACAGATGCAGAGATAAGAAAACACCTTGATAATTGCAGGGAATGCCGTACTCTTTATGAAGAAATGTCCGTAGTTATATTCAAGGAAATACCGACAGAAGATAAAGATATTGATTTTCTTAAAAAGTTAAAAGCAAAAATATTACATAAGAATATTATGGTTGCTCTTTTGACTTGCACAATTTTATTATGTGGCTTAATTATTTTTGCAAAGTACTATGAATTGCCACTTCCTTTTGATTCTAACCGTATGTTTGTAGAATTATGTCCTTCCGTGGTAGTAACCAATAAAGATGGCAGAACTATGTGGAAAAAATTAAAACCTTCCGATGCTGGAGCCACCGGGCAAAAAGATTCCGGAGATGTGATTAATGTGGTTGAGAGAGTATATCGAGGGATTTCCCAAATTACTGAAAATTCATCAGGCAGAGATGTTAATCGGAACGGGGAGAAAGTGAGGGTTGTTTATTACTGTTATGCGAAAACGCTGTGGACCAGCCTGTTCTTTGACTACGACCTTGCAGCTTATAGTGAAAGCGGCAGTAGCACCGGCTCAGATATATATGGTGACGGTTACGAAAGTACAGATTACAAACCGCAGATGATAGAGATTTATTATTTGCCGGTTAGAAATCTGCATAAGCTTGATGATTTAACGGATGAAGAATTCGATGGTCTGAAAGAAAAGGGTACATTGGTATGGAGTGGGGTTAATTAATGTGATTTTATCCTTTCCGTATCTAGGCACCTGTCTGCAATAACAGGTTATTTTATTTCGTTATTTACCGATATAATAAAATAGAAGGCAGTGTTAATAATGTATATATAAACTGCTTTTTCGTACAAAGTTTTTTTATATCAGGGGGAAAAGGATGAGAAAGGGAAAAATGATATTAATTGCTTTACTAGTTATTTTTGCGACAGCCTTCGGGCATCAGACCATAACGCAGGCATCACAGACAAGTACAACGGTATCTGTTACAGATTCGATCCAGAGGTATGAAAATGAGTTTAAAAAATTGGAAAGATTCAATATTGACGAGACTCAGAAGCTGGCAATGATTTTAGCAGCGGAATATATGGATATTCAGCAGCGAATTGACTTGGATGCGCTCTGTGAACTAAGCCCTCAGATCGCAACAGACATATCAAATAACAGACAGGCTATCTTTGAATATTTCTTGTTAACGGATAATTTTGAACTGTATGAAGTAGATGGAGCCAGACTTGATGGCAATGCTCTGAACTTTAATGCGGTCTATACATTTACCGTTGCAGATATTTATGGAACCAGCCGATCACTGCTTTACACGAAGTTTGTTTATCAGTATGCAGATGGTCAATGGCACTTAATTGCAAGTGGGGAAGATGCGGATCCATCAATGTCTGGCAAGCCCAACCGAGTGGCAATTTTATATGGTAAGCAGGATAAAACGAAAGAACAGTTTGGAGTAGATAATATTATGAATCTGTTTGAATTCAACAAAGTGAATTACCGTGAAAAGTATCTGAATCAGTAAAGAAAAAATCCAACTCAAAAGAGGTGATACAAAATGAGTAAATACAATGCATTATGGGAATACGTCCAGAAAAATGGCAGTCCGTCCTTCAAACTGACGTTTGATGAGATCGGCGAGATCGCAGGAATACCTTTAGACCACTCTTTTTTAACATATAAGAAAGAACTGGCTGAATATGGATATCAGGTAGGAAAGATATCCATGAAAGAAAAAACGGTTATTTTCAATATTTTATAAGTAAGGGGGAATCTTCCGTGGGGGAAAAAGCAAAAATTAAGGGAAAATTTACGGATGGTAATCTTTACTGGATCAGAGAACTGAAAACCTGTGAGATTTCAGATGACAGAATTGAAATGATAACGGAGCCTGGAACTGATTTATGGCAGCGCACGTATTATGGATTTCAGAATGACAATGCTCCGGTTCTTCAGCTGAAGACGAAAGAAACGTATTTTTCCTTTGTTGTAAAAACAGAGTTTGCAAGCGGCCACCGCTTTGATCAGTGTGGCGTAGTCATGTATCTGGACAGTGAGAACTGGCTGAAGGCATCTGTTGAATATGAAAATGAAGAATTTCAGCGGCTTGGAAGTGTTGTCACAAACCATGGATACTCAGATTGGGCAACGACAGATATTGATGCTTCTATAAAAGAATTGTGGTATCGGTTAAGCAGGCGGGAGTCAGATTATTGCATCGAATGCAGTCTGGACGGAGTCAACTTTAAGCAGATGCGAATCTGCCATATGTGGGAAGGTGCAGGAGAGATATCTTTTGGCATCTATGCATGCAGCCCGGAAGACTCCTCCTTTAAAGCAGTGTTTACACAGATGAATATCACGGAATGTATGTGGAAGGAACACAAATAAGCTGATTTTGAGAAAACCTTGAGTGAAAAGACTCGGGGTTTTTCTGTTTTCAGAAGTAACAGATAATAAAATGGGGCAGAAAAATATCCCCTCCCCTGGCTTGTAGGTAATTTCACAATAAAGTATAATTGCAATTATGTGAAAATGGTATATTTGTGTAGTTTTACAGGAAAGAAAAATGTACAGACAGAACTGGGGGCAGAATCAATGAACAGAGATGAACGACAGAAACCATGGGGAGATGGGGAGGAATATAACCGTTACATAGTTTCAGAACTGGCATCCTTTCGAAAAGATGCATGGAAAAGACAGATTGGAAAACATCTGAATGGAAGAAAAGGATTAAAAATATTGGATGCCGGCACAGGACCCGGCTTTTTTGCGTGTATTCTTTCAGAGGAAGGACAACATGTGACAGGGATTGACTATTCGGACGGAATGATTGCTTGCGCCAAAGATAATGCAAAAAAACTGGGAGTGTCAGCAGATTTTAAGAAAATGGATCTCAATCAGCTGGAGTTTAAGGACGAAGAATTTGATGTGATTGTTACAAGAAATGTGACTTGGACATTGGAATATCCCAAACAAGTCTACAATGAATGGAAGCGGATCTTAAAGAGGAACGGAAGGCTCTTAATTTATGACGCCAACTGGCATCTTCATTTCTTTGATGAAGAAAAACTTAAGCGTGTCAGAGAAAGAGAAGAACGTTACTTACACAAATATGGGCAGAAAGAGGTTGTAGCGATTGAAAATATGGAATTCTTTGCAGCCTCTCCACTGACAAGTACACTGCGTCCGGTATGGGATAAACAGGCACTTGAGAATATGGGCATGAGTGTACAGATACAGGATAATATTGGGGAAAACGTGTATGAAGAATGGGAAAAGGATCTCTACGGTGAGTCTCCCTTATTTGAGATTTGTGCCACAAAATGTTGATGAAGGGATTGTATTAAGGTGACAAAGAAAACCATAGCCAGTCGTATCTTGCAGATTATCATCGTATTGTTTGGAATTGGGTTCTTGACATTCGGCCTTACTTATCTTGCGCCCGGTGATCCTGTAAAGGCAATGTATGCCGCAAACGGAAGTGTTCCCAGTGAAGAAGTGATGGAGGCTATGCGGGAGAAAATGGGTTTAAACAACCCTTTCCCGGTACGGTATTTCAACTGGTTATTCAGTAGTCTGCACGGAGATCTGGGTACTTCCTATTCACTGAATAAACCGGTTGTGTCTGTACTGTTGCAAAGACTGTGGCCCACATTAAAACTTACACTGTTTTCAATGATTCTCATGCTTGCAGTATCCGTTCCATTTGGTGTTCTTTCAGCAGTAAAACACAATAAGGCAGCTGACTATATCATACGAGTCTTCTCATTTGTGGGAGTTTCATTGCCAAGCTTCTGGCTTGGCGTGATGCTGATTTACATTGTTGCACTGAAGTTTAAGCTTCTTCCTGTTATATCCTCTGACACTGGGTTTAAGAAAATGATTTTACCAGCTGTCACTCTCGCTTTTCCCATGACAGCAAAATATACCAGGCAGATACGTGCTGCTGTATTGGAAGAATTACATCAGGATTATGTTGTAGGTGCACGGACCAGAGGGTTAAAGGAGAGTACGGTTCTCTTTGGGCATGTCCTTCCTAATGTACTACTTCCGTTAGTCACATTGCTGGGCTTATCCTTTGGATCGCTTCTTGGAGGAACCGCGGTTGTGGAAGTCATCTTTTCTTACCCGGGGTTAGGCAATCTGGCTGTATCTGCAGTAGCTGCCAGAGATTATCCGCTGATTCAGGGATATGTTCTATGGGTTGCCCTGATCTATATGGTGATCAATCTGATTGTTGATATTGCCTATGAGAAACTGGACCCCAGGACGAAAGTGAGGTGAGAGACATACAGAAGATACTTGCATTTTGCAAAAATCATAAACAGTTTACAGTCTTTTGTATCTTAGCTCTTGTTGTTATTGGGACAGCTGTTTTTGCTCCTTTTATAGCTACCCATAATCCGTATGAAGCGGTGATAGCAAACGCAGAACAACCGCCGGATGCAAAGCACTGGTTCGGAACAGATAAATTGGGACGAGACCTGTTTTCCCGAGTTATATATGGAACACGAACGTCTCTGACTTCGGCACTGCTCTTAGTGGTGATTACATTGTTTGCTGGCTCGGTACTTGGCATTTTTGCAGGCTATTTCGGCGGAGTCACCGATTCCGTTATTATGAGAATATCTGATATGATGATTTCATTTCCCGGACTTGTACTGGCAATCGCAATAGCTGGAATTCTCGGCCCCAGTCTTTTGAATGCCATCATTGCAATTGTAGCTGTCAGCTGGACAAAGTATGCGCGTCTCGCCCGGAGCCTTGTACTTAGAATAAAGCATAAGGATTATATGTCAGCAGCTGTACTGACTGGATCCAAGACTGGTTATATCCTTAGAAACTATATATGTAAAATGACTATGCCTATTTTGATTGTTACGGCTGCTACAGATATGGGCACGATGATGCTTGAAATAGCTGCACTTTCCTTTCTTGGATTTGGAGCACAGCCACCCATTCCTGAATGGGGAATGATGCTGAGTGAGGGACGCGCTTATTTACAGACCGCCCCCTGGATGATGTTTTTTCCAGGTCTGGCTGTATTTATTGTTGTTGCTGTATTTAATTTGCTGGGGGATAGTCTGAGAGATATCCTGGATCCGTTGAGTGATTGATGAAAGACCGGCAGCAGGAGGAAATTATGCTGGAAATACAAAATATATCGGTTAATTATAATAAAAGCGGCAAACCAGCAGTTGAAAATTTCTCCCTGGCTGTAAAACAGGGAGAAATCTGTTGTCTGGTGGGAGAAAGCGGAAGCGGGAAAACTTCTGTTATCCGTGCAGTTATGGGGAATCTGCCGGGACGGGGAAGGGTAGCACAGGGAGATATCTTCTTTGAGGGAGAATCTCTTTTATCAAATACAGCAAGTGACTGGAGAAAGATTTATGGCACAGAAATTTCCGTGATTTTTCAGAATTCAGGAGCCATGTTGAATCCAATCCGTACAATCGGTTCCCAGTTTGTTGAATATATCCGCGCCCATGGAGATTATAGCAGAAAAGAAGCATGGGAAAAAGGTGTAGAAATGCTGGAGCGCGCGTGTCTGCCTGATGGGGAGCACATCATGAAATCCTATCCGTTCCAACTTTCAGGCGGTATGAAACAGCGTGTTGGAATTGCGTTTGCCATGGTTTTTAAGCCGAAGCTGCTGCTTGCCGATGAGCCTACCAGCGCACTGGATATCACAATGCAGGCGCAGATGATCCGCCAGATGATGAAATTGAGAGAGGAGTATGGCACCAGTATTATTATGATAACCCATAACCTGGCTCTTGCAGCATATATGTCGGATCATATTGTGGTGATGAAAGACGGAAAAATAGCAGACAGCGGTGACAGAGATCACATTTTGCATAATTCCCAGGCTGAATATACAAAGAAACTCTTATCTGCAGTGCCGTCACTGGGAGGTTATTATTATGTTTGAACGGGATGATCTGATTATTGAGGCCAGGCATCTTACAAAAACATATCAACTATCCAGGCATAGAATTCTGACCGCCTGTGATGATGTCAGCCTTAATTTCTACAAGAACCGGACCCTTGGTATCGTTGGAGAGAGTGGTTGCGGAAAAAGTACTTTTATGCAAATGGCAGTGGGGCTGGAAAAACCAACTTCTGGGGAAATATTGTTTCATGGAAAAAATATCACAGAGCGAAAAGGCGAAGAACTTCGTCTAAGCCGCAGAAACATTCAGATGATTTTTCAGGATCCTGGGGAAGCATTTCACCCCCGGATGAAAGTGAAAGAAATAATTTGTGAACCGCTTTTTAATTTTAATCTGATTAAGAAAAATGAAATGGATTCAAGAGCCAGAGAACTTCTTGAAATGGTAGAACTTCCGGGCAGCTTTGCAGAGCGTTATCCCCATGACATGAGCGGTGGTCAGCGGCAGCGTATCGGTATTGCCAGAGCATTGGCACTGGAACCGGAAGTGATTATTTGTGATGAAATAACATCGGCACTTGATGTTTCTGTGCAGCAGACAATTGTGGAACTGCTTTTAGATCTGCAAAAGAGGAAACAGATATCCATAGGCTTTATCAGCCATGATCTGGCATTGGTACAGCAATTTGCACACCAGATCGCAGTTATGTATCTGGGCAATGTTGTTGAGATTTTAAGCGGAAAAGAAGTCAGCACAAAAGCCAGACACCCGTATACACAGGCGTTACTGGATTCTATTTTTGATCTTCACATGGATTTTTCAAAGGAAATAGTCAGCATGGAAAGTGAAATACCAAGCCCATTGAATATACAAGATGGATGCCCTTTCCAAAACCGCTGTATTCATTGTATGGATGTATGCAGAGCAGAAAAACCAGGATTATGGGAGATAGAACCCAATCATCTGGTAGCATGCCATCAAATTAATCGTTTTAAATATCAGGAGGATAAATGAAGAAAGCAGAATTAAAAAAAATAATTGCGGTTTTTTTATCAACAGCTATGTGGGGCAGCTTGTTGTCTGGATGCGGGGCTGCGGCAGGCACTGGGAAGACATCAACTGGCGCAGAAGAAGGTAAAAAGACACTGGTAATCGGAAGCGGTCAGTCAGCGGGTACTTTGGACCCGATTAAGGCTTATAATGGCTGGTATCCGGTACGTTATGGCATTTGCCAGACTTTAACAAAAATGAATGATGATTATTCCATATCCGGCTGGCTTACAGAGGATGATTATTCCTCCAATGAGGACAATACGGTATGGACTTTTACCATAAAAGACAAGGTGACATTTTCCAACGGAAACAAGCTGGATGCGGAGGCCGTTAAAAAATCTCTGGAGAATGTTTTTGAGAATGGAGAAAGAGGTGTGGAGTATTTCGCCCCTGTTTCCATAGAAGCTGAAGGCCAGAAACTGGTGATTACCACCCAAAAGCCGGAGCCCATTTTGCCGAATAAGCTGGCTGATCCATTATTCTGTATCATAGACACATCGGTTGATAACAGCAAAATCGGGGATAACGGTCCAATTGGAACTGGTCCGTATGTATGTGAATCCTTTGATACTGCCACAAAGAAATGTGTGGTAGTTAAAAACGAGAATTACTGGAATGGGGAAATAAAGACGGATCGGATTGAATTCATTTATTCTGAGGACCAGTCCACAATCAGTATGGGACTTCAGTCAGGTGACTTCGATGCGGTCTATAATGTCAGCATGAATGATATTGGTACATTTGAAAAAAACAGCGATTATAAAATTAAAACAAACCCCAGTGGGCGTACCACCATTGGTTTTATGAATCAGAAAGGAGCACTGGGCGACAAAGTACTTCGTGAGGCAGTCCTTCAAATGCAGGACAAAGATTCTTACTGCAAAATTTTGCTGAAAAATCAGTATGTTCCAGGAAAAACACTGATAACATCTGCCTCCGATTATGGATACGATACGCTGACGGATCCCAATGCTTACAATCCTGAGAATGCAAAAAAACTGTTGGATGAAGCAGGCTATACCGATGTTGACGGAGATGGCTTCCGTGAAACTCCGGCTGGAGAGCCATTAAATCTTCGTTTCGTCTATTATACCGGACGCCCGGAACAGCAGATTGTTGTGGAGGCAGCTCAGGCAGCGATGGCCAAGGTGGGAATCAAAGTCACCCCGGAAGTCCATGATACCCAGACCGTTATGGATATGCAAAAGACGGGTGATTATGATTTGCTTTGTATGAGCATTAACATCATGAACTGCGGAGATCCTGAGAATCAGATCAATACCTATTTTAAAGCGGGCGGTACCTATAATGCAACAGGATATAACAGCGAAGAGTTTAATTCTCTTATGGACCAGGTGCATGTAAGTGCAGATCCGAAACAGAGAAAAGATCTGATCAAACAGGCAGAGCAGGTTCTTTTAAATGACGGGGCAGCAATTTATTTTTGTTATCCCATAATGAACTTTGTTATGAAAAAACATGTTGACGGAATTAATTCTACCCCTGCAGATTTCTACTGGGTTGATGAAAATACAACGGTCAATCATTAGCAGGCATTGGAGGAGCAGTTACTTATGAGTGAAGTAAATGACATAAACTTAAACAAGAAAATTAAAGAAGAGGTGACGGACTACTGGTCCTCACGGGCAGAGATATTTAATGAACTAAAAATACAAGAGCTGAATTCTGATATGCGCGGGCGATGGCTGAAGGAACTTCAAACCTATCTACCTGCTAAAAAAGGTCTTAAAATACTGGATATTGGTACAGGAACAGGTTTTTTCTGCTTTTTACTTGGGGCGGAAGGCCACGACCTGACGGGGATTGATCTCACTGAGAAAATGATCCGGGAAGCAAGAAAATCATCGTCCATTTTGGGAATACCTGCTGAATTTTATGTAATGGATGCAGAGATGCCGGATTTTCCAGATGACAGCTTCGATGCGATTGTCACCCGCAATGTGGCATGGACATTGCCGGATCTTAAAAAAGCTTATGAGAAATGGCATAATCTTTTGAAAGAGGATGGAGTCCTCATTAATTTTGACGGAGATTACAGCAGAGAGAATGAACAGCAAAAACTGCCGGAAAATCATGCACATTCAAAGATTACGCAGGAACAGTGGAGTGCATATGAACATTTAAAAACGGAACTGCGTCCCATCTCAAATCCAAGACCTGCATGGGATGTTCAGCTTCTGAAATCTGCAGGATTTAAGGAGATCAGGTTGGATGAGCAGGTGGGAGACAGAATTTACAGTGAAATAAACCAATTCTATAATCCTACCCCTATTTTCACAATAGCAGCAAGAAAATAATAACAGATTGAGTTACTCCGGATGTTTCTCCTGCATACATGCTTGACCTGCCGATGGTGTTGAATTAATATGGTATTAATTGTATAATATGACTAAGCATGTCAGCAAGCAGGAGGATAAGATGTTCAGCCCAATTAAAAACACGAAGGTTTATGAACAGGTAATGGATCAGATCAGGGAAATGATTGACAACGGAGTTTTGAAAAAAGGAGACAAGCTTCCTTCTGAGAGAGATTTAGTTGAAGAATTACAGGTGAGCAGAGCGTCAATCCGGGAAGCTCTCCGGGCGTTGGAAGTCATTGGATTAATCGAGTGCAGGCAGGGAGAAGGAAATTTTATTAAATCAAGCTTCCAGGATAATTTGTTTGAACCTTTATCTATCATGTATACGCTGGAAGGAACCAATCCGGAAGACATACTGGAATTAAGAAAGATTATGGAAGTAGAGGCTTCCGGTCTGGCTGCAAAGAGAATAACCGATGAACAATTAGGCGAATTAAAAGAAATCATGGAACGGTTTGAAAACTGTACAGATGAAAAAATGAATGCAATGATTGATAAAGAGCTGCATTATAAGATTGCAGAGTACTCAGGAAATGTGTTGATTTTTAATATTCTAAGAACTGTTTCCCATCTGGTAGATGATTTTATTAAAGATACCAGGAAATTAATCATAGCGGACCAGGAAAAGAAAAAAATACTTTTGTTACAACATAAGGAAATCTATCTGGCCATTGAGATGCACAGTTCTGTTGCAGCACGTAAAGCGATGCGTCAGCATCTTGATTACACCAACAAGTATATTAAAATGATCTGATGATAAGGAGAAAAAATATGTTGGAACTATACAAAGCCATTGCAGACTGCGATCCCAATAAAAGAAATATGGTTGCGACAGTGATCGACGGAGACGCATTGGGACAGAAGGCATTGTTTTCTGATGAGATGCTTATCTGTGAGACAAAAGAGTCCGGTTATTTTTCTGGGCATGCTGAAACGATATGGAACGTGGCAAGTAACAAAGATCAATGCAAGAAAGGGTTGATTACTCTTGATGGCAGGCGGATTTACTGTGACTGGCTGGGTCAGGAGATTCATCTGGTGATATGTGGTGCAGGTCATGTCTCAATTCCGGTGATACAGATTGGTCTCATGATGGGGTGTAAAGTCACCGTGCTTGAAGACCGCCCCCAGTTTGCAGACAATGCAAGGCGGGCAGGAGCGACAACGGTTATTTGTGAACCATTTGAACAGGGACTGAGCCAAGTGGAGGGCAGCAGTAATACGTATTTTGTTATTGTAACTAGAGGCCACCGCTATGATCAGACGTGTCTGGAACTGATCGCCAGGAAAAAACAGGCCTATATTGGAATGATTGGAAGCCGGGCACGGGTGGCAAAGGTAAAAGAGACCGCATTGTTAAACGGCTGCGATAAGACAGTTCTTGATCAGTTATACAGTCCCATAGGCCTGAGTATCAATGCGGAAACTCCGGTTGAAATCGGAGTTGCTATTATGGCAGAAATCATTGAAGTGAAGAACAAGAAGATGCGTTCCAGCGGATATTCCAAAGATATATTGCACGCCATTTTGAAGCCGGAAGAAAAAACAGGACGAAACGTTCTGGTTACCATTGTGGCAAGAAAGGGGTCTGCTCCCCGGGATGTTGGTACTAAGATGCTGGTAACGCCGGAAGGAAGGTGTATTGGAACCATTGGCGGCGGTTGTATGGAGTCAGAGGTTCTGCAGATCGCATTCCAGATGCTTCACAGTGAAAGGGAGAAGTCCCAGCTTTTCCATGTGGATATGACCGGAGCAGATGCGGAAGAGGAAGGCATGGTGTGCGGCGGGGTTATTGATGTATTGCTAGAAGTGATCTGAATCTGATGGTACAAGGTCAGAACGGCTTAAAATCAAATTGATCAGCCGCTCTGACCTTTTTATTTTTATATTTTTACTATAATTTTTGAAAATGTATAGATGTTTTTTTAATATTGTGATATTATGGCAATAAGTGGTCAGACCATTATACCAATAAAGCAATACAAATTCATGTTACGTTTGTATGATTTGCCACACTATATTTAATACATAGAAAGAGAGGGATACGTATGGATATTTTAGTCTGTATCAAGCAGGTTCCGGATACATCAAAAGTTGAAGTGGATCCGGTAACTGGTGTTTTAAAAAGAGATGGTGTAGATTCAAAAATGAACCCTTATGACTTGTATGCTTTGGAAACCGCACTGAAAATGAAGGAGCAGCAGGGTGGATTGGTAAAGGTGATCAGCATGGGACCGCCTCAGGCGAAAGAGGTAATTAAAGAAGCTTATATGATGGGAGCAGACGACGGAGCATTAATAACGGACAGAAAGTTTGCAGGAGCAGATGTACTTGCAACCTCTTACACTATTTCCCAGGGCGTGAGAAAAATGGGGGATTTTGATCTTATATTATGCGGAAAGCAGACAACAGATGGTGATACCGCTCAGGTAGGACCAGAGATGGGGGAATATCTTGGAATCCCGCATATTACCAACGTCTTAAAAATTGTAGAAATTAAAGAAAAATCAATCATAGTAGAAATGGATATGCCGGACACCATTGAAGTCGCCGAAATTCAGTTTCCATGTTTAATTACCGTGGAGAAAGATATTTTTCAGCCAAGACTGCCATCTTACAAGAAAAAGTTAGAGGCAAAAGACAAGGAAATCAAAATACTGACCATCAATGATTTTGAAGATAAAGATGAGATGAAATATGGGTTAAATGGTTCCCCCACACAGGTAGAGAGAATATTCCCTCCATCCATCAACAAGGACAGAGAAATATGGACTGGAACCGGCGATAAACTCAGCTTACAGATGGCATCAAAACTGAAAGAGTTAAAATTTATATAAAGAAGGGTGGGGATTTTATGGGCAAGTTAATATGTAACCAGGAGAATGTGAATAAGTCAAATATCGAAGAATTATTAAAAGTCTGTCCTTTTGGAGCAATTGAATACACGGACGGAAAAGTACAGGTGAATGCAGGCTGTAAGATGTGTAAGATATGTGTGAAAAAGGGTCCTGCAGGCGTGATGGAATTTGTTGAAACTGAGACAAAAAAGGTTGATAAGAGCTTGTGGAGAGGAATAGCCGTCTATGTTGATCATGTAGAAGGAACCATTCACCCGGTGACAATGGAGCTGATCGGAAAAGCCAGAGAGCTTGCTTCAGTTGTTGATTTCCCGGTGTATTGCATTTTTATTGGCCACAATATAAAAAAGAAAGCAGAAGAGCTGCTGCATTACGGTGTGGATGAAGTCTTTGTATACGATAACAAAGAATTAAAGGATTTCAGAATCGAAACTTATACGGCAGCCATGGAAGACTTTATAAATAAAGTTAAACCGTCTTCCATTCTGGTGGGTGCCACGACCACAGGAAGATCTCTTGCTCCCAGAGTAGCTACCAGGTTCAGAACCGGATTAACTGCTGACTGCACCATACTTGAAATGAAGGAAAACACAGATCTTGTACAGATCAGACCGGCCTTTGGCGGCAATATTATGGCTCAGATTATATGCCCCAATACAAGACCCCAGATGGCAACGGTAAGATATAAGATTATGAATGCACCAGAAAGACAGTGGGATCCCAAAGGAACGATAACGGTATGTGAACTGGAACCGGAAAAAATGAAATCCCAGATAGAGGTTTTAAAGATTACAAAGAAAAAAGCAGAGGAAAATATATCTGATGCGGAGGTGATCGTTGCAGTAGGCAGAGCCATAAAATCTGAAAAAGATATGGCTATGGTGCAGGATCTGGCAGATCTGCTCCATGCCCAGATTGCTGGAACAAGGCCTCTTGTGGAGGCAGGGCTGATTCCGGCAAAGAAGCAGATTGGTCTTTCCGGGAGAACGGTGAAGCCAAAACTGATCATTGCCCTGGGAATATCCGGTGCCGTTCAGTTTGTGGCAGGAATGAATCACTCAGATCGTATTTTTGCTATCAATAAAGACGAAAACGCCTCGATCTTTCATACAGCACATTATGGAATCGTAGGAGATATTTATGAAATCGTGCCCCAGCTTGTGAAAGACTTAAAGTGTACAGGAGCGTAGTTAACAATTTATACATAGAATGCGGGCCGATATATTGATACAAAATTACGAATCAAGGAGGGAATAATTGTGATGGATTATAAGAAAATTGATACCGGAGACGTGGAATATCTGGTGACTCTGCTAGGCAGGGACAGAGTATTTACCGATGATGAAATTAATGATGATTTCAGTCATGATGAAATGGGCGGAATAAGCCGGAGGCCAGATGTACTGGTGGATGTTCTTACAACAGAAGAAGTATCAAAGATCATGAAATATGCCTATGACCATAGAATTCCTGTTGTAGCCAGAGGATCAGGTACTGGTTTAGTGGGAGCCTCCGTTCCGGTTTACGGAGGAATTATGATCAATATGTCTAAGATGAACCGGATACTGGAAATAGACGAAGAAAATCTGACTCTGACTCTGGAACCGGGGGTCTTATTAATGGAAATCAGTGAATTTGTCGAAGAACATGATTTGTTCTATCCCCCAGATCCAGGTGAAAAATCAGCGACGATTGCCGGTAACATCAATACCAATGCAGGAGGCATGAGAGCGGTTAAGTATGGAGTTACCAGAGATTACGTAAGAGGGCTGGAGGTTGTTCTTCCAAACGGGGAAATCCTTGAAATCGGTGGTAAGGTGGTAAAAAACTCCTCCGGCTATAGTATAAAAGACTTAATATGCGGGTCAGAAGGAACCCTTGGAATTGTAACAAAGGCCATTTTAAAACTGCTTCCCTTGCCTAAAAAGGCGATATCACTGTTAATTCCATTTCCCAGCCTGGATATGGCGATCAGTACGGTTCCAGAAATCGTGAAATCAAAAGCTGCTCCCACTGCCATAGAATTTATGCAGAGAGAAGTAATTCTGGCAGCCGAGGAATACTTAGGGAAAAAATTTCCTGACAATTCTTCCGATGCATATCTCTTACTGACATTTGACGGAAATACCAGGGAGGAAATCGAAGGGGCATATGAAAAAGTAGCGGATATCTGCCTGAAGGAAGGTGCCTGCGATGTATTTATTGTTGATACAGATGAGAGAAAGGACTCTGTCTGGTCTGCAAGAGGAGCATTTCTGGAAGCTGTGAAAGCATCAACCACAGATATGGATGAATGTGACGTAGTAGTTCCCAGAAATAAAGTTGCCGAGTTTATTAAATATACCCACGAACTTCAAGACAGATTTCAAGTAAGAATCAGAAGCTTTGGTCATGCAGGAGACGGGAATCTTCATGTATATGTATTAAAGGATGAGCTTTCAGAGGAAGCCTGGAAAAAGAAACTTTCAGAAGTATTTGAAGCCATGTACAGCAAATCAAGGGAGCTAAGCGGCCTGGTATCCGGAGAACATGGAATTGGTTTTGCCAAGAAAGCATATATGCTGGAACAATACAGTCATGAATATGTAGAACTGATGAAGAATATAAAACTGGCTTTTGATTCCAGAAACATTTTAAACCCGGGGAAGATTTTTCAGTAAATCAATGGGATAAAAAGATCGTGAGGGAATCTTATGGCCAAAATAAAAATACCGTATTCAAATAGACTTTTAGAGGTTGAAATTCCAGATCATAATCTGGTTGGAATATTAGAATCAAAAGCTCATACTTATCACGCCAGTGGCAGTCAGGAGGAGATTGTAAACAGGGCTTTGGATCACCCAATCGGAAGTCCATCCCTAGAAGAGCTGGTTCGGGGAAAGAAAAACATGGTGATTATAACAAGTGATCATACCAGACCTGTTCCAAGCAAAGTGACAATGCCAATCCTTCTTAAACGGATCAGGGCGGTAAACCCCGATATTGATATTAAAATATTAATTGCTACCGGCTTTCACAGACCCGATACAACGGAAGAACTGATCCATAAGTTTGGACAGGAAATAGCAGACCATGAAGTGATCATCAATCACTTATCAGAAGATGAAAACAGCGTAGTGAGAGTGGGAACGCTACCTTCCGGCGGAGAACTCTGGCTTAATAAGCTGGCTATGGAAACGGAGTTATTGATTTCCGAAGGATTTATAGAGCCTCATTTTTTCGCGGGATTTTCCGGAGGAAGAAAGAGTGTACTTCCAGGCGTGGCATCAGCGAAAACAGTAATGGCAAACCATTGCTCCGAATTTATAGCAAGCGAGTACGCCAGGACGGGAGTCATTCATGACAACCCCATTCATAACGATATGCTTTATGCAGCCAGACAGGCAAAGCTTGCATTTATACTGAATGTTGTCATTGACAGTGAAAAAAATATTATTAATGCTTTTGCAGGAGACAGCGAACAGGCACACACAGAAGGATGTGAATTTGTTATGGATCTGGCTTCGGTCAAGGCTGTAAAAGCTGATATTGCCGTTACCTCCAATGGAGGATATCCTCTTGACCAGAATGTATATCAGTCTGTGAAAGGAATGACGGCAGCTGAAGCTGTGTGCAAAGAGGACGGGGTTATAATTATGGTCTCAGCCTGTAATGACGGGCATGGAGGTAAATCCTTTTATGAAAACATGGCAAATGCAAAGAGTCCGGAAGAAGTACTTAACCGTGTCATGAAAACCGGGAGAAATGAAACGATACCCGATCAATGGGAGTTCCAGATACTTGCGCGGATACTTAAAAAGCATACAGTCATACTTGTTTCGGATCTATGTGATCCGGAAATGATTAAAAAAATGCATATGCAGCATGCAGATACATTTGAGGAAGCACTTAAGAGGGCTTTGGAAATAAAAGGGTCAGATGCGGACATAACAGTCATACCCGATGGGGTGGGGGTAGTAGTGAAATGAATCAGGAAAAGGAGTTCTCCAAAGAGAACTCCTTTTCTATTTGGCGTTCATGATCATTATGTATTTACCGTTCCTGCTGGATTGACGAAACCGGGATATTACAGTACTTCTCCATCACAGCTGCGTACCTGCCCCAATCAAAATCATTGTAAAAATGTTTATTATCTACGATTTTGAAATTGCTGTACCCGTAAGTAGTCGTCCATGAAAGCTCGTCAGGCGGCGGATTGCTGAGTGCCAACTCGCTGAATATTTCCTCTCCGGTTAATAAATCCACAATGCGTATTTTTAAGCTCATAAGATACACAGCAAAATTTCTGCTGCCAGTGTAAGTGGAATAATACTTTCCATCCGTGTATTCTTCATAAACTGCAAAACGTGCATCTGCCGGATTGATTACAGGAACCAAAGCATCGGACTCTCTTGCATATGCATAAGCGCCATACACAGAGTCATTGATATCATACTTATGAATCAAATCCCCGTGGGTTGGATCATTCACGATACGAATATATCCTCCATCCCACGTGCCTGCAGGTGGAAACTCACGCATCAGTTGTTCTGATTCCTCCAATGAAAAAACGTGAACCGGACTATCTGTGTAATATATATTTCTGAATTTTCCAGGGTCGATGGCTTGCATAAATCGATTCTGAATGTCATCGTCTGCGTTTTGAAAGGCGGTTTTAATGTCATTTGAGAGATAAGTCAGAAAATCCGGATTTATTTTTTCTAATAAACCGGGGCTTGTTTTTTCATAATAAAACCAGATGCCCTCCGTTGTCGCTGGTTCGTACAAGTCTTCCCCCAGAATATTTTTCCCGCATTCAGCCAGAACCTCCTTAAGCCCTGTGTGCTCCTCTGGAATATCAGAGTCTGGCAAAAGCAACATAAGCCACAGTACTTCTTCATCGCTGAACCACACCGTTTCTGATTTGGTATTATACTGGCTGTCACGCGGCCAATCGTGATAATATGGATTGTCGTCCGCAGCTTTGGATCGAAGCCCTTCTGCAATAAAGTCAAAGTTTCCAAGCTTAATTAACAGTTCCACGTTCTTACGGGTATCTCTGTAAGAAAAATCATGGTCTGACAGATAGTACTTCCAAAGATTTCTTAAATTCTGTTCCATAGAATTTTTCTCTTTCAGCAACTTAAATTCTTGATCATAGCCGACTTCATGAAGAGAATTAACCAATTGTGAATAATCATCCCTACGCTTTTGCAGTTCCACTTCGCTAAGTGACGGTGCACAACTTGATAATAGTATGGAAATAGTAATTGCAAATAATAAAAATATCATCCTTCGTTTCATCTCATATCCCCTGTATTATGTAAAATATTCACGCCTGTCATTAAAAATATATTCTGGCGCTTAAAGTTCTATTGTATCATAATGATTGCTATTATCAAATAATTAATAAAAAGTTTATTTGCATTGAGAACGGATGTTCTATATACTGGAAGCATATAAAATCATTGGTATCTGATTTTATATTTTAGGTATATTATAGACAGATGGTCATTATAAAGAAATGAGAGGAGAGAATCATATGGCTGGATTATGCAATGAGAATCTTATATATAACAATTTAATCAATGGGCAGTGGACAGAATCTGCATCAGGAGATGTCATAACCATAACATCACCTGCGGACGGTTCTTTCGTGGGTAAGATACAGGCGATCAGTAAGGAAGAAGTAGATGATATTGTCCGGTATTCCAAAGCCGGTCAATCCCAGTGGGCTACTGTACCCATATACGAAAAAGCAGCGATCCTTTATAAGGCTGCAGCGCTCCTGGAAGAACGGACAGAAGAAATATCTGATATCCTCATGATGGAGATCGCAAAAGATAAGAAATCTTCCGTATCAGAAGTCAAACGAACTGTGGACTTTTTACGTTTTACTGCAGATGCAGGGAAAAGTCTGGAAGGAATCGCAGTGAGCGGTGAGAATTTCCCAGGGGGCTCACGCAATAAGATGTCCTATATAAAGAGAATTCCTCTTGGTACCGTATTAGCGATATCCCCCTTTAACTACCCAATTAATTTATCGGCCTCCAAGATAGCACCAGCATTAATGGGGGGCAATGCAGTTATATTGAAACCTGCAACACAAGGCGCCATCAGTGCACTTCACCTTGTAAAAGCATTGCAGGATGCAGGACTTCCGGCAGGGGTGATGCAGACAGTAACTGGAAAAGGAAGTGAGATCGGCGATTACATTGTAACCCACCAGGGAATTGATTTTATTAATTTCACAGGCAGCACGGAGGTGGGCAGGCACATATCCCAGATTTCCTGTATGACGCCCCTGCTTCTGGAACTTGGCGGCAAGGATGCGGCTCTTGTACTGGAAGATGCAGATTTGGAGTATGCGGCAGATAATATCGTGGAAGGTGCATTTTCCTATTCCGGACAGCGCTGTACAGCGGTAAAACGAATTATTACCACAGATAAAGTAGCGGACCAGTTAGTCACCATGCTGAAATCAAGAATTGAAAAATTGTCTGTCGGAGATCCCAGAAAATCTGCGGTTGTTACCCCCTTAATTGATCAGAAGGCAGCGGATTTTGCGGTATTTTTAACTCAGGATGCCCTTGACAAAGGGGCTGAACTGATTGTGGGTAATAAACGAGAAGGGAACCTGATTTATCCCACCTTGTTAGATAAGGTGACAGTGGATATGGAGATCGCGTGGAAAGAACCATTTTCGCCGATTCTGCCGATTATCCGGGTAAAGAATATGGATGAAGCAGTGGAAATTGCCAACCGTTCCGAGTATGGTTTACAATCTTCCGTATTTACAAAAGACATTAATAAAGCGTTTCTCATTGCTGAGAAATTAGAAGTGGGAACGGTTCAGATTAATAATAAGACGGAACGGGGACCAGATCATTTTCCGTTCCTGGGAGTAAAGGCTTCCGGTATGGGGACTCAGGGGGTAAGATATTCCATAGAAGCCATGACAAGACCAAAAGCTGTTACCATTAATGTCACACATTAAAACACAATACTGCAGCCTGCCCGGTTCATACGGGCAGGCTGCAATTTTATGTCTCATAAGAACCCGATCAGCTTTCATCGTTGGAAATGCTGTCGGCCTTGGTTGGATGTACGGTGCCCCATTCGTAGTGAGGAGGAGCATAGACAGAAGTCATTCTAAGGGGCTGGTTTCCAATATTAACAATATTATGCCAGATGCCTGCAGGAACAAATATGCTGTAATTGTCAAATACCAAATATTGGGAATCCATGGAAAGCTTTGAAGTTCCAAGCTGAACCAGACCCAGGCCTTCCTCCACTCTCAAAAACTGGTCAAGATCTGAATGGACTTCCAGACCCACGGTTCCTTTCACTGGTATGTTCATCAGTGTGACTTGAAGATGGTCTCCGGTCCACAATGTAGTGCGAAAATTGTCATTTTGTCTGGCTGCTTTTTGCATGTCAATAATAAATGGATTTGGACCGAAATCCGAAGGAAATTCCGGCAGATTCGTCATTTCAGAATCGAATTCGGTTTTGTCGTTTTCAAACATAGCATCATTCACCGATATAATCGTTTCTATTATTATATGAGCTGTAAAATATGAGTGATACCGTTTTCGGTGATATTTGGAAAAAATATGACTTAATAAACGAACCTTTGTAATCAGACAAGTAAACCTTTTGACAAAATACGCCATTATATGATATTGTTGTATAATAAAAAAGGTAATAATCATTATTAATTACAGGAGGCTTTATTCTATGGCGGGTACAAAAGTTGTTATAGTTGATGATTCTCCCTTCTCTATCGCGTTTATCAAAGGAATTCTTGTTAGAAACGGTCTTGAAGTAGTTGGAGAAGCGGGGACACTGGAAGAAGTAAAACAGGTGATACAGGAAACAAAGCCTCAGCTTGTGACGATGGATATGACACTGCCTGGAACCGATGGATTGGAGTGCACCCGTGCAATTCATGAAATTGACAGAAACATTAAAGTTATTGTTATCAGTTCCATGATGGATGATGAAATTGTGAAAGAAGCAAAAGAAAACAAGGTTTCAGCCTATGTCCAGAAACCAATTGATGAAGACGAGCTGATGACTGCGGTAAACCGTGTTATGTCATCGGAAGAACTGTTTCGTTTTTTATCAAGTGAGTATATTAAGATTTTTAAAGAAGCACTTCTTGACGGAACAAACAAACTTACAAAGTCGTTGATCCAGTATAAGGATGAACATGTCTGCAGCAAGGAATTCCAATCAGAAGGTCTGGCAGTTATCGTAGGTATCATCGGTAAGTTTTCCGGAAGAATGCTGATTGATGTAAAGATGGAAACAGCTTATAAGCTGACTGCTTCCATTATGAAAAGAGAGGCTTCAGGCATTGATGAGGTGCTTGCAGTACTTGGAGAGTTTACCAACATTGTATCCGGGAATGCCTGCTCTATCATAAACAGAATGAATAAGGCTTATGGACTCCGGGTGGCACCACCCACAATCATGCATGGGGAAAGTATTCATATTACTGCTCCTGGATATACAACAACAAACATACTGGCGGATTCCGATTTTGGAGAAATTTTGTTAAATATAGGTTTTCAAAGGGGTGATGATCAGTGGATGTAAAATACATAAATCCTTTTATTGAAGCATTTCTTTCTGTTATGCCCCAGCTGGGATTTGAAAAAGTTGAAAAGACCAATTTAAGCCTGAAAGATTGCAATCTGACTTATACAGGTGTCATTATGACAGTTGGTATTGTAGGAGAGATAAAAGGAAATGTTGTCTATTATCTGGATCTGGAAAGCGCAAAAAAAGTAGCATCTACGATGATGATGGGGATGCCAGTGGATGATTTTAATGAAATGGCGCAGAGTGCAATTTCAGAACTGGCCAATATGCTTACAGCCAATGCTGCTACATTTTTTTCCAACATTGGTATTACGGTAGATATCTCAACTCCTACGCTGCTTTATGGTGATCAGGTTTCTGTGAAGATGAATTCCAATCAGATTCTTTGTATTGAGTTGCTGGCAGACGATATTCCAATTGATATTAATATTGCATTTTCATAAAGTAATTGATAAGACCTGTGAATGAGGAACCATCCGGATTCACAGGTCTTTTTCTATTAGGTAAAAGTAGAGATCTGTTCAAAAAAATGAAGCATATCTATTCTGCCATATCCCCATATGTTATTTGGATAGAAGTAAGCGTTATCACGTTTTGCGCAGCGTATTATCATGCGGTTTGCCTTTACCCCGGTGATCGGAGTATGGTTGCCTCTGACAAATCCCCATTCCATTATCATTGCAGCAGCACCGGCAGCATGCGCGGCAGCGGCGCCGGTGCCAGTAAGCGTACCGTACCGGTTTCCCGGCAGAGCGCAGGGGATTTTAAAACCAGGAGCAGAAACATCTGGAACAATCTCACCAAACCGGGAGAATCCTCTGCCGGATTCTTCCAGAAAACAGTTGTCAAGTTGATTATAAGCCGCTACTGTCAGGGGAACACGTGCATCTCCCGGGGAGGTAATGGTTGTATTTGGATCTGATTGATAAAAGCGGGTATCAGCAGTGATAAGGTTTCCCGAGGGGAGCCAGCAGTGAAAGGAAAAGGGCTCATTTCCTTCGCTTTTAACCCTGCAGTGCCAGATGCCGGGTAAGGGATTGTCGAAACGGACCAGTATCATCTGATCTCCGGTAGAACCTTCCAGAATAATATTATTGATGAAGACAGAACTCTGTCCCTGTGACAGACTGAACGTCTGACAGGTATTAATGGAAGTATAGTGACTGCTTACTATTTCACAATCCGGAGAGTAGAGTTCAAGGGTGATCCTCCCGGCTGGAAATGGCCAGATCTCCATGGAGAACATTCGATCCTCTGTCCCTACTTTTAGATCAAAGCCGCTGTAAAAGGGCGGTGTATGAGAATAACAATAATAATGCCGCTTAAGGGCTGCTTCGTTGCCTGCTGCAATGACAGTACCAATACGTGGCTGTCTGGTCAGCTGATCTAAATAAGAACAAAGGGGTCCACGCCCATCATGTCCCCCCTGGCTGCTGCCCATGCAGATACAAAGAATCAGAGGCCGGTTTAACTGTTCCGCCACACCCAGAAGATATCGGATACCAAGCATAATATCAGACTCCTGATAACACAGGGAATAGTTCGGAATAAAATAAATCTGTTTTAAATTTTCTTTTGCTTCTTTTAATTTTACAACAGCCAGCTTACTCTGTGGAACAATTCCCATAAAAGAGTTTTCCTCATTATGGCTTCCTGATATGATACTGGAAACGGCAGTTCCGTGTCCGATTGTATCGACTTCAGGGACAATATTTAGTGGAAGAGGAGATTTTAAAGCAGTATTAATATGATTCTTTGTATATTCAGAGCCAAACGCAAAACCGGATGGAGGCTTGCCGGACTGGTCAGTCTGGTCCCAGATTGAAAGTATTCGGGTTGTTCCATCGTGATTTTGAAAAGCAGGGTGGGAATAATCAATGCCTGTGTCGATGATTCCAATTACAATTCCAAGCCCCATATAATTGGAAAGAAGCTGGTCAGCAAGGGCGGCACTGTCGGGAGGATCCGTGGATATGGTAGAAGTCAGTGTAAAAATGGAAGGAAAATTTTCGTATGGATGTAAGCCCAGATCGCAGGCCTGCCTATTTTTTTTGCCAGATGAAGCAGAGAATAATCACTGTTTAATTTTGTGACATTTTCTGAAAAGTCATTAGAAGGGATCAGGGTGTTGCTGATGATAAAGTCATAATAATCATTATCCAGTATATTGTTCATGACAAGCCTGCCTTTCTATAAAGTATATAACCATTTTATGCCAATGGAGGAACCAAATACCAAACAAATGGCAGAATACAGGAAAAAACAAAAAATACATAAAAAAACAGCATTAAGAAGACAAAATCGCATTGACAATTAGTCAGTACTGAGTATAATGAAAAATATAGATAGTCAGTACTGACTATAAAAAGGAGCAAATTCTTATGATACCATTGTATATACTTGGAATATTACTGCGCTTTGGACCGCAGCACGGCTACCAGATTAAAAAAATTATGGAAGAGCAGCTGGAGGATTTTACCAAGATCAAATTGCCGAATGTGTATTACCATCTTGAGAAAATGGAAGCTTCCGGTATTTTAACAGCCATAAGAGATAAGCAAAGTGCCAGACCTGAAAAAACTGTTTACTTTGTGGGACAGAGTGGGGCAGAAAAATTTAAGGAGTTGCTAAAGCAGACTCTGGATATGAGTTACCGTCCGGTTTTTGATGCTGACGCTGCATTCTATTTTTCTGAATATCTGACTGATTCTGATTTTTTACAGAGCCTGGCCCTTCATATCAGCAAGTTGAAAAAGCTAATGATGGGAATTGAAGATCACAGAACGGAGATGGAAAAAGTAATACCGGAAGAAATGAAGACTTATGCTGATATTATATTTAATCACCATCTGATGCATTACAAGGCTGAGCTAAGCTGGGCCGAAGAATCCATAGATGCGATCGGGAAGAAAGGAACAGGTTATGACAGCAGCAAGAGTAATTGAAACCAATGAGGGGATCCAGAGTGAAGTGACGGCAGAGATATTCGATGAGTTTGCAAAGGGTATGAGGGATAAGGGCTGGAATGGAGTGGCTGAGATGATAGCTTCCGGGATAAATGGGGGAGATATACTGGAAATAGGCCCCGGCCCTGGTTACGTTGGCCTGGAGCTGGCAAAACAGGTAAATCCAAAAACACTTACTGGCTGTGAGATCAGCCCTGCCATGATCCGTATTGCGGAAAAAAATGCCAGGGAGTATGGAATTCCAGCTCGTTATGTACAGGGCAATGGAATGAATATGCCTTTTGAGGATGCAGCATTTGATAGAGTAGTATCCAATGGATCCCTCCATGAGTGGGAAAATCCGGTTCAGGTTTTTAACGAGATTTACCGGGTTCTGCGCACAGGAGGAAGATATTGTATTACAGATATGAGACGGGATATCGGTTATTTAAAAAAATATATGATATATTTCAGTACAAAGCCCAAAGAATTAAGACCTGGATTTCTTTCCTCCCTGTATGCCTCTTATACTCTGGAAGAGATGGAGAAACTTCTTAACAGCAGCAGGCTTAAAGGTGGAGTAGTAATCAAGGATTTTATGGGGTTACGTATAACCGGTGAAAAGCTCTAGCCGGTTCCGTTTGGATTATATAATTATTTTTACAATAAAAATGTTGACAAGAGATAAAAAAAAGATTATATTGAGTACACACTCAATGAGTTGGTGGTCATTAATATGAAATCAAAAAGACAGATACAAAAAGAAAGTACCAGGCAGAAAATTATTGATACTGCATACCGGATCTATGCAACGGAAGGTTTCTCCGCTTCAACAGCCAGAATTGCCAGGGAGGCTGGGGTCTCACATGGAACTGTTTTTGCCCATTTCCAGTCCCTGAATGATTTGCTGGAGTGCATTATTGGTGAGTTTCAGATCAGCCTTGCCGCTGAATTTCACGATATGGGAGAATCCAGTGCCGGTGCCAGTGTCAGCGACTTTCTGGATGCACATTTAAAGGTTCTCATTGATCATGAGGAGTTTTATCTGCGCCTGATTACGGAGAGAAGCCTTTTGCCAGAAGAGGTACAGTATGTGTATGCGGATAATCAGTCCACAATTGCCCATCATTTCAATCTCCTGTTGTCAAGGGAGATAAAGAATGGAATTGTAAAAGAGGTTCCTGTTCATATGCTTTTTAATACCTGGCTTGGCATGGTTCATTATTATTTATGGAACAAGGATTTCTTTTCCCCGGACGAACCGGTTTTAGCCCGCTATGCAGGAGAATTGAAACACACATTTATAAGTCTGATTACGAAGTAGAAAAGGAGAGCGATATGAAGATATGCATCGCCTGCGGTATGCCTATGGAAAAGAAATCGGATTTTCCACAGGGCGACGAGCAGAAAGAATACTGTGTTTATTGTGCCAGACCCGACGGAACCATGCGGTCTTTTGAAGAGGCAAAAGCCGGTATGACAAAGTTTATTATGGAAACACAGGGGTTTGATGAATCAGCAGCAGAAAAAATTGCAGTGAGCAGTATGAAAAAGCTGCCCGCCTGGAAGGATCAGTTTTCTAAAGAATAAACAGAGTTACACAGAAAGAGAGGAGTAAAAGTATGCAGGTTAGCAATGCATTTTCAGTATTTGCACAGGAGGTACCGGAGGTTCAGACCCCATGGATGGAGATGATCCACAAGCTGGATTCAGTAAGCAGCCTTGATAAAAAGACAGAGGAACTTGCATATATAGCCGTTATGGCTGTTATGAGGCTGGAGAGCGGTTTGCCTTTCCATGTTCAGATGGCAAAAGCCCATGGAGCCACAAGAGCGGAAATAATCAGCAGCGTTCTTGTGGGACTGCCTGCAGCGGGAAATGTAGTAATACAGGCGCTGCCCGTTGCACTGGAAGCGTATGATAAAGAATAGAGGATAGAAAAGAGAAGGGAGAAAGCCATGATTTCGGCTTTCTCCCTTTTGCTTATTCCAGTGTAAGATCTACACGATATTCTGTTTTTCCAGCCTGGAATGGGATCTCATTCCCCTCAATGGCAGAACCATCCACCAGGAAGGAAGAAATCTTATTGCCTGTTTTCCCATTTCTTGCTACATGAATGTGATAGGTGGCACCCCTGAATTTACGGATTGCAGAAAATTCTCCCATTGAATCAGGAAGACAAGGGTTAACAATCAGCCCATGGAAGCCGGGACGTATTCCCAGAATGTGCTGGGAGATACAGACAAAGGTCCAGGCAGCTGTACCAGTCAGCCAGCTGTTTTTTGCTTCACCGAAATTAGCAGCATCCTTACCGGCAATCATCTGGGAATAGCAGTAAGGCTCTGTTTTATGGATCTCACTGATTTCCTCAGTATAGGCAGGCGCTGTTTTCCGGTATACTTCAAATGCACGGTTTCCTCTGCCAATCATGGTTTCTGCAATGGAAATCCATGGGTTATTGTGGCAGAATATGCCGGCATTTTCTTTGTATCCTGGCGGATAGGAAGAAATTTCACCCAGCTCCTTATGGTAAGTCTGATATGCCGGCTGATGCAGAACGATTCCGTAGGTGGTATCAAGTCTTTCCTGTACACTGTCAAGAGCTTTCTTAGCCAGTCCTTCTTCAATTCCGATGCCGCCCATTACGCAGAATCCCTGAGGTTCAATAAAGATCTGTCCCTCTCTGCACTCTTTTGAGCCGACTTTATTGCCTGCAGCATCATAGGCGCGCAGAAACCATTCTCCATCCCAACCGGATTTAAGGACTGCGTCATAAACCGCTTTTACAGAAGTCTCTGCTTCAATGGCTTCTTCTTCCAATCCCGTCAAACGGCAGATTTCTGCGTATTCTTTTCCGTACTTTACATACATTCCTGCAATCATCAGAGATTCCGCAACAGGTCCTTCGGATGGTCCGGTGGTTTGAAATGATTCCCCTGGCTCTGTCGAGAAGCAGTTTAAATTCAGACAGTCATTCCAGTCGGCACGGCCGATTAGGGGAAGTCCATGAGGCCCTAAATTGGATTTTGTAAATCCAAAGGAACGTCTTAAATGTTCCATTAAAGTCTGGCTTCTGTCAGCATCATTATCGAAAGGAACATTTTCTTTCAGAATATCCCAGTCGCCGGTTTCCCGTATGTATGCGCTGACACCTGCAATAAGCCAGAGAGGATCGTCATTAAAACCGCTTCCAATGTCCATGTTTCCTCTTTTCGTAAGAGGCTGATACTGGTGATAAGCACTTCCGTCTTCAAACTGGGTAGAGGCAATATCAATGATCCGCTCTCTGGCCCGTTCCGGTATCATGTGTACGAAACCAAGCAAATCCTGGCAGGAATCCCGAAATCCCATACCTCTACCTGTTCCTGATTCGTAATAGGAGGCAGAACGGGACATGTTAAAGGTAACCATACATTGATACTGGTTCCAGATGTTAACCATGCGAGCTGTTTTTTCCTCTTTCAGCGATACACTGTAGGTGGATAAAAGATCTGTCCAATACTGTTTCAGCTTTTCCAGTGCAGCCTCAATATCAGCAGCAGTGCGGTATTTTTTCAGCACAGCATCAGATGGTGCTTTGTTAATAACATCTGGTGCACTCCATTTTAAATCTGGTTCATTCTCGGCATAACCAAGAACAAAAACAAAGGTTTTTTCCTCTCCGGGCTCTAAATGGAGTGTGATCCGGTGAGAACCGATGGGAGACCAGCCGCTTGCCATGGAATTACCGGAAGTATTTTTTTCCACCATAGCAGGGTTCTGGTTGGAACCATATACGCCTACAAAGGTATTCCGGTCAGTATCAAATCCCTGGATCTGTGAATTGACGGAATAATAGGCATAATGATTTCGTCTTTCTCTGTATTCTGTTTTATGGTAAATAACAGAACCTTCCACCTCAACTTCACCGGTACTGAAATTCCGTTGAAAATTGGTCATATCATCCATGGCATTCCACAGACAGAATTCCACATAAGAATATAGGGTAAAATCTTTGGACTCGGTGCTTTCGTTCTTACATGTTACCTGGTTGATCTCGCAGGAGTCTCCCAGAGGTACAAAGGATGTTACATTGGCTTTTAAACCATTCTTCTTTCCAGTGAAACGGGTCACTCCAAGTCCATGGCGGCATTCATAAAAATCCAACGGAGTCTTTGAAGGCTGCCAGCCCGGATTCCAAATAGTGCCATTTTCATTAATGTAGTAGTAGTGTCCGTTGCTGTCCAGAGGAACATTATTGTAACGGTACCTTGTGAGCCGGAGCATCTTGGCATCTTTATAGAAGCTGTATCCCCCTCCGGTATTGGAAACCAGCGAAAAGAAATTCTCGCTTCCCAGATAGTTGATCCACGGCAGAGGAGTATCTGGGGCAGTAATCACATATTCTTTGTCCTGGTCATTAAAATATCCATATTTCATAGTTGAATAACTCCTTCCTGTTGGATGACCCAAATCCCTAAAAACGACATTTTTCGAAAACGATTAAGAAAGCTAATAGGGAGTTATACGGTCATAATAGCGCGGGTTGAGAAAAAAAACAAGAGGAATCTTTGAAATTATAGTAGAAAAAATATATTAGTATTTTGTATGATGTAAATATGCACAAAAACAATGAATAAAAACTATTTAAACTAGACAAAAAAGAAAAAACATATTGATTTTTGATAAAGAAAGGGGTATAGTGAAAATACGAAAACGATTAAGTTAAAAGGATGAGACATATGATTTCTATGAAAGAACTGGCACAGCACTGCGGGGTTTCCGTTGCCACAGTGAGCAAGGCGCTTAATGATCAGAGTGACATCGGGGAGAGTACTAAAATAAGAGTTAAGCAGGCAGCGGAAAAGCTGGGGTATTTTCCCAATGCTGCAGCAAGGTCCTTAAAAACAAACAGAAGCTATAACATAGGGGTTCTGTTCGTTGATGAGGCTAACAGCGGTCTGACCCATGAATATTTTGCCGCGGTTCTTGAAGGGTTTAAGGTAGAGGCGGAAAAGCAGGGTTATGATATCACGTTTATTAATGGGCAGATAGGAAAAAAGAAAGTTTCCTATTATGAACACTGCAAATACAGAAATGTAGACGGAGTGGTGATTGCCTGTGTTAAATTTGACAACCCTGAAGTGGTTGAACTGTTAAACGGGGACATCCCAGTTGTAACAATCGATCACATCAATGAAAACTGTTCTTCTGTATTGTCCGATAACGTAAAGGGCATTGAGAGCCTGATGGAATATGTTTATGAAAAAGGACATAGAAAGATTGCTTACATACACGGACAGGCGAGCACTACCGTTACAAAAGCCAGACTCACCAGCTTCTATCGATTTCTTGAAAGCCGGGAACTTTCAGTACCAGATGATTATGTACTGGAAGCAGATTATCTGGATGTCAGCCAGGCTATGGCATGTACCAGTGAGTTGTTAGACAGAAAAGATCCACCAACCTGTATTCTATATCCGGATGATACCGCACTGATCGGCGGACTCAATGAAATCCGGAGGAGAGATTTAAGGGTTCCAGATGATATCTCAATTGCCGGATATGACGGCAGCAGATTATCACAGATATTAAACCCTAGGCTAACTACCATTCGTCAGGATACATCAGCGATTGGTATGCAGGCCGCTAAAAAACTGATAAGCACGATCGATAAACCTAAGACGACTTTCACGGAGCAGATTATTGTGGAAGGCGAACTTATTACAGGGGAATCGGTTGGTAATGCTAATATTTCATGATAGTAATATCAGAAAAGGAGAGGGAAATATGAAGAAGAAAGTTGTAAGCGGATTATTATGCGCGGTGATGGCAGCTTCACTGGTTGCCGGATGCTCCTCAAAGAGCGCACCGAGCGAAAGCGGAAGCACAGCTGCAGACACGACGACTGCCAAGGAAACTGAGGCAAAGACGGAGACGCAGAAAGAAGCTGGTGGTGAAGGAGGAAAAGTGATTAATATTTATGTCTGGAACGATGAATTCAAAGCCAGATATGAAGATTATTATGCTTCCAAGCTTCCGGCAGGTTATAAGGTTAACTTTGTGACAACTCCCAGTGAGAACAACGCCTATCAGAATGCTCTTGATGAAGCACTGTTAAATCAGAATGACGCAAAGCCTGATGATAAAGTGGATATGTTCCTGGTTGAAGCAGATTACATTCTCAAGTATGTAAATTCCGACGCCACCATGGATTTAAAGGATGTTGGTGTTACAGAACAGGATATGGCAAAGCAGTATGACTATACCAAAGTAATCGCTAAGGATTCCAAGGGAGCACAAAAAGGTATTTCATGGCAGGGCTGCCCAGGACTTTATATCTATCGCCGCTCCATTGCCAAGGCAGTGCTTGGAACCGATGATCCTGCAGAAGTTCAAAAAGCAATTAATGACTGGGACTCTTTTGACAAAACAGCTGCCAAGATGAAAGACAAAGGATATTTTATGCTTTCCGGCTTTGATGATTCTTACCGTACTTTCTCTAACAATGTAGCTGCTCCATGGGTAAATGGAAAGAAGATAGCAATTGATCCAAGCATTGAAAAATGGGTTGATCAGACAAAGAAGTATACAGACGGCGGTTACAATCAGAAAACCACACTCTGGGCAGCTGAATGGGCTTCCGGACAGGGTCCTGATGGAAAAGTATTTGGTTATTTCATGCCTGCATGGGGCGTAGACTTCGTTCTTGCTAAAAACTCTCTTGCAAAAGCAGAAGCAGACGGAGGAAAGCAGGAAGTAGGAAATGGCGTTTACGGTGACTGGGCTGCAACCATTGGACCAGAATCCTATAACTGGGGCGGAACCTGGCTGTGTGCAGCAACTGGTACGGATAACGCTGATATCGTAGCAGATATCATGAAGACAATCTGCTGTGATGATGCAACCATGAAGAAAATTGTAGAAGAGAAGAATGACTTTGTTAATAACAAGACAGTTATGGAAGCTCTTGCAAAGGGCGATTACAAGTCAGCTTTCCTTGGCGGACAGAATCCACTTCAGATGTACTGTGACGCTGCAGAGAAGATCGATATGAGCAAGATTTCTCCTTATGATCAGGGTCTGAATGAAAGCTTCCAGAATGCTATGCATGATTATTTTAACGGTACTGTTGACAAAGATACAGCACTTAAGAATTTCTACACATCAGCACAAGAGAAGTATCCCGAATTAGAAGTAAAGTAGCAGCAAAATACAGGGCGGGATTTTCCCGCCCTGTATGAAAACAGGAGGCTCCATCATGGTAAGAGAAAAAAAGGCAAAAGCCAGAAAGAAAGTCAGCTATTCAAAATGGGGATATATTTTTTTAATACCTTTCTTTGCTACATATTTAGTATTTTCCTTTATCCCCCTGGTAACTACGTTTTATAACAGCATGTTTGAAAATTACCGTTCAGGGTTAACCCAGATCGGACCTAATTTTGTGGGATTTGAAAATTATATTTCTATTTTCCAGAGTGATCTCCTTAAATACATGGGCAATACGGTGATTCTCTGGATTATCGGTTTTATTCCTCAGATTTTCTTTTCCCTGATTCTGGCGGTTTGGTTTGCTGATTTCAGAATGAAGCTAAGAGGAAGTACTTTTTTCAAGACAATTATTTACCTTCCTAATGTAATTATGGCAGCGTCTTTTGCCATGCTGTTTTTTGCCCTGTTTTCAGATGACGGTCCAATGAATAATCTTATGATAAAAATGGGGCTGATCGACAGTCCGATCCGTTATCTCACCACAGTATGGGGAACCAGGGGACTGGTCGGTTTTATGAATTTTATGATGTGGTTTGGAAATACGACCATCCTTTTGATGGCGGCTATTTTAGGAGTAGATTCTGCTTTGTTTGAAGCTGCAGCCATTGATGGGGCGAAATCTCTTCAGATATTTACCAAAATTACCATGCCTACGATTAAACCCATATTTATTTATGTACTGATTACTTCACTCATCGGCGGTCTGCAGATGTTTGATGTACCCCAGGTACTTACCAATGGTAAAGGTACACCTGACCGGACCAGCATGACGTTAATTATGTTTCTGAACAATCATTTATACAGCAAAAACTACGGTATGGCAGGGGCTTTATCCGTAATACTCTTCATTATAACAGCTGCACTCAGTCTCGTAGTGTTTTTCATACTTACCGGTGCCGGTAAAGAGAAAGGAGGATCAAAATAATGGGAAAAGTAAAGAATTTAAAAAAGGCAGCTGCCTATATCGTATTGACACTCTTATCTTTTCTGTGCCTTTTTTTCTTTTATTGCCTGATCATCAATGCGACCAGATCCCATCCGGAAATCGCTAAGGGATTCTCATTTTTACCGGGAAAATCATTTGGTCCTAACTTATATAACGTACTGCACAACAAGAATCTGCCAGTAGTAAGCGGAATCGTAAACAGTTTATTTATAGCCAGTGCTTCTGCAGCTCTTTCGGTATACGTATCAGCACTGACTGCGTATGCAATTCACGCCTATGATTTTAAATTCAGAAATGCTGTTTATCTTTTTATCATTCTGATTATGATGATTCCGACGCAGGTAACCACCCTTGGATTTTTAAGCCTGATTGGTAAAATGGGGCTTATGGACAGTTTTGTTCCTCTGATTCTTCCATCTATGGCTGCACCAGTCGTATTTTATTTTATGGTTTCTTATTTCCAGAGTAATTTACCCTTAGAAATCGTGGAATCAGCCAGAATCGACGGATCCAATGAATTTTTCACCTTTAATTATATTGTAATTCCCATTGTAAAGCCTGCTTTGGCAGTACAGGGAATCTTTGCATTCGTGGCTTCCTGGAATAATTATTTTGTTCCCTCTCTTGTACTTAAATCCAATACGAAAAAAACACTTCCAATTCTGATTGCCCAGCTGCGAAGTGCAGATTTCTTAAAATTTGACATGGGGCAGGTTTATATGCTGATTACCATTGCCATTGTTCCGGTTGCAATCATCTATCTGTGCCTGTCCAAATTCATTATTGGTGGTGTAACAGCAGGAAGTGTGAAAGGATAGATACGATGGACTGGAAAAAAGACTTTATATGGGGAACCGCAACTTCATCCTATCAGATTGAGGGGGCAGCTTTTGAGGATGGAAAAGGGCTGTCTGTATGGGATGTCTTTGTAAGAGAGAAAGGCAGAATTTTTGAAGGACATACAGGAGACGTGGCATGTGATCATTACCATCGGATGAAAGAGGATGTAGCCCTGCTTGCAGAACTTGGGGTAGGGGCTTACCGCTTTTCTGTTTCCTGGCCAAGAATTATGCCTCATGGTATTGGAAGCGTCAATGAAAAAGGTCTTAAATTCTATTCAGATCTGATTGATGAACTGTTAAAGCACCATATTACTCCATATGTGACCTTGTTTCATTGGGATTATCCCAATGAACTGGAGATGCAGGGCGGATGGTTAAATCCCAGCAGCCCTGATTGGTTTGCCGAATATACAGCAGTTGTAGCAAAAGCATTTGGAAACCGGGTAAAGCATTACATTACATTTAACGAGCCGCAGATATTTACCTGGCTTGGATATGACAGATGCACCCATGCTCCTGGAATCAAATATCCGGTCGGCAGAATCCTTGCCATGTGCCGGAATATTGCTTTGGCACATGGGAAATCTGTGCAGAAATTACGGGAACTGGTACCGGATTGCCGGGTAGGATATGCACCCACCTGCGGCAATGCCTACTGGCCTGTGGAAGAAACTGATTTGCTGGTTGGAAAAGCAAAGGAGCTGCAGGATTCCATAGGAGCGGAAGACTGGATTCATTCTTCCGCATTCTGGAATGAACTGATTATAAAAGGAAGGTTTCACCGGCAATGTCCTCAATTATTTGGGGAAGACTTACCAGAATTGTCCGAAGGGGACCGGTTGCTGATCAGCCAGCCTCTTGATTTTTGTGGGATGAATCTCTATCAGGGAACCTCTGTTTGTTTATCCGACGCAGGTGAGTTAATTCTGGGTAAACTTCCTGCCGGGCATGGGAAGACCGGAATGGGCTGGCCCATTACTCCAAAAGCCATGTACTGGGCAGTAAAGAACTTTTACGATACTTACCAATTGCCTTTGTTTATTACAGAGAATGGTATGTCTGCCCTGGATGTAATATCCTTAGATGGAAGTGTTCACGATCCATGCAGAATTGATTACCTGGAGCGCCATCTGTCTGAACTGAAGCGCGCAGTATCAGACGGAGCGAAGGTAGAAGGGTACTTTGTGTGGAGTTTTCTGGACAATTTTGAATGGGAAAAGGGTTATGACGACCGGTTTGGAATTGTTTATGTAGACTATGAAACCCAGAGAAGAGTACCAAAGGACAGCTTTTACTGGTACCAGAATATAATCAGATCATAATTTTATTGAAAAAGGGCCATTGCTCCATATGTGTAAATCACTTATGGAGCAATGGTCCTTTTTTATCATCCCAGTGGGGTGGCCTGTCCGGTTATCTCGTCATATTGAAAGCCTACGCTGTTGTCATTGCAATCACATAAATAGGTGGCAACATAGGTTAACGTACTGTCGGGAAGCCGTTTGTAAGTCCGTACTGTGTAATAGTTCTTTCCCTCAATTTTAGTTATTCCAGGAGAAGCTATAAACTGATAGGAATCTGCACTTTCTGTAAGCTTTAATTTTTCCTGCCCCTGAGAACGAACTGTGTTCTCTGCCTTTTCAATGGAAGTTTCTGACTTGGGCTGCTTTTGTATATCGGTTATTACTTTTTTCTGCTCATTCCACTGGTTTTTAAAAAAATCGTTCCAGGATTCGCTGCCTTTGCCTGCTGTTACAGTCACACTGTCGCCTGCAGTTTCCAGCGTGATGGAGAGGTAGGTCTTAGAGTCAGAAGAAGGACCGGCCAGCTGATAACATTCCGCATTCTCGCTTTTTGTTTCACTTTCCGTGCTTTCTGCCGTTGTGCTTTCCTTGGTCACATCGATAAAACTTTTCTGAGTTTCCAGGTAATCCTTATAGGTTTTTAAATCTGCTGAGGCATTCTCCAAATGTACATATTTGTAGGTGTCTTTTGCTTCATCTGAAGCAGCTGTATCACTGTCGGAAGCTGCCTTACCTTCTGCCTCTGTACCAGATTTTGCGACATCGTCGGACTCTTTCTTTTCAGTCCCTGATTTTTTGGTCTCCTCTGAGCTTTCAGGAACAGATGCTGGTTCTTCATAGGTACGTTCCCCTACAATTGTAGTGAAAGAGGAGATGTCCTCATCTTTTGAAAAATAATAATCCGGTGCTTTGGCCACCTTTTCTTTTACCGTATTCTTATTTTTCAAGGATAATAAAATTATGGCTTGCGCGGCGCCGATAATAACAATGAACAGGGCTGCTACCAATAGGATAACGACTCGCTTGTTTTTCGGCAATAAAGACTTTTTACCAGTTTTTGCAGGCTTTTCTTTCTTTACTCTTGCAGCTTTTGGTTTTTTTAGTTTTGTTTTAGGTACTTTTTCTTTCGTTTTCTTTGTAGGCATAATGATCGTCCTTATGTAATATTTAATGCAAAAGATTAGATGCAGTTACAAAATCTAACTAACCATATATCGGTCAGTACTTATTGAAACATAAGGATTGTCTTATATTTATCACACAATTATGTGGTTAAAAGATTTTTTGCAGTTCCCATTATAACCTTATCCACGAATTCTGCAACTTCTTCTTTCGGCTGCTGCATATCGGTATTGAGCCACTGTTTAAAAACTCCGGTAAGTCCGTAGGTTATGAATTCCAAAAAATAGTTTAAGGTTACATCCTTTGCGTTGGGGTATTGCTCTTTAATGATGGCAGTTCCGTTTTTTAAGATAAGAGTATGGAAGCGATTTACAAAATCATTGGATGAACTGTTCTCAAAAAGGATTTTACATATCTTTTTGTTTTCTTCAATATATTGAATGATGGGAATTGTTACTGGCATGAGAGAAGCCTTTTTAAAAGCGTCCCGATAGCCGTTTACCATGTTTTGAAAGTCTCTTAATACTTCCGTTTCCATTTCCTGTAGCAGACTGTAAGTATCTGCGTAATGGAGATAAAAGGTTCCGCGGTTTAAATCTGCCAGCTCGGTAATATCCTTTACGGATATATTTTTAAAATCCTTTTTTTCCATAAGTTCAAGTAGACTTTCTTTTAATAATCTTTGAGTTTTTCGTATGCGTCGATCCTGCTTTTGCATGTCCATACAATTCCTCCCCCTCGCGCTTTGACGCGCCTTCTGATTTTAATTAACGATTATCTAAATGGTGTTGAGTATTATGCTGGAAAATATTCAGTGATTATTAATAGATGTATCAAAATAGATTGATTATTGAATGTTATGTACACTAGTATTATAATATACACGTGTTCAAAAGTCAATAAAGTATCCATTAGTAGATCAACGATTATAAATGGAGGGGGATATGGAAAAGAATAGAAGTTTTTTTGACAAATTTGTACATTTCGTTGTATTTAAAGGAAAATTGATTGAGAGTGTTTTTCTGGTAGGGACCATTATCTGCGCAGTTTGCTTTCCTTTTGTGAAAGTCAACTACGATTTAAGTAAGTATCTGCCGCAGTTTGCCCAGACGAAACAGGCTTTGGACGTGATGGAGGATGAGTTCGGATATCCTGGCATGGCCCGGATTATGGTGAAGAACGTAAGCCTTCAGGAAGCGAAACGGATCAGGAGTAAAATCTCAGATCTGGAGGGCGTGGATGTGGTAATAGGACCTGATCTTACAACGGATGTATATATGGGCGCTTCCTTTGCAAATGAGGGACTGACGGATATGACTTCACTTGATTCGTTCTCTATGAATAATTATTACCGTGATGGAAATGCACTGATGGATGTGATATTTAAAAAAGGAGATGACAATCCGCTTACCCGTTCCGGTATAAAGGAAATATACCGTATTGTTGGAAAGGATCGGGGGTGTTTTGCCGGAAGTGCAATATCAAGTAAAGAGAGGGAGGAATCGATTACACATGAGATAACCATAGCCATTGGTATGGCACTGGTTATTATCTGGCTGATCCTGGCGCTTACGACCACGTCCTGGATGGAACCGTTTTTATTTATTTTAATTATGATAATTGCAATTATACTGAATATGGGATCTAATCTGATGTTTGGTACAATTTCATTTTTTACATTTTCAACAGCGGCTATTTTGCAGCTGGCGGTTTCTATGGATTATTCAATCTTTCTCTTACATACGTTTACTGCCATAAAAAAAACGGGAGTAGAAATACATAAAGCCATGGAAATGGCGGTGAAGGAATCCTGCAGTTCTATTCTGGCCAGCGGAGCAACTACGATTGTTGGATTTATAGTCATCGCGTTTATGCGTTTTACCATCGGCAGGGATGTAGGATTTGTTTTGACAAAGGGAATTCTCTGCAGCCTTGCAACCGTACTTTTCCTGATGCCGACCCTGATCCTGCATTTCGATAATATGATAGAAAAAACGGCTCATAAGCCCTTCGTACCTCCCTTTGACCGGTTTGCAAAGCTGATGAACCGGTTAAGAAAACCTGTGTTTGTTATTGCAATGATCCTGGCTGTTCCCTGTTACTTTGGTCAAAACATGAATGCCTTTTACTATGGGGATGATGCCATAGGTGCAGGCCCGGGAACAAGAGTCTATGAGGATACCAGAAAAATCAATGAGGAGTTTGGAAAATCCAATATGATAATCGGGATTGTGCCAAATGGTTCGGTCGTAACGGAAAGACAACTGACAGATGCGCTGGAGGATCTGGATTTTGTCAATTACGCCATTTCCATGTCGGGTACAATACCCAGGGGAATTCCGGAAAGTTTTCTTCCGGATAAGGTGAGCAAGCAGTTAAGAAGCAGCCGGTATGCCAGATTTTTAATTTCCATGAATACGGTTCAGGAAAGCCAGTATGCCTTTGACTGCAGTCAGAAGCTTGAGAATGTAATACGTGAATTTTACCCTGATGATGCTTATGTGATTGGTATGACACCCACAACCATTGATATCCGTGATATCCTCACAGATGATTATAATAAGGTATCTTTACTTTCACTTGCGGGGGTTGCCCTTGTGGTATTAGTGACCTTTCAGGCGATTCTGGTGCCGATTCTTGTTATTATCCCCATTGAGGTGGCAATCTACTTAAATATGACGTTGCCTTACGTTATGGGAGATAGCATTGTCTATATCGGCTACATTATCGTCAGCTGCCTTCAGCTGGGTGCCACCATTGACTATTCCATATTGATGACCAACAATTATCTGGGGTTTAGAAAAACCATGAATAATACAGATTCGGCAATGGCGGCTATTTCTAAGAGCACCTTATCCATTATCACATCAGGAGGTATTCTGACAGTGGTGGGATATCTTCTGTTTTTCACTTCCTCCATTCAGGCAATCTCCCAGGTAGGAAGGCTTGTGGGCAGAGGAGCTTTACTTAGTATGGTATTAGTATTATCTCTGTTACCGGCACTTCTTAGTTTGTTTGATAACCAGATACAAAAACAGCAGGAACGCTCCATAAAACGAAAAGAAAGGCGCCGCTTAAAATATACAAAAGTAAGAGGAACGTTAAAAGGAGGGGATGTAAATGAATAAGCATAAAAAAATATTATCCATAGGGCTGGCTGCTGTTTTTTCCATGCAGTCTGTACTGATGCCGCTGGCATCGCAGGTTCAGCCTCCATACGATGAAACTCTTTATGTAACAATGGATCCCTATGGTGAAATAAAAGAAAGCAGTATTGTAAAGATTTATAAAACAGATGGAAATGAGTCACTGGTGGATTATGGGAATTATGAAAAAGTAATTAATCTGACTGATCATTCTCAGCCGGTAATCGGAGAAGACGGGTCGGTAACGTTTACTCCAGAATCAGGAGAAAAGAGGTTTTATTTTGAGGGGCAGACAAAGACAGAAAAAAAAGAACTTCCCTGGGATATTACAGTCAGTTACAGGCTTAACGGAGTTGAGAAAAACGCAGAGGAACTGGCGGGTGAAAAAGGTCTGGTAGAAGTAAATGTGGATCTTAAGCCCAATGAAGGACTTTCCGATTTTTACAAAAATAATATGACATTGATGGGCAGTGCTGTCGTGGATATGGATAAAAACTTAAGTCTGGAAGCAGAAGGCGCCCAGGTACAAACGGTTGGTAATATAAGCACGGTTGTTTTCTTTGCGCTTCCAGGCGAAGACGGACATTATTCCATCCGCATCGGAACTGATGATTTTAAATTTTCCGGCGTTGTTTTTGCCATGGTTCCGCTGACAGTGAGTCAGCTTGACAAAGTTAAAGATTTGCGGGAAGCAAAGAAAACCATGGAAGATTCCGCCGATGCAATCAGTGACAGCCTGGATGTGGTGCTAAATACCATGGATCAGATGAAGAACAGCCTTGACAATACTTCGGATGGTATCAGAGGGCTTGATAAAACCAGACAGATTGTCGCGGATTCCAAAGGAACGGTTTATCAAAACGCCGATGATGCCCTTACTGCACTGGATGGACTGTCTCAGACACTGCGGCCGTTTTACAATCACACGGAGAATGCCAAGACAGCGTTAAATGATTTAAGAGGCCAGACGAATCACCTGACTGAAATCCTTAGTGATCTTACTCCGGATTTAAACGATCTTCAGGAAGGAGTAAGAGATTTAAGAGATGAACTGAAGGAATTGCAGAAACTGGTTAATTCTCCGGAAACAGGAATGAAGACCCAGATGGTTTTAAAGCAGCTTGATAAAACACAAGACCATTTAAACACACTGACAAACCAACAGCAGACACTGGCTAAGGAGCTGGAACAGCTGGCAAAGATACTTCCCCAGATGGTGTCTTTAAGCGGATCACTAAGCGCTTCGGCACAGGCACTTGGAGATGACGAACTGGAAGACTTACTTGAGGATATCAAGGCGGAAGATCTGGCAGACAGTGACGAGATTTCCTCTTATTTGTTTAATGAGAAAGGATATTCTGTTACAGAAATCAATACATTAACCAATTACTTATCCTCTGCACTGGGAGCCGGGGATATTGCGTCCCCCAGTTCTGCAACTAATGCTGCAACAAAGGCTGCCATGCAGGCAGCAGCGCCACTGGCACAGCTTTTGCCCCAGCTGGCAGGAAGCGGAGCAGGACTGTCTGACGATATGTCAAAGTTTCTTGGATTGACAAAAGTACTACTTGGTGACCTTTATGCAGAAGGAAACCATATTAACGGGGCAACAGACGGAGTGATAAAAACCACGGATGCCGTTGGGAAACTTTGCGATACTGCAGATGATCTGATTGGAAGTGCAGAGGAGCTCAATGGAATTTTAAACCGTCATCATGATGAGATGCTTAATACGCTGACGGATATGGGGAAAATGACAGACAGTGCATCAAGGACCATTGATTCCATGAATGTATTCTTCCGATCTTTGGAGAGCCAGTTAAAGACGGTGGGAAACTCGTTAAACGGCAGTACACAAAAGACGTTAAACGGGCTGGCTGATACCCTGGATATTGCAGGAAACGGACTCGATCAGACGGAAGTCTTAAGAAATGCAAAGGATACAATTAAAAATATGATTGATGATAAGTGGGATGAATATACCACTGAGGATACAACCCTGTTAAATATTGATTTAGAAGCAAAACCGGTTTCCATGACGTCGGTAAAGAACCCATCACCAAAGAGCATTCAGATCATACTGAGAACAGGAGAAATTAAAATAGACGAAGAAGACAAGGAAAGTAAAGTAGATGAAGATTTTCATCCCGATGGTAATGTACTTCACCGCATAGGAAATATTTTTAAAAACATTTTCGGATTTTTTACTTCTATATTTAAATAGAAGAAATCAGATAAAAATCATAGGTTTTTAAGAAATTCTACATTGTTATTTTTTGATTTCCTGCTTATAATAGTTTCAGGACATTTAAAAGGAGGAAGTTAACATGGCGATATTAGTAACCGGTGGTGCTGGATACATAGGAAGTCATACCTGCGTAGAACTGCTGAATGCCGGCTTAGAGGTAGTGGTAGTTGACAATCTGTGCAATTCCAACAGGGAATCCATGAATCGTGTTATGGCAATAACAGGAAAAAAACTGAATTTTTATGAGGCAGATTTATTGGACCAGGAAGCGCTGGAACAGATTTTTAATAAAGAGACAATTGATGGCGTCATTCATTTTGCAGGGCTGAAAGCGGTAGGGGAATCAGTTTTTAAGCCACTTGAATATTATCATAATAACATTACAGGAACGTTAGTGCTCTGTGATGTTATGAGAAAGCACGGAGTGAAGAATATTGTGTTTAGTTCTTCTGCTACAGTTTATGGAGATCCTGAATTCGTGCCCATTACAGAAGAATGTCCCAAGGGAGAAATCACCAATCCTTATGGGAGAACCAAGGGAATGTTAGAACAGATCCTGACGGATTTAAATACCGCAGATCCAGAGTGGAATGTAATGTTATTACGTTACTTCAACCCCATCGGCGCTCATGAATCCGGCCGGATCGGAGAAGATCCAAAAGGTATTCCTAACAATCTTCTTCCTTATATTACTCAGGTAGCGGTAGGAAAGCTGGAACGTCTTGGAGTGTTTGGAAAGGATTACGATACTCCGGATGGAACCTGTGTCCGTGACTACATTCATGTTGTTGACCTGGCATTAGGCCATGTGAAGGCATTAAAAGCCATGTCGAAGCAGTCAGGCGGCGTGCAGATATATAATTTAGGAACAGGAATCGGATACAGCGTTCTTGACGTGATCGGCGCATTTGAAAAAGCAAATGATTTAAAGATTCCGTATACGATTATGGATCGCAGGGCAGGAGATATTCCCACGTGCTATGCTGACCCTTCCAAAGCAGAGAAGGAACTTGACTGGAAAGCAGAACGGGGAATTATAGAGATGTGCCGTGATTCCTGGAACTGGCAGAAGAATAATCCGCGTGGATTTGAATAATAAGTTTAAATAACAGCACTTAATCAGCAGATGGAGACGGGGGATTTCGCCGTCTTTTTCTGTTGCCTGTTTTCTACATGAAATAAAGAATAGCAATTACCAGGAAAAGAGAACATATATTCGGGAAGTACTTGAAATTATTTAAAATATATGATAATATTCATAGTAAGAACAAATGTTCGAGGTGAAGAGATGCTAATACAGGAATCATTAAGTGTTCAGGAAAAATTAGAGATATTGTCGGATGCAGCCAAGTATGATGTGGCATGTACTTCCAGCGGAGTAGACCGTAAGGGGAAGGCGGGCACCATCGGCAATGCCAGTAAAGCAGGTATCTGCCATAGCTTTTCAGCAGATGGCAGATGTATCTCTTTGCTTAAGATATTATTTACAAATCAGTGTATTTACGATTGCAAATACTGCATCAACAGATCTTCCAATGACGTGGTACGCACTGCGTTTACTCCGGAAGAGGTTTGCCAGCTTACCATACAGTTTTATAGACGCAATTATATTGAGGGATTATTTTTAAGCTCTGGTGTACTGACCAGTGCAGATTATACCATGGATCTTATCTATCAGACGTTAAAAAAGCTGAGGGAGGAGTACCACTTTCATGGATATATTCATGTAAAAGCCATTCCCGGCGCAGATCCCCTGTTAATTGAAAAGACAGGATTTCTTGCAGACCGTATGAGCATTAATCTAGAACTTCCCACTGCAGAAGGGTTAAAGAAACTGGCTCCAGGTAAAAATCGTGACAAGATATTAAAACCCATGAAGCAGATACAGAACGGGATTGTAACCAACCGCTTTGAGTTAATGGAATATAAAAAGGCTCCTGCCTTCGTTCCGGCAGGTCAAAGTACCCAGATGATTGTAGGTGCCACACCGGAGAATGACTACCAGATGATGATGGTGGCAGAGGCATTGTACAAAAACTATGATTTAAAGAGGGTATTTTATTCTGCATTTGTTCCAGTTAATCAGGACAGCAGCCTGCCTGCACTTCCGGGAGGTCCGCCGCTTTTAAGAGAACACAGGCTTTATCAGGCAGACTGGCTGATGCGGTTTTACGGATTTCAGGCCGAAGAACTGCTATCAGAAGACCGCCCTAATTTTAATGTTCTTCTGGATCCCAAGTGCGATTGGGCACTGCGGCATCTGGAACAGTTTCCGGTGGAGGTGAACCGGGCTGATTATTTTACCCTTTTAAGGGTTCCAGGTATGGGAGTGAAGTCTGTGAAGCGGATTATTGCGGCCAGACGAAGTGGGATTTTAGATTTTGAGGCACTAAAGAAGATGGGTGTTGTACTGAAGAGAGCACACTATTTTATTACCTGCTCCGGGAGGATGATGTACCCTGTAAAGATTGAAGAGGATTATATATCCAGACACCTGGTGGGGGAAGAAAGAAGAAGTGTCTGGGATATCAGCGCTACCAATACGTACCGGCAGCTGTCTCTGTTTGACGATACCAGTCTGTCGACACAGGTAAATTCCGGAGGTATTGTGGTATGAAGACGATATATCTTTGCGACAGCAGTATAGAAGGGATTTTAAGCGGTGTTTATATTGCGTGGGCCAGCAGGAAGGGGCATGACAATGTGAAACTCCGGCTGAAAGATGACGGTGCAACCATGGAGTTGTTCTGCCAGTATGAAGAAGTACCCGTTGATTCTCAAAAAGCGGATAAGGTGATTACGGCAGTCCGGAATAAGATATCTGAAGAAGCTTATGAAGTTGTCTATAAAGCGGCTCTGAGCAATGATATGGAGCGGGCAGATAAGATTTATCGATTTCTGATCTATGGCTTTCGTGTGGGAGCCGGCGTTGTCAGTATGCTTCAGAACCAGGCTGTTTATGACATATTTCAAATGTGCCGTTTTGTGGATAATGAGACTCACCTTTTGACTGGATTTGTTCGCTTTACCGAGATGGAGAGGGATTTACTGGTAGGAAGAATTGGCCCTAAGAATGATGTAATTGTTCTTCTTGCCCCCCATTTTGCAGATCGTTTGTCTGGTGAAAACTGGGTGCTATATGATGTTAATAGAAAAAAAGCAGTCCTTCACCCGGCATACCGTCATTGGTATCTGACTGATTTTTTACCATCTGATTGGGAAGATAAGATTGTAAAAACATCGGTGGAAGATGAATATGAAGACCTTTTTAAACGTTTTAGAAAGAGTATTTCTATCAAGGAACGTACCAATCCCATTTGCCAGCTGAATCATATGCCACTTCGTTACAGACCGTATATGCCAGAATTCTCTCAGGGACTAAGGGACGTCTGACGACATCTGACAGATATTTATTTTTTATTTAAAAAAGCAGAAAAAGCAAGAAAACAGTTGTTTTTTTCTGCTTTTTAAGCTATCATAAATCTAATCCGATTCCGGATATTCCAAGTGCATTTCTGCATAAATTTCCATTTTTATTTCCTTTATATTTTGAAAGGAGCATTCAATTGTATAGTAAAGTTCATAGTATCGGTATTATCGGTGTAGAGGGCGTCCCCATACTTGTGGAAGCAGATGTGAGTGATGGGCTGCCGGGTTTTTCCATGGTTGGATATCTTTCTTCTCAGGTGAAAGAAGCTCAGGATCGTGTCAGAACTGCCCTCAAAAACTCTGGTTTTCGTATTCCTGCAAAAAAAATAACCATTAATTTATCCCCTGCAGATATCAGGAAAGAGGGGGCGGCTTTTGATCTTCCTATTGCAATTGCCATTTTAGCTGCTTCTGGTATGATCCAATCTGCAGGTTTGCCCCACTGTGTGTTTTCAGGAGAACTGGGGCTGGATGGTACGGTAAAACCCGTTCCAGGAGCTCTTTCCATTGTTATTGCAGCAAAAAGGGAAGGAAAGACAATCTGCTACCTGCCAAGAGAGAACAGAAAAGAGGGGATTTTCACAAACGGAATACAGGTTATGGGGGTACATACATTAAAAGACCTGACAGATCACCTAAATGGAGGAAAGAAACTTTCCCAACTTCCAGATGATCCTGTAGAACTAAAAACAGAGAAAGATATATATAATGTGGATTTTTCAGACGTGGGTGGCCAGCCGTTTTTAAGACGGGCTACAGAAGTTGCTGTAGCAGGTATGCATAATATCATGTATATTGGTCCCGCAGGAACAGGGAAAACCATGTTTGCCAAAAGAATTCCTACCATTATGCCGTCACTTTCTTTTGGGGAAATCATGGAAATTTCAAAAATATACAGCGTTTGTGGTTTGCTTTCCGGGGAAACTCCAATTATGAATTCCCGGCCGTTTCGAAGTCCCCATCATACCATAAGCCCTCAGGCATTTGCAGGAGGAGGGCGAATCCCAAGACCGGGAGAGATTACTCTCGCCTCTGGAGGCGTTTTATTTCTGGATGAATTGTCGGAATTTCAAAAATCCACCATTGAAATTTTAAGGCAGCCTCTGGAAGAGGGGGAAATTACCATATCAAGAAGTCATGGAGCTTATCTGTTTCCAGCTAAATTCCTATTGGCAGCCGCCATGAATCCGTGCCCCTGTGGCTTTTATCCGGACAGGACAAAGTGCAGATGCTCGGAAAGCCAGGTAAATAAATATTTAGGAAGAATTTCAAAACCAATATTGGACAGAATTGATATCTGTGCAGAATCCAGTCCGGTAAGTTATAAGGAACTGAGGCAAGGAAAGAAAGGAGAATCCTCTGCCGCCATCAGGAATCGTATTGAACGGGCAAGGGTAATGCAGATGGAACGCTTCAGGGGGACGAATATACTTTTTAACAGTTTTATGAAAAAACCGGATTTGGAAAAATACTGCGGTCTTCATCAGACAGAAGAAACATATTTAAAACAAATCTTCGATTCCATGGGACTTAGTGCAAGAGGATACGAAAAGATTCTTAAAATAGCAAGAACCATTGCAGATCTGGAGGGTTGTGAAAATATTTCGAAAAGTCATCTGGCAGAAGCTGCCGGTCTGAGAAGCCGGGAAGGAAAGTTTTGGGGAGGTATCTATGGATAATCTGGAAGAACGGGAATACTTATACTGGCTTTCCCACATTCCATTTCTTGGAGCTGTGAAAATAAAAAAACTGTATGACTACATGGGAAGTTATAAGAAGATATATAATATAGAAAGAAAAGAACTGGAAAGCTGTGGGCTTTTAAAAGAAAGTGAGATTTTATTTTTTGAAGAACGAAAGCCCTACCTGGATTCTGTTCGCAGGCAGCTGGAGCAAATAGAAAAAAAGGGTATTCGCTTTATTGCACATTTTGAGCCTGATTATCCCAGGCGGCTTCTGTCTATTTACGGATACCCCATGGGCCTTTTTGTAAATGGACAGCTTCCTGGAGAGGAGAAACCTGCAGCTGCCATAATAGGGGCCAGAAACTGCACCAATTATGGACGTCAGATGGCTCAGAGCCTGGCAAGAGAGTTATCTGCTGCAGGTATATCAATTATCAGCGGTCTGGCATATGGCATAGACGGAGCGGGACATGAAGGAGCGCTGGAGGCAGGCCAGGAAACTTATGGAGTACTGGGGTGCGGAATCAATGTTTGTTATCCCAGAGAAAATTATGGTTTATTCAGCCAGATGAAAAAACGCGGAGGTATTATAACTGAATTTATGCCCGATGAAGCTCCGAAGCCTCAGAATTTTCCCATGAGAAACCGGATTATAAGCGGAATTTCTGATGCAATTCTTGTAATTGAGGCAAGAGAAAAAAGCGGTTCTCTGATCACGGCGAATCTTGGACTGGAGCAGGGGAAAGAGATTTTTGCCCTTCCAGGAAGAGTAACTGATCCCTTAAGTGCGGGTTGTAACCGCCTTATTTCTGAAGGCGCAGAGGTTTTACTCTCTCCGGAGACAGTGTTGGAATATTTTAAGTTACAGAGCGGTAAAATATTAAGAGTTCATGAAAAAAATAAGAACGGGCTTGCCAAAAAAGAAAAAATGGTGTATAGTTGCCTAGATTTGCAACCGAAGAATCTGGAAGAGATTGTGAGCTGCAGTGGATTGTCTGTCAGCGAGTGCATGAGTGTCCTCCTGGAACTGGAATTAAAGGGCAGCATTATACAGACATCCCATCAATATTATGGTAAGAAACAATAGGCGAGGAGTTTGGTATGGCGAACTGTTTAGTAATTGTGGAGTCACCCGCAAAAGTAAAAACTATAAAAAAGTTCCTTGGAGCAAACTATGAAGTAGATGCTTCCAATGGACATGTAAGGGATCTTCCTAAGAGTCAGATGGGAATCGATGTGGAACATGATTTTGATCCAAAATATATAACGATCAGGGGAAAAGGGGATATTCTTGCAAAACTGAGAAAAGAAGTGAAGAAAGCGGATAAGATTTATCTGGCAACTGACCCTGACCGTGAAGGAGAAGCGATTTCCTGGCATCTGATGAAAGCATTAAAATTAGATGAACTGAAAGAAAAACAGGTATACCGCATCAGCTTCAATGAGATTACCAAGAATGCAGTAAAATCTTCATTAAAAACCCCAAGAGATATTGATATGGATCTTGTGGATGCCCAGCAGGCAAGAAGAGTTCTTGACCGAATGGTTGGATATATGATCAGTCCTCTTTTATGGGCAAAGGTCAAAAGGGGGTTAAGTGCCGGTCGTGTACAATCGGTTGCTCTGCGCCTTATCAGTGACCGGGAAGAAGACATCAATGCTTTTATTCCGGAAGAGTACTGGAATCTGGATGCGGTCTTAAAGCAGGAAGGAAGCAAGAAGTCTTTAACAGCCAAATTCCACGGAGACAAGAATGGCAGAATAGCCATTCATAATAAGGAAGAGTTAGATGGCATCCTGAAAGGTCTCCAGAAGAAAGAGTACCAGGTTGAAGAAGTTAAAGCTGGGGAACGGGTAAAAAAAGCTCCCATTCCATTTACTACCAGTACACTTCAGCAGGAAGCATCCAAGGTTCTTAATTTCTCAACTCAGAAAACCATGCGCTTAGCTCAGCAGTTATATGAAGGAGTGGAAGTCGCAGGCCACGGAACAGTCGGTCTGATCACCTATTTGCGTACTGATTCTACCAGAATCGCAGAAGAGGCTGATGTTGCTGCAAGAGAGTTCATTGAGAAGCAGTATGGCAGCCGTTATCTGGCAAATGGAGAGCAGAACAAAAAGAGTAATGTTAAGATACAGGATGCGCACGAGGCGATCCGTCCTACCGATATCGCGCTGACACCAGTAATTGTAAAGGAATCACTTCAGAGAGATTTATTCCGTCTTTATCAGCTCATCTGGAAAAGATTTGCAGCCAGCAGAATGCAGCCGGCTGTATATGAAACAACTTCAGTGAAGGTGAAAGCGGGAAATTATTTCTTCACCCTTTCTGCTTCAAAACTTCAGTTTGACGGCTTTATGTCAGTCTATGTACAGGAAGAAGAGAAGGAAGATAATAATGTTCTTCTTGGTAATCTGGAAAAAGGCAGTATACTTAAGTTGGAGAAGCTGGAAAACAGTCAGCATTTTACCCAGCCCCCGGCTCATTTTACGGAGGCATCTCTGGTAAAGGCAATGGAAGAACAGGGAATTGGTCGTCCAAGTACTTATGCTCCTACGATTACAACGATTATAGCCAGACGGTATGTGGCTAAAGAAAATAAAAACCTTTACGTGACAGAACTGGGAGAAGTAGTCAACAGTATGATGAAACAAAGCTTCCCCAGCATTGTAGACGTCACATTTACTGCAAATCTGGAGTATCTTCTAGATAAAGTTGGAGATGGAACGGTACAATGGAAAACAGTTGTAAAAAACTTCTATCCTGACTTAAAGGAAGCGGTTGATAAGGCACTGGTAGAACTGGAATCTGTTACCATAGCAGATGAAGTAACAGAAGAGATTTGTGAACTGTGTGGCCGTAATATGGTTATTAAATACGGACCTCACGGTAAATTCCTTGCATGCCCTGGTTTTCCGGAATGTAAGAATACGAAACCTTATCTGGAAAAAACAGGAGTTCCCTGTCCAAAGTGCGGTAAGGATGTAGTGATTAAAAAGACAAAAAAGGGCAGAATTTATTATGGATGCGAGGCAAATCCTGAATGTGATTTTATGTCCTGGCAAAAGCCTTCCACCCAGAAATGTCCAAAATGCGGTTCATATATGGTTGAAAAGGGCAACAAGTTACTGTGCTCTAATGAGCAGTGCGGATACAGTGCAGATAAGTAGGGAAAAAGAATAATTATTAAGAAAATCGAAAATCTTCAAAAAACTATTGTTATTTGAAAATAATAGTGATAATATTTAATTATTAAAAGCGTTTTTCGAAATTTAACATCAATTATAAAGGAGGTTTTCGGCAATGAGCGTACAGTTGTTGGACAAAACTAGAAAAATTAACAAATTATTGCATAACAATAATTCGCATAAGGTCGTATTTAACGATATCTGTGAAGTGCTTACCGAGATCCTGAATTCCAATATTCTTGTTATAAGCAAGAAGGGCAAGGTGCTTGGCGTGGGTCTTACGCCAGACATCGATGAAATTCAGGAACTGATTGCAGATCAGGTAGGTGGTTATGTTGATACTATGCTGAATGAACGACTGCTCAGTATTCTTTCCACAAAAGAAAATGTAAACTTGGAAACGCTTGGTTTTACCGGTGATGACATCAGAAAATATCAGGCCATTATTACACCGATTGACATAGCTGGGGAGAGACTTGGTACTCTGTTCATTTACAAATCGGATTCACAATATGACATTGACGATATTATTTTAAGCGAGTATGGAACCACCGTTGTGGGACTTGAAATGATGCGGTCAGTAAACGAAGAGAATGCAGAAGAAACAAGAAAGGTTCAGATTGTAAAATCAGCGATCAGCACCTTATCATTCTCTGAATTGGAAGCAATCACACATATCTTCGAAGAACTGGATGGCAATGAAGGCATTCTTGTAGCAAGTAAAATTGCAGACCGTGTTGGAATCACCCGCTCAGTGATTGTCAATGCACTGCGTAAGTTTGAAAGTGCCGGCGTTATCGAATCAAGATCCTCCGGTATGAAAGGAACCTATATAAAGGTTCTAAATGATGTGGTATTTGATGAGCTGAAATTAATAAAGGCAGGCAATTCAAAAATCATTGCAGATCGTCGTGAATTAAAGGATTTATAGTGCATAGATACGATTAAAAAAGGTAATCATTCTCGATTACCTTTTTTTGCGGATACAAGACAGAAATCTTCTGATTTGGACATAAAATATAAAAAATTACTTGCATCACTAAAAATATTGTGCTATACTAGCAAGGCTTACAAAAAACACGTCTGCGGATTCCAGAGGAAGGTGCCATATTATGGTCTCCCCGGAAGCAAGAGAAACGGACGGAAGTAAAACCAATGGAGGTAATAACATGAGCGTTATTTCAATGAAGCAGCTTTTAGAGGCTGGCGTGCACTTCGGTCATCAGACCAGAAGATGGAACCCTAAGATGGCTCCTTATATTTACACAGAGAGAAACGGTATCTACATCATCGACTTACAGAAATCAGTCGTTAAAGTAGATGAAGCTTACAAGGCAGTATCTGATATTGCAGCTGAAGGCGGAAAGATTCTTTTTGTTGGAACAAAAAAACAGGCTCAGGATGCGATTAAGTCTGAAGCAGAGCGTTGCGGAATGTATTTCGTAAACGAGAGATGGCTTGGCGGTATGCTGACTAACTTCAAGACAATTCAGTCCAGAGTTGCAAGATTAAAACAGATCGAGACCATGTCCCAGGACGGTACATTCGAAGTACTTCCTAAGAAAGAAGTAATTGCTCTTAAGAAGGAATGGGAGAAATTAGAGAAGAACTTAGGCGGAATTAAAGATATGAAGAAAGTTCCGGATGCGATTTTTGTCGTAGATCCTAAGAAAGAAAGAATCTGCGTTCAGGAAGCACACACACTTGGCATTCCGTTAATCGGCATTGCTGATACAAACTGTGATCCTGAAGAACTTGATTTCGTAATCCCAGGTAATGATGATGCGATTAGAGCTGTCAAGTTAATTGTATCCAAGATGGCAGACGCAGTAATCGAAGCAAACCAGGGCGAGGCAGTAGCTGAGGAAGCAGAAGCAGCTCAGGAGTTAGAAGAGACTGTAGAAGCTTAAGATTCAGACGGATGTATGCTTCGGTCTGCTGTATGGCGGGTCGAAGCATATTTTTATGAACAGACCTTTTTACAATATCAATTACGTTTAATCGATGATGGAGGGAAAACGAATGGCAGCAGTTACAGCTGGAATGGTAAAAGAATTAAGAGAGTTAACCGGTGCAGGTATGATGGACTGCAAGAAAGCACTTGCAGAGACTGATGGTGATATGGACAAGGCAGTTGAGTTCTTAAGAGAAAAAGGACTTGCAGCTGCATCTAAAAAGGCAGGAAGAATTGCTGCAGAGGGTGTTGTTACAACTGTAGTAAGTGAAGATGGAAAATCCGGAGCAATCGTTGAAGTTAACAGTGAAACAGACTTTGTTGCTAAGAATGCTCAGTTCCAGGGATATGTTGCTGATGTAGTATCTCAGGTGCTTGCTTCTGAAGCAAAAGATATGGATGCATTCATGGCTGAGTCCTGGATCAGTGACAGCTCTTTAACAGTAACACAGGCATTATCCGCTCAGATTTCTGTTATTGGCGAGAACATGAATATCAGAAGATTCGAAAGAATCACAACTGATGGTGTCGTTGTTGATTATATTCATGGCGGCGGAAGAATCGGTGTTTTAATTGAAGCCGGTGCAGAAGTAGTTAACGATGCTGTTAAGGAAGCTTTAAAGAACGTAGCAATGCAGATTGCTGCTTTAAATCCAAAGTATGTTAAGAGGGATGAAATCTCCCAGGAATTTATCGATCACGAGACTGAGATTTTAAAGGTTCAGGCTAAGAACGAAAATCCTGACAAGCCTGATTCAATTCTTGATAAGATGATTGTAGGCCGTTTGAATAAGGAATTAAAAGAATTCTGTCTGGTAGACCAGGCTTATGTAAAAGACGGTGACTTAACTGTTGGCAAGTATTTAGAGCAGGTTTCTAAAGAAGTTGGCGGAAAAGTTGAAGTTAGAAAGTTTGTTCGTTTCGAGACAGGCGAAGGCCTTGAGAAAAAAGAAGAGAACTTTGCAGAAGAAGTTGCAAAACAGATGCAGTAATCTTGTAACAGGATTCTGGGGGGAATCCCATGGGTATCCATGGGATTTTTCTATTCAAACAGTGTCCGTTTCCGATTGACATATGTTTCCAGTCGGACGGACATCAACACAAAAGGAGTTGATGAGAATGGCGAAATATATTATAAAACGTATTGCTATGGCGATTATTACGATTTTTGCTGTTGCTACCGTAACATTCTTTGTCATGAACATGGTTCCAGGTGGACCATTTATGGCAGAAAAGGCAATCAGCCCACAAGCCCAGGCGGCATTAAATGAAAAATATGGACTGGATAAGCCATTAAGTGAACAGTATACAACATATATGAAGGATATTCTGCATGGAAATTTAGGGTTAAGTGTGAAACAGCGTGGGCGTACCGTTAATATGATTATTGGTACTAAATTCCCGGTTTCAGCCAGAATTGGCGGAATGGCAATTTTAGCTGCAGTTATGATTGGTGTTCCCCTTGGAAGTATTGCAGCATTTAAGAGAGGTACTCTGGTCGATAATATTATTATTGTTTTCAGTACCTGCGGAATTGCGGTTCCAAGCTTTGTGGTCTGTACCATACTCATGTATATTCTCAGTTTGAAGCTGGGACTATTGCCTACGTATGGACTTGGATCCTGGAAGAATTATATCATGCCAGTTATGGCACTGGCTCTTTATCCATCATCCTATATTTCAAGATTAATGCGTTCATCCATGCTGGATGTTATGGGACAGGATTATATGAGAACAGCCCGTGCAAAAGGTCTTTCCCAGTTGGTAAGTATTTTCAAGCATGCACTTCGTAATGCCATTCTTCCGGTGGTTACATATTTAGGACCGCTGCTGGCTTACACTGTAACAGGAAGCTTCATTGTTGAAAAGATATTTACAATTCCGGGGCTTGGATCTGAATTTATTGGTTCCATTACAGGACGTGATTACCCTCTTATCATGGGGACAACGATTTTCCTTGCGACTTTAATGGTTATCATGAATGTACTGGTGGATGTTGCTTATAAATTTATTGATCCGCGAATTAATCTGAAGTAAAGGAAGGAGAAAGAAGATGCCAAAGAATAAATTATCAGTGCAGCTTAATGTGGAAGACTTTCTCCCGGCTAGTGATGCAGAAAGAGAAAGCCTGACAGTCATGCGTAAAAGCGTTGGATTCTGGAAAGATGGAATCAGACGCCTTAAAAAGAATAAGATTTCAATGATTAGCATTGTCGTAATCTTGCTAGTATTTATTTTATCATTTATTGTACCTCAGCTTTATCCATATAGCTATGAGCAGCAGATTAGGGGAAGTGAAAATCTTGCTCCCATGCAGTATTCCCAGAAAGAAATCACTGCTATGGACTCAGGGGAGAGTGTATTCCCACATATTCTGGGAACCGATAACCTGGGGCGAGATTACGCAATCCGTGTTATGATGGGAAGCCGTGTTTCTCTGACGGTTGGTCTGGTAGCTTCTGCTATTATTTTGCTCATTGGTTCTCTTTATGGATCGATTGCAGGTTTCTTCGGAGGCTGGGTAGATATGATAATGATGAGAATTGTGGATATGATTTATACGGTTCCGGATATTCTGATCATTGTACTTTTATCTGTAGCATTTGATCAACCTCTAAAAGCGCTGGCTCAAAGGCCTGGATTCCAATGGATTCAGCTTATTGGTGTTAACTTAATCAGTATTTTCGTTGTATTCGCGCTGCTTTACTGGGTTGGTATGGCCCGTATTGTGCGAAGCCAGATATTGATTTTAAAAGAGCAGGAATATGTAACTGCTGCAAGAGCTTTGGGAGCTTCCAGCGGACATATCATTAAAAAACATCTGCTTACCAACTGTATTGGTACATTAATTGTAACAACAACGCTTCAGATTCCTTCTTCTATCTTCACCGAGAGCTTTTTAAGCTTCCTTGGATTAGGTGTTGCTGCACCCATGCCTTCACTGGGAAGCCTTGCAAGTGCTGCGTTAAATGGTCTGCAAAGCTATCCTCACCGTTTATTTGCACCGGCACTGATGATTTCAGTTATTATTTTAAGCTTCAATCTGTTGGGTGATGGTCTTCGGGATGCATTTGATCCGAAGCTGAAAGATTAAAGGAGGAGAGATTCCATGAGTGAATATTTAGTTAATATTGAGAATGAACGTCTTTCTTTCTTTACTCCGGCTGGAGAAGTCAAGGCGCTTAATGATGTTTCACTTCATCTTCGTGAAGGTGAGGTTTTGGGAATTGTAGGAGAGTCTGGTTCCGGTAAGTCTGTAACTGCTTACAGTCTTATGGGTCTTACAGCGTATCCGGGACGTCTGATCGGCGGTTCCCTTCAGTTTAACGGACATCAGATTGAAAAGATGACGGAAAAGGAAATGAGAAAGATAAGGGGAAATGAAATTTCAATTATTTTTCAGGACCCAATGACCAGCTTAAATCCGGTTTATACCATTGGAAACCAGATCACAGAAGTGGTTATGCTCCATACAAATAAGAATAAACAGCAGGCAACCGAGCGGGCAAGAGAACTTCTTACCCTGGTAGGCATCAATGAGCCCCAGAAACGTTTGACCCAGTATCCTCATGAGCTGTCCGGCGGTATGCGTCAGCGTGTTATGATCGCCATTGCGCTGGCATGTGAGCCAAAACTCCTGATTGCGGATGAACCAACTACTGCCTTAGACGTTACAATTCAGGCTCAGATTCTGGAACTGATGATGGAATTAAAAGAAAAACTTGGTATGGCAATTATTATGATTACCCATGACCTTGGTGTTGTTGCCAATATGTGTGACCGTATTGCTGTTATGTATGCTGGTAAAGTGGTAGAGTATGGTAATACAGATGATATATTCTATAACCCAAGCCATGAATATACCAAGGGCCTTATCCGCAGTATTCCAAAGCTTACGGAGAAAGAGCATAATAAGCTGATTCCTATTGAAGGAAGCCCGGTGGATATGCTGAATCCGCCTGCAGGATGTCCGTTTGCACCAAGATGCAGGGCCTGCATGAAGATTTGTCTGCGTGAAATGCCAGAATATACGGATATAACCGATATACATTACAGCGCCTGCTGGCTGCTTCAGAAAGAAGAGTTTGAGAAACAGCAGAGTCAGAAGGGAGATGCATGATGGATAACAAATATCTTGTAGAGGTACAGAATTTACAGCAGTATTTCCCTGTTGCCGGTGGTAAATTATTTGAAAAAAAAGTTGTAAAAGCAGTCGATAACGTTTCCTTTGGAATCAAAAGAGGTGAAACCCTTGGACTGGTTGGAGAATCCGGTTGTGGAAAGACGACTACTGGCCGTACTCTGCTCAGACTGTATGAGCCCACTTCTGGAAAGATCTTTTTTGACGGAAAAGATATTACAAAGGTAAATATGCTTCCTTATCGTCAAAAAATGCAGATCGTATTTCAGGATCCCTATGCCAGCCTTGATCCTCGTATGACGGTTGGGGATATTATTGGTGAGGCAATTGATATCCATCATTTGGCTACGAATAAAAAAGACCGTCAGGATCAGATTATCTCTGTTTTATCTACGGTAGGACTTAACTCAGAGCATGCAAACCGCTATCCTCATGAATTTTCCGGCGGACAGCGTCAGCGTGTGGGCATTGCCCGGGCACTTGCAGTGAACCCTCAGTTTATTGTCTGTGACGAGCCGGTATCTGCTTTGGATGTTTCCATTCAGGCACAGGTCGTTAATATGTTTGAAAAGCTGCAGGAAGAAATGGGTCTGACTTACCTATTTATTGCTCATGATCTTTCCATTGTTAAACATATTTCCAACCGGATTGGTGTTATGTATCTGGGTAAGATGGTAGAACTGGCGGACAGCTACGAACTGACATTCCATAGCGTGCATCCGTATACGAAGAGTCTAATCTCAGCCATTCCCATTGCTGATCCGAAAATCAGCCGTGAATCCAAGAGAATTGTTCTTGAAGGGGATGTGCCAAGTCCTGTAAATCCACCATCAGGCTGTCGCTTTAGAACCAGATGTCCTTATGCGGATGAACTTTGTGCCGCGCAGGAGCCTGAGTGGAAAGAAGTGTCAACTGGACATTATGCTGCTTGCCATCATTTGGATAAAGTTAATTAAAATCAGATTGAACTTTTAACGCATTTATGTTATGCTAAGAAAATGAATTGGCGCAGTAGCCGAATAAAGTGCTACTGCGTTAATTAAAATAATTTTATAGGAGGAATCGTTATGAAAAAAATGTCACTTATGCTGGCTGTTCTTGCAGCCTCTGGCATGATTCTTACCGCTTGTGGCGGCAATAAGACCGCAGAGACTAAAGCAAGTGCTGACACAACTGCTGCGGCTGGAGAAACAACAGCAGCTGCTGTAAAAGAAAATTCCGCAGGGCTTGACCTTGCAGTTCAACTTGGACCGAATCCGGAGACAATTGATCCGGCTTTAAATTCCTCGGTTGATGGCGCAAACATGATTATGCATGCCTTTGAAACCTTATTGATTGTAGATAAGGAGAACAAAATTGTTCCTGGACAGGCAGAATCTTATGATATATCTGCAGATGGGCTTACTTACACCTTCAAGCTTCGTGATGGTTTGAAATGGAGTGATGGTACACCTTTAACTGCCAATGACTTTGTTTATGCATGGAAGAGACTGGCAGATCCAAACGTAGCAGCTCCTTATGGCGCTGATATGTTAGGAGCAGTAAAAGGATATGAAGAAGCAGCAGCAGGCAATTTGGATGCACTGGGTGTTTCAGCTCCTGATGACAAAACCTTTGTAGTAGAGTTATCTTCTCCTTGTGTATATTTTATCAAACTTGCAACTCATGCTTCCATGGTCCCGGTACAGAAAGCAGCTGTAGAAGCAGCTGGTGATCAGTGGAGCTTAAAACCTGAGAGTTATGTTTCCAACGGTCCTTTAAAGATGATTGAATGGGTTCCTGGTTCTCACATTACGTTTGCAAAAAATGAAAATTACTGGAATGCTGACAAGGTTACTTTAAACACCTTGAAATTCGTTCTTATGGAAGATTCCAACGCAGCTTACAGTGCATATCAGGCAGGGGAATTACAGATGATTAAGAATGTTCCTACGGAAGAGATTCCTGCACTGAAGGGAACAGAAGCTTTTCATATTGACCCTAGCATGAGCGTTAGCTATTTGAATTTCCAGACTCAGAAAGAACCATTTAACAACGCAGATGTCCGCAAAGCTTTAAGCCTTGCCATTGACCGTAAGTATGTGGCAGAAACTGTTATGCAGGGTACCAGCGCACCAGCAACGAACTTTGTTCCAGATGGCGTATCTGATGCAGAGGGCGGAACTTTCTTTAATGATGTAACTGCAAAAGAGGGAAAAACTTTCTTTAATATTGATGATCATGCATCAGATGTTGCTAAGGCAAAAGAACTTCTTGCAAAAGCCGGATATCCTGATGGACAGGGATTCCCTGCATTCGAGTATATGACTAATGACGCTGGATTCAATAAGCCGGTAGCAGAATATTTACAGAGCTGCTGGAAAGAGACCCTTAACATCAATATGGATATTAAAATTGTTGAGTGGGCAACCTTTACTCCTACCCGTCGTGCAGGCGATTACCAGGTAGCACGTGGAGGCTGGGGATTTGACTTTGATGATCCTTCCAACCTGCTGAATGTAAACCTTTCTAACAGTGGTAACAATGATGCAAAGTACAACAGTCCGGAATTTGATAAATTGCTTAACGAAGCTAATTCTACGGCTGATGTAAAAGAGCATTATGAAAAGCTTCATCAGGCAGAGACTCTGCTTCTTGAAGATTCTCCGATTGTACCTATTACCTACAAGAATGAATTCTATTTACAGGATCCAAAACTGAAAGGCACATGGTATTCCCCATATAGCTACTGGTTCTTCCAGTATGCTACCATGGATTAAGAACTATCTCTTATAAACCAGACACCCAGGAATGTTCCCGGGTGTCTTTTTTGACCAGATTTATGGATTTTCCGAGCCTTACAATCTGGCAGCTGGGAAACTTCCTCTTTCCAACCATCTAAAAGTATGCTATAATCTTTTAAGACAATACAAAAGTACAGGAGAGTTTAAGTTATGAATCCAAGACGTGTATTATTAAAACTCAGTGGTGAAGCTCTCGCCGGTTCCAGTAAGACAGGCTATGAAGAGGCCACTGTTAAAGAGGTTGCACGGCAGGTTAAGATATCCGTTGATGCTGGCGTTCAGTTAGGAATTGTCATAGGCGGAGGAAACTTCTGGAGAGGCAGAACCAGTAATGCAATTGACCGCACGAAAGCGGACCAGATTGGCATGCTTGCTACCATTATGAACTGCATTTATGTTTCGGAAATCTTCAGGAACGCAGGAATGGAAACCCAGATTCTGACCCCATTTGAATGTGGTTCCATGACAGAATTGTTTTCCAAAGACAGGGCAAATCAGTATTTTAAAGAGGGCAAAGTGGTATTTTTTGCTGGTGGCACCGGTCACCCATACTTTTCAACAGATACCGGAATCGCACTTCGCGCTATTGAGATGGATGCCGACTGTATTCTGCTTGCAAAGGCCATTGACGGAGTGTATGACAGCGATCCTAAGGTGAACCCTGACGCAGTGAAATTTGATGAGATTTCCATTGATGAAGTAATAGAAAAGCAGCTTGGGGTAATTGATCTGACGGCTTCCATTATGTGCATGGAAAACAAGATGCCCCTTGCAGTATTCAGTTTGAATGAAAAAGATGGCATTGCCAATGCAATGCAGGGAAAAATAAACGGTACTATAGTTACCGCATAAAACAGGAGGACGATATGCAGGAGAGTTTACAAGTATATGAAGACAAAATGAATAAGACATTAAAAGCGCTGGAGAATGATTTTATGACGATCCGCGCAGGACGTGCCAATCCCCATGTGCTGGATAAGATCAAAGTGGATTATTATGGGACTCCTACACCAATTCAGCAGGTGGGTAATATTACAATTCCGGAAGCACGCATGATCGTGATTCAGCCATGGGAGAAGAGCCTGTTAAAAGCCATTGAAAAGGCAATTCTTACATCTGAACTGGGAATTAATCCTACCAATGATGGTAACATAATTCGTCTGGTATTTCCTGAACTGACAGAAGAGCGCAGAAAAGATCTTGTAAAAGATGTAAAGAAAAAGGGAGAAGCTGCGAAGATCGCAATCCGCAACATTCGCCGTGATGCCAATGACTCCTTTAAAAAGCAGCTGAAAGCAGAAGAGATTTCTGAGGATGAGCTGACTGATGCAGAAGACAAGATTCAGAAATTAACAGATAAAATGGTTGCGCAGATTGAAAAAGCAACTGATGAGAAGTCAAAAGATCTTCTTACTGTATAAAATAAACAGGGGGGCAGGCGTTATGCCTGTCCTGTTTTGTGTTTTAAAAGGAGTGATACTTTATGGATAAAGAATTGGATAATATGGTGATTCCGGAGCACGTCGCCATCATACTTGACGGAAACGGAAGATGGGCGAAAAAACGTGGACTTCCCAGAAGCATGGGACATAAGGAAGGTTGCGTCACTGTGGAAAGAACAGTTGAAGATGCAGCAAGGCTGGGAATTAAATATTTAACAGTATATGGTTTTTCGACAGAGAACTGGAAGCGTTCCACTGAGGAAGTGGGAGCTCTCATGCAGCTGTTTCGTTATTATATGGTAAGACTTTTAAAAGTCTCAAAAGCAAATAATGTCCGGGTAAAGATGATTGGAGACAGGGAGCGCTTTGACTCTGATATTGTACAGGGAATCGGACGCCTGGTGGAAGAGACGAAGAACAATACAGGTCTGACTTTTGTAATTGCTGTGAACTATGGCGGACGGGATGAAATCGTTAGGGCTGTGAGAAAGATCATGGAAGATACCAGAGAGGGTAAGATTTTACCAGATTCCTTAACGGAAGATAAATTTGCAGATTATCTTGATACAAATGAAATTCCCGATCCGGATCTGCTGATACGTACCAGCGGAGAATTAAGACTGTCTAACTATCTCTTATGGCAGCTTGCATACACAGAGTTATATGTATCGGATTGCTATTGGCCTGATTTTAATATGGAAGAAATGAAAAAAGCCATTGCGGCGTATAATAGCAGAGAACGGAGATTTGGAGGAGTGAAGTGATCACGAGGGAGGAAGCGGGATGTTTACAACCAGGCTGATAAGCGGAATTGTTCTTGTTTTGATCGCACTGATAACAGTAGGAAGTGGTGGGCTCCTGCTGTTTGCGACAACGATTTTCATATCCATGATTGGCTTGTATGAGCTGTATCGAGTGCTTAAGATCCATGATCATCCCATGGGATATATGGGATATTTCATTGTAGTTGTTTATTACGGGCTGTTATGGTTTCAGATGCAGCAGTATGCATTGTATATGTCAATCGTTTTCATGATGCTTCTTTTATGCTTTTATGTTTTTGCTTTTCCAAAATATAAAACAGAGGAAGTGACTGGAGCGTTTTTTGGATTTTTTTATGTGGCGGTTATGCTATCCTATTTATACCAGGTTCGTACGATGAATGACGGAAAGTATCTGGTATGGCTGGTGTTCTTAAGTTCATGGGGCTGTGATACCTGCGCATATTGTGTTGGAAATCTCATTGGAAAACATAAACTTGCACCTGTGCTCAGCCCTCATAAATCCATAGAGGGAGCCATTGGTGGAATTTTAGGAGCCTCACTTCTGGGATTTATTTATGCGACAATTTTTGGTGGGTCAATGACTGTACTTGATTATCCGCAGATTACCTGTACTCTTGCATGTGCATTTGCCGCAACTATATCACCAATTGGTGATCTTGCTGCCTCCGCCATAAAACGGGATCATCAGGTTAAAGATTATGGAAAACTCATACCAGGGCACGGGGGAATACTGGATCGTTTTGACAGTATGCTTTTTACTGCCCCTGTTATTTATTTTGTGGTTACATTTATACGATAAGAGCCTGACAAAGTAATACCTTAAATCGGAAATTAGGAAAAGAAAAGGAGTATACAGCATAAGATGAAGAAAATAGCAATCCTTGGGTCAACAGGATCCATTGGGACGCAGACTTTGGAGGTGGTGGAGAACCAAGGCGATATTGAAGTGACTGCTTTGGCTGCAGGAAGCAATATCCGCCTGCTGGAGGAACAAATCAGAAAATTCCGCCCCCAAATAGCCTGTGTCTTCGAAGAAGAAAAAGCGAAGGAACTGAAAGAATCAGTAAGGGATCTTCCTGTTCGCGTTGTTTCCGGTATGGAGGGGTTAATCGAGGCTGCTGTGGAAGAAACTTCAGAGATTGTTGTCACTGCAGTAGTTGGAATGATAGGAATCCGGCCCACAATTGCGGCCATGGAAGCAGGGAAAGATATCGCTCTTGCCAATAAGGAGACTCTGGTAACTGCCGGTCACATCATTATGCCTCTCGCAAAGAAAATGGGTGTCAGGATTCTTCCCGTAGACAGCGAACACAGTGCAATATTTCAGTGTCTGAATGGAGAAAATAAGGGATCTGTCCATAAGATACTTCTGACTGCTTCCGGCGGTCCTTTCCGTGGTAAAACAAGAGAAGATTTAAAGAATGTGAAAGTGGAGGATGCACTTAACCATCCAAACTGGGCGATGGGCCGAAAGATTACCATAGATTCTTCAACCATGGTGAATAAAGGGCTTGAAGTCATGGAGGCCAAATGGTTGTTTGGTGTTCAAATGGATCAGGTGCAGGTAGTGATTCAGCCAAAGAGCATCATTCATTCTATGGTAGAATTTGAAGACGGAGCAGTTATGGCTCAGATGGGAACTCCGGACATGAAGCTTCCTATTCAATACGCACTTTATTATCCGGAGCGGAGATTTTTAAAAGGAGATCGTCTTGATTTCTGGTCCATTGGTCAAATTAATTTTGAAAAACCGGATCTTGTTAATTTTCCGGGGTTGAAATTGGCTTATGAGGCCGGATGTGCCGGTGGAACGCTCCCGACTGTTTTTAATGCTGCTAATGAAAAGGCAGTTGCCAAATTTTTGAACAGAGAAATTACATATCTTACTATCACAGATATGATAGAGGGAGCGATGAACGGGCATACTGTAAAAGAGAATCCTACCGTGGAAGAGATTCTTGAAGCAGAGGCTGCAGCTTATGAATATATAGAAAGCAGGTGGTAAATTGTCCAGTATTATCGTAGCAATTCTGGTATTCGGTTTAATTGTTTTAATTCATGAATTAGGTCATTTTTTATTTGCAAAAATGAACAAAATCGCAGTAGTGGAATTTTCCATTGGAATGGGACCCCGCCTTTTGCATTTTAAGAAGGGAGAAACAACATATTCCATTAAATTGCTTCCTTTAGGCGGATCCTGCATGATGCTGGGAGAGGATGAAGAAAATCCTGATGAGCGGGCTTTTCAAAATAGATCCATTCCTGCAAGAATGTCAGTGATTGCCGCAGGCCCCATTTTTAATTTTATTCTTGCCTTTTTACTTTCTTTGGTTCTGGTAGGTATGAGTGGATATGACATTACCTATATAAAAGAAGTAACAGAAGGTTCACCTGCTTATGAAGCAGGAATGCGCTCCGGAGATAAATTGTTAAAAATTAACGGAGAGAAAGTTTCCATGTATCAGGAGTATATTCTTTATAAGCTGATGAAACCAGATGATAAGATGAACCAGGTGGAATTTTTGAGAACAGATCCTCAGACAGGAAATCAGGAAATCCAGACTGTGTCTGTTACTCCCCAATATTCGGAGGAGAGTAAAAAATATCTGATTGGTATATTAATTGCGCCTGAAAACAAAAAGGCAGCAAATGCCGGTGATCTGGTTAAGCATGGATATATGGAGATGGAATACGATGTAAAACTGACTGTAAAGAGCCTTGGTATGCTATTTACCGGAAAGGCCAGTGTCAATGATTTAAGCGGTCCGGTAGGAATCGTTGTTATGATTGATGATTCTGTGAAAGCAGGCCTTACTGTCAGTGTAGTTGCCGCGCTTATGAATGTCGTCAGTATGTGTATTCTTTTAAGTGCCAACTTAGGTGTGATGAATCTGCTCCCCATACCAGCTCTTGATGGTGGGAGATTGCTGTTTTTAATTATAGAAGCAATACGTGGAAAACGAATGGACCCGGAAAAAGAGGGTCTGGTAAACATGATCAGTATGGCAGCTTTGATGGCGCTGATGATTTTTGTAGTATTTAATGATATCAGCAGATTCACCTGATAAAGTATGAATGGAGGAGCTTATGAACAGGGATCATACGAAAACAATTCAGATCGGAAACAAGGTCATCGGTGGAGGCAATCCGGTTCTGATCCAATCCATGTGCAATACGAAAACTCAGGATGTTGCATCAACAGTCAATCAGATTAAAAAGCTGACCGCGGCCGGATGCGATATTATCAGAGTTGCTGTTCCTGATATGGAAGCGGCGGCAGCGATTAAGGAGATTAAGAAGCAGATCAGTATCCCTCTGGTAGCCGATATTCATTTTGATTATCGGCTGGCTGTGGCTTCTATCGAGTCAGGAGCTGATAAGATCCGGATTAATCCGGGCAATATCGGCTCTCTGGACCGTGTAAGAACTGTTGTGGATAAGGCAAAGGAATATCAGATTCCCATTCGTGTGGGAGTTAACAGCGGTTCCCTTGAAAAAAATCTCATTGAAAAATATGGAGGAGTTACTGCAGAGGGAATTGTGGAAAGCGCATTAAATAAGGTACGTATGATCGAGGAAATGGATTATGGGAATCTGGTAATCAGCATCAAATCATCTGATGTACTGATGTGTGTCAAGGCCCATGAACTGATAGCAGAGCGAACGGATTATCCCCTTCATGTGGGTATTACAGAGGCTGGGACCCTGATATCTGGAACCATTAAATCTTCCGTTGGGCTGGGTATTATTCTTCATAAGGGAATTGGTGATACCATTCGTGTATCTCTTACCGGCGATCCGCTTGAGGAAGTAAAGGCAGCTAAAACCATTTTAAGATCTCTGGGTCTGAAAAGGGGAGGGGTGGAGGTAATATCCTGTCCCACCTGCGGCAGAACCAGAATTGATTTAATCTCCCTGGCCAATCAGGTAGAAGATATGGTTTCTGCTTACGACCATTTGGATATTAAGGTGGCAGTAATGGGCTGTGTGGTAAACGGACCAGGTGAAGCAAGAGAAGCAGACATTGGTATTGCCGGTGGAATCGGAGAGGGACTTCTTATTAAAAAAGGAGAAGTAATCAGAAAGGTTCCGGAAGAAGAACTTCTTAGCGCCCTTCAGGAAGAACTTATGAAAATGCAATAGGTGATAGAATGGCAAAGAAATTTTTGGAAGTTTTTCCAAACTTACATATTACTGACGAATTAAAAGAGCTTTTAAATCTGGTAGATGTGGAAAAGGTCACATCAAACAGGGATAGAAGCTCTATTCGTGTTTACTTAATCAGTCCAAGGCTGATACACAAGCAAAACATATACAGCCTGGAAAAAGGAATCAAAGAACAGCTGTTTCCTTCCAAGCAGATCACGATTAAAATTATTGAACGGTTCCGGCTATCGGGCCAGTATACGCCTCAGAAGCTGCTAAAGATCTATCGGGAAAGTCTTCTGGCGGAACTTAAAAATTACAGCATCATTGAGTATAATATGTTCCGAAAGGCTCAGTGCCAGTTTCCGGAACCGGATCTTTTAAAGATGACAGTGGAGGATACCATTGTAACCCATGAAAAAGCCGGCGAGTTAAAGCGGGTGTTGGAAAAGATTTTTCACGAAAGATGTGGCCTGCCTGTTGAAGTTCAGTATGAATTTATTGAGCCTAAGGAGAATGTCCTGGCGAAGCAAAAAGAGCTTCAGATGCAGAGGGAAGTAGAGGAAATCGTTAGCAGAACTTCTTTTGCCGGGCAGCAAAAAAGCCAGACAGACGAATATGGCGGACCTTCCATGGCAGATGGTCCCCTTGACGCATTGGCAGCCACTCATTCTGATGAAGTGCCTTTCACGCAGGAAGCCCAGCCTTCTGCAGCCACACTACGCATGGGGGGTAAAAAAGAAGGAGATAAAAAAGAATCCGGTAAAGCAGCAGAGTCCGACTCCGGAAAGAAGGAATGGAAAGATTACCGGAAGAATTCCTATAATGGGCGCCGTTCTGATAACCCGGATGTTTTGTATGGCAGAGATTTTGAAGAAGAAACCATGGAAATTGAAAAGATTGACGGGGAAATCGGAGAAGTCGTAGTTCGCGGTAAGATTATTATGACGGACAGCAGGGAGTTAAGAAGCGGTAAGACCATTATTATTTTTGATGTAACAGATTTTACGGATACGATTACAGTGAAGATGTTTGCCAGGGAAGAACAGCTGGATGATCTGAAAAATGCAGTGGTACAAGGTACCTTCATCAAAATAAAGGGAGTCACAACCATTGATAAGTTTGATGGGGAGCTGACTCTGGGATCTGTTGTGGGTATTAAAAAATCAGAAGATTTTACTGGGAAAAGATCGGACAACAGTTTGGAGAAACGGGTGGAGCTTCACTGTCATACAAAGATGAGTGACATGGATGGCGTCTCTGAAGTAAAAGATCTTGTGAAACGTGCTAAAAAATGGGGGATGCCAGCGCTGGCTATTACGGATCATGGTTGTGTACAGTCCTTTCCGGATGCAAACCATGCGCTTGATAAAGGTGATACATTTAAAGTTATTTATGGAGTGGAAGGATATCTGGTTGATGATTTAAAGCAGCTGGTTGAAAATTCCAGGAATCAGACCTTTTCTGATTCCTATGTGGTCTTTGATATTGAGACAACGGGTTTCAGTTCGTCCAGAAACCGGATTATTGAAATTGGTGCAGTGAAGGTAATAGATGGAAAAATTAAAGATAAATTCAGCGCTTTTGTAAATCCGGATGTACCAATTCCTTTTGAAATCGAACAGTTGACTGGAATCAATGACAGTATGGTGCTTCCTCATCCCAAAATCGATGTAATTCTCCCTCAGTTTCTGGAGTTTTGCAAAGATTCTGTTTTAGTCGCCCACAATGCTTCATTTGACGTAAGCTTTATCTCTTATAATGCTAAGCAGCTTCAGCTGGAATTTAACCCTACGGTAATTGATACCGTGGCTCTTTCCAGGCTCCTTCTTCCCAGATTAAACAGGTATAAACTGGACACTGTGGCCAAAGCCTTAAATATTTCCCTGGCGAACCATCACAGAGCGGTTGACGATGCAGGATGTACGGCAGAAATATTTGCCGCATTTGTAAAAATGCTCAGAGAGCGGGGGGTAGAATCGTTAGATGAGTTAAACAAACTCAGTGCCATGTCAGCGGATATGATTAAAAAGCTACCCACCTATCATGTGATCATCCTTGCAGCCAATGATGTGGGCAGGGTTAATTTATACCGCCTGATTTCCCGCTCTCATATCGATTTTTATGCCAGAAGACCGAGAATTCCCAAAAGCGTTTTAAATGAGTACAGAGAGGGATTGATAATTGGTTCTGCCTGTGAGGCGGGAGAGTTATATCAGGCTCTTTTGCGGGGGGTTCCGGATGCGGAAATAGCCAAACTTGTAAACTATTACGATTATCTGGAAATACAGCCTCTTGGTAACAATGCATTTATGTTAAGAGATGAAAAGAGTACGGTAAAGACCCAGCAGGATTTAATTGATATTAATAAGCGGATTGTGACCCTTGGGGAACAGTTTGGAAAGCCAGTCTGCGCTACCTGCGACGTTCATTTCCTTGATCCGGAGGATGAGGTTTACCGGCGGATCATTATGGCTGGACAAGGCTTTAAAGACTCCGATGACCAGGCCCCCCTATATCTTAGAACTACAGAGGAGATGCTTCAGGAGTTTGAATATTTAGGCCCTAACAAGGCGGAAGAAGTAGTGATTAAGAATACCAGAAAAATAGCGGATATGTGTGAACGGATCTCACCTGTACGGCCGGATAAATGTGCACCTGTCATTGAGAACTCAGATGAGGATTTAAGAAAAATCTGTTATGACAGAGCTCATGCCATCTATGGACAGGATCTCCCTGTGATAGTTACAGAACGTTTGGAGAGAGAGTTGAATTCCATTATATCCAATGGTTTTGCGGTTATGTATATCATTGCGCAGAAGCTGGTATGGAAATCCAACGAAGATGGTTATCTGGTTGGATCCAGAGGATCGGTTGGATCTTCTTTCGTTGCCTATATGTCGGGAATTACAGAAGTTAATTCTCTCAGTCCTCATTATTACTGCGAGAACTGTCACTACTATGATTTTGATTCAGAAGAAGTAAAGGTATTTACAGGAATGGCTGGCTGCGATATGCCAGATAAGATATGTCCGGTTTGCGGGCATCCATTATCAAAAGATGGTTTTGATATTCCATTTGAAACATTCCTTGGTTTTAAGGGAGACAAGGAGCCTGATATCGATCTGAATTTCTCTGGAGAATACCAGAGTAAGGCCCATGATTATACAGAAGTTATTTTTGGAAAGGGACAGACATTCCGTGCAGGAACCATCGGTACTCTTGCAGACAAGACGGCATTCGGCTATGTGAAAAATTATTACGAAGAACATGGAGTAAGAAAAAGAAACTGTGAAATTAACCGGATTGTTCAGGGCTGTGTGGGTGTGAGACGAACCACTGGCCAGCATCCGGGGGGAATTATCGTTCTTCCCCATGGAGAGGAGATTTACTCCTTTACACCGGTACAAAGGCCGGCTAATGATATGACCACAATGACGGTAACCACCCATTTCGATTATCACTCCATCGATCACAACCTTTTAAAGCTTGATATTCTGGGACACGACGATCCTACCATGATCCGTATGCTTCAGGACTTAATCGGCTTTGATCCGGTAAAGGACATTCCTCTGGACAGCAGAGAAGTCATGTCACTTTTTCAGGACACATCAGCCCTTGGAATTATGCCGGAAGATATCGGAGGCTGTAAGCTGGGAGCGCTGGGAGTACCAGAGTTTGGAACTGATTTTGCCATGCAGATGTTAATAGACACCCAGCCCAAATATTTCTCTGATCTTGTCCGCATTGCAGGGCTTGCTCATGGTACGGATGTGTGGCTGGGTAATGCCCAGGCCCTTATTCAGGAAGGGAAGGCTACCATTCAGACTGCCATATGTACCAGAGATGATATTATGATATATTTAATTTCCATGGGTATGGAAGAAGGCTTATCTTTTTCTATTATGGAGAGCGTACGTAAAGGAAAAGGGTTGAAACCCGAATGGGAAGAGGAGATGACATCCCATGGGGTTCCAGACTGGTATATCTGGTCCTGTAAAAAGATTAAATACATGTTTCCAAAAGCCCATGCGGCGGCTTATGTTATGATGGCATGGAGAATCGCGTACTGTAAAGTGTTTTATCCTCTGGCTTATTACGCATCGTTTTTCAGTATCCGTGCCAATGGCTTCAGTTATGAACTGATGTGCCAGGGAAGAGAAAAGCTGGAGCATTATCTGGCTGATTACAGGAAACGGATCGATATTCTTTCTAAAAAAGAGCAGGATACTCTTCGGGATATGCGAATTGTACAGGAAATGTACGCCAGGGGTTATGATTTTACTCCTATTAATATTTACCAGGCAAAAGCCAGACATTTTCAGATCATTGATGGAAAATTAATGCCGTCTTTAAGCAGTATCGATGGACTGGGAGAGAAAGCAGCAGATGCGGTTGTAGATGCCAGTAAAGATGGAAAATTCTTATCCAGAGAGGATTTCAGAAACCGGACGAAGGTCAGTAAGACTGTTTGTGATCTTATGGGGGATCTGGGACTTCTGGGGGATCTTCCCGAGTCAAATCAGCTGTCTCTGTTTGATCTGGCATAATACAGTTTCCGCTGCGGAATAACATTCTTTATTCTGCAGCGGAAGATTAAAAGAGTAACTGAAATCTGATGTTATTTTTCCAGTATTTTAAAAAAATAAAAAAATTTTGAAAATACGGTTGACATTGTCTCAAATTTATATTATACTACGTAACGTAATCGAGGCGTGGCTCAGTTTGGTAGAGCGCTGCGTTCGGGACGCAGAGGTCGCAAGTTCGAATCTTGTCGCCTCGATTTGTATGAATCATATTCGTACTGGCCTATTGGTCAAGCGGTCAAGACGCCGCCCTCTCACGGCGGAAACCCGAGTTCGATTCTCGGATAGGTCATAATAAAAACCTTCAGGAATAATCCTGAAGGTTTTTTGTGTTAAAGCGGGATCAGCAGGGTTTATCTTTATAACACCAGAACCAGTCCATGCAATTTAAGTTTTGAGCCTGTGGATTATTAATCCGCTCTATCATCTGGTCATAAGTGCGGGGGGGAGGTACCATAGCAGGACTGCCTGGCTCCCAGTTTGCCGGAGTTACAACATTACAGCGGTCTGTTGTTTCAAGTGCAGTTAAGAGCCGTATGATCTCACAAATATTTCTGCCATTTGTAAGTGGATAAACAAGTATAGCCCGGATAATCTGATCAGGATCAATGAAAAAGACATTACGGACAGTTTCCTGTTTGGAGGCATCGGGTGCTATCATGCCATACATACCCGCCACTTCGGCCATACGATCTGCAATAATAGGAAACGGAATCTGAATGCCTGTCAATAGATAGATCTGGTTTACCCAGGCAAGATGGGACGGATTGCTGTCTATGCTTAAACCGATCAATTTGGCATTTAAGGCTTCAAATTGGTCATTGGCCTGAGCAAAAGCAACAAATTCGGTAGTGCAGACCGGAGTAAAATCGCCAGGATGGGAGAAAAGTATTACCCAGTGGCCTATGTAGTCAGATAATTTTATGGGTCCAAATGTTGTCATTGCGGAAAAGTCTGGAGCTTTCATTCCGATGCTTACGTTCATAAGTATTCCTTAATAGCTTTTTGTAATAATATATGGTGGTGATGGAAGAAATAGTTCTATAAAATGATTACTTTTGATAAAGTGGAGATATCTTAAAAAATATATGTTGGTATTATATAAAATTCATGGTATAATGTAATTCGATGAAATAACCGTCTCTAACATTCTGTTTTTCTAGTTTTTATTTAGATTATTCAAACTTAATTCCCTAATTATTTTATTCACTTAAATGTTCTATGGATTTAACATTTTTATTTATTTAATCTATTCATTATTAATCTTTTATATATCTCATATTTAATTTCTTGTATCTCATTTTCTTTATTATATTCCAAATATATATATATCTATTTTTTGATTTAATGAATTAAATACAAGTCAAATTTTTTTGCAATACTATTTAATCCTGATACGGTATGAACTGAACTTAGTTCTGCTAAATAAATAATAGAAAGGAGAAATTTTAACATATTTGTACAGAAAGGAGAAGATTAGGTGGTCTGCTGAATAAAACTGGCAGATATGACTTAGATATAATAACTAAATAATATTAAATAAAAGAAGATTGGTGGTATGAATGAAAAAGAGAAAATCGCTGGCTTTATTAAGTCTGCTTTTATCATTTTTATATAATCCAATTTTAAGCTACGGAGAATGTATACAAAATGATATTAATGGGATTTATAACGAAAGCATGACAACTGGTAAGAATGGATGGCAGCTGGCAGCTGATAATTGGTATTACTTTAGTGAAAACGGATATATTGCCTCAGGTTGGAAACATATTTCTGATAAATGGTATTTTTTCAGTCCGATTTCTGATGGAACAAAAGGAAAGATGCTGACTGGATGGCAGTGGATTGATGGAAAGTGCTATTTCCTTTCTCCTTTGAATGAGGGAAGCTGGCCTCAGGGTTCTATGTATGAGAATGGTATGACTCCCGACGGATACATCGTCAATGAATCCGGTGCATGGGTTAACAAAGGAGGTGTTGTTGAAATTCCGGGGAAAGGGATACAGACGGTTGTAGAAATAACATCATCAACAGGCAGAACCATTTCTAGAGGTTCCGGTGGCGGAGGATCTGGCGGAAGTGGCGGAAGCCAAGGTCACAGCAGCTCAAACAATTCCAGGAATGAAAATAAAGGTGAAAAGCCTGATAGTAAGCCACAACCTGCAAAGCCAACTGATCCAAATGAAAACGGTGGGAAGGAAGTCCCTGAGGTACCGGTTAAACAATACAAATATACCATAAGGTATATGGATATTGCTGATAAAACAATTCTTCAGATTATGACTGGAACAGAGAATGAAGGAGAAACAATAGAACTGATCCAGCCGGACATTGAAGGATATACGATATCTAAAGGCCAGAAAGAAACCCTTTTATTAACCTGTGATCAGATTACATTAAATATTTATTACGAGAAAGATACCGCAGCTTCTCCATCTGAGGCCAGAAAAATTGACTGGGATTTAAAGTTTATTGAAGAGGGGAAGCCAGACAGGGAGATTTTTAAAGGGCAAAAGGGTAAGACGGAGGAAGGTAGGGAACTATTTATTGATTTTCCAGAAACAATTATGGGAAGTGATCAATATTACTACCATTCCCTGGTTCCAAGCCCATGGAGTGTTATAGTGAAGGGAAATGGTACCCAGAAATATTATATCGAATACCGGAAAGGTGATTGTTTGCCGGAAATACCAGATTCAGATGGAGATATGAAAGAAAGATTAAATTACTGGCTTGATGTTTCCAGTGAAGCAGATCAATGCATTACAGGAGAAAGGCCATCGGTCGGACAGCTTATTAGTGAAAGCCAAGCGAAAGCAAATGAGAGACTTCTTAACCTGGTATCCATGGCAGATGGGGCAGATCGAATAGAGGTTTATGTAATAGCAAAGGGATATACTCCAAATGCTGCAATTATCAGTCAGAAGTTCCCAGCAGTTAAAAACGTATCTGAGTTTTTATTGGAAAAATTAACAATTGCTGATGAGGCATATACCATTTTACGGTGTGGGTTTGAGAAAACATATGACGAAAACACCTGCAATCACAGCTACAAAGTGATTGACCGGGTGGAACCATCCTGTATGGATAACGGTTATGAAACCGTCCAATGCTTAAAATGCAAAAAGGAGGATACTGTGATATTACCTGCTATGGGACATATAGATACGGATCAAAATGGAATCTGTGACGTTTGTTATCAACCAGTACTGGAAATACCAGAAGCCGTCCATTACAGAGTTGGGAATGTCCAGTACCGTACCATTGGAAATAAGACCTATTCATTCCGATGCATTGATGAGGAATATGAGGATGCCATAAACAACAGCCAGAAAACAGCTTTATTTCTATGTGACAGCGTGATCCGATCCGGCATTATGGGGACATCTAAAAAGCTTAATTTTGGAAATAACAATAACTATAAATATTCAAAGCTGAGAGCGTGGCTGCATAACAATGCTTCAGATTCGCGATTTCTACATAATGCCTATACAGGAATTACCAGATCATACATAGGCTCAACCGAAAGAGGAACATATGAGCAGCTAAAAGAGAGCAGCTTAATGGGTTATGATCGTCTATTTCAGTCTATGGAGGATAAAGTCTTTATTCTGTCCGTGGAAGAGGCATTAAAGTATCGGGATTATCTATGGAGATTCAATGGCAGTGAAACAAATAATCCGGATTCCCAGATCTCTGCTTACTCAAAGGGCTATTATCTACGGACTCCTCAAGGTGGCGGATTGGAAGATTTTTTGTATGGAGAAGGCATTTACGCCGTTAGCCTGATAGATGGCAATATACAGCCGGTAAATGCTTGGGAGACAAATATCGGGATCAGACCGGTTATGACGATACCTCAGGGATAGGAGAGATTTATGAACATGCTGCCTTTTATATTGTTTGGTTTTATCTGTGCATCCATTGTGGTTTTTATTTTCATTACAGTGTCCTGTGTGGTAGTTGCATGCTTCAGTAACAAAGAACAGGAGGATGAGGAACAAATCCAATGGATTAAAGAATACAAAGATGAGAAATTAAAGGAGAAAGAGATATGAAAGGAAATGCAAAAAGAGTTATTTGCCTCTTCCTTGCTACCATCATTGTAGTAACCACGGTTGAATATACACCACCATCTTTTGCGCTTACTGCAATGTCAAATTCAAAAATGGAAGAAGCATTGCAGGTACTTGCGTCACCATCTGAAGCAGAGGAAATGGTGGAAGAGGTGGCTACCCCATCAGAGGCGAAAAAACCGGGAGATAAGGCAACGCCATCGGAGGCAAAGAAACCAGGAGATAAGGCAACCCCTTCGGAGGCCGTGAGAAAGTTTGTCCAGGTGAAGCCGGAGGAGATTCCGGAATATTATTTCCAGGTAAAAAAAGCCGGGAAATGGTTCTGGGAATTCGAGGATCGCAATGGATTGATTCAGTACCGGGATTATGGATATGTAGATGGTGAGGCGGAATTTCCACTTTGGTATGAAGCAGATCAGGCGGGAAGCGTTGAATATATATCCTCCTCCGTCAATTTGGAAGAGGAATATTACAGTTTAGCTCCATACATATTTAAAAGTGCCGACCCGGACAAAAAGGCTTGGATAGATATGTCATGGAGACTATTTTTCGACAGCTTTAGTATTGAGGAATATATCAAAAAAAACATAACCGGATTTAAAAACTGGGATGCATCTTCTTATGATATCTGGAAACTGACTGGTGCAGAAGATTACCTGGGTTATCACTTTTATGGAGCCCTGATCAATGAGTCAAAAGAGGAGAGAGAGCCGAACTGGTATTATGCGGATGAAAAGGGTAATATTTTCAATTTATCAAATACCTTAAGAACGACATTAAAAGCAGTTTCAACTAGTCAAGGTAGAATTCAAAAAATATACGGGTGGCCGGCATTAACTGTAGATCAATCACTTTATCGTGATTATGTAGTAGACATAGTTGGAGAATTTATAGAAAACGAATATTTGGGGCAGAGAGAAAATATAGACCCTGTTACATGGAATTATCCATCAAATTTGGAGACATATATGCTAGAGACTCCAACATATCCTGGGTATAAATTCTTGGGCTGGACTTCGGGAAGTATGTTTAATTCAAATGTACCAAAGTGGAGAGAACTGGTATCAAATCCTGAAAATTATCCATATGTCTATGGGTATTATCCTGATTATCTTTCTAAGGGAATAATTCCAAAGAGGCATCTGTCTTCAAGTAATATAAATACAACTGGTTCAGTTCTATTACCTCCAGGATTAACTTCAGAAGTTAGGGGATTTATAGCATTAGAAGGTGGACAAGTTGTTTTATGGGGTGTTTGGGTACCTGAAGATAAGCCTTATTTAATGTTGATAGATGATATAACTGATTTCAAAACTTACTTTGTTAAAATGGAATCTTCATATAAACCTCTTTACTATGAACAATACTCAACACTTCTTCAAGAGGATGCAATCTTATTAAGGAGTATATCGGTAAAGCCCTACGGCACTGAGATTGATACAGGTTATCTAACGACTAATGATCCACAAAAAAAAGGATACATATTCGGAGGCTATTTCACCGGATTAAATGGGACTGGAGATAAGTTAGGAAAATCATATACATATACGAAGCCAGATGATAGATATTATGCTTATTGGATACCTGAAGAGGCGAAGTTTACAGTTACGTATAAGGATTGGGATGGAAATATTTTACATTCAGAAGTAATAAAACCAGGTGAGAATTGTGTTCAAGCACCTGCTCCTAATAGATATGGTTATGAATTTGTGGGCTGGGATTATCCAACAACAAATGTCATACATGATTTAGTCTTGACAGCTCAATACAAAATGAACACGTTTACAGTACCTGTTGACGCTGATGGAGGTAGTGTAGCAGGAATAGAAAATTTTGTATTTAAGGGACCGTACAGCATAACGCCTAGCGAAATAGACACACTTATGAGGCAATTCCTAGCAGACAATGCAACAAAAGCGGGATTTAAAATTGGAGGCTTTGAATATTCTGATTCAACAACTGGGGGAATCAGAAAGGCAGGGTTTCCTACTAAAATTCCACTCACAAATGACCTGAAAATATATTTGATTTGGGCAAAAGAAACTTACCAGGTTACTTATAAAGACTGGAATGAAATTACGATTGACAATCAGGAAGTAGCCATAGGAGAAGATGCATTGCCTCCCAAAGCCCCAGATAGACCAGGCTATACATTTACTGGCTGGAACAAGTCTTCTAATAATATTCAGTCAAATACAATTATAACTGCTCAGTATACCATCAAAAACTATAAGCTGATATTAAATGGAAATGGTGGAACTCTGACAGGTGAGGAGACTAAAAGCCAGAGTATTAATTTTGGTGAATCCTTAGATCAGATCTTTTCAAATGAAAAGAATGGTGCGACTCGAAACTATTATACATTTACAGGGTGGTATACAGCTCTTTCAGGGGGAAGTAAATATCCTGAAAGTGGAAATCTTATGCCGGATGCAGATGTAACAGCATATGCTCACTGGGAAAGAAGTTCCAGTGAAGTTATCTTTAAAGATTGGAACGGAATAACTTTATTGAAACAGGAGGTTGCTATCGGAGCTGATGCAACACCGCCCGAAGTACTGGAACGGCAGGGCTATACGTTTAAGGGCTGGGATAAATCGTACTTAAACATTCAGGATCACACCAAAATAACTGCCCAGTACATCATTAACGGATATTTATTAACCATGGATGGCAATGGCGGGACTCTGGCGGGAAATGCCAGGAGAGAGCAGGTACTTTCCTTTAACCAATCCTTTGATCAGGCACTTAAGGACGGAAGAGATTTAGTGAGTCGGCCAGGATATAGCTTTGATGGCTGGTATAACAGCGCCTCAGGAGGAAGCAGCTATTCCTACAGCGGAAATCAGATGCCAGCAGCCAATGTTAAATTGTTCGCTCACTGGTCACCAAATACATACAGGGTTACTTTTGATCCGGATCATGTAAGGTGGCACGGGAAAACATCAATAGAAGAACACACCTTTGATACCAGACTTGGAATCCTCCCTATGCCAGAAATTTACGGTTGGAAATTCACCGGATGGTGGACGGGAAAGAATGGAACGGGAACGGAAGTTGCAAATGACTCCATGGCAGAGCCAAAGGATGTGGTTTATTACGGCATATGGCAGCCAGAGACATACCAGATCCATTTTATTTCAAAGGCAGAACAGCCGGAAGGAGAATCGATACAGACGTTTACCGTTGGGCTTAGATATGACCAGGAATTTGGGAATCTTCCGGTACCAGATGAAAACGGATATACCTTTATGGGCTGGTACGATGAGGATAATAAGAAAGTAGATTCTCAGACTATATTTAATCCTGATTCTGATGCTGAAGAGAAGACCTATCATGCAGGCTGGAAAGGAAAGACCTATCAGATTCGCTTTATTTATAACGATTCTGACGGTAAGCCAGTGGTGAAAATTATTGATGGAACTTATGGAATGCAAATCGGAACGCTTCCAAGTCCGGAAAAACCGGGATATACCTTTGCAGGTTGGTTTAGGGACAATGGAGAAGAGGTAACAGCCGAAAGCTGTGTGGAGCCTGGTGATACCGAGTATAAAGCTAAATGGATACCAAACAAGTATACCATTCACTTTAAGAGCAACCTGGATTCCATAAGTGATTCACAAGATAAGACTGTAACGTATGCGCTTCCTATTGGAGATCTGCCATTATTACACGCAACAGGATATGTATTTCTGGGCTGGTATACGGAAAACTCAGGAGGAAGCCGAATCAAAGAAACCGCGCTGGCAGCACTGGGAGATCAGACCTATTATGGCCACTGGTCTATGGGCCTAATTGATAATGGGAATGGTACATATAGAAAACCCGGATCAGATGGTAAATGGAATACAGCGGATGATGAACTCTGGTGGTATGGATTGGATGGAATTATAGGGACTGATGATGACAGGCAAATTTATATTATGCCTGAAGGGAATGGTTATTACGTAGACTATGGAAATGGTTCTTACTTAAGACCGGGAGCCGGAGGAAGCTGGACAAATGGAACTGAAACATGGGTGTATGGCCCCGGTGGGAAGCCGGGAGCGGATGATCGCCAGATCCATGTAATGCCGGGAGGAAGCGGCTACTACATCGACAATGGAAATAGAACATACACAAAGCCAGGATCGGATGGAAACTGGACAAATGGAACTGAAACATGGGTGTATGGCCCCGGTGGGAAGCCGGGAGGGGATGACCGCCAGATCCATGTAATGCCAGGAGGAAACGGCTACTATATCGACAATGGAGATGGAACATACACCAAGCCGGGTCCAGATGGAAGTTGGACAAATGGTACGGAAAATTGGTCGAGTGGTCCAGATGGGAAAATCGGTACTTATGATGATAAAAAGATCGGTAGTTGGAATGTTGATCCGGAACCTATAAATCCGGAACCTACAAATCCAGAACCCACAAATCCAGAACCCACAAACCCGGATCCGATAAAGCCAGAGCCAGAGAAACGGGAAGAAGAGGAAATCGTAACTGCTCCAGTAATTCCGGTTATTGACAGTACTGTAAAACCAGTAGTACCTGATACCGGAGGAACATTCAGCATCAACCCAAACAATCCCCTTGAAGTCACCTATACCAAACCAGATGGTACTGTAGCCAAAAATGAGTGGGTTGGTGATGGGAAAGACTGGTACCACGTCAATGAATCTGGAAATCTTAATTATGACTGGTATCTGGATGGAGAAAGAACCTGGTATAAGCTTAACAAAGAGACTGGAGACAGATTTGGTGCTGCGCTAATTGGCTGGAATTACGAACCAATGGACGATAAAAGGTATTTCTTTGATCCCAGTACAACAAAGATGCTTACCGGCTGGCAATACATTGACAATAAGTGGTATTACTTTACAAAACAAAACGAGTCACAGACTTATTATGGAAGTAATCCAGAGGGATGGAAGTATGATCCAACAAAACCAGGTAAGCCTTATGGATCAATGTTTCAAAATGAGATTACTCCAGATGGATATATGGTAGACGAAAATGGAGTTTGTAAAAATAAATAGGAGGAACAATGCGAAAAAAATTTGTGAGAGGGCTGGCATACGTTATGTGTGCCACCCTGACAATTACCGCAGTACCGCCTTGGGCAGTATATGCGGAATCAGGGACAGAAGTTTCCTGTTCAAAAGTGGCCACGCCTTCTGAGGCGAGCCGTGACATAGAATCAGAGGTAGAAGAACCCGTTAATGAAGAGGACGTAGAAGAAGATCTGCCAGAAGTAGAACCCGAAGAGATTCCATCTGTAGACCCAGATCCGATTAAAGTTCCGGCAACGGAACCGGTTAATATTGCCACACCATCTGAAGTAGTAGAACCTACTTTTACGGATGTAAAAAAAGCTTTAGCAGCTTCCCTACTTTCTACTGTTCCCTCTTCCAGTTCTTTGGGAGATATCTGGGATTCCTGGTCAGGAAAGACCAGCTTTGAATTCCTTAGTGGAAGCCAGGGAGAGGGAACGGAAGAAAAGCCATACCTGATCAAAAACCGGGAGCAGCTTATGGGAATATCCGAGCTTACGGCCATGGGTATGATGGTGCCGGATGCGGAGGGAGCCAAATATGCTGGAGATTATTCCGGATGTTACTTTGCTCTGGGTGCGAATATTGATCTTCAGGGAGTGGACTGGATTCCTATCGGCTTTTATCAGGACTCTTCTGAAAAGGCTGGGGACGTTTCTCACACATTTAATGGTTTCTTTGATGGAAACGGAAAGACCATTAAGAACTTAAAACTGGCTTCCTTTGCCGGTTATAACAACGTAGGACTCTTTGGATCGGTATCCAATGCAAACATCCATGACCTGACCATAATTCCGGACAGCAGCTCCATAAAAGGAAATGACCGGACTGGTGTGGTGGCAGGATATGCAGAAAACAGTGAGATCCGAAACGTGACTGTAAAAAATGCTGACATCAGCTCCACCGGTATTTCTGGAGGAATTGCAGGAGAGATCAGTGGTACTGTCATTGAAAATTCCACCTGTGAAAAAGTCATGATTGATGCAAAAGGAGGAAGTGAAATCATTTATGCCGGTGGAATCGCCGGGGTTGCTTCCAATTCCTCTATCGTTGACTGCGAGGTATCCACCGGCACAGGAACTACTGCAAGAATTCAGGGAACCGGATACATTGGAGGTATTGTTGGTTATCAGAACGCTTCAAATGTATTTAACACCTATGTAAGCGGAACCATTGGAGGTTATCACTCTGATGCCATTGGAGGAATTACAGGAAAGTATGCAGCCGGGAAAATAAAAGTGGCACGTTTTGCGGGAACCATTGGAAACTCCCAGCTTGGCTCCATGGCAAGGGAAGGAACCTTTATCGGAACCAGACAGGGAGCTGCAACTAATTTCAACTACATAGAGGATGTGGCGTATCTGTTTGCTGATACGGAAAGTAAAATAAGCGCCAATGTCTGCGGTTCAGAAATCATAGATGATAACGATTATACCTACGCTGCCCATATCGGTTACTGGCACACGGGAGATCTATACTATACTCTGGTTCAGGGTGGAGTACAAAAGACTATATCGGATCAGTACTTTTATGAAGAACTGGAAAAAGGTATTCTGACCGTTCTTGATGAGGAGTCTGGAGATTATATCCTGGATCACTTTGCTCCGGATTCTTTGGGTAGACCCGTAAGAGGGTATCTATTAAATGTCAATCAGATTGATACCATAGCAAACGGCCAGAACTATTATGACATTGCCACCTTAGAAGCTCGTGGAAGTTCCCAGTATTCCAAACCCATGGATAAAGAGAACCGGGGAGCCATTGCAGCTGGTGCCGTAGTCACCGTAACAACAGCACCAAACAATACCGATACAGAAAAGTTTCAGATTGAAGGCTCTCCTTTCTATGTAAATAGCAAGGGTATAAAAAAGAATAGTACCTATTCTGACAGCAGCCATGCCTATACCTTTACCATGCCAGAAGATAACATCACCCTTTCCGTCCTTTATAAGAAAGTGGCAGTATCCGTAAAGGTAGATCCGGAAAGCTATACTTTTGCCGTCATTCAGACAAGGACCGGAAACCGGAAGAATCCGGTAATAACTACAGAGATTAAGAACAAAGAAGGAAAGCTGATCGCCCGGTATATCAACGGTGTATTAGAAAAAGGAACTGAAGTTCAGTCGGTAAACATCAAGGCTGTAATTGATGCCAACAATGACGTAGCAGACAACCGGGTAAAGTGGAGCATTGATGATCCTCAGCTCATCACTCTGGCAAAGAACGATGATGAGGAAGCTGACGGATACACTTCACAGTCAGCAAGCTTGGCAGTCAATCTTTCCTCCTCCTTCTTTCAAACCATTATAGCGGATGCAGAAAAGAAACAGGCAGATGAGAACTACCAGTATAAGATTCCAAATACAATTTACGGAGCTGGACACCAAAATGGTGGAGTTGCAGTTTTAACAGCACAGACCAGACCCTCCACTTCCTTTGAAGGAAAGCCTTGTACCGCCAACAGCCGGATCAATGTCACCTTCCAGATCATTGACAATACCTTAGTAGCCACGGAAGGCGCAGCTCTTGATAAACAGGCGCTTACCTATACGGTCAAAAGGACTCTGACTGGGGATCGGATCAATCCACAGGAAATAATTACAGTAACAGCTCCTCAGTCCTTAACGGCAACGTTCACCCCAGACTTTTTTTCTAAGGATGAGGTGGTATGGACCAGTTCCGATCCGGCAGTCGTGCAAGTGTCGCAGGATAATGAGGCATACCGGGAAGCATCGGTCAGCGCTTTTAAGGATGCCGCTTGGATACGTAACATCATAGCTACCGACATTGGAATCAAAAGCAATGATCCATATGCCAAAGTATCAGGAAGCGGAAGCCGGGATGTAGTTATTACCGTTGATGGGAAAGACAAGTTGGGGAATAAAGCTTCCGCTGTCTGCCAGGTAACTATCAACTTTGTAACGGATGACCAGACCAGAGTAGTCCCAGAAGGAATTATCATGAATCAAACAGAACTATCCTATGATCTTGGCTATCAGATGGCTGGAAATATCCATTCACAGATTACAGATAAGAAAGGATTTATTGCAAAGAAACTGTCTGCAACGGTTTTTCCAAATCTTGATGAGTCAATGGAACATAAGCCCTATGACCGGACTGTAATCTGGACTTCCTCTGATCCGAAAGCATTATCTGTTGATGAGCAGGGAAATGTAATGCCAGTTGATGGTGCTGCCTGGATCAATGAGGCACTTTACAAAGCTCCATACCAGGGTGAAAAGAATGTGGAGATTACAGCCACTACAAGAGACGGAAAGAAAGCAGCGACTTGTCAGGTAAAGATTACGTTCCAGGCAGAATGTCTGGTAGCAGACCGGGACAGTGAAACCTTTGATATTGTCCTTACCAAAACAGGAAGAAGGAACAGCCCAGCTTATTCCTGGAGTGGATTGGAGGGAAAGAAATTTTCTGCTTCTGTTTATCCAGAAAATAGAGGGAATAAGAAAATCCAGTGGCGATCTTCTGATGCAGGAATCCTTTCTGTAGATGCAGATGGAAATGTAAAGGCTGTGGCAATCAATGAAAAGCAGGAAATAATCGCTGGCTGGATGAACCAGATCATTGGAAAATCACAGTATTCCGGAAGTACAAACGCTTTTATCTATGCAGAAAGTAGCGATGGAACACTCTCTGATCCAGTACAGGTAAGACTGAACTTAAAAGTCATTGATAACACCACTTCCGGAGGCAGCTCTGGTGGTGGCGGTGGCGGCGGTGGAAGCCGATCCGTAGGAGTAATGGCTGCAGGAAATATCAAAGGACCGGCAGCTCCCTCTGGTGCAATCGCCGGCACATGGACTCAGACTGGAAATGGGAAATGGATTTTTGCTTCCGACCGAACTTATACCGATGAATGGGCATACATAAGTAACCCATTTGCTACGGAAAAACAGGAAAAGGCTTCATGGTTCCGGTTCGATAAGGCTGGATTCATGGTGACCGGCTGGCAGACAGATGAAGATGGGAATATTTTTTACCTAAAGATGGCTTCGGATGGAACCCAGGGACAGATGCTTACTGGCTGGCAAAATGTGGACGGAATATGGTATTACTTTAACCCAGTCTCTGATGGGACAAAGGGAAAGTTAATTACCAATACCACGACACCGGATGGATATGTAGTTAATGAGAAAGGTCAGTGGATACAATCATGATGAAAAAGTGCGTAAGAGTAATAGCGGTTATTCCAATCACGATATTTATCTGCCTCATTTCTATATTACTAATTTTCTGTTTTTGTAATGAGAATATTAGATGGCAGTTCATGACATTCAGTGAAGGGATCGCACTTGGCATAATTACCATAATTATTTTTTATTTTATGAAGATAACGGAAAAATGAAACTCCTTAATGGTGTCGAAGACAAAGGGCTTCCATTTAATTCTTAGGAGCGCGTATGAAATTAACTACTAAAGAAAAAACAAAAATACTCCGGGATCGGTGACGTTAGAAAATAAAATTAAATACGGAATCGTGATAGGGACAAATGATAAATTTATAGGAGTTTTACTAAATATAGGAGAGTATGTTGACATGCCAGGCCATTTAGTGAAAACAATAATAAAAAAGCCTAAAAATGTCGTCACTTAAAAACTGAAAGATACTTGTACATTGACAACCGAGTATGTTTAACCGATAGAAAAGAATTTAGGCCACTTGTGGCATGAGCGAAACTCAATTACGCTCATAATAGGAGGCTATAACTTACTTTTAGAAGAAGAGATCAATACATGGAAAGGTGATATACTATCTCATTAAAAGTAAATCCTAACCGGGCATGATTAACTCCGATTATATTTAAATCCACAACGTATTACAAAAGGATGTAATACCTTGTATTGCAATTGAAATACAAAAGTGGTATAATGGATGCATATAAAGGAGGGCGAGATATGGCCAGTATTAATGTTAGAGTAGATGATGAGCTTAAAAAGCAGAGTGAAATGATTTTTGAAGAGCTTGGTATAAATACCAGCACAGCAATTAATATTTTTTTGAAACAGGTGATTCGTTCCAATGGCATACCATTTACGGTACAGGCAGATCCATTTTATTCAGTAGAGAATCAGACTCATTTGTTGGCAGCAAAAGAAAGAATGGAAAAAGGCGAAGGGAAAATTCATGATGTCATTGAGGTGGACGAATGATAAAAATATGGGATGAGGAGGCTTGGGAAGATTATCTATATTGGCAAACCCAGAATAGAAAAACCCTTAAGCGTATCAATTTATTAATACAGGATATCGATAGAAATGGGTATTCTGGTATTGGTAAGCCGGAGCCCTTAAAAGGAAATATGCAGGGATATTGGAGTCGCAGAATTGATGAAGCAAATCGTCTGGTATATCAAATTAATGGTGGCAAGATTGAAATCATTCAATGCCGAACCCATTATCAAAATCTGTCCTAATAGTTCCGTAGTATTGTGAACAGAACTCAGTTCCGTTCACGATTTATAGAAAGAGGAACCCTTTTACTATGAAAAAAACAGAACGCTATTTTTATCCTGCTATTTTTACTTATGAACCAGGAATGGAAATTGCAGTTGTATTTCCTGATCTGGATTGCGCTACTAGTGGAAACGATGATGATGATGCTTTTCTTTCAGCAAGGGATTTACTTGGTTGTGTCCTTTATGGATTAGAGGAGGATGAGGAGGATATTCCAGATCCAACGCCACTATCACAAGTAGAAGTTCATGAAAATGAAAGAGTAGTATTGATTGATGTTTATATGCCTTCCATTCGTATGGCACGGATCAATCGATCTGTTAATCGTACTGTAACACTTCCGGCTTGGCTAAATGCTGTTGCTTTGGAGCATGATATTAATTTCTCTCAAGTTTTATAAGAAGCTATAAAATCCCAATTGCACATTAATAGATAAGGCCTTGGTATATTATAAATCCTCTTGTGGGCGATTAACTGATATGAACGGAACTGAGTTCCGTTCGTTAACATCTAACTTTTTAATTTGATAATTTTAGTAACAAATTAATCAAAATTTTGAAAATTTCCCCATAATATGTTATAGTTATTACGGTAGTAAATATGCTGAGTGGTTACCATCTCCGAAAGGAGGTGGTAATTGTGAACACTTACGAGGAATTTATGGTAATCATAAATATTGCAGCGTTGATCGTTGCAATATTTACATATGTGAAGCACAATAACAAAGGTACAAAAAAATAACCACCCCGCCGACCAAAGTGGTATGGTTATTTTTAAAAGATAATTAAACATTTTAAAAGCCACTCTGTGGAGTTGGCTCCTTTTGTATCTTTAGAATAGCACGAATTTGCAGAGATGTCAAATTTGAGATTTAAGGGGAAAGAGTATGATTAAATTTTTAAATAAAAAGACTGGTGAAATAGGAGAGGCTTATAAGATAGAAAAGAAGATTCATATTCAGTTTACCGAAAATGGTAAAGAATATCAATATGATGAAAAAAATATTGAAATTTTAAAAGATGAGAAAGTAGAACCTAAAATCCAGTGTAATGATAAAAAGAATCTAATACCTGTGTATTCGTTTAAAAGAAAATGTTATTCTTCAAAATGTGGAAAGATCACAGAGATTCTAACCTATATAAAGTTTGATGATGGAACTGATGAAGATATGGTTTATCCATGGGATAAAAACAGACTGAACAAAAATAAATTGCCAGAAGCCGAAATGTATCATATGGAAAATCCAAGTATTGAATATTATCCAATAAAAGTTATTGGGTCTGATAAGGAAATTGATGAATTGATGCTTAAAAAGTTTCCTGAAAAAATTCAGACAAAATACAGCGGTACTCAAAAGAGAAGATATCCAATGAATATCTGTCAGTATTGTGGTGCTAAACAGGGAGAGTATTTTATATATGAGTGGGTAAATAAAGCCATTCAGAAGATGGAAGCGTTGCCTGTTTTCCAAATGATTGAGAGTGAATCAGGAATAAACCAACAAGCATATGGGGAACAGAATGCTAAGGCTTTTAAAAAAGAATATTTGAAGCCTAAAAGATCTGAGGTTAAAGGAAAGAATCAAATTTATATATATTCAATGATACGAACATGCCATACTTGTAGAGAAAAAACGGAAATTTTAACATATGCAAAGTATGATGATGGAACTGGAGAAAATTTGATTTATCCATGGGATAAAAAAAGGTTAGATGAAAACAAGTCGTTGGAGAGTGAAATGCGCCACATTCGTTATCCCACAATTGAATATTATCCAATCAAAGTGTTTGGTTCAGATGAGGGGTTGGATAATATGATGTTTAAATTGTTTCCTGAGAGAATCAGCAAGTATCTTGTAAATGTTTGTCAACATTGTGGAGCAAAACAGAAATCAAGTTATATCTATAGAAAGATGAATAGGATCATTAAGGATATGGAAGAATTACCCGTTTTCAAAGTTGTATATAATAAATAATAAAATATTTATTAATATTTAAGGGGAAATAGTAAATATCTTTATCCTTTAGCTAAATCTTATCTTACAGAAGTAATCGAATGTGGGAGGACAGATATAATGAAGGAAGCGTTAAATCTTTATGAGTAACAATTACATCGTTGGAGAATGGAAAATAAAATGAATGAGGTTTTGAAGAAACAACAAAACAATAATAACCTATTATGGGCTAACCTTATAGTTAATAGTTTTAGATAAAAAGGGAGGAATTGAGATGAAAAAGAGATTATTAGGGGCAATATTATCAGCAGCGTTTTCAATAATTATGGCAACACCGGCATTTGCGGAAATTATCTGGACTCAGGATAAACTTTCAGCTGGGTATACAACGAATGAGTGGGAGAATAAAGATTTTAGCTTTTATTCTGGCACGGCTATAAAGAAAGATTCCTATACGTATTATGTTAAAGATTTACATGGAAATATAATGAAAAATGCAGAATTTGCTGGCGGAACAAGAACAGATGAGAATGGAATAGTTATAAATGCAAAAGGTCATATATATTCTTATGGGTCAGAATTAGGATTGATTGAATACAACAATGCTCAAACTTATGAACAAAACACATGGCACCAAGATACAGCAAAGATGTTGAGTGAAAATGGAATTAGTAATTATTGGTATGGAACCAGGTCCGGGACTAATGGTACATGTGTGTGGAGATGGTTAATGACGGCTCCAGACGGAACTCAGGAAGGGTTAAAGTATGCTTACTGTTTCAATGAGTATGGCTATCTGTATACCAATACTATTACCCCAGATGGATATCAGGTTAATGGACTTGGTCAGTTAATGCTTGATGGAAAGGTAAAAACAAAAGATCCTGACGCAATAACACCTTGGCATGGGTATGTTGATTTTTCGATAGGATACCTGGTTTATGATCAGGAAACAAGTGAGCAACATAAAAATGACAGATCTAATCCATTTTTTTAGACTAATTTAATAGAAAATTATATTTTAAGACTATCGGTTGATACATAATCGGTGGTCTTTTTTATTGCAAATAGAGGAGAAAAAATGAAAAAAGGGATACAAAGGTTTGATATAAAAAGAAAAACAGCCGGTCTTATGGCGATAATTCTTGCGGTGATGACCTTCTTAACTTACTTTCCTGAAAATATGATATCCTTTGCAGACTACGCACAAACTATAGAACCATCAGCGTGGGCATCATGGAATCCTAGTATATATAGTGCTGATAACACTAGGGAATACACACCGACAGGATTAATGTACGAGACAAAGGACTTTCACTTAGGAGCAGCTGTAGTAGAAGGTAATTTTCCGGCAGGAGCGAAGCAGTATCTGGTAAAGAGCAATCAGTCAAGTGAAAGTGATTATGATGAGTTTGATAAGTCATTTATTTACTGCGTAGCTGGTCATACTGTAAGTTCTAAAATAGGTCTTGGAAGCCAGGCATTCTTACAAAAATATTGGAGTATAAAAAATAATAACATGCCAGAAGAGTTTCCAGCTGGTGATAATTCAAAGATACCAGAATTAAAGAAATTTAATTTTCTTATGAATGTCTACGCAAGCTATATGGGGCGCAACGATAGTATTGCTGCCTGTAACGATACCAATACCGGAACAGCCAAATATATTGTCGCCGCCACTATTAACTGGATTGCGGCTAACAAGTGTGAATTTACCGGCGATTGGAAAACGGACTTGGAATTGTTCCGTGAAAGTGCGGATTATAAGTCTGTACTAAAGCAAATGAATCCAAATACCGTGGGAGATTCTTCCGTTTATAATCAGTTAACCAATACCCAGATACCAGATAATTTTAAGGCAAGAGGCTGTAACAACAATGCAGAGTGGATGTTCAGTAATGTCTGGGGAGCTGCGACGATTACAAAACAGTTTGACGTGGATGCAGAAGAAACCGTTTACTATGCCAAGATGGATCATTCTTCGGATACTTATATGATCACAATTCCATATTCCAATGATGCAGTAAAAGATTATTATCAGCATCTGGCTGCAAAGGATCTTTATGGAGACTGGACGTTTAACGGTCCCGCCGATGCAGGACTTGTATTTACCTCACAGACAGGCGAAGTACCAGATGATGAGAAGGGAATCGCGACATTATACTGGCCAAATCCAGGCCAGGTGGGAACAGAACTGGCCAAGGATTTGGGTTCAGCGCAGCTTGCTACATTTAAATTCTATACGCAAGATTCCACTGATTTAAATGGTTCAACATATGCCTTTGACAAATCACAAACCTACTTTGCTGCCAAGATGGATAAAGACTTAGAAGTCCATGTCCGTGTTGGTTCTGCCAGAAAAGCAGAGGTTCAGCGGTACAAACATACAGAAGGTTTCGGTGCCAGCTATAACGTAGGTCTTAACACCTTTGACTCCGAAACCGGAAAGCCCCTTGCAAATACCCACTGGGATATCTTGGAGAAGTTTAATGACTCCCAGCTTGAAAATACAGATTTAGATTTAAGAAGAGCAGGAGATTATTCCTCTAACTTAGGTTCTTTAACCGATGCCTCTTGGGAAGAAGATCAGGGGAGTGATGATGCAAGGATTTCTTTAAATTACAGCGGGGATACTGGTCTTAATGATTCCGAAGCAAACCGTTATAATCAGGGGAATTCTTCTGGTTCCCAGTTTGAAACCTGGGATGATCCGGAAAAAGATCCGTGCAATGCAGATGAGCATATTACAGATTCGGATGGTGTTCTTCACTACGTAGATTCCAGAGGAAACATTCATAGTAAGACCGCCCATTCGGATTCCAGAAACTATATTTACTTAAAGGGGTATTGCAGTGGGCATCCAGCCCCCGTTATTGAGTATGAGGAAGTTCCTGAACTGGAAGTAGATGAAGAAACTGGGGATTCCAATGAAGATGAAATTGAAGCAGTAGAAGAAGCCAATCAGGAGCTGCATGACAGTGCCTGGGCAAACTGGCTGGAAGGAGTAAAGGAATGCGAGGATCTGGTAGAGGAAGGAGGCTTCTTTCATGCGATTGACCCCACTGGGCAAACTCAGAAAAAGGCATTGGAAGAGGACCAGGATGAGTTTTATAAAGAGTTTATTTCTTTAAAATATCAATATTCCGCAAAAGAACTTCTCCCGGCTCCCGGTTACTCTCTTCATGGAAACCACCCGGATGATATTCCTCTGGAATGGAGAACAGTTACGTCAAGTGAATATAAGGACTATCAATCTTCCGGACTTGATCACGAGGGCAGTAGCAGTGATTCTGATTTTGAAAGTGACAGTTTAACAGCCAGTACATTTAGTTTAAAACCATTACAGTCCCAGGAAATCCAGTTTGTCAGTTTAGGATCACTGGATCATTTAGACGGTACGGATCAGAAATTTATCCTGTCTGAGTCTGAAACACATTACAAGGATGCAGAAGTCTCCAATCATGAGGAATTAAGTGAACCGGAAACCGAAGTGACAGCGACTGTGACAGAGGAACCGGAAGAAACACATTCGGAAGTTATAATAGAAATAGAAATTGTGACAGAAGCTGAAAAAGAAGCCGAAACAGAGGCTGAAGCACAAACAGATACTAGGGAAGAAACAACAGATCCCATAGAGGCTGAAAGCCCAGAGGAGTTGGAAGAGGTTACAGAAATAAGTGTGGAAGCGTCTGAAACTATAGCAGGACCCACCGAAGAGGTAGTAACCAAGGTAGAGATAGAGACCGAAACAACAGCTCCCACTTTAGAAACGATAAAGAAAAAGATAGCGACCGATTCCCATGCAAAGGCTGTTTACGGGGAAGTAACTTTAACTGGACTTTTGAAAAAAGTTGTCACAGGTATGAAATTTGCGGCATCAAAAGTAGTTTCACTTTTCTCCCCAGCTGCTTCCTCTGATGAGGATTCCGGAAGCAATAGTTCTCTTTATTCCCTGCCAGAATCTACAGACACTGACCGTCTTTCACCTCTCTCTTCCTCTATTAAAGACTGGACTTTTACCGTTTATGACCACCGGACGGAAGGAGATGTTCACTTTAATAAAAAGGACATGGATTTAAAGTCAGGGGAAAATGGTTCATATGATGCCTACGGAGATGCACAGGGGGATGGAACCTTAGAAGGAGCTGTATACGGGCTGTTTGCTGCAGCCGATATTCCCCATCCAGACGGACATTCCGGTGTGGTATTTCAAAAGGACGATTTAATATCAATAGCCACAACGGACCGAAACGGGGATGCCAGCTTCCTTTCCATTACCCAGGCACCGGGTTATACCTTTAATTACCAGACCGGAACTATTGAAAAAACATCCAATAGCTGGGCAGATAATGCACCAAGAAACCTATATATCGGAATGGCAGCTGCAATAGGAAAAGAATCCGATGCAGAACGCTTTATCGGCCATACCTCACATGGCAGTAGTATTTCCTTAACTGACAGCCGGAATGAAACGGCTTCCGGTTATGAAAAGCTATCCTCCAATCAGGGACGGGACGGTACCGGAGAGAGCAGCCATTCCTATCCAATTGAGAACAATGAAAGTTTAAACGGAAACTGCTGGATCGGGCGCCCCTTAATCGTCAATGCAGACGGAACCCAGTACTACATAAAAGAACTGACCAGATCAGAGGGCTACGAACTTTCCGTGTATGGTAAAGATGCATCTGTTTCTAACCGGGAAGCGTTCCAAAACGGAGGAAGTCCGTCAGCAGAAGGAACGGTTTCTGCCAATATCTTGGATATTAACCGGGAGAAGAAAGCAAACACTTTTACGGTAAATAGCAGTGGTGCCACAAATGGTTATCAGATTTATGCAAATAACATTCCAGAAGGAGCTTCATTTTACCGTACAGAAAGCAAGGTAGTGGAAGATCCGAATGGAACCCATACAGAGTATGTTTATACCAGTGAAAATGCCATAACAGAAGAAGAGGGAGCTAGGGTTGTTATAAATGGTTCCTATGTGGAAGCAAACGTTGGGGATACCATTTCTTTGCCAAACGGAGAAATAGCCGTTGTCACCAAGGTGTCCGATCCGGAGTATGACTATACCGCAGTCCGTCCTTCCAATGCTCTGCGTTATACTATTCCTACCTTTGAAAATAAGAAGAATACAGAGGACTTGATGGAGGAGGCCAATGAAGCTCTAAAGAAAGCCTCCTTTAAGGAACCAGATGAGGGAGTACCTTGGATGTTAGTTCCCGTGGAGGGAGATACCTTTGAGGAACAGGCGAAAAGTTTGTATGAAGGCATGGAGGAAGCCGGGCTTTCTGTTTTTAACTGCTTACGAATTGAGGAAATCACGGATGGAGATGCAGTGATCCGCTATTCCTACCGGGTGGGAAGTACCATTGCCTCCAGTTTATACGATGAGGCATTAAAGTTAGTTTATATTAAAATGGATATCCAGTATGAAATAAATGGGACAACGGTATCTGGCTATCTCTATGTACCCTACAAACTGGATCAGCTGGAGGACTATACCGAAAACGCCAATGGATTTATCACCTACGCAAAAGTAAAAAGCAGAACACTGTCACAAACAAAGTCAGATTATCCGGATGATTTAACTACTCTTACGGTAAATGAAAATCCAGCTCATACCTATTGGGTCTATGCAAAAGGAGAACCAATCCGGAATAGCGATGGAAGTATTAAGACCATCTTGATAGAAAAGGAAGTCCAGGTAAGCCCCGGATATGATTTAAAGGACATAGATACACCAGTAGATGCCGTATATGACGGAAAGGGCTATTCCATTAAAGTACAGGGTAGTGAGGGGACGGAGACAACAGACTACAAGATCACTTATAGTTATGATCTGATTTCCGGAACCTATACCACACCCCAAGAATATGCTCTCTATTATGGAAACATTTCTGTATCTCCAAACCTTTCAGGTACCGGAACCTATATCGAAGCAGTTACGCTCCGCTATGATAAGAATCAGCTGTATGCAGATGGAGGAACCCGTAACAACAGCATTTCCGCTGTAGAACGGCCCATCGTGCAAAAGGTAAAAATTGCAAAGGACATAGAGGTAAATACAGACGGGACATACGACAATAACACCTATGCAGCAACCGGCCATAAGGATCATTTCACTGAAAGTGGTGGTGGAACTAGAACGAATGCAGCATATATAAAAAACTTCCGCTTTAAGACTTACTTAAAGACAAACTTAGAACGGCTTTACCGGGCAGAGGATGGAACCGTGATTTGGCAAGATCGGAATGGAAACACCGTGGATATTAATGCCTATCGGGACAAGTTCCCGGAAAAGGTACAGAAGCTTTATACCAGAGTTGATTATCAGACAAGCCCGTTATCAAAGGATTCCAACAATGCAGCCATAGTCAACACGGAACTTTACAGTTATGCCAATAATCTTATCAATGCAGACCAAAACCCAGGTTATACGGCTGTTCTTGAAAGTGGAAAAGGCGGTTATCGCTATGATAAGTTCTTTGATGCGATAAAAGTGGCCAATGAAGACCAATGGGATCGGACAGAGAATAATAGTAGTTCTTTCAAACTATTTGCTTTTATTAAAAAGCTCCTTTTTGGAATAACCGGAGGGGAAAAAGTATATCCAGCCTTACATAACAATCCGGATATTGAAAATAGGATCAATACCTTGGATACCGCAAAAGATAATGCACTCCGTTCCGATCACGTCCGGCAATTTGCCATTACGTGGTATTTAGAGACGGAAGTGGCAAAACTGGTAAAAGAAAACCAGGCAGAAGAAACCGAGAGCGCTACAGGAAATGAAAGCTACCCAGATCAGATTTACGATCAGGCTCTAGCCAGTGCCATAAAAAAAGCTGAGAACTACTTAAAACCATTTTTCACTTATGACTTTGATGAGATTTATTCCATTGCTTGGGACAGTGAGGCAGACGGAGGAAAGGACAAAGACAATACAACGTTGAGTGTAGATTTAGAAGATGATGGAGCTGGTTACTGCTACGGAATATCGGAATACCTCCCTTACGGCACTTATGTGACCGTGGAACAGCAGCCCTTTAACAAAGACTTAGGGGATCTTTTTAATAAACATTATAAAACCGATGCACCAAAAGAAATTGAACTTCCAGCGGTCTACGAGGGAGGTAAGTCCGGATCAGACCAGACACCAGAGATATTAAGCCGCTATTACAATTACAAATTGTCAGATACGGCCTCACAGCTTTCTGCAAAATACCATATTCGTTTTAATGAAGAATGGCTGGGGGAAGCAGAGGATTTAAGAAAGTATGTAATTCGTGGACATAATTACCTGGGGAATTATGAAATCTATCCCTATGGTTTGGATCTTAAAAAGCTTTCAGGATCGGCTTCTGGTGATCCTTCCGGAAAAGCACACTTTACCATCACCCAGGGTGAAACTGACCCGGTCAAGGATTACTACAACACGTTGGTTGATCCGGCAGAAACCGGAGGAAATGAATCCAGTCATTATCTGACCGACAATGGAAATTACGGTAAACGTACAGCAAACGGTGCCATTTATGAGACGGACGGAATCGAAAAGATCTATCATTATGGATCAGTTTCGGAAAATAAGGAATCCAATGAATCAGGAACAACCATGAAGGGTATGCAGACCGCCTATGACGGAAAATACGCTTCTATGCTGGTACCGTGGAGTGTAACAGAACCGGCCGATGAAACAACCGACACAGCACCCAATGGAGATGGCAGCTCTAGTTATCAAGGCTATGGTTACCGGAAGTTTAAAAACACCTTCTATACAAGCCGGTTACGAATTGAAAAATTGGATTCCGAAACAGGCGAAAATATCCTCCATGATGGAGCACTCTTTGCCCTCTATGCGGCTTCCAGAGAAGAGGGTGAAAATACAGACGGAAAGGTGAAATTTTATGAAACAGATACCCGGATCGGAGGCTCTAAGGAATTTTTAGAGGCAATGGGAGCCAGCAATATTATTCCGCCAGGCCAGTCCTACAGCGGGTTGGTTCCGGCCGGAAGCCCGGTCTGTGAAGAAAGAGAACAGGTAATCCTTTCAGATGAACAGGGAAGAAGGACCGGACAGTTTGAGGCTTTTACGACTACCAGGGACGGGTTACAGGCAAGGAAAGGAGATTTAACAAGTACCTCTTATCAGGATCAGAATACAGGCTATCTGGTTACACCCCAGACCCTTGGAGCTGGAACTTATGTCCTGTGTGAGATCAAACCACCCGCCGGATACGTAAGATCCAAGCCGGTAGCCATTGAAATCTACTCGGATCAGACAACCTATTATCTTGACGGAGACCGGGACAGCCGGGTAGCTGCAGCCATCTATGAGGACAAAAATCAGGCTGGAACTAAGGGAGAAGATACCGCCAGAATCTATATAGGAAATACTCCGGTACGCCTTGAAGTATCCAAGATTAAGGATTCTAATCATACCGTGACTTATAAAACGGATACCAGGCTTGAGGGGACGGAACTGGAATTGAAGCAGAAGTACGGAACTGAAAATTTAGAGTTCGCTTATAAAAACGGAACCTACTTAGGCTATGCCTGGTACAAAGGAACAATTGAAACCCTTCAGTCCAGAAAGGACGCCGGGGAGGATGTGAATCTGGTTTATGTAGATGGTGTTTTTGCCGGTTACGGTCTGATAGAGAGAACGTTGGATACCGATGATGATCAGAACCGCTTTGTATCTGGGGCAAAGATGACTCTTTATGATGCCATAACCATATCAGAGAGTGGGGATAGCGGAGATTACGGATACAACGGCGTGGAAGTGGCCAGAGACCGAAATAATAATGTTCAATCCATAAAGGTATTAAAAGGCTATGCCGGGACAACTGTGGAGTTTTTAAGAAAAGAAGATCTGGCTGGAAGTCTTGCAGGAGAAACCGGAAACGGTACATGGACTTATGAAACCATAGACCGGAATGATACCGATATTCTTTATTACTCTCTTGGAAACTTGACAGCAACCGAAACTGGAACTAATGGGAAGCTCTATGGCTATGACCGGAATGGAAATAAGATATTAGTAAAAAACCGGGAATCCATTTTTATCCTCAAAGCTGGACAGCCAACCTTTGAACTAACCGGAGGAGATTTACTGGCGGCAAAATATAGTTCTATTGATAAAATCTTTACCTTAAGTTCCGGTACGCTTATGTACCATCTTGATAGTGATGGAAACAGGGATGCATATGTTAATCCGACCACCGGAATGGCATACACAAAGGAAGGGAACAAGATTCTGGTATGGCCGGTGAAGATCTCCCGGACACAGGGAGGGGCGGTTATTGCCAGAGAAAAGATAAAAACGTTCCGGATTGCATCTATCCACGCTGATACGGATCAGGAATATATCACAGGAACCTATAACGGAAGCAGTCTGGCGAAAAACGTGAATCCAGTTCTGAATGGCCATGGACTTCCGGAGTATTACCAGAAATCCGGGCAGACCTATAAAAAAGGAGATCCGGTCTATGACATTGACGGTGATTATGTCCGCTATCGGTATGATGATCTTCTAAATGCCTATAACGATGCTTCCTATAACATAGACAACCAGAAAGGTATGGAGGATATCGGAGAGGAAGAAAACACCACGGACGATAAGAAACTCTATCACCGGCAGGGTGAGTCACGGATAATGGAAAACACCTGGATAAGCGGAGAGAAGTATCCAAATGATCCTTTCCAGTCAGAAGGAACCGTGGGACAGGCAGATATGTTAAAAAGAGTGATTCCAGGAACTTACATTATGGAGGAGGTATCAGCTCCCTCCGGTTATGTCAAAGGGATTCCGGAGGGAATCACCGTGACAGAGACCAAAGATGTCCAGAAAACCGGAATGGAAGATGAAAAGATTAAGGTAGAAATTGCCAAAACCGATGCAGCTGACAAACAGATATTGAACGTGATCAGTGACTACCAGTCTGGATTAACAGTCATTGAGCCAAAGGGAGCCTACAGCTACAACCAGGTATCCAGGGTGCACTTGGTACTCTATAAAGCGAAAAGGATCTATACCACAGACAGTAACAACTACCCGAAAGGATATTATCTGGTGAAAGCAGAAACTACACCAGCAAAATGGACCGTGGAACGTACCTCGGATAATGAACCGGTTACAGTGTCGGCCGATTGGATCACGGATAGCAACCCAAAATATTTTGAAGGAATCCCAGCCGGTGATTATATCTTAGAAGAGATGGAGGCCGCAGACGGATATGTTCGTTCCTCCATGGAATTAACCATCAAAGCAACAGGAGAAGTCCAGACGGTTAATCTAAAAAATGACCATACAAAGCTGGAAATTTATAAGTACTACACGGACAGCAAAGGAGATAAGGTTTCTCTACCCAATAATCACGCAGCCGGGCTTGCTCTTTATGAAGCAAAAACAGACAGCAATGGGACTATATTAATGGAAAATGGAAAGCCGGTGTATGACCAGACAAAACGGGTAGATCAGTGGATCACCAATGACTTAACAGAGTACACGGAGGAAACAGAAATCAGCTCCAACGTCATGGAACGATTAAAAGCGCTTCTGGGACTATCAGATAACCAGTCTAGCTTTGTTACGGATTTCGAAGCTGCCTACAAAGAAAAAGGACAGGAATTAACCTTCTTTACCTGGTACACCAAGGGCGGAGAGCGGACCGCTACCCTTACCGGAATCATACAGGCAGGAAAAGGGGAGGGAATCGTGGAAACATGGACAACTGATACAGGGAAAACCATTCGGATCACCATTTACCGGAACGTGAAAAATGGTTCCCTTGATACAGACGGTCAGCTGCCTCTGATCTTTGAATATCAGTTTAACTATAAAGAAAACGGGGGGATTAAAAGCTATGACACCTTAGAGGGAATGCACAGGATTGATTATCTGCCCTTCAATGCAGAAACAGGAGATAAAAAAAACGGGAATTACGTTTTGGTGGAAGAAACGGTCCCAGATGGGTTTGAAGCAGCCGATCCGAAAGCAATAGTCCTGACAGAGACCGGAGATGTGCAAAGGTTTAGCCTTGAAAACGAGGAAAAGTATATAAACGTTTTAAAGGTAGTGACAGATGGAACGGCAGAATATGCAGTCACCGGGGCCGTACTTGCCTTATATCGAGCAGATGCAGACGGGAACCTTTTAGAGGATGCAGATCACTTAATAGAGACTTGGACTTCCGGATCGGACGGAACTTACACAGAAGAGGATCGGTTTAATGGGGATATTCCGGCAGGACTTTCTGTAGGAGATTTAATACCGCATCGAATTGATAAAACCGCTTATGGAGCCTATTACATCGTGGAAACAGAGGCACCGGCTTATATGCAGAAAGCAGATCCCGAAAAGATCATCATAGGTCCGGAAAAGATACCATTTTATAAAGTGGTCAATATTCCCGCTACTGGAAAACTGGAGATAAAAAAGAAAGCCTCCGATACCGAGAAAGGATTGGAACATGCAAGATTTGAAGTGACAAATAATGAGACCGGAAAAACCTGGTACATGGTCACTGAACCAGATGGAGTGGCAGATCTTACCGGACTTCCGGTAGGTGAAGTCCAGACCAATGGAATTATAAAAGCCTATACCTATACGCTAGAAGAAATCTCCCCACCGGATTTTTACCAGATTTCCGGAGGAATCAAGAAATTCCAATTTGATGGGAAAGGTAACGGAAATGAAATACTTTATACCTGTGAAATTGAGAATGATCCAACAATTATTTACTTCAAGAAAACAAACTTTGACACCGGCATGGCGGTGGAGGGAGCGGAGCTTGCCGTCTACAAGGCAGTAGCGGTGAACGGCGAATATGAAAAGGACGGAGAATCCATAGCAACAGCCGTTTCGGGACCCAACGGTTTTACCCTGACAAAGAAGCTGTCAGCAGGACAGGTTTATATTATGGAGGAGTTAAAGGCTCCAGCCGGATACGTTCTTTCAGCGCCGCTGATCCTTACCGTAAATAAGTCAGGAACAGGAATCCTAAATGTATCCAATGATTTCAGTGTTTTAAAACTGGCAAGTGAGAACGGCACCATAGAAGCCCTTACCATAACCGGAAGAGTTCCGGTAAAAACCTACCTCACCTTAAAGGATTTAGACACCGGGACAGAGTTACCAGCCTTCATGGGAACGGGAAGCAGCCTTATCTTGACTGCTAATAATGGAATCTCGGATGGGCATTTATATCAGATTACCGAGTATACCAGGTATTCAGACGGCCAGACAGAAAAATCCGAAAAAGAAACCAGACGGATCTATCTTGATGAACAGGGAACCTACTCGCTGCCTTCCAGAACTTATTTAGAGACCAGGCAGGAACTGACCGACTCTGAGGGAAATGTGCTGGCAGACTGGATCGTCAGTGATGATACCCACGATTACACCATAACCAATCCGGTCATGAAAGAAAGTCCGATTGCCAAGGTGACAAGCAGCGTTGGAGCGGATCACAGTGCAGTAAAGACAGGAAGCATCATGAAATACACAATTTTCTATACCAATCCATACAATTACCCGGCAGATATAAAGGTAAAAGCGGTGCTTTCACAAGGACTTGATTATCTACGATCTACCTCATATGGAGTGGAATTAAACGGAGCCGTAACCTGGAATTTTTCTGATGTAGCCCCCCACGAAAGCGGAAATGTGGATGTGGTGGTCGTGGTTAGTGGCGAAACAGGGACGGAAGCGAAAGCAAACTTTATTACGACAGTCGGAGCGGTCACAAAGACCACCAGTCTGTGGAACCCAATTGTTCCGGACGGTTCAGTTAGTATTATCAATAAGCTGACGGGAACCGGAAAGAGTCAGACAGATCCATTTACCTATCATGTGAAATTCACAGATCAAGCAGGAGTGGACCTAATTGGCTACCAGGCATTCACCGGTTCTGAAACAGGGAGAATCAAGGGCGAGGGAGATATTACCCTTACCGGAGATGAATTTATTACCTTTTCCGGTCTGCCCTTTGGAACCAGATATGAAATCACCAAAGTGGGAGCAGATGGATATGAACCGGGAGAGAAAATTGTGACCGGAGAAATCCGGAAAAACTTCCAAAGTAACGTGTTTGAAAGCAATCGAAATGATGATTCGATCCGAGAAATTCTGACAGCAGGAGGAAGCTATAAGCTTATGGAGACAACCTCTTACAGCGATGGGAATAGCCTTTTAAGTGGTGCGTACCGATTTGAAGTAAATCCTTCAGGAATGGTTGATAACGTTGATATGGAAGACCGGACGGTGCAGCTGTATTTTTCCAAGATTGATCGTGATACTGGTAAGGAGCTTTCCGGAGGCTGCTATCAGATGATTGATGCAGAGACAAATGAGATGATTTATGAATTTACGAAGGAAGGAGAGAGGGTTCAGATCCCAGCAAAACTTGTAATACCTGGAAAAGAATATATTTTTAAAGAGATTAGTTCCCCGGATGGATACGCTTACGAAAAAGATATCAGATTTATTGCAGAAGAGAGCGGAATTTCTGAGACCATTGTCATGGAGGATCAGAAGACAGATGTGAATATTTTAAAAACGGATGCAGAATCAGGAGCACTTTTAAGCGGTGGGCGGTTTACTATCAGGGAAAAGGATACTGGCACATTGATCAAAGAATTTACACCAACCGGAGAACCAGTCGTTTTTACAGGGCTTTTAATCGCCGGCAGAACTTATGAACTTTCTGAGGAAGAACCCCCTGCCGGGTATTCTTGCAGTGAGAGCGTGATATTTACTGTACCAGAAGAAGCGGAAACAATAACCGTCACTATAAAAGATCAAAAAACGGAAGTAGAAATTCAAAAACTAGCCAGGTCTCAGATTAAGAGCACTCCTTCCGAAGCAGCACGTCCATTATCCGGAAGTACGCTTCAGATCTTAAATGAGGACAAAACAGCTGCAAAGGCTATTCGTGATGGAAATGGTATAACAGCCGGTGAGGATTTAATCTTTACAACAGGAAGCCAATTTGAAGTGATAAAAGGGCAGCTAACTGCCGGAAAAAACTACTGGCTTCATGAATTAAGACCAACAGACGGCTATGCCTATGCAAAAGATGTGGCATTTACAATGAGTTTAAATGGGCCAAGGAATACTGTGGTTATGATTGATGAACCGACTCATGTAATTCTTTCCAAAAAGACAATTACGGGCAGCGAAGAACTTCCTGGAAATCATCTGAGTGTAATAGATTATGAAGGAAGCCAGATAGATGAGTGGATGTCTGGGGAGCAGCCCCATGAAATTATTGGCAAACTAATAGCCGGAGAAACTTACCGTTTTATTGAAAAAAAGCCGGCAGACGGATATGCCTGTGCAGAAGATATTACCTTTACTGTAAGCAAGACTGGAGGTGTAGATCAGGTTGAAATAAAAAATAATAAAACTAAAATACGTATCAGAAAAGTGAATTCATCAGGTCAGATTTTAAAGGGGGCAACGTTACAGATATTGGATCAGCAAAAAAATATAATCATACCAGACTTTATATCAACAGAGGACCCGATAGATATCACAGGTAAATTACTGGCAGAAAGAACTTATTATCTCCATGAGGTAAGTGCACCAGATGGATATCTTCTGGCCTCAGATGTATCGTTTACCGTACCAAAAGGCGCAAAAACCCTGGAGGTTACAATGCTGGATATAGAAAAACCGCTTACTGGCCCGCATAAAATGAATATCAGGAAGTTTGATGCAAAAACAGGAAATGGCATTGAAAACGTGGAATTTTCCATTTATCAGTCAAATGGTAAGCTGCAACTGTTAGTAAAAACTGATAAGAATGGGTATGCAGACTTTGCCATACCGGAAAATGGTACCTATAGCTATAAAGAGACGAAAACAGCTCCCGGTTATCTTGCAACAGACCATACATATACCTTTACGATCCAGAATGGTGAAATATCAGAAAACAGCACTTTATCAGTTGTTAATTACCTTTCACCGGAAGTAATAATTAAAAAGGCTGATGCTGAAACAATGAAAAGATTAGCTGGAGCAGAACTGGAGATTAGAAATGAAGCTGGAGAATCTGTATTTAATGGGATAACAGATGGTAACGGTATAATGCCATACCATCCCACTTGTTCTGGAAAATATACGGTACATGAGGTAAAAGCCCCAGCAGGGTATCATAAGACTGATTCTTATCTGACTTTTTACGTGACTGAAGACGGAGTGGTAACAGGAGATTTTATTATGTTTAACAATTTGGAAAAGGGTAAGAAGAAAGGTATCATAACTGCAAAATATCAATCTGACTTAAAAGGTTTTGGGATTACCAGCCAGAAAGGAAAAGGGTTTTGGAACTGGCTGAGTAGCATGCCTAAAACTGGTGATGCAGGTATGCGTGGAGGGGGATTCTTTTATATCTGCTTCGTAGGAGTCGGGTTTGGAATTTTTATAATAAGTAAAAGATACAATAAAAAGGATAAAAGAAGAAAATAAAAGCATAAGCGGATCTTATTTAAATTCCGCATATAAATTGTATCAAATAAAATTTTGTGGTAAAATAGATTAAAATCCATAAGAAGGAGGAACATCGTAATGAATAAAGAAGTATTAAATTATGCAATTGAAAAATCACATGAATTAATCAACGCACCGTCCTGCAGCAAGGAGGCAAAAGCTGCTGCGCAGACATGGCTGGATGCAATTGGGACGGAAGAAGAAGCTGCTGAAACAAAAAGATACATAAAAGAACTGGAGGCGGATATTATACCGATTGATGCTTTAATTGGTTTTGCAGAATCTGATCATGGAATTCAGATTTTTGGAGAGGATACCGCAAAGAATATTGCAGGTCATGCAAAAAAAATCAAGTCAGAAGGAGCGATCTATTGTGATTGCCCGGCGTGCTCAGCGGCTACAGCAATAGTTGAAAAGAAAGAACTTATTGTTGAATAAGAAAGATTAAGGATATAAATTACTCAGAGTGTTAGGAAAAAACCTCGCGGATTGAATGTCACCAGCAAGCTATACTATTTTGTTTTGCTTATTGGAAATCACATTAAATACGGGAGGTTTTTTATTATCCTGGCATAGACACATTTTACAATTTCTATGAAAGCAGGAGGAATATGTGGTATGTTATTTTTTAGTATTATTAATTTGATTTTATTATTAATTGGATTATTTGTAATGGGAATGTGCTTCTATGCTTTATGCCTCGCTATAAAAGCACTAAAGATTTATATTAGTAAAAATTCATGATATTTTCATGCCGACAGAATTAATCAAAATAAAAAAACCCCGTAAACACGAGGTTTTCCAACAGCTTTCGGGGGGACTCGAACCCCCGACCCACGCATTACGAATGCGTTGCGCTACCAACTG
>NZ_DALYXB010000013.1:0-156685 GCF_031982545.1 Lacrimispora sp.
AAGAGGAAAGAACGGATGAAAGATATATAACAATGTGTGGTTTTGAGGGTATATGTATTAACCTTCAAAAAGGTTTGGCCTGGTGGCTCAGTTGGTTAGAGCGCCGCCCTGTCACGGCGGAGGTCGTGGGTTCGAGTCCCATCCGGGTCGTTTTACAACTGCATTTTGCTTATGGGATCTTAGCTCAGCTGGGAGAGCATCTGCCTTACAAGCAGAGGGTCATAGGTTCGAGCCCTATAGGTCCCATTCTGTATGCACACGCCATACATGAGTAGATTTGTGCCGATGTGGCTCAATTGGCAGAGCAGCTGATTTGTAATCAGCAGGTTATCGGTTCGAGTCCGATCATCGGCTTGCATCAAAATTAAATATGGATGGGTTCCCGAGTGGCCAAAGGGGGCAGACTGTAAATCTGTTATCGACGATTTCGATGGTTCGAATCCATCTCCATCCATTTAGTGATTAAAATTCTAATCACTGCATATAATATAATTGAATAACGCGGGGTGGAGCAGTCTGGAAGCTCGTCGGGCTCATAACCCGAAGGTCGCAGGTTCAAATCCTGCCCCCGCAATTTTTGTTGGTATTTTTTATGAATTATGTGTTTTTTACACATGAGCCCAGATAGCTCAGTTGGTAGAGCAGAGGACTGAAAATCCTCGTGTCGCTGGTTCGATTCCGGCTTTGGGCATATGGGATACTAGCTCAGGTGGTAGAGCACTTGACTTTTAATCAAGTTGTCCGGGGTTCGAATCCCCGGTGTCTCAGGACAAGCCTTGGAACAGAAATGTTTCAGGGCTTTTTTTATGCAAAAAAATATTCGATGAAAGTATTACTATTCATCGAATTCTACGATTACATAATAGCCCCTGTCGTTGCGTTTGATCTCTTTCACAATTCCATGATCTGATTTAATTCGGTCACGGCCCATATAGCATCCGGACATGGCAACCGCAGGGTCAATAATATAGCTGTAGCTGCTGGTTCCTTCTCTTTCGATGATCTGAACCTGGTCACCAGCCGTTACAAGTCCGGGGCGTTCCATTTTAAATTCTATCAGTCTCATAATCGGTGTTCTCCTTCTTATTTCCAGGTTATTATAACCCTGTGAGAAAAAATTGTAAAGATAAGATAAGAATGATATACTAAAAGGGCAATTTCGAGTGCTATTAAGAGAGGCGGTTGGCAAAGTGAGTGATAATAGGAATCTATTAGAACGATTAAAGGAGTATGGAAGATCAGATTTTTATCCCTTTCATATGCCTGGGCATAAAAGACAATGGGAAGAATCATTTTGTACGAATTTTACCAACCCATTTTCTGTTGATATTACGGAAATTGACGGATTTGATAATCTGCATCATCCCCAGGGAATATTAAAGGAGTCTATGGAATGGGCGGCAAACGTATATAAAAGTGACAGGACTTATTATCTGGTGAATGGAAGCAGCTGTGGGATATTAAGCGCCATCAGCGGTACGGTATCAAGAGACGGAACCATTTTGATGAGCAGAAATTGTCACAAGTCAGCATTCCATGGAGTTTTCCTCAATAATTTAAGATCAGAATATATTTATCCACAATTGATCAGGGAATTTGGCCTTCAAGGTGGAATACTTCCTGAAGATATGGAATGGATGTTGAAAAACAATCCGGATGTGGAAGCTGTTCTTGTGGTATCTCCTACTTACGACGGTATTGTTTCGGATGTGGGAAAGCTTGCGGATATAGTTCATAAATTTGGTTTACCTTTGATCGTTGATGAGGCACATGGCGCTCATTTTTCTTTTGGAGAAGGACAGGGATTTCCTGTATCGGCCATTGAACTGGGGGCTGATGTGGTGATTCAGAGTCTTCATAAAACCCTTCCCTCTCTTACACAGACTGCTGTTATGCATGTAAAAAGCGGGTATGTGGATATGGACAGGCTGGACCGGTATGTGCATATGTATCAGACCAGCAGTCCGTCTTATGTTCTGCTTGCTTCCATAGACAACTGTATCAGATATATGGCTGAAAATGGGTCAAAATGCATGAATGAGTTCTATGAGAGGATAATGGAGTTAAGGGAGGGGCTGAAAAATCTTACCTGTCTGAAGATTCTTAATGAACAGGTAAGAGGGCAGTCCGGAGTGTATGACGTTGATTTATCAAAGCTTGTTATATCTACAAGGGAGTCTAAATACTCGGGAGCTGAACTGGATCATTTATTAAGGGAAGATTATCATTTGGAAATGGAAATGTGCGGAACGGACTATGTAACGGCTATATTAACCATGGCTGACACAGGAGAAGGCTTTAAAAGGCTTTCCCAGGCATTACTGGAGATTGATTCAACGGCAGGGAAGGGCTCTGAGATATGCTCGGGCGGAAGATATTTAGCAGCGGGATACGACAATTTTAAATTCAGACCGGAATGCAGGACTACCATTGGGAAGTCCATGGACTCTCGCAGAAGAAAGGTTCTTTTAAATGATGCAGTGGATCTTGTCTCAGCGGAATTTGTTTACATTTATCCTCCGGGCATCCCTATTATTGCGCCTGGCGAAGTGCTGAAAAAGGAGCTGATAGAACTGATTGCAGCATATAAAAATATGAAACTTCCGGTACAGGGACTGGAAGATGAAAAGATAGAACATATTTATGTTATGGATGAATTAGCTGAATAAATAAATTTGGAGTAGGAAACGATGAGCAGGATATTTTATATTATGGGTAAAAGTGCATCCGGGAAGGATACTATTTATAAAAAACTTCTGGAGAGAATTCCTGGTTTAAAAACCATTACCCCATATACCACGAGACCAATTCGGGATGGAGAAGTTAACGGGGTGGAATATTTTTTCACAACCAGAGAAGAGCTGGAACAATTCCGCAGAGACGAGAAACTAATTGAAGAACGTACTTACGATACAATATATGGGCCATGGACTTATTTTACAGTAGACGATGGCCAGTTTAACCGGTCAGGACGGGAACCATATCTTATGATCGGGACATTGGAATCTTACGAGAAAACCAGACATCATTTTGGTAGTGGGTATTTGTTTCCAATTTATGTGGAGGTGGATGACAGAAAGCGTTTACTTCGTTCTATTGAGAGAGAAAGATCTCAGGAAGTGCCTAAATATAAGGAAGTATGCAGAAGGTTTCTCGCGGATGAAGAAGATTTTAAAGAGGAGAATCTGCTTCGATGCGGTATAGATACGCGTTTTCAAAATGATGATCTTGATTACTGTCTGGATGAGATTACAGAGCAGATTAAAAAGTATTTGTAAAGATAAAAATGCTCTCTGACATTGGTATATTACCAAATTGTTCAGAGAGCATTTTTTTGTTTATTTTGCTGCCAGTCTTCTGGCTTTTGCTTCCATACGAGATCTTGTTACATCGATGAATACGGCTGCGATGATAACCATACCAATTACGATGTATTGAACAGAGCTTGAGGTATTAAGGAGTGTCAGTCCGTTACGAATGGTAGAGATCATCAGTGCACCGATTAACGTTCCCCAGATCGTTCCTTTGCCTCCCATGAATGAAGCCCCTCCTATAATACAGGCTGCAATGGCATCTGTATCATAAGGAGATATGGCTGCAGATGGATTTGCCACTGCAGAACGTCCTACAATCACCAGGCCGGCTATTGCACACATGAAACCGGATAAGCTGTAGACAAAGATCAGGACGTTGTCGGAATTGATGCCTGATAGACGGGCAGCTTCCGGATTTCCGCCTACACAGTAAATCATTCTGCCCAGTGCGGTTTTATTTAAGAAGAAGTGATACACACCATATATTAATAAAAGAACTACGAAGCACAGAGGAATTCCGGAAAACCCGTCCAATGATTTAAACAGGTTGGAGGATCCTAAAAATGTAACGCCTGCTGGAAAGTCGGAAATCGTTTTGGTTGATACCACTAAAAGGGCAAGGCCACAAAGTACGTTCTTCATACCCAGAGTTGATACAAAGGGATGAGGGAGATGCATTTTCGTCAACAGAAGTCCATTTAAAAAGCCAACACAAAGTCCTGTGATCATGCAGGCGAGTATGAGGATTAATGGATTGGTAATTCCCAGTGAATTCTTTAGCATACCCATTACACAGGCGCACAGTATGGCGTTTGCCCCTACAGAAAGGTCAATGCCTGCGGTAATCAGTACAACCAGCATTGCTGCGGATATAAGGCCGTTAACGGCCGTCTGCCGAAGGATATTCATCATGTTATTCATTGTAAGAAATTTGTCTGTTGCTACTGACAGAATCATAAACAACAGGATCAGAGCCAACAGCGGAGCTGCCTTACTGACTATGTCTTTCATTTTTTTTGTTTTCATTGTATAGCACCTCCCCAGGCAGCTTTCATAATTGTCTCCTGATTCAGTAAGTCACTGTCTCGTGAAAGCTCACCCATGATTTTTCCTTCTCTCATTATAATGACTCTGTCACTCATTCCGATAATTTCAGGCAGCTCAGAGGAAATCATGATTACACATTTTCCTGCTTTAATCAGGTTGTTCATGATGTTATAAACTTCAACTTTTGCGCCTACATCAATGCCTCTTGTGGGTTCATCAAAGATATAGATATCTGCATTGGTATTAATCCATTTGCCGATTACTACTTTCTGCTGATTTCCGCCGGAGAGCTGGCCCACTGCTTCCTTTGAATCTGATATTTTAATTTTTAAACCGTCTACATTATCTCCGGTTAGCTGGTCAATGTGTTTCTCATCCAGAAAGAGTCCTTTTTTGCATTTTTTCATGGAACTGAGAATGAGATTGGTACGTACAGACTGGGTCAGAACAAGGCCCTGGCCTTTCCGGTCCTCTGTTAAAAATGCGATGCCTTGTCGGATTGCATCTTTTGGAGTTTTAATTGTGGCAGGTTTTTCATTGATATAGATATTTCCTGAATCGTGGCCGTCAGCACCAAATATAGCGCGGAACGTTTCTGTACGGCCAGCGCCTACCAGGCCGGCAAAACCAAGTATTTCTCCGTAATTGGCATGAAAACTTACATCTTTTAAAAGTCCGGTTGAATTTAAATGCTCTACTCTTAAGGCCTCTTTCCCTCTGGCGGTCTCTATCTTTGGATACTGGTTATCCAGAGTTCTTCCTACCATGGCGGAGATCAGAGAGTCATTGTCCATCTCGGAAATGTCCTTTGTCAGAATATGTTCCCCATCTCTCATAACGGTTACGCGATCGCATAATTCGAAGAGTTCTTCCAGTTTGTGGGATACAAACAGGATGGAGATTCCTTTTTTCTTTAGAGCACGGACTGTCTTCATTAATTGGGCGACTTCTTTTTCTCCAAGACTGGAAGTTGGCTCATCCATAATAATAAGCTTTGCATCAATTAAAACAGCTTTTGCTATCTCAACCATCTGCTGTATTCCCATACCATAGGAACCACATTCTTTCTTTACATCAATATCCTGTCCCAGTGACAGCATTACCTCATGAGCCATCTCATGCATTTTCTCATATTCCAGGAGCGGGCTGTTCTTCTTTTTCAGCGCTTTATTAATAAATATATTATCTGTGACTGACAGAAGGCGTACAATATTAAGTTCCTGGTAAACACAGGCGATTCCATGAGCTGCAGCCTCCCTGGGGTTTTTAAAGGAGACTTCTTCTCCCTCCATGATGAGGGTACCTTCTTCCGGGGTATACACCCCGGTCAGTACTTTAATCAGCGTGGATTTCCCGGCACCATTTTCACCGATCAGTCCATGAATCTCGCCTGGTTTTATTTCCAGTGACATATTGCGCAGAGCCACAACTCCTGGGAAGCGTTTCGTCACATCTTTCAGTTCCATTAAGCTCATAGCAGTTCAACCCTTTCTGTTTCTTACAAGCAGGTTATTTTAAATAGCCTTTCAGTTTTTCTAAGTAGTCTTTTGCATTGTCGGAAGAAATAACTTCACAGCCTGTATCTACAAAGGATTTTACAGTCTCGCCTTTTACAGATTTCACTGCAGTTTCTACTGCTTTATATCCCATGGTGTAAGCTGACTGGGCGCAGGTTGCAGAAATGGTTCCATCAATAATATTCTGTACACCACTCTGATTTCCATCAAATCCTACGATGACTACATCTTTTAATCCGCTTTGTTTGCAGGCGGTTGCAGCTCCTGCAGCAGTATCATCATTGTGACATAAAACGATCTGAATGTTTCCGCTCTGAGCAGTAATCATGTTTTCCATAACATTGGCAGCTGTGTCAGGATTTGACTGGGCATACTGTACGGAAACGATGTCTATTCCGTTTTCTTTCATAGCTCTTTCGTAACCGGCCTGTCTGGCATCGCTGGTTGCGTTTCCTTCAACGCCGCCTATGATAACCGCTTTTGCTCCCTTGCCGGCTTTTTCTGCGGCATATAGTCCGCCCTGATAGGCAGCTTTGTCATTACCGGTACCGACAAAGGCTATTTTTCCGGGTATTTCAGCATCGGTATCAACGGTTATGATTGGTATTTTTACATCACCGATTACGCTGGCAACTGATTCTGACTGGAGAGGGGAAATAACAAATGCATCAATACCTCCTGCCAGCATGGTTTCAATCATATTGTTCTGCTCGTCATAAGATGTTTCTGAAGCAGGTCCCTGAAGGTCAACTTTTACACCTAAATCTTTTGCAGCAGCATTGACTCCAGCGGCTACGTAGCTCCAGTATTCGCTGGAAAGCGTTTTTAAGATTACACCGACTTTGATATCTCCCGTAGTGGAAGCGTCGGTGGAAGCGGGGGCAGCAGCGGCAGTGGAAGCTTCACTGCTGGCTGGCGTTGTATCCGCTTTTTTTCCTGCGCAGCCGGTAGCTGATACCAGTAAGGCAGAAATTAACATCATGGATAAGATTCTTTTTTTCATGTTTAATCTCCTTTCACAACACGTGTTATACAATTTGCATAAAATGATTCAATGTAATTACTATTTTATAGACAAAAACACAATAACACAATGGTATAATTTGCGCTGTAAGGGGGTGGATGTTTCGATATCTTATTTTATATCAGATGAAAAAAAGCCCGGCTGAGGTAGGCTTTTTTCAAAGAGAAACGATAGAAAATGGAAGCAGTTAATCTGTAAACAAACAGCCATTTAAAGCGGTCAGATGTTTTCCTTTCATGGTATATGCTTCTGTTATATGATTTGTAATGAGTATGACTGCAATTCCTGATTTTAATGCTTCATCAAGCAGATTTATGGTCAGTGAACGAAGCTGAAAATCAATGGATGAAAATGGTTTGATACAAACGAGAATTTTAGGACGGAGAAAAATCCACCTGTAATAGATTAGTTTCAGCTTGCACTCATCACTGACTTTATCTGCTTTCTCCCCCAGTTCCTTTTCTGTAAAAATCCCTTCAGTCATATTTTTAACCAGCTTCTGATATGACTTTTTTAATTGAATGCCAGACTTTTTTTGCATAAACATAAAAATAAAGTTATCCATAATCGTCATATCAGTGAATATCATCTCATCTAAAGATCTCGCTTCTATGAATACAATTTCGTTTAAAACAGAGCGAAAAACAGTATCCGACCGGTTGGATATCATTGCTTTTCCAGTTATGGAACGGCAGCCTTCCAGCATGGAAATGGCGTGACTGCATTCTGCAGAATTTGTGTCCAGTATATTTAACAGTTCTCCTCCCTTTATATAGCGGGTTAAGGAGATTACGGGATTCAGTTTTAAATCCTGAAGATCCTCAGTATCTGTAATGGTTTGATCACTTACTGACTGAATAAAGTGATGAGGGGTGAACCGGCTTAAGGATCTTCCGTTTTTTATAATGGTAATTTCATCAGCGTGTTTCCATAAATCAGAATCGCTTCCTGAAACATAGAGAAAGGTCATTCCTTTTTCTTTTAATCTGGCGGATAGTTCAAAAAAACCGTTCATTTCATCCTCTGATAAAAACATTTCCAGATCTGTAATTACAGACAGTTTTCGTCCGGATATATAAGCACGAAGGAGCTCAATCTGCTTTTGCTTTCCGTAATCCAGAGTATGGGCTTTGGATGACATGGGGAGAGACAGATCCAGTTCTTTTAAAAGGTCAGGCGCCATCCGGCAAAGAGAAGCGGCCCGGTTCCACCAGAACACCTTACTGTTAGCCACAAATATATTTTCTTCCACACTTAACTGGGAAAAAATGCCACGGTTTTTCCCTATAAAAGCGGTTTGTTTTTGAATCTGATCCTGGGAACGGTAAGAATTTATCTTTTCTCCATTCCAGTAGATCCAGCCTGAATCTGGTTTTAATGAGCCATTTAAAAGTCTTAAAAAATTCTGTTTTTCAATTAAATTAGGGATAATGGCACAGCAAATCTGCCCCCGAAAGGCTCGCAGGCATACTCCTTTTAGTAAAGTCTGATTTCCCTCAGAACAGTAGATATTTTCGTAGCGCAATACTTCCTGTTTCATTTTTCAAGCCCCTCTGCTTCATCAAGTATGTAGGGAAGGGTAAGAGACACCTCAGTTCCGGCTCCGGGGGAACTAAACAAATGAATGCCGTATTCCTCTCCCATAAGAAGACGTATTCTGGAATTCACGTTATTCAGTGCGATCCCGCCTTTTTTGTCTTCTCTCACAGAACCAGTGCCGCCTGCCATATGAAGAAGTGTATCATTTAAATGTTCGACTGTGGCTTCGTCTATGCCAATTCCGTCATCTGAGACGGAAATATAAAGGATGGTATCGCTGTGATCAATGTCTATGATCACCTTTCCTCCCTCAACTTTTGGCTCCAGTCCATGCTTAATGGCATTTTCAACGATTGGCTGGAGAGTAAGCTTTGGAATTCTGGCCTTTAAAAGGTCTTCCTCCTCTGGCAGCAGGATATCCAGATATAACTTTTCTTCGAACCGGTATTTTTGAATGATAAAATAGTTTTTTACATTGGAAAGCTCCTCTTCCAGTGTTGTAAGACTTTCCATATTAGAAGTAGTATAACGGAAAAATACCGCCAGTGCTTCTGCAATTTTTCCAATCTCAGGGACGCCCGCCATAATGGCATCCGAGCGGATGGATTCCAGTACGTTATAAAGAAAATGAGGATTGATCTGGTTTTGTAAGGCCAGATAACGGGCCTGCTGTTTCGCATTTTCAATCATCTTATCTTTATCCAGACTGGTATGAATTCCTGATAACAATTCATTGAAGCTGGGTGATATTCCTTCCAGGCTTTTAAAAAGCTCAGTGAATATAATGCCGTTGTTAAAGAGCTCTGCCTGCTTTTCCATAAAACGAAGTGGCTCCCATATTTTCGCTTTTCCCCATAGGAGAATTGAAAATAATCCAAGACTCATAAACAGAACCAGGAGCACTGCAAAGTAGGATTCCTGACTGTGATCCGCCATCAGAATCAGGAAAAGCATAAGGAGCATAAGAATACTCCAGGATATCAAAGTACCGATCCATAGGACAAACCGGTTTTTTAACCATTGCTTTTTCAATTAGATTCCTCCCAGCTATCGGTTGGTAAACAATTTCCTGTACTCATTGGGCGAGACGCCAAGGGTCTTTTTAAACTGTCTGGTGAAAAACTTGATATCATTATATCCGGCCAGTTCAGCAACCTCACTGATGCTTCTTTCTTTTTCGGTCAGCAGCTTTTTGGCGGTGTCGATCCGCACCATTTGTATATACTCGCTTAAAGTTTTTCCGGTTTCTTTTTTAAAGAGAGAGGAAAAATAGGTATAGCTGAACCCGGTATTTTTAGCCAGCTCTTCCAGCTTAATATTAATTCCCTTATTTTCTTCAATAAAATGTTTGGCATAGATGACAGGCTTTATTTCTCTGTTTTTCAAATGGTCCAGCACATTCATAAGTGTTTCACAAAGAGTGTCTTCCAATAGCCGGAATGTCTGCTCCAGGCTTGTACTGTGTTCGTACATTTCAGAAAACCAGGATTCTTTTTCGTGTTCGTCCAAAGAGGAATCCAGCTGCTTGAATCCATTGAGATAATAGTTAAGAAGCAGCAGGAGATTTTTCTTTACCTGTAAGCAGGAGGTTATATCTTCTGCCTTCATAATATGCCTTGCAGCTTCCACGCATTTTTTAATCTCTTCCATATCAAAAGCTTCCGGCCTGTCTTCCAGAAGCTTTAAGATTCTGGCGTCCATGGCGGAGGAGAGACCCGCGTTTATAAAAGGTGTCTTTATCTCTGAGACTGTATTTAAGCCAGTGAGAAAACGGTTACCAATGGCGATACGGCTTTCCTTAATCCGCTTAATCAGCTGGATGCAGCTATCTGCCTGTTCGCTGACGACAGCATTAAAGTAGAGCCTGGGGAATAAATCCTGTAGACTGAGGACACGCTCCTTTATGTGGTTTATGGATTCCAGCAGCTCTTTCCTGTCAAGAGCATCAGAAAAGAGAAGAAAGAATATTCCTTCTTCTGTTACTTCAGAGATCCAGATCCAGTTGTGGGAGGAAAACTCCACTTCAGCTATTTCAAGGGTTTTCTCTGTTAGCAGCTGGTAGCTTTCTTTTGTAAATTCCCTGTAACTGATATTGGGTTTTACTGCAATACACCTTGCTGAATTCTTCATGATATCAGCAGCATTTATTTTTTCAACTTCCTGCAGTATGTTCTCCTCCTGTTCGTCCAGCTGCTTTTGTAAAACAGTTTTTAAAAACAGGTGTTTAAATGTACCGGTATAATTCTTTATGGTTTCTTCAAGATGCAGGCGCGAGGATTGTATGGATATCTGCTCCTGGGTTTCCTTAACCAGTTTTTTTAATGTACGGGTTAAATCCTCCTGGTTGATGGGCTTTAGAAGATAATCTCTTACCCCAACCCGCATTCCCTGCTGGGCATACTGAAAGTCTTTATAACCGCTGATGATGATGCATTTGAGAATTTCATTCTGCATTTTTGCTTCTTCAATCAGACGAAGACCATCCATTCCAGGCATTCGGATATCTGTAAGAAGAATATCCGGTTTTTTTTCATTAATCAGCTGCAGAGCAGTTAAACCGTCGTATGCGGTTCCAAGCAGCCGGATGCCAATTTCATCCCAATTAACTAAATATTCGATGAGCTTACAGATCTTTTTTTCATCGTCTGCAATTACCATACCTAAAATTGCAATCATCTCCCGTTTTGTCATTTTTAACAGTATTGCCTTTCAGGTTAAGTATACTTCACTGGTGAGAGATTCTCAACATAAATAGTGTTGAAAATTGTTGGAAATTGTAAAAAACACCATAATATTTTAAGTAATGATGAAAATATTGAGTAATAATGCTTTTTAATCCGGGTTAATTTGTTAAAATTATATCAAAAGTGCATAAAAACGGTTCAAATCATAGGCAGTAACTATGAGTACAGTTGAATTTTCTTGCTATCAATGAGTGGGTTTGGTATATTATTAATAAGATTTTGTACCGTAAAAAACATAGGGAATGTAAGAGGTATAATAAGGTGATTAAAATATGAATGCTATGGAAGCCCGTAAGAGCAGATTCTTTAAAAATATGTTCTTGTCCTACTGTCTGATCATTATATTAAGCTTTCTCATTTACTCGGTTACAGTCATTTATGAGGCTGCAAAAGTGAAAGAAAATCAGGCAGTTAAATATTATGAAACAAAGGCCCAGGCATTTGCCAATGGGATGGATCAGCAGATTTACAGCGCACAGAATATAATAACAAATCTTAATAATTCCTCGTTGATTAACAAATTGTATATGACTGTCCAGATGCAAAGTCCGGTTGATTCCTATCTTTTGTATCAGGTGTTAAATGACATCCGTTATCAAAAAACAGCTGGAGATGATTTTAGTATCTCAGATGTTGTCCTGATGATGAATAACTACAATAAGGTATATACCAGCGATGAGGTGATTCACTTATCCGATCGCATTGATTTATCAGAATGGAAGACCGACCGTCTGGCAATCACAGATTTAAATACCTGTTTAAATATGAATAACAGCCAGCTGACATTTTTTAAAAAATATCTGATATACAGTGGAGCTTATCAATATGGATCTGGTTCACAGAGAGGGATTATCTGCGTTCTATTTGAAAATCAGAAGATAGAGGAGATGCTGAAAGCTGCATCCGGTGAGGCCCGGGGATATGCAGTTTACTATAATGGAAAACCGGTTATAAAAGAGGGGATTGAAAATGGAAGAAGTTTTAAACAGACCTCGCAGGTAAGCAGTGCCATTTCTTATGAGATTATAGCGGATCATAATAAGTTTGGCTTTGAGTTATCTGACTTAGGATCTTTTGCATTGGTATTTGGATTTTTGATTTGTGTGGGGTATTTAATCCTCGCTTACTTTTTTACAAACCGGTATTCATCCCCATTTGAGAAAATCAGGCTTTTAGTGGGGAAAGACAGGAAAGAGGGAAAAAACGAAGCAGAAAAAATTGTCTCCGGTGTGGTTGATCTTCTTGGAGAGCGTAATGGGTATATGCAGCAGGTTCATAACATGTCGCCCTATGCCAGTCAGGGAATCCTTCACAGTCTTATTCTTGGGAGTGACGGGGAATCTGGTAATAAAGAATTTTTAACTGATTTCGTTCAGTTAAAACGAGTGTTTTTTCTGGCCGCAATGGTCGATTTATATTATGGAGAAAAATGGAGTAAGGATGAGGCAAAAAAAGCGGTAAAAGCGATTTCCCTGCTGGCAGAACAGGAATCAGATGAGGAATTTAAGATCCTGTCTTATAAAAAGGATTCGTTCCATGTCTATCTTATTTTTAACAGCAATAACGGAGAGCGTCTGGAAGATAAGCTTTATGAGTTTTTTGATAAGATGAAAAAGACCCTGGATTCTAAGTGCATGGTAACCGTTGGAGCAGATGAGGTGAAGGAAGAACTGGAAGAGATATCTGTTTCCTGTGATAATGCAATGCTGGTTTTGGAAAAAATTTTATGGGAGGGAAGAGGGTCAATCTATTTCCATGATCCGCAGTCAGGCTGTTCTATGAATTATTATTTCCCAAAGGATGGAGTAAAACAGCTGACAAAGGGGATGAAGGACAGAGACAGGGAGTCTATCAGTCATTTCTTTGAGGAGATTGAGAAGAAAAACCAGATGGAGTTTGATAATTCTGTTTATGCCGGGAAGCTGCTGTTAAGTGAGCTTTATGTTACCGTTGCAAAAGCGATGCAGGCCATATGGGATCAATGCGGCATTCCTTTAAGAAGAGTGGATGTCTGCCCTTCTTACCGTACCATGGATGAGGTCATTGAATATTATAGCAATCTGATAGAAGGGCTTTTTATTGAAGTGGATCACTCTGAGGAATTAAGAGAGGAATATTTCCAGAATGAGTTGGAATTAATTGAGTATATCAATAAAAATGACAAAAACCCGGATCTTTCCCTTACCCAGATAGCGGACCATTTTTCGGTAAGCAGTAAATATGTGACTGCTTTGGTGAAAAAGCGGTTTGGCATGACCTATTTAAAATATGTGCAGGAACGAAGAATTTCTTATGCCATTGATCTTTTAAAGAATTCGTCTCTTCCCCTTGAGAAAATAGCGGAAGAATGTGGCTACACCAATATGCTGACATTCAGAAGAAATTTTAAAGCGATTATGGCATGTAACCCAAGTGACTTCCGGGGAGAGAAAACAGCGGAAGAAGAGTCGTAATAAATCAACAAATAAACGGATTATAAAACCAGGAATGAATCAAAAAAGGATAGCAAATACGGCTTCCTTTTTTGATTCATTCATTTTTTATGGGCAAAATGCCCTTGGAAAAAGTGAAACTAGTAAAACAATAAGGCAAATTATACAATTTATTCACAACTCATCAAATGGAAGGGGACAAAAGAAATGAATGTGCTTGCCAGCAAAAAAGCAAAGCCAGAGATAAAAAAACTCTCGAAAGAAGAAAAAAAACTGCTGTTTCGAAAAAATGTGAAGAGAGATAAATATCTGCTTCTAATGTTTGCACCAGTTTTGATCTATTATCTGATATTCGCCTATTTACCTATGACAGGTCTGGTAATGGCGTTTACACAATTTAAGGCGGGCAGCGGAATGATGGGCCTTTATACAGGTACCTTTGTGGGGCTGAAATGGTTTATTCAGTTTTTTAACTCACCGTATGCGTTCCGATTGATCCGAAATACCTTTTTGTTATCATTTTATTCTTTAATATTTGGGTTTCCGATTCCTATTATTTTTGCACTGTGTATTACCCAGATAAAAAACAAGTATTTACAGAAAGGGACTCAGATCATTACATATTTGCCTTATTTTATCTCTACGGTAGTTATCTGCGGAATGATAACAAACTTTTTATCACCGTCCAGCGGAATTATTAACCAGCTGATTGTTAAGGCAGGGGGGACCGCAATAAACTTCCTGGGAGAGCCTAAATGGTTCCGGGCGATTTATGTTATTTCTGGTTCCTGGCAAAGCTTTGGATTTAATTCTATTATCTTCGTAGCTGCAATTATGGGTGTTGCGCCGGAACTTTATGAAGCAATGAAGGTGGATGGTGCCAGCAAGGTTCAGACCATACGTTATCTGGTACTGCCAAGCATTAAGCCAACCATCGTACTATTACTGATTATGTCGCTGGGCAATCTCCTGAATGTGGGATTTGAAAAGGTTTATCTTCTTTATAATTCCGGAATCTATGATACGGCAGATGTAATCTCCACTTATGTTTACAGGCAGGGTATTGGTAGTCAGAATTACAGCTATGCAACAGCAGTGGGACTGTTTAATTCTCTGATTGGTTTTGTCATCGTGTTTACGGCAAACAGGCTCAGCAGAAAACTGACAGAAACATCGGTATGGTAAGGAGGAAGAGATGAATCAGAAAAGCGCATGGATAGAGTTTAAAAATGAATGTATCACAGATAAGCTGTTTGATATCTGCATCTGGGTACTGATTGCAGCAGCAGTCTGTATTACCCTGTATCCCTTTGTATATGTTGTAAGCATTTCCTTAAGCTCTGGCGAGGCGGTGAACAAGGGATTAATAACTATGTTACCGGTGGATGTTAATCTGGATACATATCGGATGGTTATGTCTTATAAGGATCTATGGATTTCTTATGGAAATACATTTTATTATACAATTACGGGAACCTTTTTAAATATTGTATTTACCTGTCTGGCGGCCTATCCGCTTTCCAGAAAACGGTTTTTTTTAAGAAAAAAAATGAATTTCCTGCTGGCATTTACCATGTATTTTTCCGGTGGACTCATACCAAGTTATCTGGTTGTAACCGGGCTTGGTTTGTATAACAGCAGACTGGCCATGATACTTCCGGTTCTGGTCAGTGCTTATAACGTTATGATCTGCCGTTCTGCGTTTGAAGGCATTGCTGAGGAATTATTTGAGAATGCGTATCTTGAGGGAGCAAATGACCTTCAGATTTTGGTAAAAATAGCAATCCCATTAGTAAAACCGACGTTAGCTGTTTTAACTCTGTATTATGCAGTGGCACGGTATAATGATTTCTTTAGTGCGCTGCTTTATATCGGAAAACAGAATCTTCAGCCGTTGCAGTTGTTTCTTCGAAGAATTCTTCTGATGGCATCTACAGAGATCATGCAGGCTTCCGGTAATGCAACGGCCGCCAGTGCAGCAGCTCAGTCTACCATTCAGATCAGATACGTCTGCATCGTTTTATCCATGGTGCCAATCGTATGTCTTACTCCCTTTATACAGAAGTATCTGGTGAAAGGAACCATGCTGGGAGCAGTAAAAGGATAATCATGTTTTGATTATATATAATAAAAATGAGGAGGATGTTACAATGAAAAAGAAGGAATATTGGAAAGCAGCAGTCTTATCTGCAATGATAGCTGCAGCGGCGTTATCTGGCTGTTCAGGAAAGGGCACTCAGGCGGAATCGAAAGAGGAAAAAAGCAATGAGGCTGAATTTAATTACACAGGGGCAGCACCGGTAACCAACACTCCTGATGCAAAGGTCAGTATTCTGGCACAAAATTCCTGGTATTCTACCGTAGACTATGCCAACGCGGATATTATTAAGAAAATTGCTTCCAACGCAGGGGTGACGATTGACTGGACCCTTGTCTCACCTACCAACTATAAGGACAGTGTCAGCCCAATGCTTGCATCCGGTTCGGATCTTCCCAATATTGTGGAACTCCCTGATCTGGATGATAATATGACTTATATTACCGGAGGACTTTTCTATCCTCTTGATGAGTATATGAATTATATGCCAAACTATAAGAAGTTTCTGGATAGCAACCCGGCGATAAAAGCCAGTCTGACAGCTGAGGATGGTCATATTTACTATGTACCCCAGACGGTTGTAACGGATAATTATCAGCCCTGTACCATGATGAATATGCAGTGGTTAGATCAGCTGGGTCTTCCGGTACCAACTACACTTGATGAGTTCGTAGAAGATCTGCGTGCGTTCCGGGATAATGATATGAACGGAAATGGAGACAAAACTGATGAGATTCCATTAAGCGTAACAGCTAAGAATCTCCCCTTTATGTTTGGCCCGGCGTTTGGTCTTAACCTGGTGGATGGTTTTTATGCGGATGAAAGTGGGAAGGTACACTATTCAGCTGCAGAATCTGACAATTACAAGAAGTATCTTACGTTTTTAAATGGTCTTTATAAAGAAGGTCTTTTGGAAGTTGAATATACATCGCTTACCCGTGATCAGATTACAGAGCGCTGTGCCCGTAATATAACTGGTGCAACATTTGATTACAGCTGGCAGATGTCACAGCTTTACAGCAAGCAGTATCCGGAGTATACTGGTGAAAAAGGAATTATGGTTGGAATTCCACCTCTTTCTGGAGAATCAAAAGGCTTTTATCTTGGAAGAAATCCTATTGCCAATATTTTCGGTGTCAGCAAGTCAGACAAAGACCCGCTTATTGCCATTAAATTTTTAGATTATGCCATGAGTGAGGAAGCACAGAATTATTATGTCTGGGGACTGGAAGGAGAAAGCTATACGGTATCAGCAGATGGGAAAAAGGCTTATACAGAAAAGGCTTCTGATAGCAACTGGCTTCAGCAGTTTGGCATTAATGCAGGTTGTCTTCCTTCCCAGCAGTCGGTGGATGCTACAGATGTACTTCTTCCAAAATGGCATGTTGATAAGGATAAGGAGCTGCAGGCATTTTCCAAGGCACCTTGGCCATTCATCTATTCTACAAAGGATGAGCAGAATATTATTTCCCAATATCTGGTTGATATTACTACTTATGTAGATGAAATGAATGTGGCATTTATTACAGGTACAACAGATCTTAGTACATTTGATTCCTATTTATCTACCCTTGACAATATGGGATTAAAGGATCTGCTGAAAGTGAAACAGCAGCAGTATGACCGGTTCGTTTCATCGACCAAATAATGAGTTTAAGACCGGCACAGAGGATGGATTCTGTGCCGGTTTTTTACTTTAAATGTATATAATTGAAAGGACAAGATATGGAAAATAAGAAAAGAACTATACCTATCTCCAGGTTTTATACCTGCGAAGAGAAGCTGATAAAGAGAATCAGGGAGAAGGGCAGAAAAAACAGGTTCTGTGCTGAGACAAAAACAGATTATGAAAATTGGAAGAAGGAAACAAGAGAGCTGTTAAAAAACCTGATTGGACTTCAGAACATGGAATATTCCCCGTTAAATCCCCAATGTCTGGAACGGGTGGTAATTGAAGACGGTATCATACGTGAAAAGATTCTTCTTCAGGTAGAACCGGAAGTGTATATGCCGGTCTATGTTCTGATTCCTCCCAAAAAGGGGGAAGAAAAGTTAAAATGTTTTCTGGCACCTCCCGGTCATCAGGGAGCAGGGAAATATTCGGTAGCCGGAGTGCGGGAAATTCCGGCAGTTGCGGATAAAATTGAGCTGTTTCATTATGATTATGGTTTGATGATGGCAAAGCTTGGCTATGCAGTTCTCTGCCCTGACTGCCGCGGCTTTGGGGAGAGAAGGGAGGCTGCACTCCAGGGAGAAGAGGAAAATGAATTTTTAAATTCTACCTGTTTTCATCTTGCCCATATGGCAGAACCCCTTGGTATGACTGTGATTGGGATGTGTACCTGGGACTTAATGAGACTGGTTGATTATGTCTGGGAGCGGGGAGAATGGGAGGAGGAATCTGTGGGGTGTGTGGGATTTTCCGGCGGAGGGATGCAGACACTCTGGCTTTCTGCTTTGGATGACCGGATTAAAACCGTGATAATCAGCGGATACTTATATGGATATTCGGATTCTCTTTTAAGGCTGAATGGCAATTGCAGCTGCAATTATGTACCTCATCTTTGGGAACATGTGGATATGGGAGATATTGGGGCACTCCTGGCGCCAAGACCTCTCATGGTACAGTCCGCCCGTTCTGATCATCTGAATGGTTACAGAGGAATGGAAAATGTTTTAGAGCAGCTGGATGTGATCAGAAAGGCATATGGTTTGTATGGGAAAGAGGAAGTAATTTATCATGATATATGGGATGGTGGTCACTGTTTCCACGCAGAAAATCTGGAGAAATTCTTAAATGGAGTCATGGAAGTGAAATAAAGTAATTTTAATTGGATACGATAACATTTGCCAATACTTCTTTCTTGTGGTGAAAAACGTTCTATGCTATAATGATACTGGCTGGTTTTTATAAAAACGGGTCATACAACAGCGATAGGGAGGTGTCTCTATGCCAGGTTTCCACGATATTATCGGTCATGAGAGAATCAAAGAACATTTGCAGAAGGCGATTGAATCAAATCATGTATCCCATGCGTATATTCTCACTGGAGAAGCGGGAATGGGAAGAAAATCTCTGGCTAACGCATTTGCCATGACTTTGCTGTGTGAAAAAGGTATGAGCGAACCGTGTATGCAGTGCCATGCCTGCAAACAGGTTATGAGCGGGAATCATCCGGATCTTATTTTTGTCACACATGAAAAAACAGCAGGTATCGGTGTAGATGACATCCGAGGTCAGATACAGGATACGATTATGATTCGGCCTTACAGCAGTTACTATAAAATATATATCGTTGATGAGGCGGAAAAGATGACGGTTCAGGCGCAGAATGCTCTATTAAAGACCATTGAGGAACCTCCGTCTTATGCAGTTATTATGCTTCTTACTACCAACCAGGAAGCATTTCTGCCTACAATCCTCTCCCGGTGTGTGCAGTTGAAATTAAAGCCGTTAAAAGATTCTGTCGTTACTTCCTATCTGACAGGATCTATGGGGATTAGTGAGAGCAGGGCGGAAGTATACGGAGCATTTGCCAGGGGTAATTTGGGACGTGCCATTCATCTTGCTGCGTCAGAAGAATTTCAGGCGCTGTATATGGAATTAATCCATATGCTGAAGCACTTAAAAGAGATGGATATCATGGAACTCTTAAATTATATCAGGAAGCTGAAGGAACAGGATCCGGATTTATCTGACTGCCTGGATTTTATGCAGCTGTGGTATCGGGATGTTTTAATGTTTAAAGTAACACAGGATATCAATCTTCTTGTTTTTAAAGAAGAATTTAATACAATGAAGGAAATGAGCGCTGCCAGCTCTTATGAGGGAATCGAGCTGATCCTACAGGCCATAGATAAGGCAAGGGTTCGTTTAAATGCCAATGTAAATATGGAACTGGCGATGGAGCTTATGCTGCTTGTTATGAAGGAGAATTGATTGATGATAAAAGTTATTGGCGTCAGATTCCGGAATGCAGGAAAAATCTATTACTTTGATCCTGTAAATCTGGAGGTAAAGGCTGGGGATCATGTAATAGTAGAGACAGCAAGAGGTATTGAGTATGGTTACGTTGTACTTGGAGCCCGTGAAGTGGAAGATGAGAAGGTGGTTCAGCCTTTAAAATCGGTGATCCGTATGGCTACCAAGGCAGATGATGAAGTAGAGAAAAAGAATCATGAGAAGGAAAAGGAAGCATTTAAAATCTGCAAGGAAAAGATTAAAAAGCATGGTCTTTTGATGAAGCTGATTGATGCGGAATATACCTTTGATAATAATAAGGTGCTGTTTTATTTTACAGCAGATGGAAGAATTGATTTCAGGGAGCTGGTTAAAGATCTGGCTTCTGTTTTTAAAACAAGGATTGAGCTGCGCCAGGTAGGTGTCAGGGATGAGACTAAGATTGTGGGAGGTGTTGGTATCTGCGGCAGAACGCTGTGCTGCCACTCTTATCTTTCTGAGTTTATACCGGTTTCTATTAAGATGGCAAAGGAGCAGAACCTTTCACTAAATCCAACCAAGATTTCTGGCGTGTGCGGAAGGCTTATGTGCTGCTTGAAGAATGAAGAAGAAACCTACGAAGATCTTAACAGCAAGCTTCCTGGTGTTGGAGATTTTGTGACCACAGATGACGGTTTAAAGGGAGAGGTTCATTCAGTCAGTGTTCTAAGGCAGTTAGTTAAGGTCGTGGTTACGATTAAGGATGAAAAGGAAATCAGAGAATACAAGGTGGAACAGTTAAGGTTTAAGCCCAGACGCCGCAGGGAAAAGACCCAGGTGACGGATGAGGAGTTAAAGGCTTTGGAAGCTCTGGAAAGGAAAGAGGGAAAGTCTAAGTTAGATGACAATTAAGCTGAAAGACAATGAACGAATTGATGACCTGCAGCGCAATGGTTATCAGATCATACAAAATCGGGACGGCTTCTGTTTTGGGATGGATGCCGTTCTGCTTTCCGGATTTGCAAAGGTAAAGCCAGAAGAAAAGGCAATTGATCTTGGAACCGGAACGGGAATTATCCCCATTCTTTTGGAAGCGAAGAATCTGGGTCTTCATTATACAGGGCTTGAGATTCAGGAGGAAGTGGCTGATATGGCTGCCAGAAGCGTGGCGCTGAATCATCTTGAGGATAAAATAACCATTGTCAAAGGAGATATAAAGGAAGCCAGCCGTTTGTTTGGTGCGGCTTCTTTTGATGTGGTGACATCCAATCCGCCTTATATGAATGACGCCCACGGTCTTAAGAATCCGGATCTGCCAAAGGCAATATCACGACACGAGGTATTGTGTACATTAGAGGATGTGGCAAGGGAAGCGGCCAGGCTTCTTCGTCCGGGAGGACGGTTTTATCTGGTTCACCGACCACACAGACTGATTGAAATCATAACAGCATTAAAGAGTGTGGGTATGGAACCCAAGCGAATGAAGATGGTACACCCCTTTGTTGATAAGGAAGCAAATATGGTTCTTATTGAAGCAGTCAGAGGTGGAAGGTCCATGATTAAGGTGGAGGCACCGGTGATTGTGTATAAGGAACCAGGCGTGTATACGGATGAGATCTATACCATTTACGGGTACTGATCTTAACCAGGAATGAAAGAAAAGGAATTTTAGCGGGAGAAGGAAAATGAACGAGAAAAAAGGTAAATTGTATTTGTGCGCCACTCCCATCGGTAATCTTGATGACATTACCCTCCGGGTCTTAAATACGCTGAAGGAAGCGGATTTAATCGCGGCAGAGGATACCCGTCACAGCATTAAGCTTCTGAATCATTTTGATATCAAGACGCCTATGACCAGCTACCACGAGTATAATAAGGTAGAAAAGGCAGTTTATCTGGTGGAGCAGATGAAGCAGGGAGTTATGGTTGCTTTGATTACAGATGCGGGAACACCGGGGATCTCCGATCCAGGTGAGGAACTGGTGAAACAATGTTATGAAGCAGGGGTAGAGGTAACTTCTCTTCCGGGACCTGCGGCCTGTATCACAGCGTTGACCCTTTCCGGACTGGGAACCAGGAGATTCTGCTTTGAAGCGTTCCTTCCTTCCGATAAAAAGGAAAAGCAGTGGATTTTAAATGAGTTAAAGAATGAGACAAGAACCATAATTCTCTATGAGGCTCCCCACCGTCTTGTCAAGACTCTGGAAGAGCTTTATGAAGCATTAGGGGAACGTAGAATTACCATCTGCCGGGAATTGACAAAACGGTATGAGACTGCATTTCGTACAACATTTACCCAGGCACTCAGCACTTACCGCAATGAGGATCCAAAGGGAGAATGCGTCATCGTGGTGGAAGGTAAGAGCTTCGATGAAATCCGTATGGAGCAGACAAAAGCGTTTGAGGAGCTTTCTATTGAAGATCACATGGCACGCTACGAAAGCCAGGGAATGGATAGAAAAGAAGCCATGCGTATGGTTGGGAAAGACCGTGGAATCAGCAAAAGAGAGGTTTATCAGTATCTGTTAAACCGGGAAATATAAAAAATATCTTGACAACAGGCGTTTATTCTAATAATATTAGTTTGAGATTCAAACTATTTGAAATATAAAACAATCCAACGAGGCATGATTTCATTTCAGTCCGGGAATTACCAGAATGGAACAGAAACATGAATGGGGGAAATATATGACAACAAAAATAATTGGAACAGGGTCTGCAGTTCCGGACCGGGTGGTGACCAATGACGATCTGGCTAAGATCGTGGATACCAGTGATGAATGGATCCAGTCAAGGACTGGTATCAGGGAACGGCGGATTGCCGATGCCCAGTCTGGAACCACGGATCTGGCTATAAAGGCCGCTATGGCCGCTCTGAAGGATTCGGGTGTATCGGCGGATGAACTGGACATTATAGTTTTGGCTACTTCATCTCCTGACCGCTGTTTTCCAAGCGGAGCCTGTGAAGTACAGGCGGCAATCGGAGCCCACAGGGCAATTGCTTTTGATTTAAGCGCTGCATGCTCTGGTTTTGTCTATGGATTCCATACAATCTCCGCATTTTTTCAGGCAGGTATCTATAAAACAGGTCTGATCATCGGAGCCGATACGTTAAGCAAGTTAATTGACTGGAAAGACAGAGGAACCTGTGTACTTTTTGGAGATGGTGCGGGAGCAGCGGTAGTACGGACCCAGGATAAAGGAAATTTTTACATGACCATGGGTGCTGATGGCACAAGAGGAAGTGCACTGGACTGTGTATCACGGACCACTGGTAATTTTCTCACTGGTCAGGAACCGGAAACGGGCTATATGACCATGGATGGCCAGGAGGTGTTCCGGTTTGCAGTTAAAACCGTTCCGGAAGCAATCTCAGAGGTGCTTACAGAGAGTGGAACGGATATAAGTGAAATTAAGTATTTTATTCTGCATCAGGCGAATTACCGGATCTTTGAATCCATTGCAAAAAGACTGAAAGTGCCCATGGAAAAGTTTCCAACCAATTTAGAACGGTATGGAAATACATCAGGAGCATCAGTTCCGCTTTTATTAGATGAATTAAACAAAGCCGGAAAGCTGCAACGGGGAGATAAGATTGTACTTGCCGGATTTGGGGCAGGTCTTACCTGGGGAGCAATCCTTATGGAGTGGTAGATATTGGATGTAATACTTTGAAAATCAAAGTACTAGCATATAAAAATGATTAAGAGGAAGCAAAAGGAGATTAGAAGATGTTAGAGAAAATGCAGGAAATTATCGCAGAGCAGTTAAATGTGGATGCAGCAATCGTAAAACCAGAATCCTCTTTTAAAGAGGACTTAGGGGCAGACTCCCTTGATTTATTTGAACTGGTTATGGCTCTTGAAGATGAGTACTCAGTTGAGATTCCTTCCGAGGATTTAGAGAAATTAACAACCGTTTCACAGGTTATGGACTATTTAAAAGCAAAGGGCGTGGAAGCGTAATGAATACCAGAATCCCCCAACTTTTGGGAATTGAATATCCCATCATACAGGGCGGCATGGCATGGGTTGCGGAACATCATCTTGCAGCAGCCGTGTCGGAAGCTGGTGGCCTTGGACTGATTGGCGGAGCCAATGCACCGGGTGAAGTGGTGCGTGAGGAAATCCGCAAAGCAAAGAAGCTGACCAACAAGCCAATCGGTGTCAATGTCATGCTTTTAAGCCCTCATGCTGATGATGTGGCAAAGGTAATCGTTGAGGAAGGCATTAAGGTGGTAACCACCGGAGCCGGTAATCCTGAAAAATATATGGAGATGTGGAAGGCAGCAGGAATTAAGGTAATTCCGGTTGTCGCTTCTGTAGCACTTGCAAAGAGAATGGAGCGCTATGGTGCGGATGCGGTAGTAGCAGAGGGCTGCGAGTCCGGCGGACATATTGGAGAGCAGACCACCATGACGTTGGTTCCCCAGGTGGCAGACGCAGTTTCCATACCGGTTATAGCAGCAGGAGGAATTGGTGACGGCAGAGGAATCGCAGCAGCATTTATGCTTGGTGCAGAGGCTGTCCAGATTGGAACCAGATTTGTGGTTTCCAAAGAATCCATTGTACATGACAATTACAAACAGAGAATTATAAAGGCAAAGGATATTGATTCTGCAGTAACGGGACGTTCACACGGCCATCCGGTAAGATCTTTAAGAAATCAGATGACCAGGGAGTATACGAAACTGGAAGAAGAAGGAAAATCCTTTGAAGAATTGGAATATTTAACCCTTGGAACCCTTCGCAATGCGGTTTTAGAGGGAGATGTTATTAACGGTACGGTTATGGCCGGACAGATTGCAGGTATGATCAGTAAAGAACAGACCTGTAAGGAAATGATTGAAGAAATGATGGAGCAGGCCGGGAAACTTCTTGGCCGTTAAAGAGGAGTTTATGACTATGAGCAAGATCGCATTTATTTTCCCAGGCCAGGGCGCACAGTACTGCGGTATGGGCCAGGATTTTTATGAGCAGACAGCAACTGGAAAAGAAAATTTTGATATGGCTTCCGGACTTTTAGGTTTTTCCCTGCCGGAACTCTGCTTTGAGAAGAATGACCGTCTGGATATTACAGAATATACGCAGGCAGCCATGGTGACCACAGGGATCGCCATGATGAGGGTGCTGGAAGAAAAAACAGGGATCAGACCGGATGTGACGGCTGGTTTAAGCCTGGGAGAATATTGCGCGCTTGCAGCAGCAGGAGTCATGAGTGACAGGGATGCAATCTTAACTGTCAGACAAAGAGGAATTCTTATGCAGGAAGCAGTTCCTGCCGGTCTGGGAGCAATGGCAGCCGTTCTTTCTTTGGATGCGGATAAAATTGAAGAGGTTTTAAGCCAGATCGATGGAGTTCAGATTGCAAATTATAACTGCCCCGGGCAGATTGTTATATCAGGAAAGAAAGAAGCTGTTGAGGAAGCCGGTGAGAAGCTTCTGGCAGCAGGAGCAAAGAGAGTCATTGGCTTAAATGTAAGCGGTCCGTTCCACTCAGCCATGCTGACGCAGGCAGGTGAAAAGCTTGGTGCCGTGCTTGAGAATATAGAGATTCATAAACCTGTGATTCCCTATGTAGCAAATGTAACAGCTCAGTATGTGACAGAGGCAGATGAAGTTAAGCCTTTCCTGATCCGACAGGTATCTTCTTCCGTGCGTTTCCAGCAAAGTGTGGAAGCCATGATAAAAGACGGAGTGGATACTTTTATAGAAATAGGACCAGGAAAAACACTGGCAGGGTTTATTAAGAAGATAACGAGAGATGTTAAAGTCTTTAATATAGAAAAACTGGAAGATATAGATAAGTTAACGGAAATTTAAGGGGAGGTGACAGGATATGTTAGATGGTAAAATAGCGGTGGTCACTGGTGCCAGCAGAGGAATCGGAAGAGCAATTGCGCTAAGGCTGGGACTGGAAGGAGCCACTGTAATAGTCAATTATAATGGATCAGAAGAAAAAGCACTTCAGGTAGTAAAAGAGATTGAGGAAAAAGGCGGTAAAGCTGAGGCGATTGCCTGTAACGTATCAGATTATGAAGCTTCCGGAATATTCCTTGAGGGAGTCATTAAGAAATATGGAAAGCTTGATATTCTCATTAACAATGCAGGTATTACCAGAGATAACCTTCTTATGAAAATGTCCGAAGAAGAGTTTGATGCAGTCATTAATACCAACTTAAAGGGGGTATTTAACTGTATGAAGCATGTTTCCCGTCAGATGATCAAACAAAGAGGCGGCAGAATCATCAACATTTCATCTGTATCCGGAATTCTTGGGAATGCAGGTCAGGCAAATTACTGCGCGGCAAAAGCAGGAGTCATCGGAATGACAAAATCATTTGCCAGAGAATCTGCCAGCAGAGGCATTACTGTAAATGCCATAGCACCTGGCTATATTCAGACAGATATGACAGATGTGCTGTCTGATTCTGTGAAAGAGGCAACTTTGGACCAGATTCCCATGAAACGTTTTGGAACGCCGGAAGATATTGCGGCTGCCGCAGTATTTCTTGCATCAGACCCGGCTGGTTATATCACAGGTCAGGTCATCAGTGTAGATGGCGGAATGGCTATGTAAAAAGGAGAAAAACGGTATGAATAGAAGAGTGGTAGTAACAGGCATGGGAGCAATAACTCCTATTGGTAAGGATGTAGAAAGTTACTGGAACGGACTGAAGGAAAAAAAGGTGGGAATCGCGCCTATCACTCAGTTTGATACAACAGAATATAAAGCCACACTGGCTGCAGAAGTTAAGGATTTCGATCCGAAGGAGTATATGGATCCAAAGGCAGCCAAACGAATGGAACGTTTTGCACAGTTTGCAGTTGCAGCTACAAAGGAAGCTCTTGAAATGTCAGGAATTGATATGGAAAAAGAAGATCCTTATCGCGTGGGCGTTAGTGTAGGTTCCGGGATTGGAAGCTTACAGGCCTTAGAGCGGGAACATAAAAAGCTATTAGAGAAAGGTCCGGGCAGAGTCAATCCTCTTTTGGTACCCATGATGATATCCAATATGGCAGCAGGAAATGTGGGGATTCAGTTCGGATTAAAGGGTAAGTGCATCAACGTGGTTACGGCCTGTGCTACGGGAACTCACTCCATAGGAGAGGCGTTCCGATCCATCCAGTATGGGGAAGTGGATGTGATGGTGGCAGGGGGTGCGGAAGCCAGCGTTTCACCAATCGGTGTGGCCGGATTTACGGCTCTTACTGCGCTTACTACTTCAGATGATCCGCTCCGTGCTTCCATCCCATTTGATAAGGACAGAAGCGGCTTTGTTATGGGTGAGGGTGCTGGCGTTGTGGTATTGGAAGAACTGGAGCACGCGCTTTCCAGAAATGCCGTTATCTACGGAGAAGTAGTTGGTTACGGGTCTACCTGTGATGCATACCATATTACCTCTCCTGCAGAGGACGGAAGTGGTGCTGCGAGAGCCATGACTGAGGCGATGAAAGATGCCGGCATTAAGGCGGAAGATCTTGATTATGTCAATGCTCATGGAACCAGCACTCATCACAACGACTTATTTGAAACTATGGCAATTAAAGCTGCTTTAGGTGATCATGCAAAAAATGTAAGAATCAGTTCTACAAAATCCATGGTCGGCCATCTTCTTGGCGCGGCAGGCGGTGTGGAGTTCATTGTCTGTGTGAAATCCATTCAGGATGGATTTATTCATGCCACTGCCGGTCTGGAAGAAGAAGGTGAAGGTTGTGATCTAAACTATACAAAGGGTGAGGGCGTTTCCTGTGACGTAACTTATGCCATCAGCAATTCCCTGGGATTTGGTGGTCATAATGCCAGCATTCTTGTAAAGAAGTATGAACAGTAGGAGGCAGTCATAATGGAAATCAATGATGTGATCAGACTGATGGAGGCCGTTTCACAGCAGGGCCTCACCAGTTTTAAGCTGGAAGAGGGTGACTTTAAGTTATCCATTAAGAAAGAAAAACAGATGGTGATTGCGGCAGAAGGTGATTATGTCCAGAGAAGTATGGAGATTCCTTCTTATGCCGTTTCCAATACGAAGGCTCCAGCGCTGGAGAGTGGAATGGATGATGCTAAGACGGAAGCACTTGCTACTGATAATGTAGTATCTTCTCCGTTAGTAGGAACCTTTTACAACGCTTCTTCGCCGGATAGTGCACCGTTTGTAAAGGCGGGAGATACGGTTAAGAAAGGGCAGACTCTGGGCATTATCGAAGCCATGAAGCTGATGAATGAGATTGAATGTGAATACGATGGTGTGGTAGAAGCCGTTCTGGTTGGAAATGAAGATGTGGTGGAATACGGTCAGCCTCTGTTCCGTATCCGGTAGATGATTGTAAAATCTAAGAGAGGTCCAGGGTCGGACCTCTCTTTTGAACATAAGGAGATAGTATGATGTTAGGTATAAAAGAAATTCAGGAAATTATTCCACACAGACATCCGTTTTTACTGGTAGACTGCATTGAAGAACTGGTGCCGGGAGAGAAGGCTGTGGGATATAAATGTGTCACTTATGATGAGTCCTTTTTCCGGGGACATTTTCCGGAGGAACCGGTTATGCCAGGAGTTTTAATCATTGAAGCTCTGGCTCAGGTTGGAGCGGTTGCTATATTAAGCATGGAAGAGAATAAGGGAAAAATCGCTTATTTCGGAGCAATTGACAAGGCTAAATTTAAACAGAAAGTATATCCTGGAAGTAAGATAAAACTGGACTGTGAAATTATTAGAAAAAAGGGTCCGGTAGGAGTTGGGAAAGCGGTTGCCACTGTAGATGGTAAAATCGCAGCCAGCGCTGAACTGACATTTATGATTGGGTAGGTGGAGACCGATGTTTGATAAGATTTTAATTGCCAACCGCGGTGAGATTGCGGTAAGAATCATAAGAGCATGCAGGGAGATGGGAATTAAAACGGTTGCTGTATACTCGGAAGCGGATCGGGAAAGCCTTCATACCCTTCTGGCAGATGAAGCCATCTGCATCGGACCGGCACCGTCCACTCAGAGTTATTTAAATATGGAACGGATTCTCACTGCTACCGTAGCCATGAAGGCAGACGCAATTCACCCGGGATTTGGATTTCTTTCTGAGAACGCCCGATTTGCAGAACTCTGTCAGAAATGCAACATTACCTTTATCGGACCAGATGCCGGAATTATCAATAAAATGGGAAATAAATCAGAAGCCAGAAAAACCATGATGGAAGCTGGTGTTCCGGTAGTACCAGGCGGCAAAGAAGCTGTTCATCACGTGGAAGAAGCCAGACAAATGGCAGAGCGGATTGGTTTTCCGGTTATGATCAAGGCCTCATCAGGCGGCGGCGGAAAAGGAATGCGTATTTCAAGGGGAATGGAAGACTTTGAAGCCAATTTCAACAATGCACAAATGGAATCGGTAAAAGGATTTTCCGACGATACCATGTACATTGAGAAATATATTGAAAAGCCCAGACATATTGAATTTCAGATACTTGCAGATCAGATGGGGCATGTTATTCATCTGGGAGAACGGGATTGTTCGATTCAAAGGCGTCACCAGAAGGTTCTGGAGGAGTCCCCTTCTGCAGCAATTTCTGAAGAACTTCGCCACCAGATGGGCGAGGTTGCAGTACGTGCAGCAAAGGCGGTAGGCTATGTGAATGCAGGTACCATTGAATTTTTGCTGGATAAGGATAAGAATTTTTATTTTATGGAAATGAATACAAGAATTCAGGTGGAGCATCCGGTAACAGAAATGGTAACCGGACTGGATCTCATCAAAGAGCAGATCCGCATTGCAGCAGGTGAACCACTTCGTGTATCACAGTCTGATATTACAATCTCCGGTCACGCCATTGAATGCAGAATTAATGCGGAAAATCCATCAAAAAACTTTATGCCATGTCCTGGTCTTATTAAAAATGTCCACGTGCCGGGAGGGAATGGTGTACGAATTGATACCCACATTTACAATGATTATAAGGTTCCGGCAAATTATGATTCCATGCTGATGAAGCTGATCGTCCATGGGAAAGACCGTACGGAAGCCATTGCTAAGATGAGAAGCGCCCTTGGGGAGCTTATTATTGAAGGAATTGAAACAAATATAGATTTTCAATTTGATATATTAAGTCATGATGCATATCGGGATGGTGATGTGGATACAGACTTTATTCCCAAATTCTTCCCGGAATATATCCGGTAAACAGGGAAAGGAGCAGATCTTATGTTAAGAGAAATGTTTAAGAAAACTTATACCCTGATTGACAGCAAATACAGGACGGTGGAGAAAACCGGGGAACCGAATATTCCGGAGGGACTTTGGAAAAAGTGCAATAAATGCTGTCAGCCGATCTATGCGGAGGATGTAAGAAGTAATCATTACGTCTGCCCAAAGTGTAAGGGATACTTCAGGATTCACGCTTTTCAGAGAATTGAAATGACATCAGATGCAGGAACCTTTGAAGAATGGGATAAAGAGATGGAATTTGAAAATCCTCTTGATTTTCCAGGATATGAAAAGAAGATTGCTGCAGCCAGAGAAAAAACAGGACTGTCAGAAGCAATTGTGACAGGTGTCTGTGAAATTAACGGCCATAAAGCTGTGCTAGGCGTCTGTGATGCCGGGTTTATTATGAGCAGCATGGGGCATGCAGTAGGAGAAAAGATCGCCAGAGCTGTTGAGCGTGCGACTGCTGAGAAACTTCCTGTAATTTTATTCGCCTGTTCTGGTGGAGCCAGAATGCAGGAGGGGATCGTGTCCTTAATGCAGATGGCGAAAACTTCGGCAGCGTTAAAACGCCATCATAAGGCTGGGCAGCTTTATGTCAGTGTTCTTACTGATCCTACAACCGGCGGTGTTACCGCAAGTTTCGCAATGCTTGGAGATATTATTCTGGCTGAACCAGGGGCTTTAATTGGTTTTGCGGGCCCCCGGGTCATTGAGCAGACAATTGGTCAGAAACTGCCGGAAGGCTTTCAGAGGGCTGAATTTTTACTGGAACATGGTTTTGTTGATAAGATTGTTCCAAGAGAAGAGATGAAGGATATATTAACTTCAATCTTAAGGCTCCACAATCCCCACAACAAGGAAAGTTTTTGTGTGGATAACCAGGAAGCAATTGAAAATGCCTGTGGAAAAAAGAGTGGGTTCTGGCCGAAAAAGAATAAGCGGAGCCCATGGGATACGGTGCAGCTGTCAAGAAGTGCGGACCGCCCGGTAGCTTCTGATTATATTCATCAGCTCTTTGATGATTTCATGGAGTTTGCGGGAGACCGTTATTTTAAAGATGACGGAGCAATTATAAGCGGAATTGCCTCCTTTCATGGAATGCCTGTCACTGTGATCGGGCAGGAAAAAGGTAAGAATACAAAGGATAACATCAGGCGTAATTTTGGTATGCCTTCACCTGAAGGTTATAGAAAAGCCTTAAGGCTGATGAAACAGGCAGAAAGCTTTAATCGCCCCATTATCTGTTTTGTGGATACGCCAGGAGCGTTCTGCGGTCTTGAAGCAGAGGAGCGGGGGCAGGGAGAAGCCATTGCCAGAAACTTATTTGAAATGGCAGATTTAACAGTACCGGTTCTTTCCATTGTAATTGGAGAGGGCGGAAGTGGAGGTGCTCTTGCCATGGCAGTTGGAAATGAAGTCTGGATGATGGAAAACTCCATATATTCCATTCTGTCTCCGGAAGGCTTTGCCTCTATATTGTATAAAGATAGTAAAAAAGCAAATGATGCAGCCAGAGTCATGAAGATTACGGCTAAGGATCTGATGGATCTTGGCCTTATTGAACGGGTAATACCGGAGGAAGAGCCTGCCTGTGCAGAAAATATTCCGGAGATTGCCAGGGAAATGGACCGTGCAATGATAGAGTTTTTTGCCGGATTCCTTACCATGACGAAAGAAGAACTGACAAATCAAAGATATGATAGATTTAGGAGAATGTGATGGGAACATTAAAACCATTGGTAATAGGAGATCTGGTGGCAAAATATCCGGTAATTCAGGGTGGGATGGGAGTCGGAATCAGCCTTTCCTCTCTTGCAGGAGCTGTGGCTAAGGCAGGAGGCGTTGGGATTATTTCAACAGCTCAGATTGGTTTTAAACAGCCCGATTTCCTTAAGAACCCCCTGGAAGCCAATTTACGTGCGATTGGTGAGGAAATGAAGAAGGCCAGGGAGATTGCTCCAGAGGGAATTATAGGCTTTAATATTATGGTTGCCACCAAAAATTATGCAAGCTATGTGAAAAAAGCGGTGATAGCAGGTGCTGATATCATCATTTCAGGAGCCGGTCTTCCTGTAAGCCTTCCAGAGTATGTGGCGGAAGCCGCAGAAGAAGCTGGAATTAAACTGAAAACAAAAATTGCCCCCATTGTTTCTACTGTAAAGTCTGCTATGGTTATCTGTAAGATGTGGGATCGTAAATTTAACCAGGCACCTGATCTGGTTGTTGTGGAAGGTCCCCTGGCAGGCGGCCATCTGGGATTCTCCAGAGAAGACTTATCAGAACTGGGTGTTGATACAGCGGATGTGGAACACACCTTTCAACAGGCGAAATATGACGAAGAGGTAAGGGGTATCATCCGACTTGTAAGAGAGTATGGAGAAAAGTATAATAAAGTAATACCGGTAGTAACTGCAGGCGGAATCTATACCCATGAGGATGTCATGCATCAGATTGATCTGGGTGCTGACGGTGTCCAGGTTGCAACCAGGTTTGTCACAACTCAGGAATGCGATGCTCCAGAGGAATTTAAGGAAGCTTATATAAAGTCAGCCAAAGAGGATATTGTCATTACGAAAAGTCCGGTTGGAATGCCAGGCAGAGCAATAAAAAATCCGTTTTTGGATCATGTGGCCAATACCCCCTTTAAACTGGAACACTGCTACGATTGTCTGGAGAAATGTGACAGGAAGACCATACCCTACTGCATTACAAAAGCCTTAATCTCATCGGCAGAAGGAAGAACTGAAGACGGACTGGTATTTTGCGGCAGCAATGCTTATCGGGCAGAGAAGATGGAAACGGTTGATGAAGTAATGAAAGATCTTGTATTTGGAGAATAACATTTCATAAACTCCTCTTTTTAGGAATAGGATAAAAAGAAAACAAAGAAATGTGGAGTGATGGATGTTAAATTATCTCTGGGCATTTATGCTATTGATAGGAGTTATCTGGGGAGCACTTCATGGAAATTTAAGTGCTGTAACAGACGGAGCTTTAACTTCTGCAAAGGAATCGGTGATGCTGTGCATTACCATGCTTGGAATTATGTCTTTCTGGACCGGACTGATGGAAATCGGAAGTAAATCAGGACTGATTGAACGGTTGTCAGCCAAAATGGGGCCAGTGCTTCATTTTCTGTTTCCAAAGATACCTGATCAACATCCTTCCCTGGAGTATATTTCTACCAATATTATTGCTAACATTCTGGGCCTGGGATGGGCAGCTACGCCTGCCGGTCTGAAAGCCATGGAATCTTTAAAGGATTTAGAGGAGACCAGAAGAAAAGAGTATACTCAGGGAAAGAAAATTCCCAAACCGGTTTCCGAGGGTACTGCCAATAATGAAATGTGCACGTTTATGATTATTAACATATCGTCGCTCCAATTAATCCCGGTCAATATGATTGCTTACAGAAGCCAGTATGGCAGTCCTGATCCAACAGCAATTGTAGGGCCAGCTATTGCAGCAACGTTGTTTTCAACGGTAATCGGTGTTGCTTTGTGTAAGCTGCTTGACCGGTGATCTCTTATAAGACTGGAAAAACGCCGGTCCTCCAGAAGAATGGAGGACCGGCGTTATGTATTTATTTGGTATTGAATGAGCAGTTGACGACTGTGGCGCCTACAATGACGTCTTTACTTGCACCACCGCTTGAGATACAGTCTGAAAACTTATGAGTTCCTGAGGAAGGAGCTTTTGGGAAGTAGAAATTAACGTTGTTATTCTTTCCTGTACAATTTTTGAGAGTGATATAACCAGTATTGTTATTCTGGTCATATCCTCTTTTTTTATTGCCAATAGCAACGCAGCCTTCCAGATAATGGTTGTCGCTGGTATAATTTCCGCCTACTTTAAAGCCCTGTCCGTTTCCATTGCCTTTACCGTTGTAAGAGGCTTCGCAGTTGTATAATTTAACGGCATTGCCTGCGGAATAGAAATCAAAGCCGTCATCAGAATTGTTTAGAGCATTACAGTTTCTAAATACATTGCCGCTTCCGATGCTTAACTTGGCTGCAAAACCATCCGCATTCTCTCCGTTGGTTTTGGAGTCGTAGTTATAAGTAGAGGTAACGCGGGTGATTTCATTATTGTACGCCCCGTTGCTCATCTGAAGGCCGGTGTCTCCACATTTAGTAATGAAGCAGTCTGTGATCTTGTTGTTACCTCCGCTGATATGTATTCCATTATCTCCCGCGTTCTGAATGGTAAGACCGGATATAACCCAATAGTTTCCCGTAATCTGGAAGCCTCTTGAGCTGTCAGCATATGGCTGGCTTGAGAAATCAACAACTGGCTTGTGACCGCTGTAATTCATAATCCGAATTGGTGAACCGGAAGTACCGCTTTTGCTTAATTTGTAGGTATTAGATGATTTGTAGGTCCCATTCATTAAATAGATGGTAGTCCCTGCGGAAGCGTTGCCTAATGCCTTATCAATGGTCTTATAAGGCTTGTCCTTAGATTGTCCGTTATTGGAGTCGCTGCCGTTTGCAGAAACGTAATACTCCCCTGAAGCACCATGGGCTGGTGTGGGACTCATGACACATAAACTGGTGACCATAAAGCAGGTAGTGATAATACTGATGATTCTTTTTCCATTTCTCATTTTTTTATCCCCTTTCTTTCTATCTGGGCACCGGAGCAGCTATTTGATCCGGTATTTCCAGACTTATAATTAGATACTATGATAGCAAAAGTCATATGTCAATAAAAAACAGATTTATTTTTAAACTATTCCAAAATGTCATAATTAATACCATGATAGCAGAAAAATAAACAAATTAAAGTTAAAAAAACGGAATTAGCAGAATACTTTTTGCCTTGAAAATAACGCAAAAAGCTTAATTTTAATTTTATCTATTTTTTGAAAAAAACATATAAGACAACAAACAACATACCAATTGGTATGATCTATATATTAAAGGTATGATGAATTATATTATAGAACTATACAATATAAACAAAAAACACGAAAAAAATTGTCGTAATATAATGAAAAACAAAATATTTACTGAAAATATATTTACATACATCATATGTTATGCTAGCATTAGGTCAGACGACAGATAAAAATTACTAAATACATACGGTTAAAATAAATAAAAAATATGAAAAACGCCTATTGTTATTTTTACAGAGGAGAATGCAATGCGGAGAGATACAGATAAGATACAGAATATTGATGCGTTACCCATGGCCATTTCACAAAAGGTGAAAACAATGATTATACAAAGGCAGATGAAGCCGGGAGACCGGCTGCCGACAGAAAAAGAACTGTCAGAGCTTTTTGCTGTGAGCAGGTCTACTTTAAGAGAAGCCATGAAGTTTTTAAGAGCAGAAAATGTAGTGGTAATCCGTCAGGGAAGCGGTACCTTTATCAGCGCAGGAACCGGCATAGGAGATGATCCACTGGGGCTGCATTTTACCAATCAAAAATATCTTATACAGAATCTTTTTGAAACCCGTATGCTGATTGAACCTCAAATCGCAGGATTAGCTGTACAGAGAGCAACCCCTCAGGATATTAAAAATCTTGAGAGACTTGTTGAGGAAATGGAAGGGATTCAAATTAACAGCGCTTCTACGGCAGAGATGGATGTTCAATTCCACACAGCTGTTGCAGAATGTACGCATAATGAAGTACTCATTCGGGTGGTTCCTATCATTAACGAATCCATCCGGCGCAGTCACGTAGAAACCCATAATGACCTGGAGAGCTTTAAACGAGCAAAACGAAGCCACAGGGGTATTTATAAAGCCATTGCCGACGGCAACTATATGGAAGCCAAGTTTCTGGCCGAGCGGCATGTATGGGATACATTAACTGATGTAAGGGAAAGGGAGGAACAAAAATGAAGAAAAGATTATTTGGAAAGGAAACAATGGCTGTTGCCATTGCAGCGCTTATGGCAGCAGGCGTAATGGCGGGCTGTTCATCTGGCGGAAAAGAGACAACGGAAGCAACAACGGAGAAAGAGACAACGGCAGCTACCTCGGTGGCCTCTGAGTCAAAGGAGGGACAGGTGCCAGCAGATGAAATTGAACCCTGTGAGATCAAATTCCGTTACTGGGCTGATAACACAGATTATTCCGCTCTGATGCAGGATATTATTAAAAAATTTAATGCTGAAAACGGGAAAGGTATTACTGTTATTGGGGAAGAAAGCCCGTGGGATGGAGGCGCTTATTCGGAGAATTTATTTAATGCTAAGATGGGTGGCGGAGATGTAGATTGTGCAACCTCGAAGCTCACTTCCACGCCATTATTTGTTAATAACGATCTTCTGGCTGACTTAACACCAATGATTAATGCCTGGGATAAAAAGTCTGAAATTGATGATAATATTTATAACATTATGGTAGAAGCTGGAGACATGCAGCGGATTTATGTAATGCCATGGAATATTCAGGTCCTTTATGTATATTACAGACCTTCTATCTTTAAAAAGGCTGGTATCGAGGTGCCAAAGACCTATGAGGAATTTTTGCAGGCAATTGAAAAATGCACCATGGATACCAATGGAGACGGAAAGACCGATACATATGGCTTTGCTATGAGAGGCGCAAAAGGTGGTCAGGAGCCATGGGGAAGCTTTGTCTATGGACGTGGCGGCAGTTTTGAAGACCTGACGACTCCAGAGGCTGTACAGGGCATGCAGGATTTCATTGATATTTATCAGAAGGGCTATGTTCCTCCTACAGCGACCAGTGACGGATTCAGCGAGATCATCGCCAACTTCCAGTCCGGCCTTGCTGCTATGACCATTCATCATACAGGCTCCAGCAAGGATATGGAAAAGGTATTCGGAGACGATGTTTCTGCTTTTCCGTTTCCAGCAGGCAAGGGTCAGTGGACATCAATGGGCGATACGGAAACAGTTATATTTGAATCCTGTAAGAACAAACAGGCAGCCTTTGAGTGGGTATCTTATTTAGCGGCAGGAGAAGGCCAGAAAATGTGGTGTGAGGGAACCGGAAATGTTCCTGTAAGCAAGAGCGTTCAGGAGACTGATTTCTTCCAGAATAATCGTTTTATGAAAGCGTCCATTGATGGACAGAAGTATGCAGGCATCGTTCCGATTCTTGATACGACAACCGAGTGGATTTCTAATCTTTGGCCCAATACAGTATCTCAGGCGCTGACTGGAAGTATTTCTGCCAAACAGTGTATGCAGACCTTGCAGGATGGACTTTATCAATAGGAGACTTATATGTCGGGGCTGCTTCGTATGCAGCCCCAACCAGTTAGGAGGGGAAATACGAATGGTTAAGAAACGGACGATATGGCCGTATGTATTAGTTGCTCCGGCAGTGCTGATTATCCTGTGCGTGGTATTTATACCGGTTATCAATGCAATCATTATGAGTTTCCAGAACTATGACCTTAGAAGACCTAAACAGATTGCATTTAACGGAATTTCAAATTATATGTCGGCGTGCGGGGATCCGCTTTTTCAGGGGGCGCTCATTCGGACCATAGTCTGGGTGGTATGTGGTGTTGGTTTTCAGTTCCTGTTTGGTTTTATTCTGGCCCTTTTTCTAAATAAGGAGTTTGCGGGGCGGGGAGTGATTCGGGCAGTCAGTATGATACCATGGGTAACACCGGGTGTTTTGATCGGATTAATGTGGAGATGGATTTATGACGGTAACTTTGGCGTATTAAACGATCTGTTGTTAAAGGCCCATTTAATAACCAATAAAATTCCGTTTCTTTCTCAAGTGACGACTGCGTTCCCCAGTGTCATTGTGACGATTATCTGGCAGGGAATTCCGTTCTTTTCACTGATGCTTCTGGCTGCTTTGCAGGGAGTGTCAACGGAGATTTATGAAGCTGCCGACATTGACGGGGCATCTTTCTGGCAAAAATTATTTTTTATAACCATTCCATCAATAAAAAATACGATTTATGTAACGGTACTGCTTCGTGTCATCTGGGTTGCCAATTCTGTGGATGTGATCTTTAACATGACAGAAGGCGGACCGGCTTATTCTACTCAGACGCTTAGTGTTTATATTTTCAATAAGGGAAATGCGTTAAACCTGGGTTATGCATCTGCAATGGCAATATTGCTGGCAGTGCTTCTGTTATTTGCATCTGTTCCATATCTGAAAATGAACTTTAAAGAGGAGGTATAAAGATGAAGAAGCAAGTTGATATAAAACAGATTGTGTGTGTGTACGTTCCACTGGCAATAATACTGCTCTTTATTTTATTTCCTTTTTACTGGACATTTATTACATCAGTAAAGCCTCAGGAAGAGTTGTATGGAATGGTGGTCACATATTGGCCGAAATCAATTACGTTTGAGTCCTACAGGAAGCTATTTACAACTACGGTTAATTTTCTTGCAGCGATCAAGAATAGTTTTATAGTAGCAACAATGACGACTTTGGTATCTTTGACGGCATCGACTCTGGCAGCTTATGCATTTTCCAGATATCAGTTTGCAGGAAGAAAAGTACTTATGTGTACCTTCCTTTGCAATAATATGTTCCCTACGGTATTACTGTTAATTCCGTTGTATTCCATTATGCGTAAGCTGGGGCTTTTGTACACACCAACTTCTCTGGTTTTATCTTATACTACATTTACCATTCCGTTTTCCGTATGGCTGCTTTTGGGATTTCTAAACGATCTTCCCATGTCTCTTGAGGAAGCGGCGCTGGTAGATGGCTGCAACAGAGGTGCCGCTTTTGTAAAGATTATACTTCCGATTCTTGGACCCTGTCTGGTTGCTACCGGTGTTTACATTTTTATGACATCATGGAATGAATATACATTTGCTGTAATGTTTACCAATGCAGAAACACGTACCATTCCGGTAGCATTAAAGAGTCTGATCGGACAGCTTGGTGTTCAGTGGGATTTACTTACAGCTGGAGGAATCATAACAATTATACCGGTATGTATCATGTTCTTTTTCGCTCAGAAACGATTAGTAGAAGGTTTAACGGCAGGAGCTGTAAAAGGTTAAGCCGATAATAAGGAGGAAAATAATTATGCAATACGATTTGAAGGCAAAGGAATTGCGGGCAGACATTATTAAGATGTTATTTGCCTGTCAGTCAGGACATCCAGGAGGTTCCTTATCCTGTGTGGAGATGCTTATGGCACTTTATTATGAGGTAATGAATATCGACCCTGAGAATCCGGATAAGCCGGACAGGGACCGACTGGTATTAAGCAAAGGACATGCATGCCCTGCACTATATGCGGTTCTTGCAGATCTTGGATATTTTCCAAAAGAGGATCTGGCAGGGCTCAGACAGATTGACAGCCACCTTCAGGGTCATCCGGATTGTACAAAGACACCGGGCGTTGATATGAATACCGGTTCTTTAGGGCAGGGAGCATCACTGGCAATGGGATTGGCACTTGCGGCCAGACATGCAGAAGCGTCCTATCAGGTTTATGCAATCTTAGGTGACGGGGAATGCCAGGAAGGACTTGTATGGGAAGCTGCTATGGCAGCAGCTCATTATAATCTGGATAATCTTACATTCATGCTGGATTATAATAAGCTTCAGATTGATGGCAGCAATGAAGAGGTAATGTGTCTCGGAGATATTATAAAGAAATTTGAAGCATTTGGCTTTGCATGCATGGAAGTAGATGGACATGATATTGGAGCCATAACAAAGGCGTTAAAGACTCCGGTAGCAGGCAGGCCCAAATTTATCTGCTGCAATACCATAAAGGGAAAAGGCGTTTCTTTCATGGAAAATCAGTACGGCTGGCATGGAAGACCAATGAATACAGATGAATTTGCCATGGCAATGAAAGAACAGGAGGTAGTTTAAATGGGAAAGTCGCTGAGAGTTGCATATGGAGAATCCCTTGTAAAATTAGGGGCAGAAAATAAGAAAGTAGTGGTGCTTGATGCGGATTTGGCACATGCGACCCAGACCTGTATGTTTAAGGATGAGTATCCCGACCGTTTCTTTAATATGGGAATTGCAGAAGGAAACATGATGTGTGCGGCTGCAAGCTTTGCAAGTACAGGATACATACCATTTGTAAGTACATTTGCTTTATTTGGAGCAGGGCGTGCTTATGAGCAGATTCGCAATTCAATCTGTTATACGAATGCAAATGTAAAGTTTGGATTTTCTCATTCCGGGCTGTCCGTTGGAGAAGACGGGGGAAGCCATCAGTCTATAGAGGATATTGCTCTAATGAGAGAGATGCCTCACATGACAATCTTTGTACCCTGTGATCCAGGTGAAACAGAAAAAGCAGTTATGGCCGCCACAGAAATTGACGGACCGGTGTATATCCGCGTGGCCAGACCTGTTTGTGAAGACATTACAACATCAGATACCCCATTTATCCCGGGCAAAGCAAATGTGATGAGGGAAGGAAATGACGTGTGCATCATATCCTGTGGTCTGATGATTCCTGAGGCATTAAAGGCTGCTGAGGAACTGGAAAAGGAAGGCGTCCATGCCTCTGTCGTAAACATGCATACCATCAAACCCATTGATAAAGATATTATACTGAAAATGAATAAGACCTGTAAAGGCATTGTAACACTGGAGGAACATTCCGTAATTGGAGGACTCGGTTCTGCAGTTGCAGAAGTCCTGGCGGGTCACGCAGGGGCAAAATTTGAAATCATAGGAATTCAGGATAAGTTTGGAAAGTCAGGAAAACCGGAACAGCTTTTTGAAGCTTATGGACTGACAGCAGCACATGTAGTAAAAACCTGCAGAGAGATGTTAAAATAGAAGGAGAATTACTTAAAATGAATATTGAACATTATGAATTTACCGGAGAAGGCATGCAGAGAGTATTTGAAAATGAAAAGTGGACCGTTGGCATAAAAAACTGGAAACCCGCCAATGACATTACTGGTATTGACTGCCTGGAAAGGCATAATAAAACGGACGAACTCTTTGTGCTGACAGAAGGTGCATGTACCCTTGTTTATGCCAATGAAACGGAAGGCGGATTGAAGTTTGGTACTGTTAAAATGGTTCCCGGGGAGGTGTTTAACATACCTGCGACCTTATGGCACAATACGATAACGCAGAAAGATACTAAAATGGTTTTAATAGAAGATTCAAATACTTCTATGGAGAACAGTGATATATTAAAGCTTGATAATAACCAGATTGAAAACATCAGAAGTCTTATATAGGGAAGAAGAGGAGAAAATGAAATTTTTTATTGACACAGCTAATGTAGAAGACATCATAAAAGCAAATGACATGGGAATAATCTGTGGTGTTACAACGAACCCTTCGCTGATTGCTTTGGAAGGAAGGGATTTTAAAAAAGTTATAAAGGAAATTGCAGCCATTGTTGACGGCCCCATCAGCGGGGAAGTTAAGGCAACGACGGTTGATGCAGATGATATGATCCTGGAAGGACGGGAGATTGCTGCTCTTCACCCTAATATGGTAGTGAAAATTCCGATGACAATAGAAGGTCTGAAAGCAGTTAAGGTACTAACTTCAGAAGGAATAAAGACCAATGTAACTCTGATATTTTCGGCGACTCAGGCTCTATTGGCCGCGCGGGCAGGAGCAACTTATGTATCACCGTTTATGGGTCGACTTGATGATATTTCCATGAAAGGAATTGTTCTGATAGGAGAAATTACCGATATTTTTAAGACACATAATATCAAAACAGAAATTATTGCTGCCAGTATCCGCAACCCCGTTCACGTAATTGATTGTGCTAAAGCGGGAGCTGATATTGCGACAGTTCCGTATAAGATATTGGAACAAATGGTTAACCACCCGTTAACCACTCAGGGTATTGCCAAATTTCAGGCGGACTACAGAGCGGTATTCGGAGAATCTTAATATAAAATAAGTGCTGCCAGATGTGGGTTTAATCCGCTCATCTGGCAGCACTTTTCATATTAATGACTTTCCTTATACTCCTTTAATGCTTTGGACAGCTGATCCGGGCAGGAAGTAGGACGAAAGCCGCATTTGATTCCTTCCAGACGGCGAATGGCATCATCAACATCCATGCCTTCCACCAGTCTTGATACGCCCTGTGTATTTCCTGAGCAGCCGCCGACAAACTGTACATGACCAATCTTGCTGCCTTCTATTTCAAAATTTATTTCCTGGGAACAGACTCCGTGTGTTTTATATTTCATCATTCATACCTCCGTATAATTGTTACGCTTACCTCAACTGGAACTTTAAAGAATTATAACGAATTCCATGGCAAGTGTCAATAGATCATAAAAGGAAGAAACAGGAAGCATGACGCAGCTAAGATTCTGGTATAAGTTCTTTCTGTTCTTTTAAATATTCATATAACATATTGGATTTGTCTACTAGTTGGGGATTGATACAGTTAGAGGATAATTTGGCAAATCCAATATTTGTTTTAACCGAATCTCTGATCCTGTAATATGTAAGGTTTGGAAACATCTGAAGATTAGCAAGCTGTCGGGGTAAAATAGCACAGCCGCCTTTTTGAGACAAAAAAGACAGAAGCATCATATGTCGGGGGAATGTCCCGGCAATACTGCCTGTGTATCCAATATCATAAAGTTGTTTTTTAGTCAGCCGGTAAATATCCGACTCCTTGGCAATGGTGTAGATATTATCAAATTTAAAGCCTTTTAAATCAATCTCACTGCCTTGTTCAAATGGAAATACATTCTTACTGCAAATCATCACCATCTCATCTGAGACCAGAGATACGGTATCATATTCTGTGTCATTCATTAAATCTGTACGGCAGATAGCAGCATCAATCTCCTGCTGAGATAGCATTTTAAGCAGATTTGACTGGTCATCCTCCACAATTTGGATGGAGTAATTACCAAATTTCTCCTGGAAGTTAAGAAGCAGCTGCATGATCCCGCTTTCCGCAAGGCAGGGAATCGTTCCTACGGTCAATTCTGTGACATAGCAGGATGTACCAAACTTTTCCAGTTTGGTTCTTAAGTCCTGGGTACACTTGCGGATGTTCAGTGCATATTCCAGGTAGACAGTGCCAGCTTCTGTCAGTTCTGCCTTTGTATTACTTCTGATAAACAGTACAATTCCCAGCTCATTCTCAATTGCCTTAATATGTTTTGATAAAGCTGACTGGGAAATATAAATGCTTTCGGCAGCGGTAGAAAAATTTTGGTACTTTGCCAATGCTAAGAAATCATCAATCCATTTTGTCATAATCAAATAGCCCCCTTAAGTTACTGATAAATCGTAAAAATCCACACTTGGATTTACGTTTTGTCATTAACACTATTATAATACAGAATGATGAGAAGGAAAATATGTTTATACTATTTTATCATGACATTTTAGAATACTTTTAAATATTAAAAAAACATAAAGTTAACTATCATTTTAATGGTAAAGTGCAATAAAATGCGTATTTATAAATCGTTTATTTTAGGTTTACCATTTGCTATGAATCATAATTGAAAAATTTAAAGATTTTTTGATTCCATTATGGAATAGTTGCGCGAATTTAATCGAATTGCCACGAAAATTGTAATTGATTATAATTTAACTATGTTGGAAAAATAATCCAGCTGGGAACCGTATCAGCATTATATGAAGAAATCAGGAGGAAAATTTATGGCAAAAGTTTATCAGGATTTGCGCAGTTTCCTTTCCACTCTGGAAGAAAACGGTCAGTTAGTACGAATTAAGGAGGAGGTTAATCCAGAACCGGATATTGCGGCAGCAGGCAGGGCAGCGGCAAACATAGAGAGTGGTCCGGCGGTTTTATTTGAAAAGGTAAAAGGATATCCTTACAGCGTAGTTACCAATGTGCATGGTTCATGGGCCAATCATGCTCTGATGCTTGGCATGGATAAAACGGCATCAACCAAAGAGCAGTTCCATGAGATCAACCGCAGATGGGATCGATTCCCGGTTAAGCCTGAAATTCTCAAACGAGAAGAATCACCCTGTAAAGAAAACACCATTGATAAAGCGGAGGATATCAACCTGTTTGAACTCCTTCCATTATACAGAATCAATGATCAGGATGGCGGCTTCTTCCTTTCCAAAGCGTCCATTATTACGGCAGATCCCAATGAGCCCGATAATTTTGACAAGTTAAATGTTGGTACATACCGCATACAGGTTAAGGGAAAGAATCGTGTAGGAATTCAGGCACTGGCATTTCATGACATTGCAATCCAGTTGGAAGCTGCTGAGAGAAAGAATGAAAAGGTTCCGATCTGTATTACAGTTGGAAACAGTCCTCTTGTAACCTATATGGCATCTACGCCTGTTATGTATACTCAGAATGAGTATGAATTTGTAGGTGCTCTCCAGGATGGCGTTCCCACACAGATTGTTCAGTCCGATCTTTACAAAAACCTGTATGTTCCAGCCGGTTCAGAGGTTGTTTTAGAAGGTTACATTGAGCCAAGGGTACGTGAGGTAGAAGGCCCGTTCGGAGAATTTCCGGGCTCTTACTCCGGTTCCAGACGCCAGTGTGTGATTACAATAACTCATGTAACCCACAGAACAAATCCTATTTTTGAGAATCTTTATCTGGGTATTCCGTGGACTGAAATCGATTATCTTATGGCTTTAAATACATCAGTTCCTCTTTACCAGCAGATCAAGCGGGATTTCCCTGAGGTACAGGCGGTGAATGCCATGTATACTCATGGAATCGGCTGCATTATCTCCACAAAGGTACGTTTCGGCGGTTTTGGTAAAGAAGTGGCATTCCGCCTTCTTTCCACCCCTCATGGCGGTTCGTATAGTAAGATTATTATTATTGTTGATGAATTTGTTGATCCGTTTAACCTCCCTCAGGTTATGTGGGCACTGACTACCCGTGTGAGACCGGATAAAGACGTTGTGGTGATTCCAAACTGCCCGGGTATGCCTCTCGATCCATCCTCATATCCTGCAGGAATGCATTCCAAACTGATTATAGATGCGACAACACCAAAGGATCCGGAACCTAATCCAAGAGAAGTTGAACTTTTAGAGCCGCCGGCTGGATATGAAAAGTATGAAGCTTTGATTCGTAAACTGATGTCTGAGATGTAAGCTCTATAACGAAAGGAGATTGAAACTATGAAATGTCCACGCTGCGACGGAAATAAAATTGAAGTGATTGCAACCTCTCCTGTTGGAAATGTCTGGGAAGTTTATGAATGTATGGATTGCTTTTATTCCTGGAGGTCTACTGAGACGCCCCATATTCATGATAAATTTAAACTGAAAAAAGAACAGATTGATACGTTACAGGTAATTCCCCCCATTCCGCCTCTTGATAAATAAGTTAAAGAAATCCTGACTCTTAAGGCTTTCCCCCAAGCCTTAAGAGATCATAAAAAATCAGCTTATTGATTCTAATCATGAAAGGAGAAGCTTCAGTGACATTCACTAAACAGAAATCAGGCTTTTTAATCGGTATTATTATTTTTGTTCTTGTCCTACTTCTTCCGCTTGACGGCTTGTCCAGAGAAGGACAGATCTGTCTTGGATTAACACTTATGACCGTAGTCTGGTGGGCTGCACAGGTTGCCCAGTCAGGTTACGTGGGGGGATTCTATCTGGTCTCCGTATGTCTTTTAAAGCTTGCTGATACGAAAGTGGTATTTGCGGGCTGGACAACTTCAACCCTGTGGCTGGTTATCGGTGCTTACATGATTGCGGCAGCAGTTAAAAAGTCAGGATTAGGGGAACGGATCTCTTATGCCTATATCCTGAAATTTGTAAGATCATGGAAGAGCATTATCATTGGCATTTTTGTATTGACTTTTATTTTATCCTTATTTATTCCTCACCCCTGGCCCCGTGCATTCTTAATTATGTCGGTTATGTCCGTAGTGATTAAGGCTGGGAATATGCCAAAGGAGGATGCGGTTAAGGTGGGATTTACGGTGTTTGCAGCGTCAGTTCCGGTTTCTCTTATTTTCCTCACTGGAGATTCCGTTATTAACCCGCTGGTAGTGACTTACTGTACAACAGAAAGCATTAATTTCGTACGCTGGTTTCAGATTATGGGACCGCCAGCTCTGTTTTTAAGTATTACTACCCTGATCTTAATCCTGATTTTGTTTAAACCATCAAAAGCAGTTGAAGTTAATTTCGATGAGGTGCGTACCGCTCAGTCTGCGCTTGGTAAAATGACCGAAAAAGAGAAGAGGACTTTAATCTGGATTATGATAGCAATTGCCCTCTGGCTTACCAACGGTATAACCGGTCTTGATGTAGGCTGGGTTACACTGGCGGTGGCCATGTGCATGGCTCTGCCTGTAATCGGTAATGTCTTAACGGTAAAAGAGTGGAGTGATGTTCCTGTTCATGTTCTGGTATTTTTAACTTCTGCCATTGCAATTGGTAAGGTTGGAGCAGTAACCGGTATGAATGAATGGATTGCAGCTACTCTGCTTCCCAAAACCATGCCGGGTAACATACTGGTACTGGCCATTATGATTGCAGCAATTGCAATTCTGATTCATATGTTTATGGGTTCTGTGATTGCAGTTATGGGAGTTGCCATTCCGGCGATCTTAGTCTGTACCAATGCACTGGGAATTAATGAGCTGGCAGTTATTTTTGTTATTTATCTGGCCATTTCAGGCCATTATATTCTTCCGTTCCATCACCTTAATATCCTGGTGGGGCAGGGAGAGGAAAACGGAATGTATACACAAAAGGAAACCATTAAGATGGGGGTTCCGTTGCTTATTCCGATTTTCCTGACAGTTGGTTTTGCCGTAGCGTGGTTTGCAGTTCTTGGCATTGTATAACTGTTTATAAGAGAGGTGTTTAAATGAGAATTATTGTAGGAGTATCAGGAGCAACCGGCGTGGTCATGAGCCTTTATCTGGTGAAAGCGCTGAAAAGTTTCAAGGACTGTGAGGTTCATCTGGTGGTATCGGATTGCGCCAGAAAAACCTGGGAGTTAGAAACCGATTATCCCTTTGAGAGGCTGGTTGAACAGGCAGATTATTATTATGACGTACATAACCTCGCTGCAGCAATCTCAAGCGGCTCCTATCAGACAGACGGAATGATTATACTGCCCTGCAGTATGAAGACTCTGTCAGGAGTTGTAAATGGTTTTACCGATAATCTCCTGATCCGTGCAGCCGACGTCTGCATGAAAGAAAACCGGAAGGTAATTCTGTGTACAAGAGAAATGCCTCTTGGTAAAGTTCATCTTCGCAACATGATGGCAGCAGCAGATTTAGGCTGTACCATAATTCCTCCAATGCTTACTTTTTATAATGGTCCCAATTCCCTGGATGATCAGATTAACCATGTGGTTGGAAAGATCCTGATGCAGTTTGGACTTGATTATAAAAATTTCGTCCCATGGCGCGGTGCAGATTAACTGCGGAGATGGAATTGTAAAAGGGAGAGATATTATGATAAACAAAATTTACGGAGCCGGAAAGTATGCGGTAAGTATGAGCGTCCATATAACAACGGGAAACGGACTAGCAGTTTTTATAAGCGGCGGTGAAAGACCACATCTTGGAGGAGTGGCATTGGCATCCCCCAGTGCAGAGCTTGATGGTCAGCAACTTTCCAGCTGCGACTTATGGACCCTGACAGTACCGGGGCATAAGGACGCACAGCTGGCACAAAAAATCGCAAAGAAGCTTTGCACTGCGCTGGGAGAGCCGGTATCTGTAAGTCTTGGCGTTCATGTTGAACATGCCACAATGGATGAGATTAAACTTTTGTGTGATAATGTGGAAGCTGCAGCAGATTTATTTTTAAAAGAGTATCTTAAAAAGGACTGATTGGAGTAATTATGGACCATTTGATTTGTGTTGACATACTGGATCGGGAAATAGGGAAAGCGACCAAAGAAGAGTGTCATCAAAAAGGATTGCTTCACAGGGCTTTTTCGGTATTTTTGTATCATGAGGGGAAATTGCTGCTTCAGCGGCGTGCATTGGAAAAATATCATTCCGGAGGTTTGTGGACCAATGCATGCTGCTCTCACCCCCGATATCAGGAATCTTTAGAGGAAGCAGTTAAAAGGCGTCTTTATCAGGAACTTGGAGTCGTCTTAAACTGTGAAGAAGCAGGTTCTTTTATTTATTATCATAAGTTTCATGATGATATGTTTGAGTACGAATATGACCACGTGTTTATTGGTCAGTATGATGGAGAAATCAGTCCGGATCCGGAAGAGATTATGGATCTGAAATGGATGGAAATAGCTGATTTGTCTGAAAGCATGCTGCAAAATCCGGAACAGTATACGGTGTGGTTTTTAACTGCAGCACCTATGGTTATTAGAAAACTGATGAGCGGAAAAGTACCAGGGTAATGACCTGGATTTTTCGCTGTTCAGAGATAGATTGGCTTTAAAATAAATACATAATGGGAGGTACACTTATGAGTGACAAGAAAGGGTTTAAGGTATGGATTACAAATTTATCGGTTAAATGGAAATTATCAATTGGGTTTGGTGTTGTGTTTTTAATATTGTTAATTTCGCTGGGTACTTCTGCAAGCAGTATATCCAAAATCGGAAACCAGGTAGAATTATATTCAAAATTCACCTACCCTCTCACCTCTAATAATCTGGAAGCCCAGAGGGATGCTGTGTCAGTACAGAGATTTTTACTGATGGCACTTCTTGAAAAAGAATCAGGGAAAGATTATCAGGCCTCTCTTGATATGTCCAGTAAAAGTGCACAAAATTTTATGGAGGTTTTTGATAAATTTGCCAAAAACCAGAGAAGTGCAGCAAATGATAAAAACATTGCAGATGTAAATCAGCATGTACAGGAGGCAGAAGTAGCCCGTAATAAAATTCTTGACCTGCTAAACGATCCATCCAAAAAAGATGCATCTGCAGCCTATACCATTTTCCAGGAAGAATTTTTACCACCCTTTAATCAGATCACAGATATAATGGAACAGATGAATGTGGTTGGTGCACAAAAAGCGGATGTACAGAAACAGACAGCAAAAAGCGTTATTGCAGAGTCATGGGTAATACTACTGGTGGTACTGGTGGCATCTGTTTTAGCCACTCTTTCCATTATAATTGTACTGACACGTGCAATTTTAAAACCTGTTAAAGAAATAGAAGAAGTGTATAAAGACATGTCGGAAGGAAATCTTCGTTCAGAAATTCACTACGAGAGCCGTGATGAACTGGGACGTATGGCTGAAGGCATTCGTTCTACCAATGCAAGACTTATTACTTATATTGAAGATATTATTTCAAAACTCACTATGCTTTCACAGGGAAACATGAGTTTTACGGTTGATCTGGATTATGTTGGGGATTTCTCTGCAATCAAGCAGTCAATACTTAATACAATTGCTTCTCTTAATGCAACCATGCAGGTGATACATACTGCTGCGGAGCAGGTAAACTCCGGAGCAGGACAGGTATCTGACGCTTCTCAGGCACTTGCATCAGGAGCAACAGAACAGGCGGCAACCATTGAAGAGCTGACGGCCTCCATTCATAGTGTGACGGAAAAAGCGGAGAAAAACACTGTATCTGTGCGCAATGCTACAGAATCTGTATTCCAGGCTGGTCAGGGAGTAGGAGAGAGTAATAACCGGATGAAACTCCTGAATGAAGCAATGAAAGAAATCAGCCATTCTTCAGAAGAAATATCCAAGGTAACAAAGATAGTGGAAGATATCGCTTTCCAGACAAACATTCTGGCATTAAATGCAGCAGTAGAAGCAGCAAGAGCCGGTGAGGCAGGCAAGGGCTTTGCTGTAGTTGCGGATGAAGTAAGAAATCTGGCTGCAAAATCAGCGGAAGCAGCCAAACAGACAGCAGATCTGGTCCAGAAATCTACGGATAAAGTAGCAGAAGGCGAGCGGATGGCAAACGAAAGCTTAAGGCTTTTAGATGATGTAGCTGAAAAATCTTCCATGGTGGAAAAAGCAATTAAACAGATCGAGTCCGACACCCAGGATCAGGCAAATTCCATTGTCGAGATTAACCAGGGGCTTTCCCAGGTTTCCGCTGTTGTACAGACCAACGCTGCAACTGCAGAAGAAAGCTCTGCTTCCAGTGAGGAACTGGCTGCACAGGCACAGATACTCAGGGAGCAGATTTCAAAATTCAAGCTCACAAGTGTATCTGTCAGCACAGGAAATGAACCGTTCGCCCCAAGATTTGCGGAACCGGAGATAAAGCAATCTGCAGCCTTTGATTCTGCGTCCGGAAAATATTGAAATTAATTACACAATTGCTCCGTTTTCCGTTATAATAATACGGTAGCCGATGAAACAATAAAACATAAAGGAGGACTGCTATGTTAGGGATTATCGGAGCAATGGATGTGGAAGTTGCAGAAATTAAAGAATCCATGAAGGATGTTACGGTTGAAACCATAGCGGCAATGGATTTTTATAAAGGAACATTAAAAGGACTGGAAGCAGTTGTAGTCCGGTGTGGGATAGGAAAGGTCAATGCAGCCATCTGTACCCAGATTCTGGCAGATCATTACCATGTGACTGCTGTCATTAATACAGGAATTGCCGGTTCTTTAAAGAATGAGATCAATATTGGAGATGTGGTGCTTTCCACAGATGTAGTACATCATGATATGGACGCAACAGGCTTTGGTTATCCCGCAGGACAGATCCCCCAGATGAAGGAATTTTCATTTCATGCAGATGAAAAACTCCGCAATCTGGCTGAGAATTGCTGCAAAGAGGTGAATCCTGAAGTTGGAATTTTTAAAGGAAGAGTGGTTTCAGGGGATCAGTTCGTCTCTGACAGGGTTAAAAAAACCTGGATCTCTGATACATTTCAGGGATTTTGTACAGAGATGGAGGGGGCTGCCATTGCACAGACCGCTCACTTAAACCACATACCATTTCTCATTATCAGAGCCATCTCAGATAAGGCGGATGACAGCGCAAATATGGACTATAGCGAGTTTGAACAAAAGGCAGTAAAAGCGTCTGTGAACCTTATTTTAGCTATGGCAGAAAAATATTCAGATTAACTTAATAATCGAATTCTGGCAGGATTTGACGAACGATTCTAGGCTCTCTCATCTTCCCAAAGGCAGTCCGGGTGTTTATAATAAACCTATCACCCGGAGATGCCGGGAAGAAAGGGGAGCTATTATTATGCTGGAATTTTTACAGACAGGCAAAGCGTTATACGTGATGGCAGTTTTCTGCGGCATTGGCATTATTACCAGATGGCTTACACGTAACCTCTACAAAAGACTGATTAAAGAATCAGACAATCTGACACTTACTAAAAACAGGAACCTTCGTGCTTTTAAACAGAAGACCGAATCAACTTATCAAATGAACCAGGGGATTCCCAGGGTCAAGCCTTATTTAGAAAGACAGATGTATGATTTTAAACATATGGGTATCACACTCCATGGCTGGAACATGTTATCCAATCAAATGACACTTTGGTGTTTCTTAGCGGGTGGTGCAGCCGCGTTTGGTTCTTACTGGTACCGGACAGATCCTTATTACATAGTTTTATATGGTTCGGTAGGAATCATGGCAGGTTTGTTTACCATATTGGTGGATCATGGTGCGGGAGTTACAGAAAAACGCCAGCAGCTGTTTGCAGCACTGGACAATTATCTGGAGAATACGCTGATCTACCGACTGGATCAGGAACGGGAGGAGTCAGCTTCCATGTTGGGGCCGCGGCTGGAGCCTCGGGAAAATATCCGATCCATCTATGCGGCTCAATCAAGAGGAGCAGCAGAACCGGAAGCGGAGCCGGAACGAAAGGCTGACAGAAGGAGCACCAGACAGAGGGTGCGCAACCGTCCTCAAAAGCAGGCGGAGGAATATTCTGATGAAATGGAGCGTTTGCCAATGAGAGGAGAATCCATGGATGCATCGGAAGTAAAAGGTTCCGTCCGTGATGTGGACTATTTAAAAAAGAGTTTGGAACAGATTGCAGCAAGCAGGGAAAAGGAGCGGGGAAACAGACAGGGAGAGGATTGGCTTAAGGATTTAAATCCGGAAGAATTAAAGCTGATTGGCGAAATTCTCCAGGAATATTTAACATGAACGTTCGGAGGGCAGAAGAAAATAAAGTCGCATTTCGATGAGTTCTATGATATAATTTTCCTAAACAGGCAGACAGGAACCTGACATAATAGGAAAAGGAGAATATTAGCAATGGGAAATATAGTTTTTGATGATTCCAGAGCAGCAGGATTTGTATCAGCAGAAGAGATGGATAACATGAAAGCCACAGTACTGTGTGCGAAGGATGTGCTGATGAACAAAACTGGTGCGGGTAACGATTTCTTGGGGTGGATTGATCTACCGGTCAATTATGATAAAAAAGAATTCCAGGAAATAAAGGCGGCAGCAGAAAAAATTCAGAGTGATTCTGATGTACTGCTTGTTGTCGGGATCGGCGGCTCTTATCTTGGCGCAAGAGCAGCGATCGAATTTTTATCCCACAGCTTTTATAACGTATTACCAAAAGGAAAGCGTAAAACTCCGGAGATTTATTTCGTCGGCAACAGCATTAGCAGCAAGTATATTCAGGATTTAAAGGACGTGCTGGAAGGAAAAGATTTCTCCGTTAATATTATATCCAAATCCGGTACAACCACAGAGCCTGCAATTGCATTCCGTGTATTTAAGGATCTGCTGATCGAAAAGTATGGACGTGAAGAGGCAAATAAAAGGATTTATGCCACTACGGATAAGGCGAAGGGTGCGTTAAAGAATTTAGCGGACCAGGAAGGTTATCAAACGTTTGTTGTTCCGGATGATGTGGGAGGACGTTTCTCAGTGCTTACGGCAGTCGGCCTTCTTCCGATTGCAGTATCCGGTGCTGATATTGATAAATTGATGGAAGGCGCGGCAGCAGCCAGAGAGGAGGCAGTAAACACACCTTATGAATCAAATGGTGCACTCCGGTATGCAGCGGTCCGCAACATTCTCCTTAGAAAGGGAAAGTCGGTTGAGATCGTGGCAAATTATGAGCCAAGCCTTCATTATGTTTCCGAGTGGTGGAAACAGCTGTTTGGAGAAAGCGAAGGAAAGGATCAGAGAGGTATTTTTCCGGCAGCAGTAGATTTAACCACAGACTTGCACTCTATGGGACAGTTTATTCAGGATGGGTCCCGAATTATGTTTGAAACTGTATTAAATGTAGAAGAATCTCCGGCAGAGATCCTCTTAAAGGAAGAAGAGGTTGATACAGACGGAATGAACTATCTGGCGGGAAAGAGCGTGGACTTCGTGAACAAGAGCGCGATGAATGGAACAATTCTGGCGCACAGTGACGGAGATGTCCCGAATCTGATGGTAAACATTCCGGATCAGGATGAATTCAGCTTAGGACAGCTGTTTTACTTCTTTGAATATGCCTGTGGTGTAAGCGGTTATATTCTGGGAGTGAATCCATTCAACCAGCCGGGTGTGGAAAGCTACAAAAAGAATATGTTTGCTCTCCTTGGAAAGCCTGGGTTTGAGAAGGAAAGAGAAGAGCTTTTAAAGAGATTATAATCTGGTTTGTATATAAAAAAGTCATGTGAATTATTAAAAAGTACTGACCCCAAAAAGTTAGACCTAAAATCTAACGATTGGAGGTCAGTATTTTTATTGCCAAATATACTTTTGAATTTTAGGGGGATCCTCAGTTACGTCTGCAAATAAAAAATCATGGTTTAATTCAGACATAGTGCAAAACTGTATCCTATAAAAAAAAGAAAACCGTCCCTTATCAAGAGAACGGTATTGCTGTATAATTTTATATTAGAACCAGAGCGAAACGGAGTTGCAATAAGAATGATTGAAAAAGAGATGGTTTTTAAAGAATCCGAGGAAGAAATAACCCAATTAAAGAGCAGGTCCAGAATCGTGAAATTTATTTATCTCACCACTGGGCTGGTCTTTTTGGGGTTGGGACTGCTGGGTATTGTGCTGCCGGTTCTCCCTACAACCCCATTTCTTCTGATTACTACTTACTGCTTTGCAAAGGGGTCTTCCCGATTTCACCAATGGTTTTGTCATACCCATATTTATCAGAAGTATATAGAAAACTATATAAAGGAAAGGGCCATGACACTTAAAACCAAGCTGTCAATATTAATATTTGCGTCCACGGTTATGATGATAGCATTTGCGACAATCCGTGTTTTGCCTGCAAGGTGTTTTCTCATTGCAGTGATACTCTTTCATTGGTGGTACTTCTTTTTCCGTATAAAAACAAAATAATTTATTACAGGAGGATAAATAAAATGCAATATAGAATGAAAACACATCCGCTATCAGAAGAAAAGTTGAATGATTTATTGTCCAGAGTGCAAACGGGCAGCCTGGCAACCCTGAATGAAGACGGAACCCCATACAATACGCCGGTTCACTTTGTCTATGTTAATGAGTGTATTTACGTGCATGGATTGCCCAAAGGACAAAAGATTGACAATATTATTCGTAACGGCAAAGTAGGATTTACCGTGTATGAGATGCAGGAGCTTTTACTTGATGAAAATGGAAAACCCTGTGATACCAATACAAAATATGAGAGTGCAATTGCAACGGGAAGAGCCGCTTTGGTAGGGGATTTGGAAGAAAAAAGAATGGTTCTGCAGAAAGTCGTGGAAAAATACACACCCCAGCTGGTTCATGTCCCGCTTCCAGAAAACATGGTTCGAGGAACTGCAGTAATACGAATCAGCATAGTTGAGCTGACAGGCAAGTACTATGAATAAAGAGTTGTAAAAGGCAGACAGCAAATCTGGCTGTCTGCCTTAGTAACTATTAATTACCCGCTTTTCGGTTATTCTTCTATAATCTGTATCTCCAGAAAATCAAAATCAATGGGTTCCATAAAATTATCCTGAGTAAATCGTGCTTTTGAATGAACCTTAAAATCCTTAACAGTAGAATCAAGCCATATGGGCTTTCCAAGATCAAACTGATAGCAGATCTCCTCCAGAGACTGAAACACCATAGAAGTTCTGGACAGACTGTAATCGGAGATACAGATGACGGTATCTTTTACGATCCGGGTATTAGTTATTAATTTTGCCCACATACGAAACATAATAATTTTCCCTTCTATCTGACAAATTTCGGTGACCGGCAGTAATTTGATGAAACGATTATAGCATTATGTGTACGAATATGGCAAGGAAGAAATTCAGGACATTGTAAAACAAATCAACCTATGATAAAATTGTGAGAGGAAAAACCGAAGGAGGAAGACAAAAGATGGCACAGCCTATAGAAGATCAGGTTGGATTTCTTGGAGAGGCATGCAGAGCCGTTCAGGAACTATCGGTAAGCAAGAGTTTGCTTGAAAAATACCGTCTGGAAGAAAAGAGTCTTTTTAGAGAACTGGAAGCAGAGAGAAAGGCTGTGACCGATGCCATCAGCCTTACGGTGAAAAAAAGGGTACAGGAAATTAACGATACCTATGACAGAGAGATCGCGAGAGAACAGGACAATCTAAAGCGTTTAAGAAACAAACGGGAAAAAGCCAAAACCCAGGGAATTAAGGAACGAATTGAAGAGGAGACTCAGGAGCTTAAGGATAAAAACAAAGAATTGTTAACTGAGTTAAAATCTGTTTTTAAACGGGATCATGTTCCGTCTTACTGCAGGAGCACCTGGTATTATGCTTTGTTTTTCACCAGAGGGTTTTCCGAAACCATTATCCTGCTCTTTACCGCACTTATTTTTTTCCTTGCCATACCCTGCGGGATCTATTTTCTCATACCCCAAAGAAAATCATTTTATCTGGCGGGAATTTATTTTGTCTCCATTCTGCTTTTTGGCGGGATTTATATTCTGATTAACAATCGGACAAGAGTCAGACACCCAGAGGCTTTAAAAAAGGGAAGAGCTATTAAAAATTCTATAAAATCCAATCGGAGAAAGCTTCGTGCCATTATCCGTTCTATAAAAAAGGATCGTAACGAGAAGGTCTATAATCTGGAGAAGTTCGATGATGAGATTGCAAGAACAGAACAGGATCTTGCTGATATTGCGGACAAGAAACAGGAGGCATTAAATACATTTGATAAGGTAACGAGTACGATTATCTCCGATGAAATCGCCAGCAGTAAGAGAGAAAAGATCTCACAGCTTGAGAAGGAGCACGAAGAGGCGGTTAATAACTGGAAAGAAGCTCAGATACGGGTTAAGGAGCAGACACTGTTTATCAATGATAATTATGCTTCTTATATCGGATCTGAATATATGATCCCTGAGAAGCTTGATGAACTGGCAGATTTGATACGGATGGGGAAGGCGCAAACCATTAGTGAAGCCAAGGAAATTTATAATAGCATAAAAGACTAAAATAAAGGTACAGTAACCAGCCGTCATAAACGGCAGGCCTGTACTTTTTTTGCATTTTTCCAGAGGAATGAGGTGAATAATTCTTAAGAACCCGGCTTATAATAGAACAGAGAAAAATAAGGACAGCAGGGCAGTATATTATGAAATTATGGGAAAGAATTGCAATCCGGGGAAATCGGGATGTTTTTTATTATGACACCAGGCAGACCTTTGAAGCAGAGGAGTTTGCGTCCAGACTTTACAGCATGATATGCTCGGAGCAGGAGAATGGAAAATCGGCAGGTGTGCTGTTTTTATGCATCGGCACCGACCGTTCCACGGGAGACAGCCTTGGGCCCTTAATTGGTTATAAGCTAAATGAGATGGGACTGGAGCATTTAGAATTACTGGGCACGTTAGAGCGTCCGGTCCACGCCATGAATTTAGATACCTATCAGACTATTTTAAAGCTACGATATCCCAATCATGTAGTGGTAGCCGTGGATGCCTCAGTTGGAAATATAGATCACATTGGCTATGTCACCCTTGGAAAAGGGGCGTTAAAACCAGGCCTTGGAGTCAGCAAAGAGCTTCGGGCTGTAGGGGATATTTTTATTACAGGTATTGTGGGAAGCTGTGGAAATTACGATCCGCTTATGCTTCAGAGTATCCGGCTTTCTGTTGTTATGCGTATGGCAGACTGCATCAGCCGCAGTATTTGTCTTGTCGAAAAGTTATGGGAAAACTCGTACTTTCTTTGACACGTTTTTCAAAAACCTTATGCTATGATTCATTGGATTAAATAGAATAGCGGGGTGATCCAATGGATGAATTATACAATCCGTTCCCGAAGCTGCCCAAAAACATCAGACAGATTGGGGAACGGGATGAAATCGTAAAATTATATGTAGAGGATTATGTTAACACATATTTAAAACGTCTTTTTCCTGTAAGTGGACAAAGACTGCGGGTCGGGCTTTTGCTTGGCAGCATGGAGTTAAGTGACGGGACGCCGTATATCTTTATCGACGGAGCATTGGAGATGGAAGATGTGACGGAAGAGGGCCTGAAGGTGTCCTTTACAGAACTGTCATGGAAAAGAGCTTCCCAAAACATGGACCAGCTTTTTCCAAAAAGATCCATACAGGGCTGGTTTATATGTGGAAGTCCCGGAGAGGATTTAAGTCCTTTAAATTACTGGAAGCAGCACATGCAGTATTTTGGAGGTCCCAACAAACTAATGTATTTAAGTTGTGGAACAGAGGGGGATGAAACAATTTATGTAACCTCGGAAGATGGTTTTTATAAGCTTCAGGGGTACAGTATCTATTATGAACGCAATCAAATGATGCAGGATTATATGGTACTGCGCAAGGATGTAAAACGTATCGAAACCGATACAAATGATAAGGTAATTGAAGAATTCCGCAAGCGAATGGGCGAGAACAAGGAAGAAGCAGTGGACAGGCATCAGACTGTCGGACTTCTCCGGGGCATGTGCATGGCCATGTCAGTTGTCGTATTAGCTGGCGGAATTGTTATGTTTAACAACTATGAGCGTATGAAAAGCATGGAAAGTGTGGTAGTCTCTGCAATCCCAGCCAAGGCAGAAAAAATACTCCTGGGTGATAAGGCCCAGCAAAAGGGTGAAAAAAAGGAATCGGGAGTAGTGGTGGAGGAAGCAGATGGAGAAGTTTATCCGACCTCTGCAGTCAACAAGGAAACCATGTCTGAAACCATGCCGGGAGCCACACAGGCGCAGACAGCAGTACAGGCTGGGGAGTCAGCGGGTGAGACAGTCAGTGAGACAGCTGCAGCCGCAGAGTCAGAGCCACCAGCACAAAAGGTAGTAGAAGAGAAGGTGACACAGGCAGCCAAACCTGAGACACCACCTGCAACCCAGGCAGCATCGACGGATGGCCAACGGATTCATACCGTGGTAGAAGGAGAGACACTGTATGGGATTTGTATTGCTGAATATAAGAGCGTTAATAAATTAAAGGAAATTTGTGAACTGAATGGACTGGAAGATGAAAATAAGATAGTTGCGGGCCAGAAATTGCGTCTTCCGTAGAAAAACTTAATGCGTTTCTCTCTAATTTGATGTATACTACAATTACATATGGGCATTTTTAGGAGAAACTGCATGAGCGATATGAACTCTATGAACAGAGAGATAAAGAAAGACCAGCTGCGGCGTCAGATTGTCCCGGCTTCACCGCAAAAGGACGAGGACAGCAATGAAATCATAAAAAGAGCCCGCACAAAGGTTAAAAAGAAAAAGTTAAAGATTTTTCTGGTGGTGCTTTTTATCCTGTCTGCAGGTGCAGTCAGTCTGTATACATATTTGAATTATTATCAGTATACTGGATTCAGCGTCGTCTGGGAAAAATCGCTCAATGAAGGAAGCTACGTTGGATATTTGGACTTTGGAACCAATGTGTTAAAGTACAGCAAGGATGGAGCTTCCTATATTGATAACCAGGGCAAAGAGGTATGGATACAGAGCTATGAGATGAAATCACCGGTTGCCAGTGTCAATGGCCCTTATGTGGTCATTGCAGATCAACAGGGTAATTCCATCTATATCTTTGATAAAACGGGGAATACCGGAGTGGCAAACACGGTACTGCCTATTATAAAGGCGTCTGTGTCAGCCCATGGAGTGGTGGCCGCGATCTTAGAAGATACTACTTCCAATTATGTTTATTTTTATAAACGGGATGGCAGTTCTCTGGATGTGAAGATCAAAGCTTTATTAGGAGGAGATTCCGGTTATCCGGTGGATATCAGCTTATCTCCTGATGGAACACAGCTGATTGGGTCTTATGCATTTTTAAAGAATGGAACAATGAATGGAAGAGTTGCCTTTCATAATTTTGCAGAAATCGGTAAAAGTGTTCCGGACAGGCTTGTGGGGGGATTTGATGAACCTTATGAGTCAACATTTGTAGCACAGGTAAGGTTTCTTGATGATACATACTCCTGCGCATTTGCAGATAACGGTATTTCGTTTTATTCCACAAAGAATGCACTTTCTCCGGAGTTGATTAAGCAGATTCCGGCTGAAAATGAGATAAAAAGTGTATTTTATTCGGACAAGTATGCAGGAATGATTACCGATAACCCTGAGGGGGAAAATCCTTATAAGCTTTCTGTATATAAATCCAATGGGAACCTGATGTTTACCAGCGGTTTCCAATATCAGTACACCCATGCCGATATTGACGGAAACCTGGTAATTTTGTATAATGAAGACTCTTGCAGAGTCTATAACATGTCAGGAAGGCTTAAATTTTCCGGTACATTTGATTTTCCCATAACAAAAATCCGAAACGGCAGATTTCCCAATACTCTGATCGTATCCGGACCCCAGAACATGAAAGAAATAAGATTACAAATAGGAGGACAATACCAATGAGCAACATCGATACTATGTCAATTAATGCAATCCGCATCCTTTCTGCCGATGCAATCCAGAAAGCCAACTCCGGACATCCGGGACTTCCTTTAGGCTGCGCATCTGCTGCGTATGAATTATGGGCAAATCACATGAATCATAATCCTGCAGATCCAACATGGGCTAACAGAGACCGTTTTATCCTGTCTGGAGGTCATGGATCCATGCTGTTGTATTCTATGCTTCATCTGTTTGGATATGGTAATTTATCCAAAGAGGATGTGATGAATTTCCGCCAGCTTGGCTCTAAAACTCCTGGACATCCGGAGTATGGCCATACGGTAGGAGTTGAGGCAACCACAGGTCCTCTTGGAGCTGGTATGGGTATGGCAGTCGGTATGGCTATTGCCGAAAGTCATCTTGCTGCTGTATTTAATAAGGACAACTATCCGGTAGTTGATCATTACACCTTTGCTTTGGGTGGAGACGGCTGTATGATGGAAGGAATCTCCTCCGAAGTATTTTCTCTTGCAGGAACTCTTGGTCTGGGTAAATTAATTGTTTTTTATGATTCCAATAAAATTTCCATTGAAGGCAGTACAGATATCGCATTTACAGAAAATGTACAAAAACGTATGGAAGCATTTGGTTTCCAGATTATTACGGTTGAGGATGGGAATGATTTAGAGGCCATCGGACGTGCAATCGAAGAGGCAAAGGCAGATACAGAGCATCCTTCCTTTATCACCATAAAGACACAGATTGGCTTTGGCTGTCCTGCAAAGCAGGGTAAGGCAAGCGCTCACGGGGAACCTCTGGGTGCTGATAACATTACTGCATTAAAGGAAAACTTAGGCTGGCCATCTATGGAACCATTCTATGTTCCGGAGGAAGTTTACAGCCATTACAGAAAGCTTGCTGAGGAAAAAGCTGAGACAGAAGCAGCATGGAATGTGATGTTTGCTGCTTACTGCCAGGAGTATCCGGACATGGAAGAACTTTGGAATGCTTATCATGATCCGGATGCAGGAGAAAAATCCATCGAGGCATGCGCTGATTTCTGGAAAAAGCCGGAGAAGGCAGATGCAACCAGAAATTTATCCGGGCAGATTTTAAACAGAATTAAGACATATATGCCGAACTTAATTGGCGGTTCTGCGGATTTAGCACCGTCCAATAAGACTAATATGTCAGATATGGGAGATTACAGCAAGGAGAATCCTGCTGGCAGAAATATGCATTTCGGAGTCCGGGAACTTGGAATGACAGCCATAGGAAACGGTATGATGCTTCACGGCGGACTTCGTACCTATGTGTCTACTTTCTTTGTTTTCAGCGATTATACAAAACCGATGGCACGTCTTTCCGCTTTAATGGGAGTACCGTTATCCTTCGTATTCACCCACGACAGTATTGGTGTTGGTGAAGACGGTCCTACTCATGAGCCAATCGAGCAGCTAGCCATGTTACGTGCATTGCCAAACTTCCATGTATTCCGTCCCTGTGATGAAACAGAGACAGAAGCAGCATGGTATTCTGCACTGACTTCCAAAAAGACACCGACAGCTCTGGTTCTTACCAGACAGAATCTGACGCCTATGCCAGGAAGCAGCAAAGAGGCATTAAAGGGTGGCTATGTAATCGATGACTGTGAAGGAACACCAGATCTGATTCTTATTGCCAGCGGATCAGAAGTAGAACTGTCTGTAAAGGCAAAAGCACTTATCCCTGATCAGAAAGTCCGTGTAGTTTCCATGCCATGTATGGATTTATTTGAGGAGCAGACCCAGGAGTATAAGGAATCCGTGCTTCCAAAGGCAGTTAGAAAACGTGTGGCAGTGGAAGCGTTAAGCGATTTCGGCTGGGGTAAATATGTGGGCCTTGACGGTGCTTATGTGACGATGACTGGATTCGGAGCAAGCGGACCTGCTAATCTGTTATTTGACCATTTTGGATTTACGCCTGAGCATGTGGCAGAAGTGGCAAAATCCTTATAATTAACTGCTTCTGTGGTACAAAAGCATAAAGGAGTGTATCTGGATATGGGAAAAAAGTGTGTTGGCATAGACGTGGGAGGAACATCTGTTAAGATCGGAATATTTGAAATAACAGGGGAACTTCTTCATAAGTGGGAGGTTGGTACCAGAACGGAAGAGAACGGAAGATACGTTCTTGATGATGTATCTGCTTCCATTCTGGAAACACTTAAAAAGCTTGATCTCTCTCTTGATGAGATTAAAGGCATAGGAATGGGAGTTCCTGGACCGGTTATGCCGGATGGATATGTGGAGGTCTGCGTTAATTTAGGCTGGCGTGATTTATATCCGGGCAGAGAACTGAGCAGCAGGCTGGACGGAATTCCAGTGCTGTGCGGAAATGATGCCAATGTGGCTGCCCTGGGCGAGATGTGGCAGGGCGGTGGAAAAGGATACGAAGACATCGTTATGGTCACTCTGGGCACAGGCGTGGGCGGTGGCGTAATCATAGGAGAGAAGATTATTGCCGGCAAGCACGGACTGGCAGGTGAAATAGGTCATATTCATATCCGGGATGAAGAGACAGAACATTGCAACTGCGGCGGCGTAGGCTGTGTGGAGCAGATTGCAAGTGCTACTGGTATTGCGAGGGAAGCAAGACGCAAGATGGCTTCTACGGATATACCTTCTGTATTACGGGATTTCGGAGACGATGTTACTGCCAAGGAAGTATTAGATGCGGCAAAGGCTGGAGATGAACTGGCAAAGGCTGTGATCGATATCGTGGGTCATTATCTTGGTCTTGCACTGGCTCAGATTACCATGGTCATTGACCCGGAAGTATTTGTTATAGGTGGAGGTGTATCAAAGGCAGGACAATATCTCATTGATGAGATATTCCGCCATTATGACAGGTTTACCCCTATATCAAAAAGCAAGAGCAAAATCGTTCTTGCAACACTGGGCAATGATGCTGGGATCTACGGTGCAGCAAGACTGATTCTTGACTGATGATGAGCATGTAATAGATAAGGAAGGCAGAGAGAATGAACGCTCTCTCTGCTTTCCTTTTTGCATTGAGAGGGAAATGTTCTCACTAAGAGAGGGATTGAAGCAGTCATCGCTTATTTACAATTTACTAAATTATGATATAATGGGAATACTTCACAAAGGATAAAACCTTGTAAAATGAGGAGACCCCGGCTGCCAGGCAGTCGGGGCAATTATGAAAAATCTATGTGCAATTTGACCATTTAAGCGTTTTTGTTTGTTTAATTTCTATACAATTAGTATAAAAAATACATGTGAACACAATATGAACGCTGTGTAAACAGATTATGAAATAAAGGAGGAACCCATGGAGGAGAACCGTAGAAACAGGAAAACAATTGTAATTGGACATAAAAACCCGGATACAGATTCCATTTGTTCAGCTGTCTGTTATGCCAATTTAAAAAGGCTGCTGACAAAGGAAGACTATCAGCCGGGAAGAGCTGGGCGGGTGAATGAAGAAACCCAGTTCGTACTTAATTATTTTGGAGTTGAACCTCCGGAACTGACAGAGAATGTAAAGACCCAGGTGATGGATATTGAGATAAGGGAGACCCGCGGGGTAAAGAAAAACTTATCTCTGAAAAATGGCTGGAATTTAATGCAGGAGGCAAATGCTGTTACCATACCTGCCGTGACTGACGATGGAATGTTAGAGGGGCTTATTACAGTTGGTGATATTGCAAAGTCCTATATGAATGTGTATGACAGCAGTATTTTATCAAAAGCCAATACCCAGTATGCCAACATTGTGGAGACTTTAGAAGGAAACATGGTGGTTGGTGATGTCAGCGATTATTTTAATAACGGAAAGGTATTAATTGCTGCAGCCAATCCGGACATGATGGAATACTATATTGCCAAAGGTGATCTGGTTATTCTAGGGAACCGCTATGAATCTCAGTTGTGTGCCATTGAGATGGAAGCAGCCTGCATTATTGTCTGTGAAGGTGCCGCAGTCTCCATGACCATAAAGAAGCTGGCCCAGGAGCGCGGGTGTGCAGTTATGACAACTCCGTATGATACCTATACCGCTGCCCGTCTGGTAAATCAGAGTATTCCCATCAGTTATTTTATGAAAACAGACGGACTGATTACCTTCGAAGTAGAGGATTATATTGACGATATTAAGGATGTAATGGCCAGTAAACGTCACCGTGACTTCCCTGTTCTTGATAAGAATGGAAAATACAAAGGAATGATATCACGTAGAAACCTTCTTGGCGCCAAGGGAAAACGTCTGATTCTGGTTGACCATAATGAGCGGTCCCAGGCTGTTGAGGGAATGGAAAGTGCTGAGGTGCTGGAGATTATTGATCACCACAGACTTGGAACTGTGGAAACCATAGCTCCGGTATTCTTCCGCAACCAGCCGGTTGGATGTACGGCTACGATTATATACCAGATGTATCAGGAAAATCACGTGGAGATAGAACCGAAGATTGCCGGTTTGTTGTGCAGCGCCATCATTTCTGACACGCTGCTGTTTCGTTCGCCTACCTGCACAGAGGCAGATAAGAGAGCGGCCCTTAATCTTGCAGACATTGCTGGGATTGAAGTGGAAAAATACGCTTCCTCCATGTTTGCAGCAGGAAGCAATTTAAAAGGGAAAACAGACGGAGAGATATTCTATCAGGACTTTAAAAAGTTTACATTTGGAAAGGTGAACTTTGGAGTAGGACAGATCAGCTCCTTAAACTCAAAGGAACTTGATGAATTAAAAGAGAGAATGCTTCCGTATATGAAAAAAGCCAGAGAGGAACATGGGGTAGACATGATGTTCTTTATGCTGACCAGTATTCTTACGGAATCCACGGAACTTCTTTGTGAGGGACAGGGTGCGAAACAACTGATTGCAACTGCATTCCGTTCAGAGGATTCCATAGACAGTGGTGAAGATCATCTGGTTAGTCTTCCTGGTGTTGTATCCAGGAAAAAGCAGCTGATTCCTGGTATTATGCTAGCCGTACAGGAATAGAGAGAGGCAGGAGTCATGAAAGATAAGAATAACAGAGAGTCCGGGCAGGCAAAGCCATCCGGCAAGATAGACTGGAAGCCTGGAAATATGCTTTACCCAGTACCTGCAGTTATGGTGAGCTGTATGCGGCAGGGAGAAAAGCCCAATATCATTACGATAGCCTGGGCGGGGACGATCTGTTCTTCTCCTGCGATGCTGTCCATCTCCATCAGGCGGGAGCGCTATTCCTATAATATTATTAAGGAATCCGGTGAGTTTGCTTTAAATCTGGTGACTGCGGATCTGGTTCGGGCAGCGGATTACTGCGGTGTGAAATCGGGTAGAGACGTGGATAAATTTGCGGATATGAAATTAACCCCCTGTTCTTTAACAAATATAGGAGTGCCGGGAATCGCAGAAAGCCCGGTGATTCTCTCCTGTAAAGTTACAGAGATCAAGCCCCTTGGAAGTCATGATCTTTTTCTCGCTGAGGTAGTGGGCGTAACGGTAGATAACCGGTATATGGATGAGCAGAACAAATTTCATCTGAATCAGTCCAAACTGATTACTTATTCCCATGGAGAATATTTTGAACTTGGAAAAAAGGTGGGCACTTTTGGCTATTCAGTAAGAAAATCGGATAAGAAGTCAAAGGACAGGAGGAAAAGGAAATGAGAAGAAACCAGAATCTTGACAACATTACCTTAATTGGAATGCCGGCATCAGGAAAGAGTACTGTAGGGGTTCTTTTAGCAAAGCGTCTGGGGTATTCCTTTGTTGATGTGGATATACTAATCCAGGAACAAGAGGGGCGGCTGCTAAAAGAGATCATTGCTGAGGAGGGACAAGAGGGCTTTCTTCATGTAGAGAACAGGGTGAATGCAGAGCTTTCCGTTCATAACAGTGTCATTGCCCCGGGAGGAAGTGTTATTTACGGAAAGGAAGCCATGGAACATCTGAAAAAGATCAGTACAGTGGTTTATTTAAAACTCAGTTATGAAGCAGTAGAGGAACGGCTTGGTAATTTGACGGATCGTGGAGTTGTGCTGAAAGATGGAATGACACTAAAGGATTTGTACGAAGAGCGGATTCCTTATTATGAGCAGTACGCGGATATCACCGTTGATGAGAGCGGAATTGATGCCGGCGGTATCGTTGATGTTTTAAGAAGCATATTGGAAGAGCGTTTCGGATTGGAAACATAATGGAATAAAAGCAAGACGTTGAATTGATAAGATTCTGCGTCTTATTTTATTTGTACCAGCATATTTATATAAAAAATGAGGTGATAATATTAATTTATTTAACGTATTGATTAAATAAATTAAGTAAGCAATTCAAAAATTAATTTATTGATTTTATAATAAGCAATGGATATTGAAAACTATTGACAAATATATAAAAATATCATAAAGTTATAGAAAATTAAGACTAAGGCGTCTGAACAGAAAATAATTCTGCCAGATACCTTAATTTTTTTAAATTTAATTAAAATGGGAGGTAATTAAATGAAGAAAGCCATAAAAAAAATGGTGTCACTGGGAATCTCCGGACTAATGGTCTGGTCTTTGATCGCTTGTGGCAATTCCAAACCTGCGGCTCCAGTATCAGGCACAACTCAGGCTGCGGCGGAAACAAAGGCGGCGGAAGCAGCAAAAGGGAATGCATTAAACGTACATATCGATGTGGAGGTTGCTTCGATGGACCCCCAGATAGCAACAGATGGAACATCATTCGAAGTAATTGCAGATACAACGGATGGACTTTATGAACTGGATGCAGACGGGAACCCGGTCCCCGCATTGGCAGAGAGTGTGGATAAGAGCGCAGATGGGCTGACTCTTACCTATCATTTAAGGGATGCAAAATGGTCCAATGGAACACCTGTTACAGCTAAGGATTTTGTATTTGCATGGAGAAGAGCAGTGAATCCTGTAACGGCAAGCGAATACGCTTTTATTGTTGGAATCGCAGGGATTAAAAACGCAGATGCGGTATCTTCTGGTGAAAAACCGTTAGAAGAACTGGGAGTAACGGCGGTTGATGATAAGACACTGAAAGTAGAACTTGACGTACCGGTGCCATTTTTTGAATCTTTAATGGCTTTCCCAACCTTCTATCCGGTAAATGAAGAATTTTTCACCAAGTGTGGGGATCAGTATGCGAGTACACCGGATACGCTGCTGTCAAACGGACCATTTAAGATTACCGCCTATGAGCCGGCGGCTACTACCATCACTTTGGAAAAGAATCCGGATTACTGGGATGCAGGAAAGGTAAAACTTGATGGTATTAATTATCAGGTTATTAAGGATTCCCAGCAGGCAATGCTTGCATATCAGAACGGAGATTTGGACTTAGTCACACTTTCTGGTGAGCAGGTGGAGCAGTTCCAGGCAGATCCTGAATTTAAGAATATTATGGCTGGATATTTATGGTATATGTCACCCAATACCAAAGTGGCAGGACTTGAAAATCTTAATTTAAGAAAGGCATTGTCCCTTTGCTTTGACAAAGAGGCAGTGTGCAAAAATATTTTAAAGGATGGTTCGATTCCGGCATATTTTGCAGTACCAACCCTTCTTGCAACAGGTCCTGACGGAAAAGATTATAGAGAAGATGCAGGAAGCAACTACTTTAAGACAGATAAAGCGGAAGCTTTGAAATATTGGGAAGAGGCGAAGAAAGAGCTGGGAGTTGAGAGCCTGACTTACACTATGATTGTGGAAGATACGGAATCCGCCATTAATGTGGCACAGTTCCTTCAGTCAGAGATTCAGACCACGCTTCCGGGTATCACCATTAACTTAGAGCAGATGCCTAAGAAAAACCGTGTAGAGCGGATGCAGGAAGGTACTTTTGAACTTGGTCTTACCCGTTGGGGACCGGACTATGCGGATCCTATGACTTATCTTGACATGTGGATTACTGACAGCCCCAACAACTATGGCTTCTGGTCCAATGCTGAATATGACTCCATCATCCAGTCCGCTAAGAAAGGGGATCTTGCACTTGATCCTGCAGCAAGATGGAAAGCCTTAATTGGTGCAGAAAAGATTGTTTGTGACAATGCGGTGATTCTTCCGGTTTACCAGAAGGGAAATGCAGTAATGCAGAAAGCTGGTGTTGAAGGCGTGGAATTCCATTCCATCGCGATCAACCGTTATTTTAAGAATACGACTAAGAAATAAGACTTTGTGAGTTTTATATTCTGGCTGCCGGAGGGGTTACAGGTCCTGCCTGTTATTCCTCTGGCTGCTTAATTTGGGAGGGTAACGTTTGTGAAACGATATATTGTTAAGAGAATCTGCATTTCAGCAGCCACTTTGCTGGCTATCCTGCTTATATTATTTCTAATGCTGGAACTGATGCCGGGTTCCCCGTTCAATGATGAGAAACTAACCCAGTCTCAGGTGGCGCTGTTAAATGCCAAGTACGGTCTGGATAAACCGGTATTCATACGGTTTTTAAACTATGTGAAGAACATGCTGTCCGGCGACTTTGGGGTATCCTATACCATTTCAAAGAATACGTCTATTACCACTCTTTTAGCAAGCAGGCTTCCTATTTCCATCAGAATCGGAGGGCAGGCAGTTTTACTTGGAACTGTGGTGGGACTGATATTGGGACTCATAGCCGCTTTAAAGCATAATACGATTTTTGATACCATGACAACGGTTATATCCGTTCTTGGAGTCAGTCTTCCATCTTATGTATTTGCACTGGGGCTGTCTTATACCCTTGGCTATCAGTTTAAATGGTTTCCTTTATTGTATCAGCAGCAGCAAGCGGTGAAATCTTCAGTTCTTCCTACCATCTCCTTAGCCATGTTTACAGTAGCAACTGTAGCTCGGTTTACCCGAACGGAAATGCTGGAGGTTCTGGGATCCGATTATATGCTTCTTGCAGAAAGCAAGGGACTTCCGGCCTGGCGGCTCATACTGATTCATGGACTTAGAAATGCACTGATTCCCATTGTCACAGTTCTGGCACCTCTTGTTGTCAGTCTGATGACCGGTTCTCTGGTGGTGGAAAAAATATTTTCCATTCCTGGAATCGGAAGCCTTCTGGTCACGGCCATTCAGTCCAATGATTATAATGTGATCGTAACTCTGGCATTTATATACAGCGCCATGTATATAGGGATTATGCTTGCTGTGGATATCTTATATGGTCTCATTGATCCACGGATCAGGCTGGCAAAGGAGGATGACTATGAGCAGTCATAACAGGGAAGCAGTAACGTTTGAATTTAAGCCGGAAGATTTTATTATGGCGGATAACCGCAGGATAGGAATTGACCGGGTTTATCCGGCACAGTCCTACTGGAAAGATGTTATATCTTCTTTTTTGAAAAATAAAGGGGCAGCAGCGGGTTTTATTGCTATCGTTTTTGTCATCTTCATGGCAATTGCGGGCCCGTATATGAATGGCTATACATACAATGAGCAGATCATAGCAAACCAGAATCTTGCTCCAAGAGTTCCGGTTCTGGAAAAGTGGGGGATTATGGATGGATCAGAGACCATGAACACCTCCACTGGTAAAGTAACGGTTAACCGGTATGTTGATACGCAAAAGACTACCGGACTTGAAAATACTTATTACTGGTTTGGTACGGATGTACTGGGCAGGGATATATTTACCCGGACGTTTATGGGAACCAGAATCTCCCTTTACATTGCTTTGGTGGCTGTTCTTGTTGATATGTGCTTTGGTATGAGCTACGGTCTGATCAGCGGATATTTTGGTGGTGCAGTGGATAATGCCATGCAGCGGTTTGCGGAGATTTTAAATGGAATTCCAACCCTTGTCATTGTTACCCTTCTTATGCTGGTGTTAAAACCTGGGCTTGCAACCATCACTCTGGCACTTGCAATTACCGGCTGGATTGGTATGAACAGGGTCGCCAGAGCCCAGGTATTAAAGCTGAAGGAGCAGGAGTTTATTCTTGCATCCAGAACACTTGGAGCAGGGGATTTTTATTTGATTTTTAAGGAAATACTTCCAAACATTTTTGGTCAGCTGATCATTATGTCCATGTTTTCCATACCAAACGCTATCTTTACGGAAGCATTTCTTGCATTTATCGGCCTGGGGGTTCCGGCACCGTTAGCTTCTCTTGGGTCACTGATCAGCGATGCGTTTAAGTCCTTCACAACCCATCCCTATATGATCATATCACCAGTGATCGTTCTGGCAGTTATTATGCTCAGCTTTAATATGCTGGCAGATGGATTGAGAGATGCGTTTGATCCGAAGATGAAAGAGATGTAGGAGGCAGATTATGAATAAAGATAAGGTTTTGTCAATCAGAGATTTATCCATCTCGTTTCAGACCTCTGCCGGCGAAGTAAATGCCATCAGAGGAGTCAATCTGGATTTATATCAGGGGGAAACGCTGGCTATCGTAGGAGAATCGGGCTCCGGTAAATCAGTGACAGTGAAGGCAATTATGGGTATATTAAGCGGGAACGGAAAAGTAAAGAGCGGAACCATTGATTTTACCTCACGTAAGAGTGGAGAGGAAATAAAAGAAGAACTATTGTCATTTAGTAAAAAAGAAATGCGACGCCGGATTAATGGCCGCCGGATCGCCATGGTATTTCAGGACCCTATGACTTCTTTAAATCCCACCATGCCAATTGGCAGTCAGATTATGGAAGGAATGCGTTATCACTATAAAACCAATAAAAAAGATGCGTATGAAAAGGCGGTGAAACTCCTTGATCTGGTTGGGATTACAGAGCCGGAAAAGAGAATGAAAAGCTATCCCCATCAGCTTTCCGGAGGGATGAGACAGAGAGTGGTAATAGCAATTGCTTTGTCCTGTGATCCTGAGATATTGATTTGTGATGAACCAACCACTGCTTTGGACGTAACCATTCAGGCTAAAATACTGGAGCTGATTAAAGATATTCAGAAGAAAACTGGAATTTCTGTCATCTACATTACCCATGATTTGGGAGTAGTGGCAAAGGTGGCGGATTATGTGGCAGTGATGTATGCGGGGAAAGTGGTAGAAAAAGGGCTTTCTGAGGAGATCTTTTATGATCCCAGGCACCCCTACACCTGGGGATTGTTATCTGCCATGCCGGATTTAGATACCAATGACGAGGTGCTTTATACCATTCCCGGAAGTCCATTCAATCTGTTAAATAAAACAGAAGGAGATGCATTTGCAGAGAGAAACCGGTTTGCATTAAACATTGATTACCGCCTGGAACCTCCTATGTTCCAGGTCACGGAGACTCATTATGCGGCAACATGGCTTCTTCATAAAAATGCACCCGCTGTGTCAATGCCAGAGGCATTAAAGGATAGGATAAAAAGAATAGGGGAGGAGGTGGATTCGCTTGGAGGAGAATAGAAAACCACTATTGGAAGTAAAAGATCTAAAGCAGCATTTTAAGCTTGGAAGAAAATTTTCCATAAAAGCAGTTGATGGAGTTTCTTTTCGAATTTACCCCGGAGAGACCTATGGTCTGGTAGGAGAGTCAGGAAGCGGAAAATCTACCATCGGAAGGTCTGTTATTCGCCTGTATGAGCCCACTTCTGGTGAGGTGTGGTTTCAGGGTACAAAAATTTCGGGTAAACTTTCCCCTCAGGATACAAAGCATTTAAGAACTAACATGCAGATGATCTTTCAGGATCCTATGGCTTGTTTAAATCCCAGAAAAAAAATTTTGGATATTGTTGCCCAGGGACTTGATATTCACCACATGTACACAACCCTGCAGGAGAGAGAGGAAAAAGTATACCGGATTCTTGATATGGTGGGGCTTTCCAGGGAACATGCCAATCGTTATCCCCATCAATTCTCGGGAGGTCAGAGACAGCGGATCGGAATTGCAAGAGCGCTTATTATGGAACCGGAATTAATTATTGCAGATGAGGCGATTAGTGCATTGGATGTTTCCATTCAGGCCCAGGTTGTAAACTTAATGAAAGAGCTTCAAAAACAGACGAAAACAGCCATATTATTTATCGCACATGATTTATCCATGGTAAAATATATATCTGACAGGATTGGAGTTCTCCATTTGGGACATTTGGTGGAAACGGGGACAACAGAAGAGATATTCTTAAGGCCGATCCATCCCTATACAAGATCTTTATTGTCCGCAATACCAAAGCCGGATCCTGTTTCAGAGCGGAGCCGGACAGCGTTTACCTATGATTTAAAAGGTATGGGGATCGATTATCTGTCGGGGACGGAGCATCACGTAGAGGGTGAGCATTATGTTCTTGGAACAGATGATGAGTTGAAACGGTGGATGGCCAATGATTTCTTACAACAATAAAAAGAAGAAGGTATGCACATTGACGAGCATACCTTCTTCTTTCTTCTTATCACTTAATTTAATCTTTTAACTGAAACTGTTTCATCAGAGACTTAAGCATCTGAGCCTGACCTGCCATCTCTTCGCTTGCGGCAGCACTCTCTTCCGACGTGGCGGAATTCGTCTGAACCACGCTTGCAATCTGGTCAATGCCCTGTGTAACCTGGCTGACTGCAGTGGCCTGCTGTTCGGATGCGGTGGAAATCTGGTAAACAAGGTTGGCTACTGTCTGGGATGATAATACAATGCGGTCCATGGATTCCTTTGTTTCTTTTGCAATGTGATTGCCGGATTCTATGGAAGCCAGTGCCCGTTCAATCAGTACAGCCGTATTCTTGGAAGCTTCCTGACTCTTATTGGCAAGATTTCGAACTTCGTCTGCGACTACGGCAAAGCCCTTTCCTGCATCACCTGCTCTTGCAGCTTCTACCGCTGCGTTCAGTGCCAGGATATTGGTCTGGAATGCAATGTCTTCAATGGTCTTTATAACCTTGCTGATTTCGGAAGATGCTTCGCTGATGGTATCCATAGCAGAATTTAAATGTTCCATCCGGGTTTTACCGAACTCTACCTCTGCAGAAGTTGCTTCAACCTGGGTATTTGTTTCTTTTGCATTCTCAGCATTTTGATTGATATTACTTGAAATATCGTTAATGGTTGCTGCCAGCTCCTGAATGGAGGAAGCCTGTTCTGTGGCACCCTGACTGAGGGCCTGAGCACTGCTTGCAACCTGTTCAGCACCGCTTGCAACCTGATCAGATGCCTGGGTGATTTTACTCATAACATCATTAAGGGAATCAGTAAGATCCTGAATGGAGATCTGAACACCCCGAAATTCACCTTTAAATTCTTCCGGATCGTGAGGAATATTAAAATCCCCGTCCGCCATACGCTGTGTAGTTACGGAAATATAATTCATATAGTAGGAAATCCGTTCCATCATGGTTCTCATGCTTTCGGCCAGATGTCCCAGCTCGTCATTAGAAGTATACTCAACATGACAGTTTAAGTCACCCTGAGCCATCTTGTCAGCCACGTCTTTTAATTCATCAATTGGTTTTATAATACCGCGGGTGATATAGATTGCAATGACTATGGAGGTTGCAATGGAACCCAGTATGATAATTACCATAATAAAGATAAAAATATTTGTTTGCATCTCTAACTGGTTTGATTTTACATTGCCGTCATTGGATTTATTTGCCAGCATTGTATTGATGGTATTAGCGATATCAGCTGCCAGAGGGGCTGCCTGGCTGCGGAAAGTGGCCATGGCTTCCTGGGTGGATTTACCTGCAAGTTCTATGGTATTGCTTCGAATTCCTTCGTATTTGGTCATTTTCTCAACAAGCTGGCTGTAAAGTTCTTTCTCAGCCGGAGTCTTCATTCGACTCTCCACCTGCTTCATCATCTTATTAATTGTATCAATCTGTGTGTCTAGATTCTGTTTCTGTTTTTCTGTTTCAGATGCATCCTCTGAAAAGATTATGTATAAAACTGTTGCACGATGTGCCTGAAATGCCTGCCCAAGGCTTCCGATATCTCCCTGCGCGAAACCATAATCCTGAAGTTCAATACTATACTCCTGATTTACTTTGTGGATGAGCAGGATTCCTATGGTTCCTGCAAGACCAGAAAATAATACTACAATAAGAAATGTAAGCAATAACCGTTTTCCAACTTTTAACTTTTTCAGCATGTGTTTTCCCTTCTTTACCTTTGTTTTTCATATTCCTTTATTCCATAAAAATTCTTAAACTCACTGTAAAATAATTCCGTTTATAACAATATTATATAGCAATGGTAAGAATTAGTAATATCCAAATTATGGTATTATTGCAATATTATAGTTGCTTTATTGACATTAGTCAAGAACAGTTAATGACAATTATTCCGCATGAGGTCCCCCCCGTTTTAGGGAAGTTTTAACGGATTTTTCCTTGTAATATCAGAAACAGAATCAGGAGGTGTTCTTTGGAATCATTGTTACATTGTTCCCATCCACTGATTCCTTCCTACAGATCTGTTGACTTAAAGCCGCAAACTGTATATGATAAGACTCGGACTTCACATGATAACTTCTTTTGGTGAGGCAGGAAATTAATCTGTCTGCATATGAGGGGGAATATGATGAGACGAGAAGATAGTAAAAGAAATCTGCTTTTTATCGTAACAATCATTTTGATGTCGATCTATTTAATCTGGAGACTTGTATTTACGCTGCCTTATCATCAGGGCGCAGCAAATATGATTTTTGGAATTCTTCTGTATACTGCGGAAGCAGTTACTGTCTTTACCACCTTTGAGCTTTTTTACCAGAAAATGCGCATGAACCGGTATCATCTGGAATGCCCGGAAGTACCGGCTGAATATTATCCTGACGTAGATGTCTTTATCGCTACTCATAATGAACCTGCAGATATTTTGTACAAAACGGTAAATGCCTGTACATTTATGGAATATCCGGATAAGAATAAGGTTCATATCTATCTTTGCGACGACGGAAACAGAGAAGAGATATCGAAACTGGCAGAAGAATTTCAGATTGGATATCTGGGACTTGCTGATAATAAACATGCAAAATCAGGAAACTTAAACCATGCTCTAAACAGGACAAGTTCTCCACTCATTGCCACATTCGATGCAGATATGATACCGCAGAGAACGTTTTTAATGAAAACAGTTCCTTATTTTCTGCTTTCCAGATTTAAGAAAGAAGATGGGGGCTGGAAGTTAAGAGCGGAGGTAGAGATTGAGAAACAATTCCGGATGGGGTTAGTCCAGACCCCTCAAAGCTTTTATAATCCGGATTTATTTCAATTTAATCTTTATGCAGAAGGTAACATACCAAATGAACAGGATTTCTTTTCAAAAGAAGTGAACATTATGAGAAATTCCTCCAATGCAGTAGCCTATACCGGAAGCAATACAGTAATTTCCAGAGAAGCGCTGGAGGAAATCGGAGGCTTTCCCTATAACACCATAACAGAGGACTTTGAGACAAGTATCCGTATTCAGGAAGCCGGTTATATCACTTATGCAACAGATGAGATTCAGGCAGCAGGACTGACAACGACTACAGTAAAATCCATGTTAAAGCAGAGAGTGCGCTGGGCAAGAGGCGTGATTCAGAGTCTGCAGAATACAAAAGCAATCGTTACAAAGAAGCTTTCACTGCCTGCAAGAATCACTTATTTAAACAGCTTATTGTATTGGTGGTCATTTTTTAACCGTCTGATTTTTATTCTTTCGCCAATCCTGTTTGCCTTATTTGATTTTAAGATTGTAAACAGCGGATTCTGGGATGTAATTGTTTTCTGGCTTCCTGCTTACATTTTCTACAGCACCTCAATGCGGTATTTATCAGGTAATATTAGAAATCAGAGGTGGAGTCAGGTCATTGACACCATCTTCATGCCGTATTTGATTATTCCTGTGATACTTGAAACGCTTCATATTCACCAGAGAAAATTTAAGGTTACGAATAAGAAGAGAAACGTAAATGAATCCAGGTTTGGCTATATTCTTTATGCAATTCCCCATATGATTCTTCTTATTTTATCAGCAGCAGCCATGATACGGTTTGTCAACGGAAAATATGGCTGGGCACTTTTATACAGCAGTGTCATTATATTCTGGATCGCTTACAATATGATCGCACTGTTTTATGCTATCTTTTTTATGCTTGGAAGACCGGCTTACAGAAAATCGGAACGTTTTATGGCAAATGAAAAAATAGTGGTGGAGTATAAGGGACAGGAATATGAGGCAGTCACTGTGGATTTGTCTGAGAATGGAGTGGCATTTCGTATGGAAAAACCGGTTTATTTACCGGAGCAGGAAACCATTCATTTTACAGTTATTTCCAACCATTATAAGGCTCGTCTTTGCGGGAATATAAAGTATGTGAAAAAGGATGAAGTTGAAGGGGGATGGCGTTATTCAGCCTTAGTAGAACCGGAAGATGAAGGCAGCAGACGTCAGTATATGCAGCTTATTTATGACAGGGTTCACAGTCTGCCAATGGAAATGAATCTTTGGATCACTGCTTACGACGATATGTTAAGAAATATTAAAAAGAGGCTCAGTAAAACATTTTTCGATCAGAGAAAATTACCTCGGATACCGGTTAATAAGGAGATTGCTTTTTCAAATGGAGCGACCTGTAAAGTAGTTAACTTTAATTTCAATTATTTTTCTGTTCTGAATTTTGATGCAAATGGGAATGAGGAAGAGCAGTTTGATTATAATACAGAGAAAGGAATCAAGCTGACTTTAAAGAGAACAGGAAAATACCGGCAGCATTCGGTGGAAGAGCTGTTGGCAGTTACTAATATTGATGAACTGATTGAAAAAAATCAAATCGATCAAATCCTGTCTGAAATTTCATAAATGGACGAAGGTGAGAAATAAAAAATGCTATGGCTGATTCAAAATGGATTGATTATTTTGCTGATAGGTTCAATGACTGGCTATATGCTTTTTTCAAAGGAGTTACTTCAGTTTCAGAGTGAATTTGTACCTGTTTTCGTTTTTTCATCTCTGGCCTGCGGAGTATATTTGGGAGGTCTTGCAGGGTATTTATACCCTGGAGCCGTGGTTCTACTGGCAGGGGGAGTTTTGCTTGCGGGAATTTATGGGGTCAGGTTTCTATTTAAGAAATATAAAATCCATGCAGAAATTACTTTATTTAATAGTTTGTTTGTGATTGGCAGCCTGTTCTTTTTTTATCTGTTATATAAGAGCAGGTTGATTCACTATGACAATTTTTCTCACTGGGCAGTGGTTCTAAAGCAGATGTTAAGCACCAATGCGTTTCCCGACGCTTCCTCTGCGCTGATCGATTTTAAAAATTATCCATTGGGAACTTCTTCGTTTATATATTTTATCTGTCGGTTTGCGGGGCACTCAGAGGAAGTAATGCTGATTGCTCAGGGACTTTTGATTTTTTCCTGTTTTTATGCTTTGTTTGGCGTCATAACGGAAAAAAAACGGTTTTTACTCTATGTGTTTTTAGCGGCAGGCTGCTCTACCCTTTCTGTGTTTAATATTACTATAAGAATCAGCAATCTGCTGGTTGATTTTCTGCTGCCAATTTTTACGTTGGTTTTATTTGCTGTTGTTGACCGGTATGAGAAACAATTGGTAAAGGCATGTTTTGTAATTGCGCCGGTTGCCGGGCTTTTAATGATTATTAAGAGTACTGGAACGATCTTCGCAGGAATCGGGTTTTGTTATCTTATATTTATATGGTTAAAAAACAGGGATAGAGATTTAGTTAAGAATGGATTTGCGGTACTTCTTTCCATTGGAGTGGCATTGATTCCCTGGTTATTGTGGAGCTGGCATATGGCGGGGGCTTTTAAGGGAGTTGAAAATAAGTTTGATGTGACACGACAGGTGGATACCATATATGGTGGGAAAACTCAGGAGGAAGTCAGGCAGATTGTAAGTCTGTTTATTCAGTCAGTTTTTGATTTGAAAAGCAGGCCTTTTATGGGAATTTTGGCGTTTAATTTTATGGCAGCGGGAGGTAGTATAGTTGCCTGGGCAGTGTTGAAAAAGAACTGGAGACTGTGGAAGGCTTTAATTGCACTGGATGCTGTAGTTGTATTATATTATGCCGGTATTTTAGGGCTATATATCTTTTCCATGCCTTCTGATGAGGCACTCAGGCTGGCGGGATTTGAACGTTATGCTTCCAGCATTGTAGTTCTTTTTGCGGGAGGTCTGGTTTTATGCGCGACCGGGGATTTTGAACGAACTTTTTATTATAGAATCGGACAGGTTCCGGATCTGATGGCTTTTAAAAGTGTGGATAGCAAGGATCGGTATCAGAAAGGGGTTATTGTCTGCATTGCATTAGCGGTTATTCTTCTGATGTCGGAGTTTAATGGTATGGAGACGATACAGAAATCTTATACTTCCACATTGCCTTATAAGGTACGGCAGGTTACGGGAGACCGGTGGTATCGTGACGGAAAGATGGATGAGAGCAGGTATTTGTTTTATGCAACAGATGCGGACGGGCAGGTGACGGATTATTATTTGCAGTATATTGGGAAATATATGCTTTTTGCGCCTCATGTGGATGGCATATGCGCTTTCTATGAGGACAATATGGATAATCTTCTCAGCGGGTATGATTATCTGGTGGTGGTTGAGAGTGATGCGGAGGCGCGGTATTTGCTTAGGAAGCATTATGGGGTAGAGGGGGAGGTTGGGGTTTATCGGGTTGAGAGAGATGGGGGAAGGGTTGGATTGGAACGTCTGGATTCTGATTTTTTACAGATTAATATAAGTAAATGGCATTAGTTTTATATAAATAAAATCCCCCGGATATAAAGTCTATAACCGGGGGATAAATGTTAATAACTTAATTTATACAATAATATTTCTGTCAATAAGAATGTTTTTTACGATGTCTCTTATGGAGGCAGGGACGTCCTCAATTGTTTTATAGGTTTCATCTGTTTTAACACTCCGCTCAATCAGATCTGCATATACATTTGAAATTGATTTCATATCAGGAGTCGCTGATAATTTATTGCCAATTTCAGCAATGGTGTTTTTTAACAATGCAAATATGGAGTTCATAGAGAGCTTTAATTCATAGATATCAGTAAGCAGACTCGGAATTTCTACTGCTTTTTGATTAAGCTCTTAAAACAATTTTCTTTTTGTGGGAATGTATTCAACCGGAATTTTTGAATCATCCTCAAGAATACGAACCGTATCCGTCAGAATCACAATAATCAATTTCATAATCTTTTTCATAAATCATTTCTGGCTCTGCACCATCCTTATCCTGTATAAGGATCACGTCTTCTTTCCAGGACACATTACAGTCTTTCACAATTACAATGCGCGGCATAGAAACGGGAATGGAGCCACTGCAGATTAAAGCCTGATAGGCCTCCAGCTTGGCCGGTATCAGCCTTTTGTTTAAATCTCTGTCATTGTCCATTCGTTTTTTAATTTCATCGTAAATACGTTCACTTACATAAGTTATTGTAGACTTTTTGACACCACCGTTGGTGCCCAGAAGTCTTCGGTACCTTGTGCCATTTACTGAAAATCCTTTGTTTGCCCTGTAATAATCCTTGCTTGAATTCATAATCAGATAAATGCAGTCTTTCTGATATTGGAGGTCGTATAAGCTCTTGTATAATTCTTTTATCTGTTTCTTAGCTTCTTCACATCTTTCCATTTTTCTAAGTATTTTTAATTTTTGTTTAATAGAAATCACCTTGCTGTCTATATCCTCATTGCCGTTTAATTCCATAATCCAGCGCAGCAGCTGACTGTCTCCTGTAGCTACCACATCGTTTTTGTTATTAAGTGCAGCAGAAAGCGAAAGTGTTAAGTTCCAGTCAGCCTTGGCAAGGTGTTTACTTTGCAGCTTATATATAAATTTGTGACAGGATTGTTCTCTGATCAATTGTTTTCTCCCCCTTATTATTTGTTTTAAATATTATTTTTGTGCTGCATCTGAGTCTTTTCTGACTGAACTTTACGTTCTTCCGGCGTATATGGGGGTATATGGCGCTGATTTGTACGTTCGGTGCAGAAATCGCGAATACTGACTTCACCTGCATAGACTCTGTGAAATTCTTCTCTTGTTGGTATGGTTTGTTTTTTAAATGATTTCATATAGATTGGCTCTCCTTTTTGTTTTTATCTTTTGGCAGTTTGCCGGTTAGATATTTTTAAAATAGGAGAGAAGAAATATAGGAAGTAAAATAAATAGTTTTTAAAGGGGTATATTTGTTGATAGCTTTTTTTTGCGGCGTGGACAAATAATAACATGATGTAGACGATATGTCAACTATTGAATTATATGTTTTATATTATTGACTATTGACTTTATAGGTTGCCAGTGCTATCATGAAAACAGAACGTGTGTTCGAAAACGGGAGAGGGAATAGAGGAAGAATAAAACCATATTATGAGGAGATAGTATAAATAATTTATAGGTGGTATATTGTATAGGTTAGATTGTGGGTAATTACTTTATAGAAAAGTACTTTTATATATGGCTGATAATAGCATATAAAAAGAGCAGAAAATATCATGCAACATACCTTCTTTCTGATTAAACTAAACTCAGAACAGGAGGAATAATAATATGAATCATGTAACAGCTTATACCGTGAGTCTGGAAGGTAGCAATTATGAAGTAGGTTACCAAGCTGGAAAGTTTATGGGGGAGAATTCCCAATTGAGATCACTTCATACCCAATCGGTGGAAGGATTTGGAGCAGGAGATTTCAAAGAGGCACAGACATTGTTCAGCCGATGGTGTCCGGGATTGAATGAGGAAATTCATGGATTTGCAGATGCGTTGCAGGTCAGGGCGGAACAGATATATTTCTATGGAATGACTTATCTGTTGCCCCGTTGCAGCCAGGTCGCACTTTTACCATCTATGACGGCAGAACAAAAGCCTCTTCTTGCCCGGAACTATGAATTTAATCATGAAGTAGAAGATTTTTGTCTTGTAAAAACTAATATTACAGGAAAGTTTGCCCATATTGGCACCAGCGTACTGTTTTTTGGGCGGGATGATGGTATTAATGAGCATGGACTTGCGGTGACAATGAGTTCCTGTGGTTTTCCAGTAGGGGCGATGCCGTATATGCGTGAACCAAAGATGAAAGGTCTTCAATTCTGGGCAGTCATTCGGTCTTTATTGGAGAACTGTAAAGATGTAAGGGAAGGCCTTGAGTATATTCGTGATATGCCAATTGCTTATAACCTGAATTTAATACTCCTTGATCAGACGGGCAACGCAGCTTTGGTAGAAACGATGGATGGTAGATTATCCTATAAAAAACTGGAGCCCACTTCACCTCAACAGTTTTTACATGCCACCAATCATCCGGTCTTACCGGAATTAATTCCTTATGAACCCAAAGCATTTGTCCATTCTTTAAAACGCTATGATTACATTACAGGAACCCTGACCGACGCCAGTAAAGTTACCAGAGACCAGTTGAAGTATATGCTTTTGTCAAAATATCCGGAGGGATTGTGTACCCATTATTACGAAGAGTTTTTTGGCACTACGAAGAGCATGATTTTATCTCCGGCAGATAAATCAATTGATATTTGCTGGGGTGGTAGAGAAGAGAACGGTTGGGAACGCTATCAAGTGGGCGATGCCATGAAAGAAACGGTCAGAGAAATTGAATTGAATTTCGAAAACGCCGATCCGGATATTTATACGTACCGGCCAATTTTATAAAAAGAGGAGAGATTAGTTATGGATTACCGGAAGTCGCTGGAACAGGCAGTGATTTATATCGAAGCCAACTTAAGAGAAGACATTCGTGTAGAAGAAGTGGCCAAGGCTGCCGGTTATTCCTACTATCATCTCAATCGGCAATTCTATTCCCTTCTGGGTGAAACCATAGGAAGCTACATTAAAAAACGCCGCCTTGCCGATGGAGCAAAGCGGCTGCTCTATACAGATGAGCGAATTATTGATATTGCAATTGACAGTGGATTTGAGTCATCAGAAGCATTCAGCAGGGCATTTAAAACAGTATATCGGGTGAGTCCTCAGCTGTATCGTATCAATCGACTGGATGCTTATGTTGGAGCAAAAGAACGATTGGATCAGGGACTTTTACAGCATCTCATATCAAACGTAACGGTTCATCCAAAAATTGTGACCATGCCAGAGATTAAAGTGGCAGGAATACGGGGGGAAACCACTCTCTCTGATATAAAGCTAAGAGATCTTTGGAAAAATGTTAACAGTATGCGCCGCCATATACCCAATCTGGTAAAGGGAGGCAGAGGTTTTGGAATTTGTGAAGCCTGCAATGAAAATACTCTGTATACCATGAATGATTTTGTTCTATTTACTGAAGTGGCGGGTTTTGAAGTGGACTCATTTGAAGACCTTCCATCACAATTTGTAAAAAAGGTTCTGCCTGCAGGAAAGTGTGCTGTTTTCACTCACAGGGGAAGCTTAAAAATGCTTCCTCAGACCTTTGAATATATTTGGGGGACCTGGTTTCTGGAAACGGATGAGGAATTGGATTTACGGGAAGACTTTGAACTCTACGATAATCGGTTTCTGGGCTACGATCATCCTAATTCCGAAGTGGATTTATATATTCCCATTCGATAATAGATGGGATTGGCGAGATAAACGAGGCTTACTTGCAAAATCCCCCTGACTCCCTTATGATATTAGATACATAACTATTAATTTATTTGGGATAAGAAAGGTAATATTATGTTTACAAAACAAAGTCTGAAACAGAATTTAAAAGAAATGGGAATCCAGCCTGATGACACATTATTGGTTCATTCATCCATGAAAGCAATTGGAGGGGTTGAAGGTGGTGCAGATACTGTATTAGATGCATTTATGGAATACTTATCTGATGGACTTCTTATACTGCCAACGCATACATGGTTTTCCATGTCGGAATATCATAATGTTTATGATCCACGGATAGAACCGGCTTGTGTAGGGATTTTACCCAATCTTTTTATGAAACGAAAGGGCATACTCCGTTCCCTCCATCCAACCCATAGTGTAGCAGTCTATGGTAAAGACAGCGAAGCCTTTATTGAAGGGGAAGAGAATCGTACAACCCCCTGTCAGCAAGGTGGATGCTATGATCGCTTAATGGAAAGAGGCGGTAAGATCCTGCTTCTCGGTGTGGGACATGAGAGGAATACCTTTATTCACTGTGTGGAAGAGCATTTAGATGTGCCTGACCGTCTTACTAAGGAGCCCACATATTTTAAGATAGTGATGCCGGACAAACAGATAAAACCTTGCTTTATGCACCGGCATGAAAATTCCGTTACAGACCATATCTCAGAAAATTATAAAAAACTGGAGCAGGCTTTCTATGAAAGACATGCTGCAGCAAAGACCACATTTGGCAATGCCGCCTGTATTCTGTGTGACACGAAAGCAATTTTTGAAGTGACAAAAGACGTGCTGTCCCACCAGATCAATTGCCTGATTGAATTGGAGACGATTCCGAAGGAGTGGTGGCAGAAATAATAAGGCAGATTCTGGGCATGACTTGCATTTGTACCGGATTTGTGCTATAGTATCACCCGTAATAAGGCCGTGGAACTCTTTCTTTTACAGGGGATTTCACAAAACAAGACCGGTGTGTTCGAGACCTTCCACACCTAAAACAAAACTAAAGGAGAATTTAATATGAATTACAAATCATCAGGGAAAACCCATTTCATGGTTTTTTCCGCAGTTATCGCTGCAATCTACACGGTTCTGACCATTGCATTTGCCCCAATCGGCTTTGGACCCGTCCAGTTTCGGATTTCCGAAATGCTTTGTATTCTCCCCTTTTTTACGCCGGCTGCAATTCCAGGATTATTTATTGGTTGTTTCCTGTCCAATTTTTTGTGCGGTGCAGCAGCTCTTGATGTGGTTTTCGGAAGTCTTGCCACTCTGTTCGGAGCCATTGGAGCATATAAACTCCGGGGAAATAAGTGGCTGGTCTGTATTCCGCCCATCGTGTCCAATGTTCTTATTATTCCATGGGTTCTTCGATATGCTTACGGTTCGCCGGATATGATCTGGTATATGATGGTTACTGTTGGCATTGGGGAAGTTCTTGCAGTCGGAGTATTGGGAAATCTTTTGCTGGGCGTACTTAATAGATATAAACATATTATATTTGGTCGCTTTTTATCGGAGACGGTTTAATAGAAGATCAAAAAACTTAGAAACTCCTGACCCAGTTAAAAGTCAGGAGTTTTTTGTTGATTTCTCTTTCAATAGATAGTTACATGTGGTAAAATATATTTATCTGAAACAATGTTATGTAACCGATATGTAACCGCTTTATTATATAATAAATTTGTAAACAAAGGACTATGGTGAAGGGATGACAGTTGGAAGAATGAGTGTGGTTCGTAATGGAGATAGATATTTTACAATAGCAGTAGATGAATTTGAAGATAGTAGCATTAAAGGAGTTTTATTCCATGACAGAGACTCTGAAGGAATATTATTTGATAGTCTTCTGGAGATGTTTTTTAATATGGATCGGATCTTTGATCAACTGGGAAGCCCCAAACAGACAGTTCAGAGGCGGCAGTTTTCCGGAATAGAGGATCTTTCTCCGGAAATAAAGAAAAGCAATGAAAAAGAAAGAGCCGGTAAACTGGCCACTTTTTATGTTTTTGTACAGTATCGGTATTATGCAAGCTGGCAGGGGAACTTTAAGTGGATCGAAGGTGACGAAAAGATACCATTTGAAAGTGAACTTGATTTAATTCTTTCCATGTATCGGTTATTGAGCGGTAATGAAAAGAAAGAACAGGTTAATAATATTATTACTACCTGCCATGTGGCGATTGACAGCTACCATTCAGGAAAGTTTACTGGGAACTATCAGAATATACCGTCTGAGATATTAGAACAGCAGATGAATCCAGTGGACCTTGCAAAGTCCCTGGGTACTTTTATGGAATACGAATTAAAAAATGATGATATTCCCAAGTACGGGCTAAACTATGGACAACTAATATCCAGTGATGCCTGTACGTTTTGCAGAAGAGGAGGAAAGATCGCTTCTTTTTCCATTAAAGTATTATTTCACGAACACTCAACCTGGCAGGGGATTATCTACTGGAGAGAGGGACGGCAGCAGCAGCTGTTCCGCAGTTATAAGGAAATGCTTTATTTAATTGCATCAGTAGCAGAGGCTTCAGCAGGAACCCCGGGTTTTAGGGGACTTCTGCATGCAGGAGCGGAACTGGCATTATCCGGATCTTGATTTCAGTGTCATAAATTGCACTTTACAGGTCATAGAATCTGTAAGGTGCATTTTTTTAAATTGGGGGGATATATTGCAGCTGCAAATGGGGCATTTCATCACCAGGCTTCGTCCTTGTTTGGATTACCCGGTAGATTTTCTGCTGTTTTTCTTATATAATAAAGAAGAAAGCAATTGACTTTATAAGAAAAAAGCAGTAAAAGTAAGTGAAAGTAACAGTTACATAAATAAATTATAAATTTAAGGATGGATAAAGCATGTATCAGATTGATTTTCATAAACCACAGGCAGTTCATTTTATCGGTATTGGAGGAATCAGCATGAGCGGTCTGGCTGAGATTCTCATGGATGAGGGATTTTCGGTGACAGGATCAGATTCTCATGAATCGGAGCTGACACATCACCTGGAAGCAAAAGGCGCAAAAATTGTGTACGGACAGCGCGCAGAGAATATTACTGAAGGAATCGATGTGGTGGTTTATACAGCTGCGGTACATTCTGACAATCCGGAGCTTATGGCTGCAAAAGAACAGGGACTTCCCATTTTAAGCAGAGCAGAACTTCTTGGTCAGATGATGAAGAATTATGAGAATGCGATTGCTATTTCAGGTACTCACGGAAAGACTACCACAACCTCTATGATTACAGAGGTTCTTCTCTGCGCGGATGCAGACCCTACTATTTCCGTAGGCGGAATATTAAATTCCATAGGGGGAAACATACGTGTAGGCGGTCCGGAACTATTTGTGACTGAGGCCTGTGAATATACCAACAGTTTTCTTTCTTTTTATCCAACAGTGGAGATTATTTTAAATATAGAAGCAGATCATCTTGATTTCTTTAAAGATATCAAGGATATTCGTAATTCATTCCGTCTGTTTGCCCAGAAGCTTCCAGCGGACGGACTTCTGGTGATTAATAATGATATCGAAAATATTGAGGAGATTGTCCGGGATCTTCCATGTAAGGTGATTACTTTTGGTAAGAAAGACGGAAGCAGATATCAGGCGGAAGGAATTGCGTTTGATGATCTGGCAAGAGCCACCTATCATTTAAAGATTGATGGCTCCATTGTGGATACGGTAACTCTTGGAGTACCGGGAGAACATAATGTGTATAACTCCCTGGCGGCAGCCGCTGTGTGTGCAGAACTGGGAATATCATTGGATCAGGTGAAAAAGGGACTGAAGCATTTTACAGGCACCAACAGGCGCTTTGAAAAGAAGGGCGAACTGGGAGGTGTGACCATTATTGATGATTATGCTCATCATCCACAGGAGATCCGTGCGACCTTAAGCACAGCACAGCACTATCCACACAAAAAACTGTGGGTTGTTTTCCAACCCCATACTTATACACGTACAAAGGCATTTCTTGACGAATTTGCAGATGCGCTGTCTCTGGCGGATGAGGTAATTCTTGCAGAAATTTATGCAGCAAGAGAAACTGACAATCTGGGCATCAGCTCTGCAGATATCGTGGAGAGAATCGAGAAAAAAGGTGTAAAAGCTCATTACATTACCTCGTTTGACGAGATTGAAACATTTATTTTAGAAAATTGTATACACGGTGATTTGTTGATAACTATGGGTGCCGGAGACATTGTAAAAGTGGGAGAAAAGCTGTTGGGCTTATAGTTATCCACATTATCCACATAGTTTTCAACATTTTATGTTAAGAAACTATGTGGATTTTTTAATTTACATAAATTATCGTCTCACAATTTAGAAAATCTCGATTTTATCAGCAATTCAACAGAATCATAGTGGATAAACTAAGATTATGTATACTTGGTTTCCACATTATCCACAATATCCACAATTGATTTAGTGGATAACTGCCCCTATTTTCTTTTGGAAAGACCTGTGGTATGATAGGAACATGATAAAAAGGTGAGGTTATGGCGGTGAACTTTAAAAGCAGTTTTAAGATCAATGGAACGATAATATCCAATCAATTCATAGACGATTTTATGGCTTCGGCCAATGGTGAATACATAAAAGAATATCTGTTTCTGATGCGTCATGAAGGGGAAGAGGTTACTGTTTCCATGATTGCTGATGCCTTAAACCATACAGAGGCAGATGTAGCCCGTGCCTTATCCTATTGGAAAAAAGCAGGAGTATTAGGCGAGGCGGCAGCCTCAAAACCGGAGGTTTCTTCGGCCGCTTCGGAGACTGCATGTTCCGGGCGCCCGGCAGAAGCAGTGAAAAAGGAGATACCTGCACCATCTGCAAGCAGAAAATCCTACACTCCGGATCAAATCAGCGGGCTGGCAGGAGATGAAGATTTTTCTCAATTGCTTTATATTGCCCAAAAATATATGAACAAAGTTTTCACTCAAAGAGAATGTGAGGTATTTGCGTATCTGTATGATGGCCTTCATATGCCTGCAGAGCTTTTAGAGTATGTTGTGGAATATTGTGTACAGGGCGGTCATACCAGCATTCGATATATTGAGACAGTGGCCATCAGCTGGCACGAAAAGGGTTTTAAGACAGTTGATGATGCTAAGAATAATGCACTTACATTTTCTAAGGATTCCTTTGCAGTCATGAGAGCATTTGGACTGAGCGACCGTAATCCCGGAGATTCAGAACGGGAATACATGGATAAGTGGTTCCGTACTTACGGATTTACCAAAGACCTGGTTATGGAGGCCTGCAGCAGGACTCTGACGGCGACACATTCTCCCAGTTTTCCTTATACGGACAAGATTATAGAAGGATGGAAGAAAGCAGGAGCCCGTACCATGGAGGATATTAAAAGACTGGACGAGCAGCACGCAGACCGGAAAAAGAGCGGCGGCGATAAAGGTACTAAGGCTGCAGCCGGTGCAAAAGGGAAGAACGGACAAAACCAGTTTCAGAACTTTCCTCAAAGAGAAATTGATTATGATGCTCTTATTCTTGAACAGCTGACAGAGTTTAAGTAACGATAGATAAGCACGATAGAAACGGAGGTAATTATGGCACTGAGCAATTCACAGTATGATGCCATCATGCGGGCTTACGGGCAGCAGCAGTTAAAGGACCGGCATGAACAGGAAAAGCGGATTGCGCAAGTATATAATAAAATACCTGTGATTAAGGAACTTGATGATTCCATCAGTACAAGAGCAGTCTCCTGCGCCCGCAGGCTTTTGGATGGGGATAAACAAGCCCTAAAAGAGCTGAGAGAGGAAATTGCAGATCTGCGGGAACAAAAGTCGGTTCTTTTAAAGTCTGCCGGATATAAGGTTGATTTTATGGAGATGCAGTACTTGTGTCCGGACTGTAAAGACACGGGGTATTCCGAAGGCATAAAGTGCCACTGCTTCCGACAGTCAGAGATGAAATATCTATATGCACAATCCAACATTGAGCAAATCATTGCAGTGGAGAATTTTAATACATTTTCTTATGAATATTTTGATGATACAAAAGCAATGCCGGTTTTAAACCGGACGGTGAAGCAGTATATGATTCAGGTTACGGAAACCTGCCGCAGTTTCGTAAAAAACCTGCCTAAAGAACATGGGAATTTGTTGTTTACAGGCCCTACTGGCGTGGGAAAGACATTTTTAACTAATTGTATTGCCAAAGAGCTGATCGATAAGTTTTATTCCGTGATCTATTTATCCGCTAACGATCTCTTTGAGGTATTTTCCAAAAACCGGTTTGATTATCAGGATGAAGACGACATGAAAGGAATGTATCAGTATATTCTGGACTGTGATCTTTTAATCATTGATGATCTGGGAACAGAGCTAAATAACAGCTTTACCTCTTCCGAATTGTTTTACTGTATTAACGAACGGCTTAATTCTTCAAAGTCAACCATTATATCTACCAATCATTCCATTAACGAGCTGAGGGATCGATATACGGAACGTGTTACTTCCAGGCTGATCAGCCGATATACGGTAATTCCTATATATGGAGATGATATCAGAATTAAGAAGAAGGCTGGAACTGTAAATAACCGGTACTAACAGAAATTTAAAATAGTTTTTTAGAAAATAAAGTGTGCCCTGAAACGGCTTATTGAGCCGGTTCAAGGTACATTTTTTGCTTTTAGTAGGAAAAATAGACAAAATAATTTGTTCCTTTTCAGTTATTTTATCAATAGACTTGGTATGAAATGGTAGTATACTAATGTGTGTAATATATTAGTCGCACAGATGAAGGCAAGGCAATTCCTTTTCGTGCAGGCTGAACTACTAATCATATCTTGTTGAAGGAGGAAGTGTATGAGTCTTTATGTTATTGTGGCGGGTATTTTATTACTCGTATCGTTTGCAGGACTTATTGGTTACTGTATGAAGGGGGGGAACCTGTTAGTTGGGTTTGTCTTTATGGCACTGATCTGGTGCCTTGTGGGACGGGTGCCATATCGGACTGTAATAGATACTGTGTTCCAGTCATCCGTGGAAAGTTACGGACCAACCATAGCTATTATTGTCTTTGGAAGCTGGTTTGGCAGGGTGATCGTAGATACGGGAATCGCAGGTTTTATCATTAAAAAAACGGTGGAGATGGCTGGAGACAAGCCGCTTGTAACAACTATTCTGGTATCTCTGGTTTGTACTCTTATTTTTACCAGCGCATTTGGCGTAGGATCTGTAATGGCAATCGGTATGATAGTACTTCCTATTCTGTTTTCTCTTGGGGTTGAGAAACGTGTAGCAGTAGGTGCCTATATGATGTCTGTTGCAGGTGGAATGTATTTAAATCTTGGGTATGTAAATCAGCTTCTCGCTCTGTTCCCCAATATGACTTACGATAACACATATTTGAGATTTGCAGTAATTGCCACCATTATCCATGTAATTGTCATGCTCATATTTATTATATATCATTTTAGAAAAAGCGGACAGGGAAAGGCCCGTGCTTGGGCGGTAATGAATTCAGGGTCTGTGCAGCAAATTCCGGCAGTTGCGGCGATTGTCCCCTTTTTGCCAATTTTAATGGTAGCAATATTTAAGTGGAAACCGGTTCCAGCTTTCCTGATTGGTATTTTCTTTGGACTTCTTCTTACGAGAAATATGACAAGCTATAAACTGGCAATTGAAAAGGTACAAAAAACTCTGTACGACGGAATTGCTGATGTGGGTCTTCTTATCGGTATGCTTTATGGCGTTAATATTTTCAGTACTGCAGCAAAACAGGTAGCTCCAATCCTCAGTGAGCTTCTAGGCGGAGTCATTCCTCAGTCGGCTATTATTATCTTAATTGCATTTATAATTTGTGCGCCTTTGGGACTTTTTAGAGGACCACTTATGGTATTTGGTTCTGGTGCTGCTACACTTGCTATTTTACAGGCCACCGGATTTTTCCCGGAATCATTCTTATTTATTCTGTTTTTGGTGCCGCCGGTTGCAATTGTTGCAAACTCCTGCCCAACCCAGTCCTGGAGTATGTGGGGAATCAGTTATGCAAAGCTGGAGCCCAAAACTTATATTCGCACCAACTTTCCCTGGTCCTGGCTGATTTTTGCGGCTAATTTATTGGCAGGGTATATGATAATAGCTAGATGATTCAGTTGTTGAAATAAAGCAGTTAGATTAGGAGGACAAATGAGCAGACGATCAATTCGTATAGGAATCGATGTTGGCGGTACTCATACTAAGGCAGTTGCCATTGACAATGATACAAACCAGATAGTAGGCAAGGGTATCGTTATGACGACTCACTTCCACGAAAGCGGAGTTGCAAAAGGTGTCGTGGAGGCTTTTGAAAAATGTCTGATGGAAAATGATATCAAGCCAGACGAAGTGATTTTTATTGCGCATAGCACAACACAGGCTACCAACGCACTTTTGGAGGGTGATGTTGCCAAAGTGGGCGTTATAGGTATTGGAAGAGGCTTCTTAGAGAGCATGATGGCAAAGAAACAGACTCATATCGAAAATATTGATTTGGGAACAGGGAAATACATTGAGATAAGCAATGATTTCATCCGAAGCAAAGATATGACCCAGGAAGCCATAAAAGAGAAAGTAGATGCTCTGATCAAGGATGGAGCCAGAGTAATTGTTGCCAGTAAGGCCTTTGGAGTGGACGACCTCACGGAAGAGAAGGAGGTGGCAAAAGAAGTTGAGAGCCAGGGGAAGCCCTGTACGCTTGCCTCTGATATTACAAAGCTGTATGGTCTGACAACACGAACCAGAACTGCTGCTTTAAATGCCAGCATCCTACCCAAAATGCTTGAAACAGCCACCAGCACGGAGTCAAGTGTAAGAAGCACCGGTGTGACAGTACCTCTTATGATTATGAGAGGGGATGGGGGCGTTATGGAAATCGAGGAGATGAAAAAGCGTCCTATTCTAACCATGCTTTCTGGACCGGCTGCCAGTGTAATCGGAGCTCTTATGTATTTAAGAGCCTCCAACGGCATTTACTTTGAGGTGGGAGGTACCTCCACTAATATTGGTGTCATTAAAAATGGACGTCCTTCGGTAGATTATTCTATTATTGGCGGACATAGAACTTATGTAAACTCTCTGGATGTACGGGTCTTAGGCGTAGCCGGAGGCAGCATGGTACGGGCCTGTAAAGGAAAGATTGTAGATGTGGGACCGAGAAGTGCTCATATTGCCAATATGGGATATGCAGCGTTTACACCACCAGAATTGTTTGATGGAGCAAAGCTATATTACATGCAGCCTCGCAGCAATGATCCAAAGGACTATGTGGCAATTCGATTAAATAACGGGGAAAGCGTTACTATCACAAATACTTGTGCAGCCAATGTCCTTGGCATTTTGAAGGAAGGCGACTATGCTCAGGGAATTTATGAATCCAGCGTGAAAGCTATGACGCTGCTTGCAGAGGAAGTGAACCTGTCGGTGGAGGAAGCCGCCAGGGTTATATTAACAAAAGCCTGTGAAAAGATTCAGCCTGTTATTGAAGATCTCATTGCAAAGTATAAACTGGAGCGAGATCAGGTGGTGCTGGTAGGTGCAGGAGGAGGTGCAGGGACACTTCTTACATTTACGGCCCAAACGATGGATTTTCAATATCAGATTCCAGAACACGCCGACGTTATTTCTTCTATTGGAGTTGCACTTGCAATGGTTCGGGAAATGGTAGAAAGAACAATTCCTAACCCTACAGCAAAGGACATTGCGGAATTAAAGAAGGAAGCAAAAGAACTTGCTATGAGCAGCGGTGCAGTAGAAGACACCATCGAAGTTTATGTAGAGATTGACGAGCAGTCTCAAAAGGTTACTGCAATTGCAATGGGTTCCACTGAGGTAAAAACAACGGACTTAATGAAAAACTGTCAAGAGGAAGAGGCTGTGGAAATAGGGGCTCAATCCGTGGGAGTACAAAACAGTAATGTGACCATGAGGGCAGCAACCAGCGGATTCTTTATTATGACCGTTAAAAATAATGGTGATCAGGCACTGAGAGTTATTGATAAAAAAGGGTTCATTAAGGTACAAAGAAGAAATGGCAATGTCATGAAGACTACAGTAAGATCGGCTCCAGAAGAGTTAAAAGGAATATGGGATCAGACCAGCAGCTTCGCAGGAGAGGTTCGGATCAATCCAGATGTGTATGTGGTTGCTGGAAGCAAAATGCTTGACTATTCCGGAGTACCAGAGCTTGCTCAGGTGGCAGGTCTTATAGAAGCAGAGCTTTGTGACCGGGAGCCGGATGAAGAGTGCATTCTGGTGGTAGCTAAAAATGATTTGTAATGAAAAAAGAAAGCAGTTATTAGAAGATATGAACCGGCCAAATAAGTTTTGGAGGGAATATACCTTTAATAAAGATGCATCCACTTCAGCTCTTTTGCAGGAAAGCAAAGAGGAAATAATAGAAAAAAGTATTCAAACTGCTATGGTTATGTATAAGAAATACATGAAAGCTTACGCTGGCTGTTCCCCTGAGGAATGGCCGGCGCGGTTTTCTTTAGAGGTGGAGCACCGATATTACTATGAACAGTATGAGATTCAAAGATATATCGCCCTTTATCTCCCATTAGAAAAAACGATTGTACTCCAGCATAAAGCCCTTAATAAGGTTCAGGAGTTTATTGCACAGAATGATCTTTGTGATATGTTTTCAGAGGAAGAGATGAGACATATCGCGATGTATCACGAGATATTCCATCATATCGAAACCATAACACCGGAGATATATACCGCTTCCAGAATGATAAAAAAGCGGTTTTTTCGGGTGTTTTCCTATAATACCAGCTGCATCGCTGCCAGTGAAGTAGCGGCAGTTGAATTCTCCAGGCTTATGAGCCAATCAGACTGTCACCCTTGTGTATATGAACGATTGCTTGACATGGCTTTAAGTGATGACAAGCTTAATTAATTTGACGTTTCTCCGCAAATGTGGTATATTAATATATTAGTATAAAATAAAAAAATGGCTTGTTTATAAAAAGAAATAGGTCATATTTGTACGGTTTGTGGCACTTTATAAACGCCTAATTAATAAAGATAGAAAAGGAGGACATCTGTTGCTGAATAAACCCGAAAAGAAAACCACTGCTGATAATATTTATAGTGAACTTGGCAATAGCATTATCGAAATGCGGATCCGGCCGGGGGTCATTCTTACCATTAATGATCTTGCACAGGAAATGAATGTAAGCCGTTCGCCGGTACGTGATGCTTTAATTCGTCTGGAAAGAGAAGGGCTTATCATGACTCTTCCCCAAAAAGGCATTATGATTTCAAAAATCAATCTGGAAAAGGCACAGAAGGAACAATATATCAGGTACAGCGTTGAGATAAACGTTTTAAAAGAATTTGTTGATAATTATACAAGAAAACATATATCGGATTTAAACAGTCTGATTGAACAGCAGGAAAAAGCCATAAAGGAAAAAGACACCAGGGCTTTTTTGTCTCTGGATGACGAATTCCATAAGTATTTTTTTGCTGCAACGGATAAGCAGTATTGTGCGGAGCTTATCTGGGGCGATGCTGGCAATTACCAGCGTCTTCGTCAGCTTATCTGTGTAGATACCACTCATGAGGAAAGCGTGCTTTCTGAACATCGGCAAATGATTGAGGCAATTAAAAAGAAAGATGAGGAGTCTCTGATTCATATAGCAAGCCAGCATCTGCTTGATATCGATGATAATGCTATTAAAATTGGGGAACAGTATCCGGAACTATTTGAGGCCCTGCCCAAAAAGGGTAAGATGAGGATCTTTGGTGATGATTTCCTTGGAGGTCTGGTAAAAGGCTAGATGCCGATATAAGTATAGTAATAGCTTCTCCATTTATTGGATGAAGCTGTTCTTATTTCTAAGTTTTGGAATATATGGTAAAAGCTTGAATAAATGAAATAGATATTTTAGAAATTAGGGGCAATTCTTCTGATTGACTTGACTAAAGCGACACATAATGTTATAAAAGAACCGTTGCATTGCATAAGGACACGTTGGAGGAGAAACAAATGCTTTATGAAGAGAAAACGATAGAAACCATTCCGGTTGGACCATTGGGCTTAATTCCTTTAAAAAGCTGCAAGGAACTGGGAGAAAAAGTAAATGATTACCTGGTGTCATGGAGACAGGAGCGGGAAAGTGAACATAAGTCTACCATCGCTTTTTCCGGTTATCAGAGAGATACTTACATCATAGGAGCCAGCACCCCCAGATTCGGAACCGGAGAGGCAAAAGGCACCCTGCAGCAGTCTGTGCGAGGTGATGACCTTTATATCATGGTCGATGTGTGTAACTACAGCCTGACCTATTCTCTATGCGGTATGACCAACCACATGTCCCCTGATGATCATTTTCAGGATTTAAAGCGTGTGATCGCTGCATCAGCAGGTAAACCAAGACGTATTAATGTAATTATGCCTTTCTTATATGAGAGCCGTCAGCATAAGCGTTCCAGAAGAGAGTCTCTTGACTGCGCACTGGCACTTCGTGAGCTTGTGAACATGGGTGTGGAGAATATTATCACATTTGATGCCCATGACCCCAGAGTGCAGAATGCAATTCCGTTAAAAGGTTTTGAGACGGTTCAGCCGATCTACCAGTTCATTAAATATTTGTTAAAAGAAGAGAAAGAACTGGATATTGACAGCGAACATATGATGGTAATCAGCCCGGACGAAGGCGGCATGGGACGTGCAGTATTCTTTGCCAATGTACTGGGACTGGATATGGGTATGTTCTATAAGCGTCGTGATTACACCCAGATTATAAATGGACGCAACCCCATCGTAGCCCATGAGTTCCTTGGTGCGTCCGTAGAAGGAAAAGATGTAATTATTGTTGATGACATGATTTCCTCTGGCGAAAGTATGCTTGATGTTGCAAAAGAACTGAAACGGAGAAAGGCAAGAAAAGTATTTGTCTGCGCTACGTTCGGACTCTTTACCAACGGACTTGCAAAGTTTGATGAATATTATGAAAATGGATTAATTGACCGGATCTTAACCACTAATCTGGTATATCAGACACCGGATCTTTTGTCCAGACCTTATTATATTAATGTTGATATGAGCAAGTATATTGCCCTTATCATTGACAACTTAAATCATGATGCTTCCCTCAGCGGTCTGCTTAACCCAACAACCAGAATCAACCGGCTGCTGGAGCGTTACCGCGCCGGAGACCGTTAATTACGAGGATATTATGGAGCGATTGACTAAAGAAAAATTAGTTTTAGCCGGACTTACGGTATTCTCCATGTTTTTTGGAGCAGGAAACCTGATCTTTCCGCCTTTTCTGGGAGCGTCAGCAGGAACCGCTACCTGGATTGCGGTGGCGGGATTTGCAGTAACTGCAATCGGCTTTCCGGTTTTAGGCGTCGTGGCGGTGGCTCAGTCCGGAGGGCTGGATAAACTGGCGGGGCGTGTTCATCCGAAGTTTGCTTTTATTTTTACCTTATTAATTTATTTATCCATTGGCCCTTGTCTTGCAATTCCAAGGACTGCAAGTACATCTTTTGAGATGGCAGTGGTTCCCTTCTTAAAAGAGGGAACTTCAAGTGCACTGATGCAGTTTCTGTATTCGGTAGTATTTTTTACCATTGCATTCGTAGTAGCCCTAAAGCCAGATAAACTGACAGACCGTCTGGGGAAGATTCTGACTCCCATACTTTTGGTTCTGATCGCAGTGATCTTTGCCGGATGTATCATTCACCCGGCGGGAGCCTATGGAACACCTTCTGAAACATATCAGAAAGCTCCGTTTATTAAAGGATTTCTGGAAGGTTATATGACTATGGATACCATTGCAGCCTTAAATTTCGGTATTATTATATCGTTAAATATTAAGGCCATGGGCATAAAGAAAGAAGCAGATGTAGTTCATGAAACCATCAGGGCCGGTTTATTTGCAGGTGGAATTCTCCTGCTGGTTTACAGTGCCTTATCACATGTTGGCGCAGTGACCGGTGGTGCATTTGGACTGGCAGATAACGGTGCTCAGACCTTGAACCAGGCAGTACAGTTTTTATATGGAAAAGCAGGTCTTATTCTGCTGGCAGCAGTTTTTTTCATTGCATGTCTGAATACCTGTATTGGTCTGATCAGCTGTTGCAGCAAGTATTTCTGTACCATTGTACCGAAGATTGGGTACCGGACGTGGGCGTTTTTATTCGCTTTTGTCAGCCTTATCATATCCAACGCAGGACTTAATAAGATACTCGAGATATCAGTACCTGTTTTAAGTGCTTTATATCCCATTTCCATTGTACTGATTATCCTGTCTTTTGCTTTTCGTGATGGAAAACGATGGAGAGCGGTCTATGTCTGTGCCATGGGTTTAACGGGAATCATAGGAGTGTTGCTGTCACTGGAAACGGCAGGAGCAGATATTTTACATGCAGAACTTATAAAGCTTCCATTTTATTCATACGGGCTTGGCTGGATATGCCCGGCAGCAGTGGGTATTGTAATTGGAGTTATAATCGAAGCAATAATGGGGTCACTAAAAACACATGAATAATAAAAAATCCCTGAAAGAGATGTGAATCAAATCTCCTTCAGGGATTTTCTATATTTCGATTAAATGATAAGGCATCAAGTTTGCAGTCATCATCTGAGCTTCCCGCTGGTGGCAGGTAAAAATAATGATCTGATTTGTATAAGTACCAGCCAGCCATTTTAATCCGGTCTTTAACCTGTCGTCGTCATAAAGAACGAAGCTGTCATCAAATATAAATGGCATTCTTTCGTCACCGGCCTGAATCAGCGTTGCAGCAGCCAGACGGAGAGCCAGATAAACCTGATCCATAGTTCCGCTGCTGACCTGCTCCAAAGGTACCAGCTTGGTTTTCGTATTTAAGAAGATGTTTAAGTTCTCATCTACACTCATGCTGGTGTAGATTCCTCCAGTAATTCCGGAAATTAAATCGGAAGCCGCTTTATTTAAGTATAGTCCGAACGAGTCTCGGATTGAGGAAGATAAATTGGTCATGGTTTCCAAGGCTAAGTCTACCGCGGAGATTTCTTCCCGTATACGGTCATTTTCTGCAAGTATATGCTTTAATCCTTCCGCCTGGGTTTTACAGCCGGATAAATGATCCAGCTTCTTCTCCAGCTCCCACTGACTTTTTTGCTGTGTCTCTATGGTAACTCCGCAGCCTTCCAGCTTCTTATTAAGCTCCTCGATCTGGGCTGCTTTCTGGTTGATGGCTGCTTCTGATTTGGATACGGCAGAGCAAAGCCGTGTGAATTCAGCCATGCGGTTCTTAAATGCCTGTATGGATTCCGGAGTAATGTCTGTATCACCTAAGTGCCGGGATAAAATCTCTTCAAGTACCTTGCCACTCATTTCCATATCCTTCATGTGATGACGAATCCTTAGAAAAAGGAGTAGGCCAATCAGATAGAAAATAAGAGCGCCGCTTACAAAAACACTTAAGAGCAAAATGAGATCAACGCCGTAATACGCGGAAAAATAATTGGATTCTCCCATATAATAAATAACACCGGTGCTGCAAAGTAAAAGTGTGGCTAAAATAAGTGATATGGCGGAAGCAAACTTTTTAGGTTTCCTATTGCAGGCGGCCTGGGCTTCCATATAATCATCATAATGCTCCTGAGCTTTTTGGGAATAGGAATTTATGGAGTCGTGGTCGGTAAACTGGTTGCTTGTAAGAACCTGTCTGCCTCTTGCCACTTTTTTAATTAACTCTTCCTTTTCTGCCTGGCGTTCTTCCAGATCCGTCTTCATATCCACCCGAAGCTTTTGATAGTTCTGTATCTGGTTTTCGTACTCAGGGGCTGAAATTTCCTTTTCAATGTTGCGTATTTCACTTAACAGAGAGGTGTAGGTACGGGCAGCTTCCGGAACCATCTGGGATTCCAGTTCCTTTCTCTGAGACTTTAAGCAGGCGGCTGCTTTGGTTATATTAAGTGCAAGATTGCCCGTTGTATTCAGGTTTGCAATGTAATTTTTCAGCTCCGTCACCATACCTTCATCAGTGGCACTTTTTAACTGACCGATGCTGATGGTGTTGATGTAGGAGGTTTCGCTTAAACCGCAAAGAAGATCATCTAAAAACGCCTTAGTGGGCTCGATTTCTTTTCCAGCCGTTTCATCCACTACCTTAAACTCTTTTTTGTTTTTCTGGAAAGTCCGTTCAATCCGATAGATGTGTTCCTTATGTTCCACCCGGATCTGGCCTTCATAAGTTCCGCTGTTTTCCCATGGCTCGAAACGGGAGTAGAGATCATTTCTGGAAGCTCTGCCTCTTTGCCGTTCAATTCCAAAGAGCATGCTGCGGATAAAGGTATGGATTGTGGATTTTCCAGCTTCATTTTTTCCGTAAACAATGTTGATTCCATCATGGAACGTTAAGTTCCTGCCGTGAAATTTCCCAAATCCATTGATGTAGATGTCCAGTATTTTCATGGGTCAGCTCCTTTCATCCGTTGTACGAAGCAAAGCATTGATTCCGTAATAAAGTGCTTTCTTCTCAACCCCGCTCATCTCCGGCTTTTGAAGTGCCTGGATAAAAAAGCCGATCATATCACTGGGGTGTTCCGCAAAGAGAGCAGAGAAATTATACTGTGGTTCAGACTCGTCTATCATTTCCAATATTTTAAAACGGGCGGAAAGCATATCCAAATCAAAGGTAATATCAGGATCCCTCATACCACGTATGCGGAACCGGTAAATATTCTCCCCGCCCCGGTTTTGAATCTCCTGGGTGATTTTCATGGCTAGTTCTGTATTGGTCGTGGCTGGGGTGACATTGACTGCAAGAGAGATGTACTGAAGCTTTGCAAGAGGGATGAATTTTAATGAGGTCACCATACGGGTCACCTCGTTGATCTCTCCTACCATCATGCCGTGAGGGCCGGACTCTGTCTTGTCCAGAGGTTCCAGAGAACCTGCAAATGCCATACGGTTTTCAATGAGAATCTCAGGACGGTGAATATGTCCCATCGCGATGTAGGAGAAGTCCAGACTGGACATGGCGCCTTTATCAAAGGGGATATGGTTGGCATCTCCTCCGTGGCCTAAAAGGACGTGAATTCTTCCGTTGTTTGGTACCTTTAAATGATCAAGACGGTTTTCGGGTATCTCCACAGAGTGATAGCTAAAGCCATAAACCTCCGTATTGATCTCTTTAAAATAAACGCTTTCCAGCTCCTCTCCCATGATATAAGACACGTTAGGAGCCCATGTAAAGCTTAAAAGGGCTGAATTATTACGGATGCGGTCATGATTTCCTGCAATGATGACCACACGGACGCCCGGAATGGTTGAAAATAAATAATTAACCTCTTTTAAGTCTCTGGCAAGGGGCTGGCGGTGAAAAAGATCACCGGAAATAAAAAGACAGTCAGCTTCCAGAGTCTTTGCCTGGTTTACCGCCTTTGCAAAAGTGTCTTTTATATCCTGGGAACGTTCCCGGCTCCAGGGCTTATCGCTGTCAGGGCTCATGCCCCAGTGAACATCTGCAATATGTATGAATTTCATCGTCAATACCTCGCTGGTACAGCACTGTACAGAGAATCTGGTCTTGCTGTACGGAATCCTCTTTCATAGACTTGGAACCACATATAAAAGAAATCTTAAACTCCCTTCATACATGGTTCCGGTATAAAGAGGCTGTCTGATTACTGGCAGCAGCCTCAACGGCTTAAAGTTCGCAGTTGTTAACGGTTCTTGGGAATGGAACCACGTCGCGGATATTGGACATACCTGTTAAATACATAACACAGCGTTCAAATCCAAGACCGAATCCGGCATGACGGGTAGAACCGTATTTTCTTAAATCAAGGTAGAAATCGTAATCTTCTTTCTTAAGTCCCAGTTCATCCATACGTGCGGTGAGCTTCTCCAAGTCGTCTTCTCTCTGGCTTCCGCCAATAATCTCACCGATACCTGGTACCAGACAGTCAACAGCAGCAACAGTCTTGCTGTCCGGGTTCATCTTCATGTAAAATGCTTTGATTTCCTTTGGATAATCAGTTACAAATACCGGTTTTTTATAGAGCTGTTCTGTTAAATAACGTTCATGCTCGGTCTGTAAATCACAGCCCCAGAATACTTTATAATCAAATTCTTCATTGTGTTTCTCTAAAAGCTCAACTGCTTCGGTGTAAGTCACATGAGCGAATTCGGAATTTAATACATGGTTCAGTCTTTCTAACAATTCCTTGTCCACAAACTGGTTAAAGAAGTTCATCTCTTCCGGTGCGTGCTCAAGAACATAACGGATCACATATTTTAACATGGATTCTGCCAGTTCCATATCATCCTGAAGATCAGCAAAAGCCATCTCAGGCTCAATCATCCAGAATTCTGCTGCGTGCCGGGTGGTATTGGAGTTCTCAGCACGGAATGTAGGACCAAAGGTATAAACACTTCGAAAGGCCATGGCATAGGTTTCTGCATTGAGCTGTCCACTTACGGTTAAGTTGGTTGGTTTTCCAAAGAAATCCTGAGAAAAGTCTACAGCGCCCTCCTGGGTCATGGGAATATTCTTTAAATCCATGGTTGTTACCTGGAACATCTCACCAGCACCTTCACAATCACTTCCTGTGATAAGGGGGGTGTGTACATAGACAAAATCCCTCTCCTGAAAGAACTGATGGATGGCATAGGCAATGAGAGAACGTACACGGAAAACTGCCTGAAACGTATTCGTTCTTGGACGAAGATGGGAGATGGTTCTTAAATATTCGAAGGTATGACGCTTTTTCTGAAGTGGGTAGTCAGGGGCAGACGCACCTTCAATGTCGATTTTTGCGGCTTGAATCTCGAAAGGCTGCTTGGCTTCCGGTGTCGGAATCAGGGTTCCTGTGACGATAACCGCTGCTCCAACGTTTAATTTGGATATCTCTGAAAAATTATCCATAGTGTCATGATATACGATCTGAAGCGTGTCAAAATAGCTTCCGTCATTTAATACAATGAAACCAAAGGTTTTGGAGTCCCTTAAGCTTCTCACCCAGCCGCCAATTGTAACTTCCTTGTTGAGAAATGAATCTTTGTCTCTATATATTTGTCTTACTGTGGTTAATTCCATAATAGCTTCTCCTTTTACATGTTCGCATACTTAGTAAGATTATACTGTATTTTCGGCCTCGATTCAAGGGGGATGGGGGGCAAAAACGCTGTATCTGTACTAAAATGTAAAAGAAATGACAAAAGCATGAAAAATGTCGGAAAATGCACAAAAAATTATGACAATAATTCAAAAATTTGTTCACTATTTTACGAATGTGTGGTATAATGCTAGTACAATAAATATCAACAGCAAGAGGTGATAACGTGATTAAAAAAGAGATGATTGCCATGCTTCTTGCGGGCGGTCAGGGCAGTCGTTTAGGTGTTCTGACGCAGAAGGTGGCAAAACCCGCAGTATCCTTTGGCGGAAAATACCGGATCATCGATTTTCCGCTCAGCAATTGCATCAATTCAGGAGTCGATACAGTAGGGGTCCTGACTCAGTATCAGCCATTGCGTTTAAACACTCATATTGGAATAGGTATTCCGTGGGATTTAGACCGTAACGTTGGCGGTGTCACGATTCTTCCTCCCTATGAAAGAAGCAAGGGAAGCGACTGGTATACCGGTACAGCCAATGCCATCTATCAGAACCTGGAGTATATGGAAACCTATAACCCGGATTATGTTCTTATCCTCTCAGGGGATCATATTTATAAGATGGATTATGAGGTTATGCTGGAGTATCATAAAGCAAATAATGCTGATATCACGATTGCTGCCATGCCGGTCCCTATTGAAGAGGCCAGCCGTTTCGGAATTCTGATCACCGATGAGAACAACCGGATAACAGAATTCGAGGAAAAACCTGCAAATCCCAGAAGCAATCTTGCTTCCATGGGCATCTACATATTCAGCTGGAAGGTCTTAAAAGAAGCATTACTCAAAATGTCAGATGTTCCCGGCTGTGACTTTGGAAAGCATATCATACCAGATTGTTTTGACTCAGGGAACCGTGTATTTGCATACGAATACAACGGTTACTGGAAGGATGTAGGAACCTTAAGCTCTTATTGGGAAGCCAATATGGAGCTGATTGATATCATTCCGGAATTTAATCTTTATGAAGAGTATTGGAAGATTTATACCAAGAGTGATATTATTCCCCCTCAGTATGTGTCAAAAGAGGCTGTCATTGACAGAAGTATCATCGGAGAAGGAACTGAAATCTGCGGAGAGGTTCATAACTCCGTCATTGGTTCTGGTGTAGTAATCAAGCCAGGGGCTGTAGTGAAAGATTCAATTATCATGAGAGAGTGCGTGATAGGGGAGAACACTACAATCAGTAAAGCAATCATCGCTGAGAACGTTATTGTCGGTGCAGACTGTGAATTGGGAGCAGGTGATTTCGCACCCAGCAAATACGATCCCAAGGTTTATCAGTTTGATCTGGTAACCATTGGTGAAAATTCAGTCATACCAGATAAAGTAAAGGTGGGGAAGAACACAGCAATTGTCGGTGAGACCAGACTGGAGGATTATCCGGATGGGGAGCTGGCAGGCGGTGACTACATCATAAAGGCAGGTGGTATGAAATGAGGGCCATAGGAATTGTATTAGCAGGCGGAAACAGCAAAAGAATGAGGGAATTATCCAATAAAAGGGCCATAGCCGCTATGCCCATCGCAGGAAACTACCGCAGCATAGATTTTGCACTCAGTAATATGACGAACTCACATATACAGAATGTGGCGGTTTTAACCCAGTATAATTCCAGATCTCTTCATCTGCATTTAAGTTCTTCCAAGTGGTGGGATTTCGGTAGAAAGCAGGGAGGCCTGTATGTATTCACCCCTACCATTACAGCAGAAAGCAGCGACTGGTACAGAGGAACTGCCGACGCCCTTTATCAGAATCTGATATTCTTAAAAAATAGTCATGAGCCGTATGTGGTTATCGCTGCAGGAGATGGCATCTATAAGCTTGATTATGGAAAAGTACTGGAATATCATATTGAAAAGAAGGCTGACATCACCGTTGTCTGTACGGAACTTCCGGCAGGAGAAGACACAACCCGCTTTGGAATTGTGAAAACCAACGATGACGGAAGAATTACAGATTTTGAGGAAAAGCCAATGGTTGCATCCTCTAACACAGTCTCCTGCGGTATTTATGTAATCCGCAGACGACAGCTGATTGAGTTAATTGAGCGGTGTGCCATGGAAGACCGTTATGATTTTGTGAGTGACATTCTCGTCCGTTACCGGAATCTTAAAAGAATCTATGCCTACCGTATGAATACATACTGGAGAAACATTGCCTCTGTGGAGTCCTACTATAAGACCAATATGGACTTTTTAAAACCAGAGGTCAGGGATTATTTCTTCCGACAGTATCCGGATGTTTATTCGAAGATTGATGATCTGCCACCGGCAAAGTACAATCCTGGAGCTTCTGTGAAAAACAGCCTGATCTCCAGCGGCAGTATTGTCAATGGAGTAGTAGAAAACTCCGTTTTATTTAAAAAAGCTTATATCGGTAACAACTGTGTCATCAGGAATTCCATCATTTTAAATGATGTTTATATAGGAGACAATACGGTAATAGAAAACTGTATCGTGGAAAGCCGGGATACCATCCGGGCCAATACCACCTATATAGGAACGCCAGACAATGTAAAAATTGTCATAGAAAAAAACGAGAGATACACATTATAGGAAATGTGACGGGAAGGGGCTTTAACATGCAGATTACAGACGTAAGAGTTAGACGCATCGAAAAAGAGGGTAAGATGAAAGCTATTGTATCCATAACACTGGACAATGAATTTGTGATTCATGATATTAAGGTAATTGAAGGAGAAAAAGGCTTGTTTATTGCCATGCCAAGCCGCAAGGCTGCAGACGGGGAGTACCGGGATATCGCACATCCCATTAATTCCGGAACCCGGGATATGATCCAGAAAGTAATTTTGGATAAGTATGAGACCACGGCTCTTGAGATGCCGGAGGTCGCAGCAGCATTTGCTTAAGTAACTATATAATTATAATCCGCAGACCAGATTTTATCCGGCTGCGGATTTTTTTATCAAAAAATCAATAGAATACGGGATTTACACCAGTGTCCTTGTAATCTATAATAGATAGTAATAAATTTGCGAAAGGTGGGTCATTTATGACTATAAAAATAGGAATTTTAGGCTACGGAAATCTTGGAAGAGGTGTGGAATGTGCAATTCTACATAATCCGGATATGGAACTTTGTGCGGTATTTACCAGGAGAGATCCTAAATCAATCAGTCTTCTTACACCGGGAGTGGAGGTTTATCCGGTTGAAGAGGCCATTTCCATGAAAGATGCAGTTGATGTACTGATTCTCTGCGGAGGAAGCGCGCATGATCTTCCAGAGCAGACTCCCCAGTTTGCCAGATATTTTAATGTGGTGGACAGCTTTGACACCCATGCTAAAATTCAGGAGCACTTTGAAAAGGTGGACGCCAGCGCCAAAGAGGGTAATAAAACAGGAATTATCTCCGTTGGCTGGGATCCGGGTATGTTCTCCTTAAACCGCCTGTATGCAGGAGCCATATTACCAGGTGGTCACGATTATACCTTCTGGGGCAAGGGAGTCAGCCAGGGACATTCAGATGCCATACGTAAAATAGAAGGTGTTAAAGACGCAAGGCAGTATACCATTCCTGTTAAAGAATCTTTGGAAGCAGTGCGTAGTGGGAAAAATCCAGAGCTCACTACCAGACAGAAACATACCAGGGAGTGCTATGTAGTTTTAAAAGAAGGAGCAGATCAGGAAAAAATAAAGGAAGAGATTGTGACCATGCCCAATTATTTTGCTGATTATGATACAGAGGTTCATTTTATCAGTGAAGAGGAACTGATGCGGGACCATAAAGGAATTCCACACGGTGGATCTGTGATAAGAACTGGAACAACCGGCTGGAACGATGAGAACGGTCATGTGGTTGAATACAGCTTAAAACTGGATTCAAACCCTGAATTTACCGCATCTGTTCTGATTGCTTATGCAAGGGCTGCCTATCGTTTGAATAAAGAAGGGGTGAGCGGTTGTAAAACCGTGTTTGATATTCCACCTTCTTATTTAAGCATATTAGATGGCGAACAACTTCGCAGACAACTGCTATAGACAGCAACAGGAGGAGACGAAATGTCAGTAAAAAAAGAAATGGTATTGTATTATTGTCCGGAAAAGGATAGTCAGAAAGGGAATGATTCAAGAATTGCCAGGTTAAAGGCAGTTCTGGTACGAATGGGAATCCGCATTAAAAATATTACACCAGACCAGACTGGTCAGGCTATCGGTTATCTGGCTGGTATTGAGGGATTTGAAGAGCAGCCATCAGGTGAATATCCGATGGTGGAGGAAGAAGTTCTGGTAATGAAGAATTTTTCCAGCAGAAAAATTGATGAACTGCTAATGAATTTAAGGCGTTCCGGAGTATCAAGAATAGCTTTAAAGGCTGTGATAACAGATACCAATTCAAAATGGAATTTCTACGAATTATATCAGGAACTGAAAAAAGAGCATGAGACTATGTCTGGTAAAGAAGAGTCATGAAACGAATTATAACGTATTATTTAAAGCCCTATTATCTTCGGATGACTGTGGGCTTTTTCATTAAATTTTCAGGTACACTGATGGATCTTTTTCTCCCCTGGACACTGGCCCGCATGATTGATGTGGTGATTCCAGCGGGAAAAAAAGAAGAAATTTATCTGTGGGGATTCTTCATGCTGGTATGCTCTGTTTTGGCTGTGACACTAAGCATTATTGCAAACCGCATGGCATCGAGAGTGGCAAGTGACTCGATTTTTACCATACGGGAGGATTTATTTCGCAAGGTAATGATTCTTTCAAACCGGCAGGTTGATGAATTAACAAGACCCTCCCTGATCTCCAGACTTACCAGTGATACTTATAATGTGCACCAGATGATTGGAAGAATTCAGAGACTTGGAGTACGATCCCCAATCTTACTGGTAGGCGGAATTATAATGACTTTTTTACTGGATCCTGTTTTAGCCTGTATCCTTTTAGGAGTTCTTCCCCTTCTGACAGCAGTGGTCATTGTTGTTTCTGGTAAAAGTATTCCTCAGTTTACCCAGCTGCAGGAAAAGGTGGATGGATTTGTGCGTCTGATTCGGGAGGACATAGCTGGAATCCGTGTCATTAAAGCCCTTTCTAAAGAAGACTTTGAGAGGGAACGGTTCAATCAACATAATCGTGAGGTAGTGGATTGGGAAAAACGTGCTACCGTTACAACAGCCATAATAAACCCGGTTATGAACATGTTTCTCAATATGGGGCTGGTGTGTGTCGTAATTGCAGGTGCATACCGTGTTAATGAGGGGCTATCAAAAGTTGGCACCATATTGGCATTTATGACTTACTTTACAATAATTTTAAATGCCCTCATGTCTATTTCCAGAATGTTTGTTATTGTATCAAAGGCAGCCGCGTCAGCGGAGCGGATTGACAGAGTTTTTAAAGGTGAAGATGAGTCCTCTTTCCTATTGGCATCTGCATTAAAGGAGATGGAAAATGAAATTTCATTTCTGGAATTTGATCATGTATCCTTTTCTTATGACGGTACTGGTAACCATTTAAGGGACATCTCGTTTCGAATGCAAAAGGGAGAAACGCTGGGGATAATAGGGGCAACGGGATCGGGAAAATCTACGGTTGTCAATCTTCTTATGAGATATTACGATCCGGATGAGGGTACAATTCGTATTAATGGGCGGGATATCCGTGCAATGAGCCTTAAAGATTTAAGGTCCAGATTTGGAACTGTATTTCAAAATGATGTGATATTTGAAGAATCCATATTGGAAAACATACGAATGGGGCGTAATATTTCTGAGAAAGAAGCCGTTGATGCAGCCGGTTATGCCAAGGCACTTGATTTTATCGGACAAAAAGGGGGCATATTAGAATCTTTAAATATCCGGGGCGCCAATTTAAGCGGAGGTCAGAAGCAGAGAATTCTTATAGCAAGAGCCCTCGCCGCCCATCCTGAAATTTTAGTACTTGATGATTCTTCAAGCGCACTGGACTACAAAACAGATTCCCAGCTAAGGAGTGAACTAAAGGAAAATTTCTCCCGAACTACCTGTATCCTGATTGCCCAGAGGGTTAGCTCCGTTATGAACTTAAATCAGATTCTGGTACTGGATGAGGGGGCTGTTATTGGGCAGGGTACTCATGAAGAATTAATGAAAACCTGTGAAGGCTATCGGGAAATAGTTACTTCTCAGATGGGAGCGGGAGGAAACGTATGAAAGACTCACAAAAAAGCACAATAAAACGTTTGATGCCTTATCTGATGAAATACCGGTTTTTACTTCTTCTTGCCTTTGTTATGACAATAGGAAGCAATCTGCTGGCATTACTGGGACCTTTGCTTTCCGGTTATGCTGTTGATGCCATAGAACCTGGGAAGGGAAGTGTGAATTTTCCCCGCGTGTTTCAATACGCAGGTCTTATGGCCATGTTTTATCTGATATCTTCTATCCTGTCCTATATCCTTTCTGTATTGATGATTACAATCAGTCGAAAGGTAGTGTATCAGATGCGTAAGGATGTTTTTGAACGAATGCTTTACCTGCCGGCCGGTTATTATGATACCCATCAGACAGGGGATATTATAAGTCGTATTTCTTATGATATTGATACGGTAAATGAATCTCTGTCCAGTGACTTAATTCAGATTCTTACCACGCTGGTGACGGTTGTGGGGGCTCTTTATATGATGGTAATCATCTCGCCAAAACTTGTGCTGGTATTTGTAATAACGGTGCCCTTATCAGGCCTGATGACCAGATTTATCACAAGCCGAACAAGGCCTCTTTTTCGTGAGCGGGCCAGAAGCCTTGGTGCGCTCAATGGATTTGTGGAAGAAACGGTTACTGGGCAAAAAAGTATTAAAGCCTATTGTGAGGAAGAAGAGGTTATCCGTAAGTTTTCATTCAAAAATAAAGAGGCTGTGGAAAGTTATTATAAATCAGAATATTATGGAAGCATGACCGGTCCAATGGTTAATTTCATTAATAATCTGTCCCTGACCTTAATCAGCGTATTTGGTGCATTCCTTTATCTGACAGGTGCCATGTCAGTGGGCCAGATCTCCTCATTTGTACTCTATTCAAGAAAATTTTCTGGTCCTATTAATGAGGCTGCAAATATTATGAATGATCTTCAGTCTGCCCTTGCAGCGGCAGAGAGGGTGTTTAAGCTTATGGATGAAATTCCGGAGCAGGAAGACAGAAAAGATGCGGTGGTAATTTCTGATTTAAAACAATCCGTCGAAGGCTGTGTTGAATTCGCTCATGTGGATTTTGAATATGAGCCTGGAAAACCCATACTGCAGAATCTATCCTTAAAAGCAGAACCTGGAAAGTTGATTGCGATTGTAGGCCCGACTGGAGCAGGAAAAACAACAATCATAAATTTGCTAATGCGCTTTTATGACGTGGATGGCGGTAAAATTACCATTGATGGTATGGATATAAGAGATCTGACCAGGAAAAGTCTCAGAAAGTCATTTGCCATGGTATTACAGGAAACATGGCTGTTTCAGGGAACGATCTATGAGAACCTGGCTTATGGAAAAGAAGACGCAACTTTGGATGATGTGGTAAAAGCGGCAAAAGATGCACGGATTCATTCCTTTATTGAACAGCTGCCGGAAGGTTATAATACCATCTTAAAAGAAGACGGAACAAATATATCTAAGGGTCAGAAGCAGCTTTTAACCATAGCAAGAGCCATGCTGCTTGATAGTAAAATACTAATTCTGGATGAAGCAACATCGAATGTGGACACAAGAACTGAACTTCGGATTCAGCAGGCTATGCGCCGCCTGATGGCAGGAAAAACCTGTTTTGTTATTGCACATCGTCTCTCTACCATTCAGGATTCAGATCTGATAGCGGTTATTTATCAGGGGGGAGTTGCAGAACAGGGGACTCATCAGAGTTTAATGGAAAAAAAGGGCAGATATTATGAAATGGTCATGGCTCAATATGATTCTTAAAAAGGGAACGGATGAAATAATATCCGTTCCCTTTTTCTGTCTTTTACTGGTAATCACAAACTCCGGCCCATTTATTCAGAAGTTCTGCTTCTTCCGGCCGTTTCTTGGAAAGCTGGGCAGCTGCAACAATGGGAAGCCATGACTGAACATACTTTTTCGCGGTTCCGGTCTTCTTACAGAACAGGTTCATATACATATCTGCCTTATTCTGGTCCTGCAGACAGAACAGCAGATAGGTTCTTGCTACATCTGCACTGGCATTGCCCTGAGTGGCATGAACCCAGTCCAGAACAAACATGGTGCCGTCTTCCTTTACAATGATATTGGAGGGGTTAAAATCGCCATGGCAGAGTTTTGTATGCTTTGGCATGCTGTCAAGCTGAGTGCGCATGTCATATCTTGTTACGTCACCAAGCTCTTCAATGTCCTGGATCTGCTTGGATATTTTATCCTTCAGCTTATTTAAATGGGGACAATGCTTAGACATGACATTCAGGTGAAGATTTACCATCTGTTCCATATATTCAGGCAGTTTTTCCGGATTTTCATCCATAAGCTGCTGGAGGGTTTTGCCTTCAATAAAATCAAAGGTAATGGACCACTGGTTATCAAAAACACCGACTTCCAGTACTCTTGGAACATTAACGCCGCCAATTTCTTCTACTCTGGCGCTGATCAGTGCTTCGTTTAATACTTCAGCCTTTGGAAACTCAGCGTTGAAAACCTTAATTGCCTTTTCACCATCGTGAAAGACCTTTTTTGTTGCTGTTGTAGCGATTAATTCTGCTGCCATATGAACCTCTCCTTCCATCTTTGAGTCTAGCATATTAAGTAATTTTATACGTTTATTTTACTACAAAATACCGAAAAAGTATAGCAATTTATAGAAATATATAGAATAAATTACCAAATAATTTGTGAATCAAAAACAAAATATGGCCGCTCCATAAGCTGGAAGTGGATAAGCAATGGAATAATCCTGACCATCCCATGGAGTCTTTTCAGATTTATAAACCAGAGCTGTTTTTGCTTTTTTATACAGACCGTTGGAAGTATCCAGCACAAGTGTGTATTTTCCTGATTTTGGCACACCCACACGGTACTCAGAACGGGATACAGGAGTAAAGTTAAGAACAAACAGCAAGCTTCCCTGAGTGCCCTTTCCGTGCCTTATAAAACTGAAAATACTATGCTCGTTGTCATTGGCATTTATCCAGGAAAAACCTTCCCAGACGTAATCATTTTCATAAAGTGCAGGGAATTTCCGATACAGGTGAAGAAGATCTCTGACATAATTCTGAAGGTCTTCCCCAAGCGGTTCTTTGGCCAGATACCAGTCCAGGGAATCCTTTTCATCCCACTCATGGAACTGCCCGAAATCCTGTCCCATAAAAAGCAGCTTCTTGCCGGGATGACCAAGCATGAAGGTATAACCAAGTTTTAAATTAGAAAACTTATCCTCAAGAAGTCCGGGCATTTTGCCAATCATGGAACCTTTTAAATGAACCACTTCATCATGGGATAATACAAGTATATATTTTTCACTGGTAAAATATGTAATTCCAAAGGTCATTTTATGATGGTTATATTTTCTGAAATACGGATCCAGCTTCATGTACTCCAGGAAATCATGCATCCAGCCCATATTCCACTTAAATGTAAAACCAAGACCTGAATTTTCCGACTTCTCCGTAACCTTTGGCCAGGCAGTGGATTCTTCCGCAATTACAACAGCACCTTTTCCGCGTTCCTTCATAACGCTGTTTAAGTGCTTAAAAAACTCGATTGCCTCAAGATTTTCATTACCGCCCAGACAGTTTTTCACCCATTCACCCTGGGATCTTCCGTAGTCTAAATACAGCATGGAAGCGACTGCATCCACCCGCAGCCCGTCAATATGATATTTTTCTACCCAGTAAAGAGCATTGGCAATCAGGAAATTATCTACCTCATACTTGCTGTAATCAAAAACCTTGGTACCCCAGTCGGGGTGTTCTCCCTTACGTGGATCTGCGTATTCATAACAGGCCTCTCCATCGAATTCAGAAAGTCCGTGGGCATCCTTGGGAAAATGTGCAGGCACCCAGTCAAGTATGACTCCAATTCCTTTCTGATGCATGTAATCAACAAAGTACATGAACTCTTCCGGTGTCCCGTACCGGGAAGTAGGAGCATAATAACCGGTCACCTGATAGCCCCAGGAACCGTCGTAGGGGTGTTCTGCAATGCCTAATAGCTCTATGTGGGTATAACCCATATCCTTTATGTATTCTGCCAGTTCATGAGCAGCTTCTTTGTATGTGTAAAAACCTTCTTTATCTTCTCGGTCTTTTCTTTTCCAGGATCCTAAATGGACCTCATAAATGCTTAATGGCCCTGATAATGGATCCTGTTCTTCCCTCTTTGCAACCCATTCCAGATCATTCCACGAATATACAGATAAATCTGCAGTAATAGAAGCGGTCTGTGGGCGGAACTCTGCATAAAATGCATAGGGATCTGCTTTAAAAAGAATCTTTCCGCTGCGTGTGGCCACAGAATATTTGTATAACTGTCCCAGACCGACTCCTGGTACAAATACTTCCCAAATCCCGGAGTCGGCCAGGGGAACCATAGGATTTAAGTCGGGGTTCCAGCCATTGAAATCTCCCACAACACCAACCTGACTGGCATGAGGTGCCCAAACAGCAAAATACATTCCCTGTTTTCCGTTGCATGTTTTTGGATGAGCGCCCAATTTTTCATAAATTTCGTAATGCCGGCCGTTGTTATACAAATACCGGTCAAGCTCAGTAATAAAACCTGTTTCCAATTCATTCGTTAAATCTTCCATTTGCTCACCCCTCCATTTTGGTACACGATTCCACAGGCAGAAGCAGCGTTTGCAACAGGTTACGTATTAAAACGGTTTTATGTCTGACTATACTTCACGGCTTTTAAAACGACGCAAAAGAAACTGGTAACGTAGCTGTGCGGCATTAAGCTCGTAAATGTAACAGTCAATTAATGTCGGGTCAACGACCTGTTCAAAATGATTTCTTGCTGCATCAATGGCGGTTTTGGAACGTTCGATTTCTTTGCGTAAATTCCGTTCCTCTTCCGTAAGGGAAAAGTGATTTCCTAACAATAAATTTTTCATGCGATCATCTCCAGATAAGAAATTAACGAGGTACCTATAAATCTCAGTATATCTGGAAATTGGAACTTTATTCATCTATTGCCTGAATCTCCATAAATTTATTGGATTGGATCCATAAAAATCTGGAGATACTGCCCAAGAGTACATAACTTTCTTGTGCTTTCTCCAAAGGTAAGAAAGTAATAATTAGCAGTTCCTTCCTGTCTGGCAGACACCAGTCCTGCTTCCTTCAGAATCTTTAAATGATGAGATATGGCCGGCCGGGATAAGTTTGTCTGATCCGTGATCTCGTTCACGTTCATTCCCCGGACATTTGTCTGAAACGAATCTGTACTGGCAAGAACTTCAATAATTGTTAGCCGGACCTCGTCTCCCAACGCAATAAAAAGCGGCATGCAGCTTTTAAAAAGCTCAGAAAATTCGCTATTTGCCACCTGAAACATCTCCTTTGGTTTAAAATAGTAAACTAATATTATATTAACACCCGGGAAGAAAAAGGTCAACTGATATTGTGCAAAATCACTTATATAAAACAAAAAAATGATTAAATATTGTAAAATATAACAATAAAACACGATTGTTGTTACACACACCTGTATAACAGTTTTAAAAAAATGTAAAAAGCTGTTGACTTTTGTATTTATCTTGTGCATAATAAAGTCAGAATCCCGCATGCGTTCTGTATACGGACTCTCTCATTATCAATGAATTGGAATTCTTTATTCCATCGTTCAAGGCCGATATTCCGGCACTATTTCCAGATTTATAGTTTAAATAAAGGGGATGATATTGTAAAATTTGTGGTATTATTTTTTATTCTCGCAGCCGGTTCTTATTTTGATGTAAGAGAACACAGAATACCCAACAGGCTGGTGTTGTTTGGTGTGGCTGGAGGAGCTTTTTTATCCGGCTGGGAGGCAGGGAATCAGGCAGTACTATGGGGAGCAATGTTCTTCTTAAGCCGTTTCTTCGTAGTAACAGCGTTGTTTTTTCTTCTGTTTTTATTTCGTATGATTGGTGCCGGTGATATTAAAATCATTGCTTTGATATTCGGGTATCTGGGTTATGGCAACGGTTTTGCAGCAGTTGCCGTAGGTTTCATAATAGGGGCATTCTGGTCCCTGGTTCTAATGACTGTGAAAGGCTTTACCTTTCAGCGGTTTTCTTACTTTCTGGCCTATGTCAGGTCATTGATTCAGACAAAAAAAATTACAGCTTATTATAGTTCCGCCCGGGATGGGTACAACGCAGTAATTCCGTTAGGATTCTGTATGTTTTTAGGAACAATACTTACTGTTGTTTTCTTTTAACAAGGAGGTTTGCTATGACAAAACGTATTATGGCAATATACGATGCGGACTCAGGATTTGGGGAACGGTTTGCAGAATTTGTAAATTTTAAAGAGCGGTTTCCTGTATCCATTGTGTCGTTTTCATCACTAGAGGAACTTAGGAGTTACAGCTGTGATCATGATATTAAACTTATGCTCATCAGTTCCAAAGTATCAAACGAGGAGATCGGACAGATTGGTGCAGATAAAGTAGTTCTGCTTGCAGAAGAGAAAATAATTCCTGCAAACGAGTCGTATCCCAGTGTTTATAAGTACCAGGCGGCAGATCACCTCATTCGGGAGATTATGGAACAATACTGCGCAGATTTGGAAGAAGCAGGATATACCGCACTGTCTGAAAGGGGCAGGGTGGTAGGTGTTTATTCACCGGTAAACCGTTGTTTAAAAACATCCTTTTCTCTGGCTATGGCCCAGCTTTTGTCTCGGGATTTAAAGGTTCTTTACTTAAATATGGAAGATTGCTCTGGATTCGCGGGTCTGACAGGAGAAGAGTATAAAAGGGGGATGTCAGATCTGTTTTATTATTACAGACAGGGCAGCTTTTCATTTGGACGGCTTGGTTCTGTTATATATACATGGGGAGATTTGGATTATGTGCCACCGGTTCAGTATCCGGAAGATCTGGCATTTATTTCATCTCAGGAGATAGCGGGACTAATTAAGCAGATCTCTAAGGAGAGTACATACGGTACCATTATCCTTGATCTGGGGCAGATGGGAAAAAGAGCGGCTGACGTTTTGGAAGTATGTGACGGAATCTATATGCCGGTGAAAGATGATTGCGTATCAGCAGCCAAAGTCGAAGAGTTTGAAGCATACCTTGCTGCTTCCGGTCACAATGCCGTAATGAGCAGGATTCAGAAAATCAATCTTCCCTATCATTGTACCTTTGGCAGGAAGGACAATTATCTGGATCAGCTTTTGTGGAGTGAATTAGGAGATTATACCCGGCAGCTGTTAAGAAAACAGCCATAGGGAGGGAGAAGATGTGAACGAAGAACAACGCATCAGGATGCGGGAAGATATTATGTTGGAACTAAATCAGCATCAACAGATTTCAGATGAAGAGCTGTACACCATGATCGATGAGAAGATAATCAGATTGGGAATGACCGAATATCTGCCTTTAAGAGAAAAATTAATATTAAGAGGGTGGCTGTTTGACTCCTTCAGACGCCTGGGGATTCTTCAGGAACTGATAGATGATATAACCGTCACAGAAATCATGGTAAATGGAGCAAATAACATCTTTATTGAGCGAAATGGCCGTATGGAGCGGTGGGAAAAGGAATTTGAGAGTCAGGAACAATTGGAAGATATGATTCAGCAGATTGTCAGTCGCGTAAACAGGACTGTGAATGTTTCAAGACCTATAGCAGATGCCAGACTAGGCGACGGTTCCAGGGTTCATGTTGTCCTGCCCCCGGTTTCCATTGACGGACCAGCCGTTACAATCAGAAAGTTTCCAGAACCCATCACCATTGGTAAGCTTTTAAAGCTGGGATCAATAACCAGGGAAGCAGCAGACTTTTTAAAAGCAATTGTGGAGGCTGGATATAATATTTTCATCAGCGGAGGAACCAATTCCGGTAAAAGTACTTTTTTAAATGCTCTTTCTTCTTACATACCTAGAAGCGAGCGAATTGTAACCATAGAAGATTCTGCAGAGCTTCAAATCACTCATATGTCCAATCTGGTACGTCTGGAGACGAGAGGTGCCAATGGAGAAGGGGAGGGAGAGGTGACCATTGGCGATTTAATAAAGGCAGCACTTCGCATGAATCCATCCAGGATTATCGTGGGTGAGGTAAGAGGAAGAGAAGCGCTTGATATGATTTCTGCCATGAATACCGGACATGACGGAAGTTTAAGTACCGGGCATGGAAACAGTCCAAAGGACATGCTGTCAAGGTTAGAAACCATGGTGCTCATGGGAACAGACATTCCTCTTTTGGCGGTGCGCAGTCAGGTAGCGGCAGCAATTGATATCTTAATTCATTTGGGAAGATTAAGGGATAAAAGCAGACGGGTCTTATCAATTGTGGAGGTAGCTGGATATGAAGATGGTGAAATCAGACTTAATCCCATTTACCGGTTTGAAGAAGGGGAAACCGACAGGGGAGATGCCAGGAAAGTTGGTGGAAGCCTTAAGAAGGTTGGAGATCTTAAAAACACAGAAAAGCTCAAAGCAGCCGGCATTGAATTATGATATTTATATCCTGTCTATGAGGGAATGGCTGTATTATAGTGGACAGGGAGTCTTAATCGCAGCACTTTTTTCTTATATTTTCTATCGCAGTCTGGCGGTATTTCTTATTTTCATTCCTTTCGGAATTATAGTTCCCTTAACCAAAAGAAAAGAATTAAAAAGCAAACAGCTTCAGCAGTTGAATCTGGAATTTAAAGAAGGTATTTTACTTCTCTCTTCCTTTTTAAGTGCAGGTTATTCAGTAGAAAACTCTGTTATTTCAGCTTCAAGAGAGTTGTCTGTTCTTTATGGTGCAGAAGGACTCATAACAAAGGAATTCAAGTTCATTGAGAGTCAGATTCATATGAACCGGTCCGTCGAGCAGGCATTTTTAGAATTTGCATTAAGAAGCGGTCTGGATGATGTAAAGAACTTTGCAGAGGTATTTTCCACTGCAAAGCGCAGTGGAGGTGAATTGGTTTCTATTATCAGTCACACGGCAGATGTAATTCGGGACAAAGTACAGGTAAGGCAGGAGATTCTGACCATGACGGCTTCCAAGCAGTTTGAATTAAAAATAATGAATCTTATACCTTTTTTCATAGTCATTTATATTGATTTCACATCCCCGGGTTTTTTTCAGATTATGTATACCACTGGAGCGGGAAGAATTTTAATGACCATATGTATGATCCTTTATATGATTGCTTACCAGACAGCAAAGCGGATTATGGAAATTGAGATATAATCGGGGAGCCTTATGAAAAAACAATTAATTAAATGGAGACCGCCTGTAACAAAGGTACAGGCTGCATGTGCAGCGGGCGGGATTGTTTTATATGCAGTTCTGGAACTTTCCACTTTTTGGGGCAGGCAGGATGTGTTTTACGGCGAGGGGCTTAAAAGAGCCGGACCAGGGCAGGGAGAGAACATTTATGAGGTTTTAGTAAAAGGACTGGATAAAGAGCAGGAAGATAAAAAATTATTAATAGAAATTCCTGTTAGGGAGCGGAGATATACAGACAAAGAAGCAAAGGATCTGTTTGACCAGCTGGAAACCCAACTTCCAACCCAAATACTTTCAGAAAATGATTCTCTTAATGTAATAAGACAAAATCTGAATCTGAAAACCAGACTGGACACGTTTGGATTAACCGTGCGCTGGGAAACCAGTGACCCTGAGCTCATTGACTCCTTTGGAACAGTTTATAACGAAGATGTTGCTGAGGCAGGAAAAGAAATTCTGATTCTGGCTATGGTGTCAGATGGTATCCACCAGCAAAGCTATCAATACAAAGGTAAAGTATATCCACCTGTTCTGACGTTGGAAGAAAAAAAGAAAGCAGCCTTTCAGAAATGGGCAGATGATCTTGATACGAAGCAGCAAACAGACACATCACTTATTTTACCTGATGTATTTGAAGGACAAAGGCTCAAGTACTCTAAACCGAAAGAAGGAAGTTATGGAATTTTGCCTGTGCTTGGTCTTGTGCTGGCTGTACTTTTGCAGGTCAGGACTCAGGTTGAAAAGCAGAAAAAAAGCAGGTTGAGAGAGCAGCAGCTTTTAATGGATTATTCAGAGGTGGTTTCAAAGCTTGTGGTTTATATTGGAGCAGGCTATACAGTAAGGGGGGCATGGGAACGAATTGCAACAGGATACAGGGAGTCTCTTAAAAATGGAAGGCGTGTCATGCGCCCGGCTTATGAAGAGATGGTACATACGGCATCACAATTAAAAAGTGGATTGTCGGAAAGCCGTGCTTACAATGAATTTGGAAGGCGTTGCAGCCTCCAGCCATACATAAAGCTTGCAGCTTTACTGGAGCAAAATCAGAAAAATGGAGGCAGGCAGTTAAGAAATGCACTTGATATAGAAATGGCTTCGGCTTTTGAGCAGAGAAAGAATGCAGCCAGAAAGTTGGGAGAAGAAGCAGGTACAAAGCTTTTGCTGCCCCTCCTTCTAATGTTATTCGTTGTCATGACTATGATTGTAGTACCTGCATTTCTTACATTTTACTAGAGAGGAGGTGATACCATGGCCTTAATAATGAAAGAGCAGATCCAAGATTTTATAAAAGAAGAAGATGGAGTAGGGGTTATTGAAATTGTATTAATTCTGGTAGTTTTAATTGGTCTTGTTATTATATTTAAAACCAATATTAAAAAACTGCTGGATGGCATTTTTGAGGAGATTAATAAGCAGTCGAAAGAGGTGTATTAATGCACAGCAATGGTCATATAACGGTATTTCTAAGTTTAATCCTTTTATGCATTGTCAGTTTGATGTGCGGACTTTTAGAGTCCGCACGGACTGCAGGAACGAGATGGTATTTAAAGATTGCTGCGGATTCCGCAATGGATTCTGTATTTAGCAGATATCACAGAGAGGCGTGGGATAAGTACCGGATTTTTCTTCTGGAAGATAAAAGCGGGGATGATCTGGAACAGAAATGGCTGGAATATATAGCACCTTATATGGAGCATTCTGGCTGGTATCGTGTAGATATAGAGGGTGCCAATGTGTTACATCGTGACCTCATAACCAGTGCCGGTGGGAAATATATGAAGCAGGAGATCCTGGATTATATGAAGTATGGAATTTTTGATCACATACCAGACGAGGCAGGAGCCGTTACAATGCTTGCTGATCTTAAGGAAGCTGCTGTTGTAAAAGATCTTTCCAGGTCATATGGGGAACATACAAAAGAAGCAGTACGTCTGGAGTATGTGATTGAAGAAATTAATAGTTCCTTAGAAAAACAGAAATACATATGGATCGAGGCAAATACATGTTTGAGCAATTACGATGGACAGGGATTTATAAGAAAAGCGGTTGAATTGGAGATAGAGACGGACCGGATACCGGCCCTTGTAAAATCTTATGGAAATATTGCAGATGAATTATATGCTCAATTACAGCTAACAAAAAGCAAAAGAACAGAAGCAATGGATCAGTTAAGCGATCCGATCCAGATAACATTAAACAGTGATACCGATTGGTATGATTCTTATGTGAGGCAGGATGGAGAGAGGCGAAAACAAGTCGAAGCACTTGCCGGAGAGTCTATTGATATTAAGAATAAAATAGAACGTTCAAAAGACCGGGCATTGGAAGTAGCACAAATAATTGATGATTGGGAAAGCAGTTCAGATGACGATGATGATGGACCAGATTTATCTGAGTTATGGGGGTCTGTCAGGGATATCTGGTGTGAAATCCATATTTCTTTGCTTTCCTATACCAATGGTGTGAAAGATCCGCAAAAAGAAAAGATTTTAGAAAAGGTGGAGAGTCTTGTGCGAAATGGTCTTATGAGCCTTGTACTTCCAGAGGGTACACAGGTATCGAAAGGACAGCTTGATCTTAACTCGTTTCCATCTCTGATCTATTCAGAGGAACAGGGTGAAATTGATGGTTTGATAGACCGTATTTTATTTGAGGAATACTGTGGACGTTTTCTTACCAGTTTTTTATCAGAAGAAGATAAGGCGGTAAAATATGAACTGGAATATTTAATCGGAGGGCTGAATAGCGATGAGAAAAATTTTTCACAGGCTATAACAGATGTTTTGGCCATAAGGGAAGGTCTCAATCTGGTACATATTTTAACAGATCAGGAAAAAAGAAAAGAAGCAGAAGCTTTGGCAGGTGTGATAACCGGAGTGACAGGAACTGCCCCTCTTACGGGACTGGTGGCCTTCTTTGTTATGAGTATCTGGGCAATGGGAGAAGCCATTATGGATGTAAGACGGCTGTTACAGGGAGAAAAGGTTGCATTTATTAAGTCAAAGGATAACTGGAGGATTTCACTCCAGGGCTTGCTGGATTCAGGAAGCAGTGGGTCGTTTGAGGGTGAGGGAAGTGACAATAACGGTGTTAGCTATACTGGCTATTTAAAATTACTTCTGTTTCTCTCCCATAGCACCCGGCAGTATTACAGGCTTATGGATGTCATTCAGATGAATCTTCGGACAACCGATACTGAGTTTCGCATGACACATTGTGTATATGGGGCAGAAATTCAGGGAAAAGGGCGTGGGCAGCATTTCTTTTTCGGAGTGCTGGAACCTGTTTATCCCATAGAGGTGCGGACGGAAAAAGCATATTAAGATAAGGAGGCGAATAATTATGCCCTTTTTCAGAGAGTTAATAAAAATCATATGTAAAGCAAAGGTTACTCTCCAGGTACATTTCCCCTTGATAAGAAAAAATATCTCTGCAAAAAGGGTATTATTATTTGCCTCCTTTCAGGCAAAACCAGGCAGTCTGACAATCGAAGCAGCTATGGCACTTCCGCTTTTTCTGTTTGCAGTTATAATACTCATGACGCCAATGAAACTTTTAAATGACGGAAGAAAAATCCAGACTGCGCTTGAGATTACAGGAGAAGAGTTAAGTCAGTATGTATCAGCTTTAAAAGAGTTAAATACAGGCCAGGATTTAAATGCAGCGGGATTAAATGAACTGCCAGATGGTTTGCTGGAAGGAATAACAGAACAAAGTATACTTCTATATGCAAGAATGAAAATGGGAAAGTATGAAGTATACCAAGATGCAGAGTCTGTATCTTTTTTAAGATCCTCTGTTTTAAAAGATAAAGAAACCATTGATTTGATTATGGATTATCATATCCGCCTTCCATTTCCTGTTTTAGGGCTGAAAAGTGTTCCAATGTCCGCCCGGTGTTTCAGGAGAGCGTGGCTTGGAAATACACTGCTTTATGAGGAAGAGTCAGGCGATACGGAAGAAATGGTTTATGTAGGAAGAGACAGCACCAGATATCACAAAAAAAGAACCTGTCATTATTTATACAATCATATAAGAGCAGTAAACGAAACAGATCTAGAAAGTATCCGCAATACGAACGGAGGGATATACAAACCCTGCAGCAGGTGCAGTAGTATAGCAAAAGAAGGCGGTCTTGTCTATATCATGCCGTCAGGTGAAAAATTCCACAGCAGTAGAGAATGCAGCGCAATCACCGCATATGTGAGACTTGTTCCTATATCAGAAGTGATTCATTTAGGTGCTTGTTCTTATTGTTCACAGTAGGGAGGTATTAATGGTTGAACAATTAAATTGTATTGTTTTTGGTATGTTTCTTCTGGCAGCAGCCTGGGAAGATGGGAGAAAGAAAAGTATCAGTATCTGGCTTCTTTTAAGCGGCGGTGCTGCAGGACTCGCTTTGAGTTTATTACAGAGAGAGAATTGTTTTAAGTTTACTGGCTGTCTGGTTGGCCTTGCTTTATTAGCGGTAAGTAAATTATCAAAGGAATCAGTGGGCGCCGGAGATGGGTGTTTCTTTATTATAAGTGGTCTGTTTTTACCTGCTTTGTCCAATCTGACATTATTTTTCTATGGCTTAAGTTTGAGCGGTATTTTCTGCGGACTGTTCTTTCTGTTAAACCGGGTAAAAGGAATTGATGTTGGAAAAGAGAGAATCCCGTTTATCCCGTTTCTGGTTCCGGTCTGGCTAATCATGGTGATGAGATGAACATGCGCTTAAACGGAAGTTATACGGTAGAAGCCGCCTTTGTTATGGCTGTCATATTATTTTCTCTTATGATATCCATTCAGTCGGCGTATCGCCTGAGAGATGAGGTGGCAGGGGCTATGGCACTTGCTGAATCAGTGCAGAGATTAAGGCACAATGAGACAGAGCCGCCTGGTGATGCTGCAAATTGGGCAGCTCACAGGGCTGGAACCCCATTTTCATGGAAGGAATATCAATTTGAATTAAATTTGTCCGGAAATTTGCTTACAGGAAAGCGGATTAAGGGTACGGGAGCGGGTGGCAGATGGAAGTTTGAACTGGAACAACGAGTATTTGATCCTGAAAATTTTCTAAGAAAGCTGACACTGATCAGTCAGGAGGAATGATATGAATGTTACATATAGACGGGAGATGAAGCATAATTATTTGATTATAGAGCAGGATAATGCCCAGATGCAGGGATATGAGGAAAACATGCTCAAAGAAAATCAGATAAATGGTTTGCTGAAATTCCAATTAAAGCAGATTGATAATCGTAAATACTTCTATTATGAAATCACTTCAAAACAGCCTTTAAGCCGAATATTAGAGTTTCACAGCATAAATAAACAGGAACTTATAAATTTAATTACCGGGATTGCCCAGATTCTTAACCGTCTTCCTGCGTATCTCCTAAAAGAAGATCAGATACTTCTACAGCCGGAGTTCATCTATATTGAGCCAGAACAGTTTTTTGTGTCTCTCTGTCTGATACCTGGAAGAGACAGGAAGTTCTCGGAGGAGATGAGCGAATTACTTCGTTATCTCTTGGGAAAGATTAATCATCAGGATAAAGAATGTGTGGTTATGGCTTATGCGTTATATCAGGAGAGTGTAAAGGATAATTACGGTATGGATGCTTTGGCGGAACTGGTTTGTCTCCACAATGATAAGTTGGAAGCAAGGCAGGAAGAGGAGGAGTGTGAGACTCAATCCGGATTTACAAATACAGAAAAAGAGGAAATACAGGTCATTGAGGAATTTTCAAGTCCTGTACAAACCAAAACTACCGGCTTTGGTTTGTGGAGACCGCTTATTATATCGGCTGTAGTTGTTACCGGTTTTTCAGCTGTGTTGTGGAGTATATCTGGTTATAGGGGAATATTAAAATACTGGTATCTGGTCATGGCAGCAGGAATATTGTCCGTTTTGTTTGGATTCAAATTAACAGGCAAAAATCAATACCAGCACCAAGAGGAAGACAGCCCCGCAAAAGACCGGGGTTATGACAGCGAACGGGAAGAGTGGCAAACTGCTTTTTATGAGAGTAAGGAGGAATCGCCGGTTCTGCTAAAATCAGCATCAGCAGAAGAACACTTACAGACAGTACTTCTTACTAATAGTCAAAAAGATACGCCAGTAAAGGTTTTTAAATCTGCAAGTCCTGGAATTCCAGATATAATCATTACATATACTCCCTATCTCATAGGCAAGCAGGAGGGATTGGTGGATTATGTTCTTAATGGAGAAGCAATCAGCCGGATTCATGCAAAAATAGAAAAGGAAGGAAATGATTACTATATCAGTGATTTAAACTCTACCAATGGCACATATGTCAACGGTCGGCTTCTGGAAACAAACGAAACAGTTTTATTAAACACAGGAGATGAAATTTTTATCGCAAATTTTGCGTTTATATTTACATAATCTGTCAGTTTATGATAAAATAAGCATATTATAGTTCAGAAGGAGCGCTTCAATGGATGAATTTAGCAGGCGCAAGAAGGCCTTTGTAAATATTGGTCTCATTGCGGTGAATGTCATTTATTTTCTATACCTGGAGATGAATGGATCTACCGAGGATACCCAGTTTATGGTTTCCCATGGGGCTATGTATGCGCCGCTGGTTATTGAAAGAGGGGAGTATTACAGGTTAATTACTTCCACGTTCATGCATTTTGGAATAAATCATATTATGAACAACATGCTGATTCTGTTCATTCTGGGAGATAATCTGGAACGTGCACTGGGTCATATTAAATACCTGTTTTTTTATTTGATTTGTGGTGTGGGAGCAAATGTTGCTTCCATGATTATAAATCTGTCCGGATATAGAAATGTGGTTTCCGCTGGCGCTTCCGGTGCCATTTTCGGAGTAATCGGCGGTCTTTTGTATGCAGTGGCAGTTAATCGTGGGCAATTGGAAGACCTAAGCACCCGCCAATTGGTTGTGGTGATTTTATGCTCTCTGTATTTTGGTTTTACCAGCACAGGCGTTGATAACGCTGCCCATATTGCAGGTCTTATAATAGGCATTATAATGGGAGTTGTTTTATATCGCAGACCCAGGAACGGTCGCAGCCGGTAATTATGGAAAAAATGCTGGAAGGAGGTGAGTGTGTGAGAGAAGATGACTGCATTTTCTGTAAAATTGCAAATGGGGGTATTCCCTCAGAGACAATTTATGAGGATGACATGTTTCGTGTAATTATGGATTTAGGACCAGCTTCCAAAGGGCATGCCCTGATTCTTCCCAAGCAGCATTACAGAGATATCTGTGATCTGGATGAAGATACGGCAGCAAAGGTCCTTCCACTGGCAGCAAAAATAGGAGTCGCCATGAAAAAGGCGCTGGGATGCTCCGGGTTCAATGTAGTGCAGAATAATGGAAAAGAGGCAGGCCAGACGGTTTTTCATTTTCACGTGCATTTGATTCCCCGTTACGAGGAAGGTCCTGTTATGGTTTCTTGGATGCCGGGTAAGGTAAGTCCGGAAGAACTAGCACAGACAGGAGCCGCCATCAGGAGCGCCCTGTAATCAGAGGGGCATATGATATGAGCATACATGAAGATGAAAATCTGCTGCTGCAGTCCATATATGGTAAATATCAGGGGCTGTTGCGACGAATAGCTAAAACACTGAATGTACCAGATCTGGAACTTGATGATGTGGTACAGGAGACTTTTATTTCTTATTTTGAGAATTATTCATTAACATGGTCAGACACGCGGAAAAAAAGCATGTTGATCAAAATATTAAAACGCAAATGCATAGACTCTCTTCGCAGGAATGGCCATTATGAGAAAGTAAGTATTGATGAGGAAGATGCATCTAACGAGATGGCGATGCTCGCAAGGTATGTGGTAACGGATCCTCTTGAGGTAGTTCTTGGGGAAGAGTCTGTTTTAAAAATCACCAGTGAGATTTCCAATATGAGAGATGAGTGGAAGGAGATGGCTGTACTATATTTTCTGGAACAGCTGACGATTCCGGAGATCTGTGAGAAGCTTGAAATCCCGGGAACGGTCTGCCGTTCCCGGATCTATCGGACAAGAGTCTGTTTAAAGAATATACTCGGTCCAAATTATAATGCTGATTAATTTTTGGAAACCAGGTTCTCTATCATTACTATAATTGTATTTACAGCATCATGAAGTTCGCTGCTTTCCATTTTTGAAAGATAGGTCTGACGGTTAGCAAAGGTATCTGTAATGGCCTGCAGTAAGGTGTCTCCATTTAAGCTTTCTTCTTCCAGAAGATAACTGAATCCCTGTTTTGAAAAAGATCTGGCATTTAAAATCTGATCACCCCTGCTGGCAGCAGCGGAAAGGGGAATCAGAATATTAAGTTTTCTCAGTGCCAGTATCTCACAGATTGCGTTGGCACCAGCTCTGGAAATCATTAAGTCAGCAGCAGCAAAAAGATGTTTCAAAGGGGCATCTACATATTCGTACTGTACATATCCATGGACACCCGCAAGGCTTTCATCCAGATTGCCTTTTCCGCAGATATGTATGATCTGGTAATTGTTTAATAGTTTTGGAAGGATGCCCCTAATAGCGTTGTTGACAGTTACAGAACCAAGGCTGCCTCCGATGATCAGTATAACAGGTTTGTTGTCGTTTAGTCTGGCATACTTTAATCCAGTCATCCGGTCGCCCTCTAAGAGTTCTTTCCGAATGGGGGAGCCGGTTAGTATTGCCTTATTTTTAGGGAGATAGCTGAGAGTTTCCGGAAAATTACAGCAGACACGGGTTGCAGCCGGAATGCAGATCCGGTTGGCAAGGCCGGGAGTCATGTCTGATTCATGTATGATTACCGGTATTTTTAAATGCTTTGCAGCTAACACTACAGGAACGGCAACAAAGCCGCCTTTGGAAAATACGATATCAGGTTTGTAGCTTTTAATCAGTTTAAGCGCTTCTCCAAATCCCTTTATTACACGGAAAGGATCCGTAAAGTTTTTGATGTCAAAATATCTTCGGAATTTACCTGTTGAGATACCGCTATATGGGATCTGAGCATTCTCGATCAATTTTCGTTCAATACCCTGATAGGAACCGATGTAACGAATCTCATAGTTTTTTTCTTTTAGAGAAGGAATTAAAGCCAGGTTCGGGGTAACATGACCGGCAGTACCGCCGCCAGTTAATATTATTTTTTTCATAGAAAAGCTGCCTCCCAAATTCGATATACTATTATAGTAAACGTTAGTGGTAAAAAGTCAACCCCAAAGCGTATGAGAACCAAAGGATAACCAAACATAAAGAGGTATAGACGTGGAGCAGAAGAAAGATTCCATCAATAAGTGTTCCATCTTTTATTTGTTTCATACAAATCATAATTCAAGAGAGAAACTGGAAGCCCGTTTGCTTGATTATATGCAGAAACACCCGGAATTAACACCGTCTGTGCCTGCGCCTCCGCCAGATGAATTTCAAAAGATTATGGCAGAATTTAATAAAAGGGGATCCAAGACGATTGTAAGAAAGCAGCTGAGAATACTGCATTACTGTAATTTCGTCATTCACTTCTTTCAAAAGATTGTCTTTATTCTTGAGAGAAGGATTTTGAAATAAATGTAAAGAATGAAAAGGAAGCAGCCGGAATAGATTATAATAATTAACGGATAGTGAGTAAAACTATGGGATTTTTATTATTTCTCTCTGAGGCTGCGGTTCCGCTGATCATTTTTTATATTGTTGGATTTGGCATTTTATCAAAGCGCCCGGTATTTGATGATTTTTTAAACGGCGCAAAAGATGGCATGAAAACGGTTGCAGGCATTATGCCTACACTAATTGGTCTGATGACAGCGGTAGGAGTACTTAGGGCATCCGGGTTTTTGGACTTTCTGGCAAAGCTGCTAACAAAACCCGCATCTTATTTATTTCTTCCGGCACCGGTTGTGCCGGTTATTTTAGTTCGTCTGGTCTCCAATTCGGCAGCCATCGGGCTTGTTTTGGATATCTTTAAAAAATATGGTACAGATTCTTATATTGGATTTATGACTTCTGTTCTGATGAGTTGTACCGAAACATTATTTTACTGCCTCAGTGTTTATTTTGGTACTGTTAAAATCAGAAAAACCAGATACACTCTAGGGGGAGCCTTAACAGCAACTGTTGCTGGTATTGCTGCCAGTGTATTTTTAAGCCGGTTTTTGGTATAAAAGGAAATTAATCATTTTGATTTAAGAATTTCATAAGAATTCAGGTGGTTGTCTTCGTATACATAATCATGTATAATTACGAAGAAGCTTTTATTGTCATATAGATTTGAAGGGGATAAACGTGGATACTTACGGAACTCTTAACGAAGTACTGGTAAGGCTGTTTCGAGACGTAATGGATATCGAACAGCAGGCTATCATTACACAGGAATTTAATAATATCACCAATAATGATATGCATGTGATTGAGGCGATCGGAGTCGGAGAACCTAAGAATATGTCCGCAATAGCCAGAGAATTGTCTGTCACAGTGGGGACATTGACCATAGCCATGAACAGTCTTGTAAAAAAAGGTTATGTTACCCGCCAAAGGGGAGAAGAAGACCGGCGCGTTGTTTATATTTCTCTTTCAGATAAAGGAAAACAAGCCTATGAACATCATGCTACATTTCATCGGGAGATGATAGCCGGAATGATAGAAGGGCTAAGCGAGAATGAGGTAGAAGTTTTAATCAAAGTTCTGACCAAACTGAATAAGTGGTTTCGGAGTCTTTAACAGAATTTAAGGAGGCAATACGCATTTATGAAAAAAATTATTTTATATTTAGTGAGCGCTATGCTGATGGTATCCCTGGCTGCCTGTACCCCAACCCAGCCAAAGATGGAGACAACAGCACCTGATCCACAGGTAATGGCATCAACAGGAGGCGCCAGTGATAAAGTTCCTGACCCTAATGCAGAACCGATGGAGATTATTTCTGTATACAGTAAGAATGAAAATAAGACTGGTTTAAATCAGGCGATGGATGCAGTGGACAAGCTGACTGCGGATGCAATCGTAAGCAAACTTATAGAATACGGCGTATTAGAGGACGGTACAAAGGTTCTGAAATATGACTCTGCTGATGGAATTGGTACGTTGGATTTATCTGCAGTTCCACAAAGCGGTTCTGGTGATGACATACTTACCATTACAGCGATTGGCAACACCTTTGTAGAGAACTTTGAACTGGATAAATTAAAACTTCTGGTGAACGGCAAAAATTATTCCAGCGGTTCTATCAAACAGGGGGATAATGATTATCTGGAATATGTAAAGAATTATAAGGAAATAAAATAAAAAACAGGCAAAAGCCAATGGATTTTATGGCTTTTGCCTGTTTTATTTTAACTTCTAAGCTGTTTTGCAAGCCAGTTGCGGAAAGCAGGCTGAATCACTGAAAATGGGGCTGGGCCCACATCAAGCAGAAAAGTATGAAAGTCTTTTAAGTTAAAGTTATCCTTTAAGACTCTCTCAGCCGTGTTTCGCATTTCCATGATTTCCAGATAGCCCACGTAATACTCCATATAATTCGTTGGATTTTCCACCAGGCTACTGTAAATGGAATCTACAATATCTGTATTTTCCACGTTATAAAAGGTTCCAAGATATTTGGCTGTAGCTTCCTTATCCCAGCCTTCATAATTGATACAGATATCAAGGTAAGCGTAAATTCCCAGCGTAATGGCCGTATTATGTGCCAGAAGTTTTCCAAGTTCTGGGTCCAGCCCGTTATCCAATGTGTAGGAATAATATTCTACATAGGTAGCCCATCCTTCGGAATAGCTTGAAAATGAAAGGATGCTCCTTAAATCATTTGGTTTTTTGCTCAGGAAGTATACGTTCTGATATAAATGTCCCGGGTATCCTTCGTGAGCCAGGGTGGTATAAAGGTCTTCATTTTGGAAACGCGGGTTGTTGTTAATGTAAATAACATTATTCTGGTACTGGTCCAAAGGGGGCACCAGGTAAAAGGCCGGGCTTAAAGAGGATTCCAAAGCACTTGGCACATACTTGACCGTGTAGTTGCATGGTGGAAGCTCCGGAAAATCTGTAGTAATCTGAGATTTTAAGGATTCCAGGATTTCTTCCGGTTTAGTGTACTTAAAGGAGTAATGGTCCAGAGAGTCAATTACTTCAGGATGATCTTTCGTAATCTGTCCCAATGCCCTGATATCACTATTCATCTGTTTTTCAATAGCCTTTTTCAGGATTTTGACTGAATCATAGGAGGTACCGGTATTGGAATGAACCAGATATTCAAAGTATTTTTTTCCATCAGGATACCAGGAAAGACCTTTGTCATTGGTTCCAGTTCCCATTAGAGCAGTAATACCGCTTATTAAATTCTTATAGGCGGGAACAAAATGTTCTTCCAGAACCTTGATATTCTGCTTCTTATATTCTGCTTTCTCCTCATCGGTTAAGTCTGTCAGGGAATCAATTCTGGTATTGAACGTTTCTGCGAGGAAGCTGTGATCCGGCTGTATTAAATAGGCTTCACAGGATTTTAAAACATGGTCGGCGGCAGCATCTGACATAAAAAGTCCTGCCTCTGATTTCTTCTTTTCGAATTCCATTATCTGCCCGTAATATTCGTCAATGGAAGACAGCAATGATAGATAATGGTCTACATCCGCTTTGTTGTTGAACGTATACTCGGCAAAGAGAACAGGAAGCTGGGCCTGAATTCCTATGGTCGTGGTCAGCGGCTGGGCGTAGAGTTCCATTCCATCAGAGCTTAATTCGGTATCAACGTAGGAGTACAGAATCTGATATGTAAGCCTCTGGTCAGCAGTCAGCTTCCGGGGGTTAAAGCTTTCCAGCTTTTTCTTTACCTCCTGAAGGTCCTTTGTACCCTGCTTCATCTTATCCAAAGAGAAATCTCCAAGAGTCAAAGGAACCGTATTAATCCCTCTGGAAGCAGGATCGGCAATACTGAAATGAAAACTGATGCCGGAATCGCTGATTTCATCCCGGAATAAATCGGCAGTAAACTGATCGAATGCTTTCTGCATGGATAAATCCTGGGCATGGTATTTTTCGTATAGGCCATCGGAAGGCGTTCCCGTCTGTCTTGGAGGTGGTGTACAGGCGCAAAACAGAGAGGCCGCCAAGACAATGGAAAGGATACGGCGTCCCTGCCTGATAATCATGTTTTTCATATTAAGATCCTCCACAATTCACTAATATTATTTATATGTTTATAAGAAAAAAGTAATGACAAAAGGTCAGATCCTGAAACTTACCTGCTTGACAAACGGGAATGAAACTATTACACTAGGGTTACTGACAATTGATTCATTTGAGAATGCTGAGAAAAGAAGAGTAAGAAACCCGCCTCATGTACAGAGAATTCCGGTAGCTGAAAAGGAAGCCTGAGCGTATTTCCCAACATGGCCTTGGAGCAGCGAAGTTGAATTGGCTTAGTAAGCCTTTAAATTTCGACGGTCACACCCGTTATCGTGTCAGACTGTTATTATATACCAAAAGCGCCATTCTGGAAAGCTTTTGATTAGAACGCAGCCGGTGAGGTCTGTGTCGTAAGGCATGGATAAATTAAAGTGGTATCACGGGATAGTGCCCCGTCTTTAAATTTCCTATGTGGATTTTTTAAGACGGGTTTTTCTTTGTTGGGAAATGATTCACCCTGCATCTCATTATATTTCTGGAGGAAAAGATTATGTGTAAAGATTCAAACAAAAAGCCATATTATATCACCACAGCCATTGCATATGCATCCGGTAAGCCTCACATCGGCAACACCTATGAGGCTGTTTTAGCTGATTCCATAGCAAGGTTTAAAAGAGAAGAAGGATACGATGTATTTTTCCAGACAGGAACGGATGAACACGGACAAAAGATTGAGGAAAAAGCTGCAGCAGCAGGCATAACTCCCAAGGAATTCGTGGATCAGGCGGCTGGTCAGATTAAAACTATCTGGGATCTGATGAATACCTCCTATGACAAGTTTATTCGTACTACTGATCCGGATCATGAAGCACAGGTTCAGAAAATCTTCAAAAAACTTTACGATCAGGGTGATATCTATAAGGGATATTATGAAGGTTTATACTGCACTCCATGTGAATCTTTCTTTACTGAATCCCAGCTGGTAGACGGAAAATGTCCGGATTGCGGACGTGAAGTAAAACCGGCAAAGGAAGAGGCTTATTTCTTCCGTATGAGCAAGTATGCAGATCGTTTGATCCAGCATATTAATGAAAATCCTGATTTTATTCAGCCCGTATCAAGAAAAAATGAGATGATGAACAACTTCCTTCTTCCGGGACTTCAGGATTTATGCGTGTCCAGAACCACATTTACATGGGGAATCCCGGTAACATTTGATCCAAGACATGTTACTTATGTATGGCTGGATGCATTAACAAATTATATTACAGGAATTGGATATGACTGCGATGGAACTAACACTGAACAGTTTTCAAAACTCTGGCCTGCAGATCTTCATCTGATTGGTAAGGATATTATCCGCTTCCATACTATTTTCTGGCCAATTTTCTTAATGGCACTGAATGTACCCCTTCCAAAACAGGTATTTGGTCATCCATGGCTGTTGCAGGGCGACGGAAAGATGAGTAAATCAAAGGGTAACGTTCTTTATGCAGATACACTGGTAGATTTCTTTGGAGTGGATGCAGTTCGTTATTTCGTTCTTCATGAAATGCCTTTTGATAATGATGGAATCATTTCCTGGGAGCTGATGGTGGAGCGCATGAACTCTGATCTTGCCAATATTCTGGGCAACCTTGTAAACCGTACCATTTCCATGTCCAATAAGTATTTCGAGGGCGTGGTAAGAGATGGCGGTATCACAGATGCGTTTGATGAGGATTTAAAAGCAGTAGTGCTTGAAGAGGTGAAAAAGGTCAGCGAGAAGATGGTAAAACTCCGCGTCGCAGATGCAATTACTTCTATTTTTAATATCTTCAGAAGAAGTAATAAATATATTGATGAAACAGCACCATGGACTCTTGCAAAGGATGAGGCTTCAAAAGCCCGTCTGGAGACGGTTCTTTATAACCTGACAGAAGCTATTACTATCGGAGCATCTCTTTTGGCTTCTTTTATGCCGGAGACCTCTGCTAAAATTCTTTCTCAGCTTAACACAACAAAAAGAGAGCTGCCCCAGATGAATGAATTCGGTTTATACCCATCTGGCAATAAAGTGACTGACAAGCCCGAGATTTTATTTGCCCGTATGGATATGAAGGAAGTGATGGAGAAAGTGGAAGCTATGCATACAGCTGCAGTAGGTACCACAGAGGAGAAAGAATCACAGGAAGATGACGGAATTGATATAGAGGCAAAAGCAGAAATCGAATATGAGGATTTTGCAAAGCTGCAGTTCCAGGTTGGAGAAATAATTGCCTGCGAGGCAGTAGCGAAATCGAAAAAACTCTTATGTTCCAAAGTTAAAATAGGAAGTCAGGTAAAACAGATTGTCAGCGGCATTAAGGCTCATTACTCACCAGAAGAAATGGTTGGTAAAAAGGTTATGGTTGTGGTAAACTTAAAACCAGCGAAGCTGGCTGGTGTTTTATCCGAAGGCATGCTTTTATGTGCCGAAGATGCACAGGGCAATTTATCTCTTATGGTTCCGGAAAAGGCAATGCCATCAGGAGCGGAGATCTGCTAATAAAAAGCTGTTTTAAGAACAGGAAAAGATGATAATGAGGCCGGATTTTTATAATCCGGTCTTATCGTTTAAGAGGAGGACTTGATGACAGAATCCACTGCTTTCCAAAAGAAAGGAATTTCAGGAAATACCTTAAAGATCATCGCGATCATAACCATGCTGATTGACCATATTGGCGCGGTTATAATTGAAAATGGGATATTAAAGTATCAGGACCCTTTACTGATGCAGACAATCCTGGCTACGCCAGAAGGCGTAAAGTGGAGTACCATTGATTTTGTTCTCCGAACCATTGGAAGAATATCCTTTCCCATTTTCTGCTTTTTGCTGGTTGAGGGGTTTCTTCATACCAAAGATGTCAGAAAATACGGAATCAGGCTTTTGGCATTTGCCTTGATTTCAGAAATACCGTTTGACCTTGCAATTTTCAACAGCTGGTTTCATCCCGGGTATCAGAATGTATTCTTCACCCTTTTTATTGGTCTGTGGGTGCTTGAGTGGTACCAGAAGGCCATGGGTGATCCCCTTCGGCAGTTTCTGGCAATCGGAGTTGGATGCGGGGTATCCATACTGCTGAAATCAGATTACAACTTAGACGGAATCGTATTGATACTGATCATATATATATTTAGAAATAATAAAAAACTTCAGACTATATTTGCAGGAATTATGGCTGCATTAATCAGTGCAAGCTGTTTTGGAGCAGGAATATTTGCTCTTTTGCCCATACACTTTTATAATGGAAAAAAAGGTGAGAGAAATCTAAAATATTTATTTTACGGGTTTTATCCTCTTCATTTAATCCTGCTTTATATTGTTCGGTTATTGATTACAGGCTGACAAACGTTTTAAAGGAGATATCTATGATTTTTGATACACACGCTCATTACGATGATGAAGCATTTGATGAAGACAGAGAAGAGCTGCTTGTAAGTCTGCAGTCTCATGGCATAGAAGCGGTTACCAATGTTGGAGCCAGCATAAAGACATCAGAGAATACCATCAAACTCGCAGAGAAGTATTCTTATATATTCGGGGCAATCGGTGTTCACCCCAATGAAACTGGTGAGTTAAATGATGAGAAGTTAAACTGGCTGAAAGAAAATTCCAGCCGTAGCAAAATAGTTGCCATTGGCGAAATAGGACTTGATTATTACTGGGAAGAACCAGATCATGAAACACAGAAGACTTGGTTTGTGCGTCAGCTGAATCTGGCTAAGGAAGTAAAGCTTCCGGTTATTATTCACAGTCGTGATGCGGCGAAAGATACCCTTGATATTATGAAGGCGGAGCATTCCCAGGATGTGGGCGGTGTGATTCACTGCTTTTCCTATGGAAAAGAGATGGCGAGGGAATATCTGAATATGGGATTTTATTTGGGAATTGGCGGCGTTCTGACCTTTAAAAATGCCAGAAAGCTGAAAGAAGTAGTGGAATATATGCCTTTGGATCAGCTGGTACTTGAGACAGACTGCCCTTACCTGGCCCCTGTTCCCAATCGGGGAAAGCGCAATTCTTCCCTGAATCTTTCTTATGTCATTGATGAGATTAGCGCCATAAAGGGTATTTCCAGGGATGAGATTATAGAAGTCACCACCCGGAATGCTAAAAAGCTTTATCATCTGTAGAAAAGACAAAGTGTTAATAAGGAGTATATGTGAAAGAAATCAAGGAAAAAACCGATATCATGATACTGAAAAACACTCAGGAAAACGATTTAGACTTCGTGGTTGAATGGGAACATCAGCCTGATAATGCTCAGTATGTCGGACAGTGGACAAGAGAACAACATAGAGTTTCCTTGTCTCAGGAAGACATCTTGCATTTATCAATAGAAGAAAGATCCACCAATAAGCTGATCGGATATGTAATTTTAGCTGGTATTACAAATCCAAATCACAACATTGAATTTCGGAGAATTGTTATATCAGATAAAGGTCACGGCTTTGGAAGAGAAACTTTAAAGTTAGTAAAAAAAATTGCCTTTGAGCAGTTAAACGCACATAGATTATGGCTTGATGTCAGATATAAAAATCAGAAAGCACAAAGACTGTACAAGTCAGAAGGCTTTGCTGAAGAAGGCATACTAAGAGAATGTATTTTATATCATGGCAGTTATGAATCACTAATAGTCATGTCAATTCTGAAAAGTGAATATGTTAATCAATATGATTTACAGTGTTAGCTTTCCGCAATATCATATTTAATGGCGGTCTCCGGGATTCGGACCCGTCTTATATTTATTGACTTTTTGTTTATAATAAGATACCATTGATTAATAAAAAACGATAGGAAAATGTGTATGCAAAATAAATTAGGCAACCCTCAAAATACAATCCAGATCATCAAAAAATATGAGTTCGCATTTCAAAAGAAGTTCGGACAAAATTTTTTAATTGATACACACGTACTTGAGAAAATCATTCTGGCAGCAGGTATAACCAAGGATGACTGCGTTTTAGAGATCGGTCCTGGAATCGGTACGATGACTCAGTATCTGGCAGAAGCAGCAGGCCATGTGGTCGCAGTAGAGATCGATTCAAAATTAATACCAATTCTAAAAGAAACGCTGGCTGATTACGATAATGTAACTGTAATCCATGCAGATATTCTAAAGACTGACATCAATGAGCTGACTCAGAAATTTAACGGTGGACGCCCCATAAAGGTGGTGGCAAATCTGCCCTATTATATTACCACACCCATTATTATGGGACTTTTTGAAGGTCAGGTCCCCATCGATAACATTACAGTCATGGTGCAGAAGGAAGTGGCAGACCGTATGCAGGTAGGGCCAGGTTCCAAGGATTACGGTGCCCTCTCACTGGCTGTTCAATATTATGCAGAGCCATATATTGTAGCCAATGTTCCCCCAAACTGCTTTATGCCCCGCCCCAACGTGGGATCAGCGGTGATCCGCCTGACCCGGCATAAAAATCCACCTGTCAGTGCACAGGATCCGGGACTGATGTTTCGCCTGATCCGGGCATCCTTTAACCAGAGAAGAAAAACACTTCAAAATGGTTTGAACAACTCTCCTGAGGTTCCTTATACAAAAGAACAGATTATATCGGCAATTGAAAGCCTGGGTATTTCCCCGTCTGTGAGAGGAGAAGCACTGAATTTAGAGCAGTTTGCGGCACTTGCCAATTATTTTACAAATATAAAGGAATAGTATAACAGGAGGGCCTATGTCGGATTCGCTTATTACGAAACGTGCAATTGCAGAAGCATTGAAGCAGGTGTGCAAAGAGAAACCATTTGATAAGATATCCATATCAGATATTACGGCAGTATGTGGTCTGAACCGGCAGACCTTTTATTATCACTATCAGGATAAGTATGAACTATTAAGCTGGATTTATTATAATGAAAATTTTGCTACAATTGCAGATGATATCAGCCTTGATAACTGGAATGAGAAAATCCATGAGCTTTTGAGTAATATGAAACAGGAAAAAAACTTTTACGTAAATACCATAAAAGAGCAGGAACATACCTTTGAGAGTTATTTGTATGAGATGACGAAAGCATTATTTTCTGAAGCAATTGAGTTACTTGATGAAAAGGGGAAACTGACCTTTGAAGAACGGGATTTTGATGCCGGATTTTATGCCTATGGCCTGTGCGGAGTAATCATGGACTGGGTAAAAGAAGGAATGAAGATGGAGCCGAAAGAAGTCTCAATACGGTTAAAAAGCCTCGCCAGGGCTACGGAGCGGATCGGATATATTCGCAGCCAGGCGGAGCTTTAAACCAGTTTCTGAATAATCAGATTCAGGCAATCGTCTCTGGAACTATTTTTTATCATGATAAGCAGTTCCTCGTAAGTAAAAAGTTCACTGGAGGCGGGACTGAACTTTTGTAACAGTTCCCTTAAGTTACGGGCGGTCCGTTCCGGTGCTTTCTGACCATTTTTAAGTTGATGAAAAAGTGCTGTTTTTAAAACGCTTTCCCGTATATGGTTGTGTAACGTTCCCGACATGGATAGTCCTCCTTATTCATTATTTTCATTGTAAAAGAATATATAAAAAATTACGATAGACAATATAGAAGAATTGTCTGGTTTTTCGACACCATTTTGCGGGTGTCGTTTTTTTATACAGGAACAAAAGCATGTATGGTGACGGTAAAAATGTTATATGATAATATAAGTTTATCAATTGATTTTAAAAGAGATTGGAGTGTGGCATATGTTAAAAAAAATGGAGAAAAGTAACATGATGAAATTGCTGGCACTGGGGGCGGCGGCTACGGCAGCAGGTGTGGCTGCCAAGACACTGTATGAACGTACTGGGAAATCAAAAAAGGTAAAGCGGATGGATTCCAAAAACAATTCCGTTATCCCAAAAGGAAAGGCTTATTTTGTAGGAGGCGGTCTTGGCAGCCTTGCGGGAGCAGCCTATCTGATCAGAGACTGCAAGATGCCTGGCAACCAGATCACCATCTTTGAGGGGATGCCCATCTTTGGAGGAAGCAATGACGGTATCGGTACTCCTGAAAAGGGATTTGTCTGCAGGGGAGGACGCATGCTCAATGAAGAGACCTATGAAAACTTCTGGGAGCTGTTTCGATCCATACCCTCATTAAGTAAACCGGGAAGAAGTGTAACAGAAGAAATTTTGGATTTTGATCATGCGCATCCTACCTCAGCCAAGGCAAGACTGATTGACAAAGATGGAACCATCCTTGACGTGAAAAGCATGGGATTTAATCAGAAAGAACGTATGGCTTTATTAAAATTGATGAACACACCGGAAGAAAAGCTTGATGATATGACCATTGAAGAGTGGTTTGCAGATACGCCCCACTTTTTTACCACCAACTTCTGGTATATGTGGCAGACAACCTTTGCATTCCAAAAATGGAGCAGCCTATTTGAATTCCGCCGCTATATGCGCAGGATGATATTGGAGTTCTCCCGTATTAATACATTGGAAGGCGTTACAAGGACTCCTTTCAATCAATATGACAGTGTAATACGCCCGCTTGAATCATATTTAAGAAAAGAAGGGGTTATTTTTGCAGAGAACTGTACAGTAACTGACATTGACTTTGCAGAAGGAGATGAGATTACCGCTAAAGTTCTTCATCTGTCCGATCATGGGGTTACCCGTATGTTAGAAGTGGAAGATGACGATATCTGCATTATGACCAATGCATGTATGACAGACAGTGCTACATTAGGTGATCTTCATACACCAGCACCAGCGCCCGTTTTGAGGCCCATATCCGGGGAATTATGGAGTAAAGTGGCGGTGAAAAAGCAGGGACTTGGAAATCCATATCCATTTTTTGGAGATGCCAATGAAACCAACTGGCTGAGCTATACCGTAACCAGCAAAGGAAACAAGCTTTTAAAGCTTATTGAGGATTATTCCGGCAACGTTCCGGGAAGCGGAGCTTTAATGACCTTTAAGGACTCTAACTGGTTAATGAGCATTGTTGTTGCTGCGCAGCCTCACTTTCCTAATCAGCCCATGGATCAGACCATATTCTGGGGCTATGGCTTATACACCGATAAAATAGGAGATTATATCAAGAAACCAATGAAAGACTGTACAGGAGAGGAACTTCTTACAGAACTTCTCTGCCACCTTCATATGGAAGACCGCAAGGATGAGATAATGGCAGATGTGGTAAATGTAATCCCATGCATGATGCCTTATGTAGATGCCCAGTTCCAGCCGCGCAAAATGGTTGACCGTCCGGAGGTGGTTCCAGCCGGCTCTACCAACTTTGCAATGATCAGTCAGTTTGTCGAGATTCCGGATGATATGGTATTTACGGAAGAGTACTCAGTTCGTGCTGCAAGAATAGCAGTTTACACACTGATGGGAATTGATAAAAAGATCTGCCCGGTTACTCCCTATGTGAAAGATCCTAAGGTATTAGTTAAGGCAGTGCAGACTTCCTATCGTTAAATAATCAAAATGTCTTTGTGAGCCAGACGAATGATGCATATCAATCGTCTGGCTCTTTGATGCTTTATCACGTTATAACCTTAATACACAAGAGCTTAATAAGAAAAAGCTCGTTGCATGATTGTCCCTTTTGTGGTATGCTATTACTCGTGCTGTCCTTGAAGGACGGACGAATGAACGTAAATACGGAGGGAAGTATTATGAAGAAAACAGCAATCGTATTAGCCGCTGTTCTTGTCTCTGGCCTCGTTTTAAGTGCATGCGGAGGTAGTACCGGAAAGACCGGCACAACACAAAGCAGCACCGAGAAGACAGAAGCAGCAGCCAACACCTCAACAGGGGGGCTTGACCTGGCAGTACAGATCGGATCTGATCCGGAAACCATTGATCCGGCTCTTAGTACAGCAATTGATGCATCTAACATCATTATGCATGCCTTTGAGACTCTTATGATATTTGATGAGAACAACAAAATCGTTCCTGGACAGGCAGAATCCTATGATGTCAGTGATGACGGACTTACTTATACCTTCCATTTAAGAGACGGTTTAAAATGGAGCGATGGTTCCGATTTCACCGCAGAGGACTTTGTATATTCCTGGAAACGTATGGCGGATCCTGCTACAGCAGCGCCCTACGCAGCAGATATGCTTTCCGTTGTCAAAGGTTATGACGAAGCAGCAGCAGGCAATGTTGATGCACTGGCAGTCTCTGCTCCTGATGCAAAAACTTTCGTAGTTGAGCTTTCAGGTCCTTGTGTATACTTTGACAAGATTGTGACTCATGCAAGTATGGCACCTGTGAAAAAAGATGTAGTGGAAGCGAAAGGTGACCAGTGGTCCCTGACTCCGGATTCCTATATTTCAAACGGTCCGTTAAAGATGATCGAATGGGTACCAGGATCTCACATCACCTTTGCTAAGAATGAAAATTACTGGAATGCCGATAAGGTAACTTTAAATACTTTAAAGTTCGTTCTTATGGAAGATCCCAATGCTTCATACAGTGCATACCGGACAGGTGAGATTCAGATGATTCGTGATGTGCCGACTGAAGAGATTCCAGGCCTCAGGGATTCAGCTGAATTCCATTTAGAACCACGTATGGCAACATCCTATACTATTTTTAACACCCAGAAGGAACCTTTTACCAATGTGAAAGTACGTCGTGCATTAAGTCTTGCAATTGACCGCAGCTATATTGCCGATACCCTTATGATGGGAACAGCACTTCCTGCAGCCAATTTCGTAGGACCTGGTATCTCTGATGAAAAAGAAGGTTCTTCATTTGAAGAGGTAAGCCGTACAAACAACGGTGGTGACTATTTCAGCGTAGATAATTATGCAGCTGATCTTGAAAAAGCGAAAGCGCTGCTGACTGAAGCTGGATATCCTAACGGGGAAGGATTCCCTGCTATTGAATATATGACCAACGACGCCGGCTACAACAAGGCAATTGCTGAGTACTTACAGAGTGCCTGGAGCGAGCTTGGAATCAGAATGGATATTAAGATTGTTGAATGGTCTACATTCACACCTACCCGCCGTGCCGGTGATTTCCAGATCTGCCGCGGAGGCTGGGTTTATGATTATGATGATCCTTCCAACATGCTGAATCTGTTCTCAACGGAGAGCGGAAACAATGATGGAAAATATTCCAATGCGGAAGTAGATAAACTCCTGACTGAGGCAAGAATCACTGCCGATAAAACGGAGCATTTTGATAAACTTCATAAGGCAGAAAAAATTATGATGGAAGATGCTGCAGTGTCTCCTCTTGTATATTCCAGTGATTATTATCTGCAGAAACCTGAAATTAAAGGAACATGGCATTCTCCATACGGCTACTGGTTCTTTATGTACGCTACAGAATAGTCGAATTATAGAAAAACCTGCTGTCATCGGTTCATACCGCCTGACAGCAGGTTTTTTAATTATTCAATGGTATCATCATAAGAAGCGCGGACACCGCCAATGTATTTTGGTCTGGTACGGGCTGCAACCACATGGGCAGAGCCAATATACTGGGTTTTTATGCGAATGGGAACCGCTACAGCTTTCAAATGCATTCCAATTAGTGTATCCCCAATATCGATTCCAGAATGAGCTTTAATCGATTCTACTGCAACCGGATGTTCAAGACTATGGTAGGCTGCAAGTGAGAAGGAGCCACCGGCCTTAAGCTGCGGTACTACATTGACCGGTTCATAATGATAAAACTCCGCTGCTTCCTTTTCTAATATGAGTGCCCTGTTTAAATGCTCACAGCACTGGGCAGCCACATAAATGCCCTGTTTATGAAAGACTTCATAAATAGCCGAAAATACTGCCTGGCCGATCTCTGCACTGGAATGAGAGCCGATTCTGTGATCGGATATCTCGCTGGAAGAGCAGCCGATCACTACCAGGTCCTTCTCCTTTAAATGAGATGCGTCCAAAACTTCTTTTGCGGCTTTGCCTGCCTGCTTTCTGATTTCATCTAACATAATCCGGCACCTTCCTTCCTGTACAGTCTGTCTGTTTGATTATAAGGCTGCACGAATGGCTTCAGCCATTTTCTCATACTCATCATCGGTTAAATATACCTTATCCGGATTCATGGTAAATGTACCTCCCCACTCATCTCCGCCATTGTATTTGGGAACGATATGCATGTGAAGATGACAGCCTGTATCTCCATAAGCGCCATAATTTACTTTATCCGGATTAAAAACCTTGTGAATAGCTTTGGATACTTTGGAAACTTCAGCAAAAAATGCATTCCTCTCTTCATCGCTGATATCAATCATCTCACTTACATGATCTTTATATGCAAGGATGACTCTGCCTTTCTTGCTCTGTTCTTTAAATAAATATAAAAAGCCTGTTTCCATTTCACAGACAGGATAACCAAATTTAGCAACCAAGTCTCCCTTCATACAATATGCGCAATTTGTGTCTTTCATAATCATGTACCTTCTTTCCAGTAGTTTGTTTTTAATTTCTGAACCTATTTTATCAAAATAAAGACGGAATGAAAAGAGAGCACAGCAATTATTTTATACCACAGCATAAAAAAACAGCTTCCTGCCAGAACTCTGGTAAGAAGCTGTTTGATGTTTATTCTTATTTGGATCAGGATTTGCTTTTTAAGTGAGTTGCAACTTTGACGTCTTCTTTTTTGATATGGTTGATCAGCCAACCTGCAATTGCACTGTTTACTTCGCCAACCAGTGAAATGGTAGGACCTTCCTTATCAAGTTTCTGGCAGATTCCTGCAACTACCTTCTTAAACTCTTCATGGTAGCGCTTGTGATTTGCATAATCGGGATACTGGCTCTGAAGCTGGAGTTTTTCCTCATCTCCAAAATGCTTGGCAGTATAATCCTGTAAAAACTTAGTAGTGTTGGCCAGCTCTGCACGGCCTTTACCGGTAGAGCAGGCAGTCAGTAAATTATTGATCGCATCAATCAGCTGACGGTGCTCTGAATCGATTAACTGGTTTCCGGTCTCCAGATCCTTTGTAAATGCGTATGCCATATGTACACCTCTTTCGTTATAAATAATGTAAGTATATTCTACACTAATCCTACGAAAAAACCAACTGTTAATTTTCGCGCCAGCTTAAGTATAAATTAGCCACTACATCTTCAATGGGTGCCTTTTTAATTTCCATATCAAGAATCTGGGGGAAATCAGAAAGTAACCCCATAACCTTATGAATTCCTAATACATTCCGGTCAAATTCGTATTCGTGAACACCGCTTTCTGTTTTTAAAAGCTGCATACCCGGAATGGAAAGCGGTGTCTCTTCTTTTGCCGTAGTAAGGACAATCCGGTAAAAGCCTCCCATCACGTTTCGAAGTTCATCAAAGTCTCCATCAAATGCAAGTTTCCCCCTGTTAATAAGAATGATTCTCTGGGCCATTTCCTCCAGATCGTCCATATCATGACTGGTTACCACCACCGTTGTTTTGTTCTCAAGGTTAATCTTCTTTAAAAACAGGATCATCTGCTGCTTGGCAAGTACATCTAGACCAAGTGTGGGCTCATCTAGAAAAATCAGTTCCGGACTGTGAAGCAGAAGCATGGCGATATCCGCCCGCATTCTCTGCCCAAGACTCAGCTCCCTGGTAAAGGTTTTTAGAATATCGGAAAGATCCAAAAGTTCTGTAACCATCTCCAGATTGTTTTTGTAAACGGAATCCGGAATGTTCCACACCTCCTTTTTCCATTGGAAGCTGGATATCACCGGATGGTCCCACCATAATTCTGTGCGCTGTCCAAACAGGACTCCAATATGGCCCATGAGTTTGATCCGGTCTTTGGCGGGATCTAATCCCAGAACAGATACCGTACCTTTTGTAGGCATGAGAATACCGGAAAGAATTTTTATTGTAGTACTTTTACCTGCACCATTGGCACCTGCATAAGCAACGAATTCCCCCTTCTTTACCTGAAGTGATATGTGATCAAGAGCTGTTACTACCCGCTTTTCCGGGTGAAGAAGGTTTTTAATAATGTCGCGGGTGCTGCCGCTTCGCTGCCACTGGCAGTATTCTTTTGTTATATTATCGATGGCCAAAGCCGGAGTATCTTGGAGAACCATAGGTTTCATAATATTTCATTCCTTTCTTAAATGTGATAATGGCTATGATTGAAAAAATTGCGGCTGCCAAGGGCAGATAGAACGCTTTCGGAACTAAAATCGCCTCTAACCCGTATTTCCCGGCTTTTATTAAAAGTGTGGAAGGAAACCAGGCGCAAAGGCCCACAGGAATCAAGGACAAAAAAATGTGCTTTTGAAAGCCTTTCATATTTCCCAGCGGGTAAGTTTTTAATGAAGAAAATAATTCCCTGCCCACCCCGGCAATCTCCTCTGCAGCAGCAGGGGCATAGAACGCAGAGCAGGAAATCAGATAGATAAATGACATCACAATGACAATCGAGCAAATGCTGAAAAAAAGAAACAGCAATATAGAAACAGCATTTATAGGTAAACCCGCTCTTATGGCACCGTAAGCAGTAAGTCCTGTTCCAAAAATCAATATGGGAGAACCGGAAACAGGGGAAAAACCCTGTGCCAGGAGTTCTGCCCACAGAGGGACCGGCTGAATCATTATGTGGTCAAGCTGCCCCCGACCAATAATACGGCTGATCATGCCAGTATTATTGCCCATAAAAAATACCATAAAAATACCGTCAATAAAGAGAGCGTAACCCATCATAAATAGAATTTCATTTTGGGTCATACCGGAAAAATTCTTAAAATTTGCAGATAACAGGCAGACACCTGCAATGGTGCAGCCACCGCTAACAACATCTGAAACCAGTTGAATAAAGAAATAGCGGGTATCCCGTAGAAACCATAATAAATCCATTTTTGCATATTGCCTGTAAAGCCTGATTAATATTTTAAAATTATCCACCAAAAGAGATCATCCTTTCTTTACTTTTATTAAATACGTAAATTGCAAAAGCCCATAAAATAACAGTCCAGAAAAACTGAAGTGCCAGAACCCTGTAAGGGAAATGGGCAGTTCCGGTGTAGATGGTTAAAGGTCCATGGGCAACTGAACCCAATGGAAGCAGGGAAAAAAGGGTGCCCAATTTTTGGGGAAATAAAGAAAATGGTATCATTTCTCCGGAAAGCAGGGAATAAACTGCCTCTCTGACAGCAAGAGCCGCAAAGCATCCATTTTTCAGATTCATAGCCAGAGAAGCGAAAAGCAAATCTATGGCAAATCCAATACAAATAGCCAGCAGCAGACTTATGAGAGAGAGAATCCCCATACGAAAAGAAGCAGGCAACGGACTGACAGACAGAACCGGTGCAAAAAGCAATAATGGAATACCCAGAAATAAGAAGTTGGGAACCCAGAATCGACCAATGGTCTCTGAAATAAAGCTCGCTTCAATTGCCATGGGCCTTAAAAAACGCCCAATGATGGACCCCTCCCACAAGGATGAAGTGGCGGGGGAAATAATATTTAATTCCTGATGTAATACGGCAGACATCAGCGTGTAGGTCATTAACTGGCCCAATGATACGTTTGCCGGCAGAGCATTTGTGCTGGCCAAAGTCTTCCAGATAAAGGTCAGCATAATGAACTGGACAATCTGAACAACGTATCCTCCAGCTACACAGAGAAAGCCTCCATCAAAAATTTGTTTCGAGCAGATTAAAGTTGTGGAGCATACGGCTCTTGAGAGAGAGCCGCAGCCGGACAGAATGGTTTTTACCTGTTTCATAGGTCATATCCTCCATATTGTGTGTTTAGAATCAAAGTGGAAAATGTCCGTTCAGACTGCCATTTCGAAAAAAACGCACAAAAAAACCCGGTGCAGGAGCATCCGGGCGGAAAATCAACCGAAAAACCAGTGGTAAAACCTACCGGCTAACAGAATAATTTTCAGATGAGACGCTGCCTTTTTCGTAAAAATGGGCGCACTGATACACGGACGCGTCAAAATTACCGAAAACTGCAGATATATTATTAATATTAGTCCATAATGAAGTAGCTTTAATAGATATATTTCTCACAGCGTCTCACCTCCTTAAAAAAATTTAACTTATTATATCATTTTAAGTAATTTACGTCAAGATTAGTTCATTTCCCATTTTGACAGTGCTGCTTCATCGGCTACAATAATAACATCTGGATGGAGCTGCAGAATGGAAGCAGGAACTTTTGGGGTTACCGGACCGCAAAGGGCATTATATAAAATTTCTGCCTTATCTTCGCCGCTTACCATTAACAGGATTTTTTTCGCTCTGATAATTGTACCGATTCCCATGGTATAAGCCTGGCGCGGAACCTGATCTGCAGATTCAAAAAAACGCTTATTTGCTTCAATGGTGCTTTCCTGTAAGTTAACAATGTGGGTATCTTTTGGGAAGATATCGGAAGGCTCATTAAATCCGATGTGCCCATTATGACCAAGTCCAAGAATCTGTAAGTCAATGCCGCCCAGATTTCTGAGAATCTCTTCATATCTGGCAGCTTCTTTTTCTGCATCAGATTCCATTCCATCAGGTATATGAGTATTGGTTAAATCGATATTTACATGCTTAAATAAATTCTGCTTCATAAAGTGGTAGTAACTCTGGTCATTGTCTCTGGTTAATCCCTTGTATTCATCAAGGTTTGCTGTTTTTACCCGGGAAAAATCCAAATCACCTTTGTTGTACCATTCAATCAGCTGTTTGTAGGCACCTACAGGTGTAGAACCGGTAGCAAGTCCCAAAACGCAGTTCGGTTTCATAATGATCTGGGCAGATATAATATTGGCTGCTTTTCGGCTCATGTCATAGTAGTCTTTTGCACGGTAAAGCTTCATTTTTATCATCCTCCACATATTGGAAAAAATTTTTATTTTATTCTTTCATTAGGATATCATTTTTATGTCATAGATGCAATGGCATTTTGCATAAAATAGTGATAAAGGAGTGGTGGCATGTCTAACTATCGAAGACTAATCTCATATATTTATGCCTACGAAGGCGGAGTCAAAGGAAAAAACATCGGATTTGCCAAGATAGAGACGAGAGGAATCCAGTGCAAAATTACGGTAAGTGTGAAAAGAATTTATGTAGGCGGCAACGACATTGGAGTATATCTATTGGCCGGAGAACAGGAAATATACCTTGGTAATATTTTCATACGAGGCGGTTCCGGTGAATTCAGAGCCACAGTATCCGTAAATGATATTGAACGTTCCGGTTTTAACATGGACCAATGTTTTGGACTGACCATACATGATGTAAAAAATACATGGAGATCTTATACCACCATATGGGAGGATGCAGTTGCTCATGCTGCGGCAGTTGATCTGGAAAATACAGATTCTGCTGTAAAAGAAAATTCTGCCATATCGGAAGAACAGATTAAAAAAGCTGTTCAGGAGATAGAAAAAGAGTTTCCGCTGGAAGATGGAAACAGTCAGGATACAAAAAATGAAGAAGAGGTTCTTCTCCAGGCGGAAAGTCCGGTGTCATCCGACAGTGAGCCAAGCCCGGAGGCCGAAAGTCTTATGCCTGAGATCCAGCAGATGATAGGTTCCATAGCTCAAGATGGAAATACCAGAACCTCAGTGACCGGTCCAACAGCAGGAGGGAGGCAGGGAAATCCGCCTTCAGTGACTGAGCCTGCGCCGGATAGACAGCAAAACACACGCCCGACCATGACCGGACCGATTCCTGGCTGGTGGCAGGAACCACGTCCCACAGGACCAATGCCGACAGCCCCGATGCCCAACGGGTCAATGCCAACAGCGCCAATACCTAATGGCGCAATGCCACGGTCAATGCCGACAGGAACCATGCCCACAGCACCAATGCCGGCTGGAACCATGCCCACAGAACCCATGACTTCAGAGTCCGTACATACAGATCCATCCGAAGAAGTTCAGACTGTTTTACAAAGTCAGCAGGAATCTATTCCCTTAATGCCAAAGCCCATGATGACTGAATTTGAAGATGGCGGATTAAAAGAATCTGTTCAGATGAGTTCGGGTGATGCAGGCCTGGCAGAGGACGCAGATGCGTTTCTTGAGCCCGAGGCAGGAACTACCCGTTTATACCGTGCAGATGCCGTAATAAAAGAAACTAAAAATCAGGACCATACGGAACCAAAGCTTGGTGATCCAGAGATACTGGAGCATTTGCGGGAAAATGAAAGTCAGGAAGAAAATCAAAATCGTGTGAACTGGGAAAAATTAAGAAAAGAACATACCAGGCTTCTGGCGTTTGATTATGAAGACGGATGTGAAATTCTGACTATTAAACCTCAGGATATCGGACTTCTTCCCAGAGATGCCTGGGTATATGGAAATAACAGTTTCTTATTGCATGGTTACTACAATTACCGGTATCTGATCCTTGCCAGGCTTAACACGGAAGGAACACCCCGCTATCTGCTGGGAGTCCCGGGACATTATTACAGCAATGAACGATATATGGCATCTATGTTCGGTTTTCCTAATTTTGTGCTGTCAAAAGATCAGCCAATGGAAGACGGGCGTTTTGGGTTCTGGTATACTGATATAAAAGTAGGGGGCTGAAAAAGCCCCCTGGTTTGCTTTAAAAAGATTCGCCCCGGAGCGCGGCTCCAGGAAGAAATGGTTTTAATATCTTTAAAAACCCCTTCAGTTCACTATCTGAAAAAGAAGTGTAGCCCGGGCATAAAACCTGATCAGAATCCACATAATTTTGAAGAAAGTACTGGGAATCTCCCTCCAGCCAGTTGCCGATGTCCACGAAATCCCCCATTGTATGAATCCCTTTTACAACTGTGGTGCGAAATTCGTATGGGATACGGTTTTCCATTAAAAATGCAGCGCTTTCTTCCACGTTCCTTATTTTAAGATCCCCGGTTCCAGCAGCTTTCTTATAATGCTCCCGACCGGATTTTATGTCCATGGCTGTATAATCCAGAAGCCCTTCTGTAATCAGCTTTTTTAATACATCAGGCCGATAGCCATTGGTGTCAAGTTTAATGAGATAACCCAGTTCCCGGATTTTTCGGATAAATGACTCCAGTTCTACAGCCAGCGTGGGCTCTCCACCGGTAATACAGACACCTTCCAGAATCCCTTTTCTCTTTATAAGAAAATCTAAAATTTCTTCCTCTGAGAATAGTGACACGGCATCGCTGCCAATCAATCCGCTGTTATGGCAAAAAGGACAGCGGAAATTGCAGCCGCCCAGAAAAATTGTGGCAGCCACATGACCTGGATAATCCAGAAGTGTTGTTTTTTGAAGACCACATAACTTCATCTATTCACCATTCCTTTATTTCGTGATATACTTAGGACAAGTATACCACATTAAACAGCAAAGAGGAATCATTATGACAATAGATGAAAAATATATGCGTCAGGCAGTTACACAGGCAAAGAAAGCAGGAGCAGTTGGTGAAGTACCCATCGGCTGTGTGATTGTTTATGAGGATAAAGTAATAGCCAGAGGATACAACCGGCGTACATCAGATAAAAATGTGCTGTCCCATGCAGAAATTATTGCAATCCGGAAAGCCTGCAAAAAGCTGGGGGACTGGAGACTGGAAGACTGTACCATGTATGTGACTCTGGAACCCTGTCCCATGTGTGCAGGAGCGATTGTACAGTCAAGAATGAAGAAAGTTGTCGTTGGCTGTATGAATCCCAAAGCTGGCTGCGCAGGCTCCGTACTTGATTTGTTTCATGAAAAAGGATTTAATCATCAGGTGGAAATGGAATCCGGAGTATTGGGGGAGGAATGTGCCCAGATGATGAAAAAATTTTTTAAAGAATTAAGGGATAATAAAAAACAGAAAATGGAAGATACAATTGCCCCCTAAATCCTTGACAATCAGGTGGTTTCCATGTATACTTAACTGCGATTAAGTCATAATACGTCATAAAGTTTCCGTGCAGCCGGGGAGATAGCGGTGCCCTGTACCTGCAATCCGCTCCAGCAGGGGTGATGTCTCACCCAGGGCCGGCTATTGTAGGGCTGCCCCTGATAAGTGACGATGACGTTTGGGTCTTACGCAACAGATCTTCATGAACCGTGTCAGGGCAGGAATGCAGCAGCACTAAGTGGAACCTTCTGTGTGCCGTGAGGGTGCCTGGACCGAGTTAACTGTCAGGGTAACGCCTGTGATAGCGGTTCAAAGTGAGACGCACGGATTAAAATATAGTTATCAGGACGCCGGAGAGCATTGAATTGCTTTGCGGTGTTTTTTCATTTTTAATATTTCCTTACATTATCTTATGAAATAAAGTTTTCCCTTGCCCCACATTCCCCTTTGTATTATAATTGAGAATAAAATGGGTATAATAGTACCTATTTCCAAATAACAAATCTAATCAAAGAAGAGGTGTGCTTTTATGATAAGAATTGGAATTCTTACAAGCGGCGGTGACTGCCAAAGCTTAAATGCTACCATGCGGGGCGTTGCCAAAGCATTGTACCGGCTGTTTGATGATATTGAGATTGTAGGATTTGAAGACGGTTATAAAGGTCTTATTTATGCGAATTACCGTGTGATGAAGCCGGAAGAGTTTTCTGGAATCCTGACAAAAGGGGGAACCATTCTTGGGACCTCCAGACAGCCGTTTAAACTGATGCGGATACCGGACGGGAACGGTCTCGATAAGGTAGAAGCGATGAAGCACACCTATAAAAACTTAAAGCTGGAATGCCTGGTTGTCCTTGGGGGCAACGGCAGCCAGAAGACGGCCAATCTCCTTAGGGAGGAAGGCTTAAACGTTGTATCGCTGCCTAAGACCATTGATAATGATTTGTGGGGAACTGATATCACCTTTGGTTTTCAAAGCGCGGTTAATGTGGCAACCAATGCCATTGACTGCATCCATACAACGGCTGCTTCCCATGGACGAGTCTTTATTGTCGAAGTTATGGGTCATAAGGTAGGCTGGCTGACGCTCTATGCGGGGATCGCCGGTGGGGCTGATATTATTCTGGTTCCGGAAATTCCATATGATCTGAATGTAATTATAGAAGCGTTAAAGAGCAGAACCAGAGAAGGCAAGAAGTTTTCTATTATTGCTGTTGCAGAAGGCGCGATTTCCAAAGAGAACTCGGTCCTGACGAAAAAAGAACTGAAAGAAAAAAAGAAGAATGGCGTGATTTACCCTTCTATGGCTTATGAGATCGGAGCCCAGATCACGGAACGGACCGGACAAGAAGTCAGGGTTACCGTTCCAGGTCATATGCAGAGGGGCGGAGAACCATGTCCATATGACAGAGTGATTTCCACCCGCCTCGGGGCAGAGGCAGCAAAACTGATAAAAAACAGGGAATATGGCTACATGGTGGCAGTTAGCAACAATGAAATTGTTAAGGCACCCTTAGCTGAGGTAGCCGGTAAATTAAAAACCGTCGATCCGGAATGTTCCATCGTTAAGGAAGCCAAGATGATCGGAATCAGCTTCGGCGACAAATAAGGAGTAACAGGCATGTCATATACGGCATTATATCGGAAATGGCGCCCTACATCCTTTACAGATGTAAAGGGACAGGACCATATTGTGCAAACACTTAAAAACCAGATTATATCCCAGCGTATCGGGCATGCATATCTGTTCTGCGGAACCCGGGGAACCGGTAAGACCAGTATCGCAAAGATTTTCGCAAAAGCAGTCAATTGTGAACAGCCTGCAGATGGCAGCCCCTGTGGAGAGTGCCGTACCTGCAGAAATATTGCAGCAGGTGCTTCATTAAACGTTGTCGAGATTGATGCGGCATCAAACAATGGTGTGGAGAATATCCGGGAGATCAGAGAGCAGGTTCAGTATCCCCCTACAGAAGGAAAATACCGGGTTTATATTATCGATGAGGTTCATATGCTTTCAACAGGAGCATTTAACGCATTATTAAAAACCCTGGAAGAACCACCCTCATATGTTATATTTATTCTGGCGACAACAGAAGTGCACAAGATTCCGGTCACAGTATTATCCAGATGTCAGCGTTATGATTTTAAACGCATCACAGTTGAGACTATTGCTGAACATCTCAAAGAACTTACACAAGCAGAACAGATCCAGGTAGAGGAGAAGGCGCTGACTTACATTGCCAAATCGGCAGACGGAGCGTTAAGAGATGCTTTAAGTCTGTTAGATCAGTGCATTGCCTTCCACTACGGAGAACTTCTTACCTATGATAACGTACTTGATGTGCTTGGAGCAGTGGATATCACAGTATTCGGAAGGCTGTTTCGGGCCGTTGCACAAAACCAAACCAAAGACTGCATCGCATGCCTGGAAGATATGGTGATCCAGGGAAGAGAGTTAGGACAGTTCGTAGTTGATTTTATCTGGTATTTAAGAAATCTTCTGATTATAAAATCCGTGGATGACGGAGAGAATCTTATGGATATGTCGACGGAGAACCAGAATCTGTTAAGAGAAGACAGTAATCTTGCGGATCCTGAGACACTTCTCCGGTATATTCGTGTGTTCTCAGATTTATCTAATCAGCTGCGCTACGCTTCACAAAAGCGTGTTCTGATAGAAGTTGCACTGATTAAGCTGACCCGCCCTCAGATGGAGCAGAACTATGATTCGATTCTGCAGCGCATCAAAGGCATTGAAAAACAACTGGAGAGCGGAACATTTCTGCAAAAAGGAGAAGCGTCTGTAACTGCTGAAGCCAGCTTAAGTGCAGGTGAGGCAGAGGCACTGACTCCGGCCCAGAGAGTTGCACTTCCCCAGGGCCAGTTAGAGGATTTAAACTTAATCCGAAGTGATTGGGGAAAAATTATACGGGAACTGGGTGGTCCCATACGGGCCAGTTTTCGGGAGACCGTAGTGGAACCCGCTGGTGAGAGCCGGCTTTGTGTGGTCTTTTCCGATCAGAGCAATTATATGATTGGAAGCAGAGAAACCACCATTGCGGATATTGAACGGTATGTGGAGGATCATTATAAAAAATCCATTGCCTTTCAGACAAGGCTCAGGGGCGGAGGCGAGCGTATGGATACTATTTACGTCAGCGACGAAGAATTGAAAGCCAATATTTTAATGGACATAACAATAGAAGAATAAAATGATAATGAAAATATAGGAGGATATACACCATGGCAAAACGTGGCGGTTTTCCAGGCGCTATGCCTGGCAATATGAACAATTTAATGAAGCAGGCACAGAAGATGCAGCGTCAGATGGAAGAGACGACAAAATCTCTGGAAGAGAAGGAATATAAAGCGACAGCAGGCGGCGGAGCGGTTACCGTAACAGTTTCAGGCAAGAAAGAGGTAACTTCCGTAAAATTATCCCAGGAAGTGGTTGATCCCGATGACATTGAGATGCTGGAAGATTTAATTATGGCGGCTACTAATGAAGCATTCCGCCAGATGGAAGAAGACAGCAGTTCCGCTATGTCTAAATTAACCGGTGGAATGGGTGGACTAGGCGGAGGATTTCCGTTCTAATTATGGACTATTACAGCAGTCAGATAACCAGATTAATTGAAGAGCTTTCAAAGCTCCCCGGTATTGGCAGCAAATCGGCACAGCGTCTGGCATTTCATATTATTAATATGCCGGAGGAGCAGGTAACAGGCCTAGCCTCATCCATAACAGAAGCGAAACGTAACGTGCATTACTGCAAAGAGTGTTTTACCTTGACGGATCAGGAGCGCTGCCCTATTTGCAAGAGTGAGAAACGCAATCATAAGGTTATTATGGTGGTGGAAGATACCAGAGATTTAGCTGCCTATGAAAAAACCGGAAAGTTTGAAGGCGTTTACCATGTGCTCCATGGAGCCATATCCCCTATGCTGGGAATCGGACCTGGAGATATTAAGCTGAAAGAATTAATGCAGAGGCTGCAGGGAGATGTGGAAGAAGTGATCATAGCCACAAACTCCAGTCTGGAAGGTGAGACAACAGCCATGTACATCAGTAAGCTGATCAAACCTACAGGAATCAGGGTTACCCGCATAGCCAGCGGTGTTCCCGTTGGCGGAGACTTAGAGTACATAGATGAGGTGACATTGTTACGGGCTCTGGAGGGCAGAGTCGAACTGTAACTCATTTGCCTTGTTAGGAGATGCAAAGAATGGATAAGTACGAGTTTAATATAAAAGTTGAACAAATTAAAAAACTGGTCGGTAAAAACGACTATGAGACGGCTATGAAGATCGCCGACACAATCGACTGGAGAAGAGTCCGCAACACCAATTTGCTTTCCATGGTAGCCATGGTATACGAGAAAAATGAGGATTATCAGGAGGCAAAGGAGATCCTTTTACAGGCATTTGAGCGGGCACCTATTGGAAAAAGGCTTCTCTATAAATTGGCAGAGCTGGCCATCAAAGAAGGCAATATCGAAGAAGCAGAAAGCTATTATAAGGAATTTGGAGATCTGGCTTCGGAGGATCCCAGGCAGCAGCTTCTCCGCTATATGATTTTAAAGGCAAAAGGAGCACCGGCTCAGCAGCTCATTCATTCTCTTGAATCCTACACCAGTGTGGAGCTTGATGAAAAATGGCTTTACGAACTGGCAGAACTTTACAGCCTTGCCGGAATGGCGGAACGCTGTGTAGAGACCTGTGACCGTATTATGCTGATGTTCGGACTTGGAAAATATGTGGAAAAGGCAATGGACTTAAAAGTTCAGTATGCCCCTCTGACAAATTACCAGATGGATCTCATAGAAAACAGAGACAAATACGAAGCCAGACTTCGTGCAGTAGAGCAGGAGTATGGCACCGGTAAAAAAGTAAGTGTACAGCTGGAACCGGAGATTGATTATTATCAGGAAGAACCGGAGATCAGCCAGTATTCCAACATGGTATATGAGGAATCAGTGGAAGAGGATTACGAAGCCAGCATGCAGGAAGCTGAAGTCCAGGAGTCTCTTGCGAGAGAGATGTCCAGAATTACTTACAAAGATCCGGTGGTTGAAGAAGAACCGGCTGCAGAGCATACCAGAGTGCTGGAAGATATCCGCAGAGTAGGGCGCAACATTTCCATATTCCCTAGAACAGTGGAAGATTATGTACCGGAAGAGGAAGAAATGGAAACATATTCCGAACCCGTTATTGAAGAGGAAGAGCCTCAGGAATTTGATCAGAAGATTTACGGTATCCAGTCAGCTGCTACTGCAGAGGAAGATGAAGTCTATGATCTCCCTCAGGAAGAAAGCTTTGAGAATGAGGAAGAGCAGTATTCTAACTATTATGAGGCAGAAGAAGAAGCATATCCGGAGGAAGACGGAAGCGGATATCATTTCCCGCAGCAGGAAGAAGGGGAAGAGTTTGCTTTTGAGGATCTGTATGAAGAAGAAGAGGCGGTTATTGAAGAGCCTGTACGCAATCATCTTATGATCGAAGCCAGAACTCCTGAAAAAGGACTTCAGATGGCAGTAGAAGCATTAAAGCAGATCCACAGGGAAAGCGGTGTGAATAATCCTGTTGCCAAGATTTCAGGATCCAAACTTTCAGCGCGGGGAGTATTTGCTTCTGCAGATAAGCTTTCTGGAAAAGATTTAGTAATAGAAGAAGCCGGAGACTTAACTCCTGTAGCTCTTGATGAGTTAAACCAGCTCATGGAAAGAGATGCCAGCGGAATGATCGTTGTTTTAATCGATAATCCAAAGCAGATGGAAACGCTGCATCAGGATCATCCGGTTCTGGCCAGTAAATTCGAATGCATTGGCAGCGGAGAGGAAGTTCCGCTTCCTGAATCCGAACCGGTGTCTGCTCAGAGAAATCCCCGGGTTGTACAGGAGAGAGAGAGAGATCAGCACGAACCGGTAATGCAAAACAATGCTGTGGAATACCAGCAGAGTCAGGAATACCATTACGCTGAATCCGCTGAGTACGATCAATATGATGAGTATAATGAGGAGCAGAATCACGAAGAGGGTGATTATTATGAGGAGTCTGCATACGAACCGGTGGACGAGCCCTCCTTCAGACAGCAAAGCCAGCCTGAGTATTCTGGCGAGGAGATGGATATCGACGAATTTGCACAGTATGCCTGCCGGTATGCCAACGAAATTGACTGTAATATTACTGGAAAAAGTATGCTTGCCCTCTACGAGAGAATTGAAATCATGGAGGAAGACGGCGTTCCTTTAAACAGAGCAAATGCAGAAGGACTGATTGAAGAAGCTGCAGACCGGGCTGAAAAGCCAACAGTGGGAAGGCGGATCAAAGGTCTGTTTTCTACAAAATACGATAAAGACGGATTGCTTATATTAAAAGAGGAACATTTTATTTATTAAATGGAGATAAAACGTGGATATTAAACTCATTGCAATTGATCTGGACGGAACTCTGTTAAACAGCAGGAAATGTTTGTCTGACCAAAATCGGGAAGCTTTGACAAGCTGTATTCGCAAAGGAATACACATTGTTCCATGTACCGGAAGGACTGTTGATGGAATACCGGCTGAGGTAAAAGAGATACCCGGAATCCGGTATGCCATCACCACCAATGGTGCGGTTGTTGAGGACATGAAAGAGAATGTGGTGATAGACACAAGGCTGTTAAGTTGTGATCTCGCATTGGAACTTTTACGGTTTGTGGATCCGTATCATGTGATGTATGATCCGTACATAGAAAGACGGGGAATCACAGAACCACGCTTCATGGATCATTTATCAGAGTTTGCACTGACTTCTGAGTTGCAGGAACTGGTACGAAACACCCGTGACGTTTGCCCGAATATTATAGAGTTCGTAGAGAATGCCAGGAAACCTGTTGAAAAGATCAATTTGTTTTTTGGTAATATGGAAGAACGAGCAAAGCTAAGGGCAGAGCTGGAAAAAAGAAATGATATTCTGGTCACCTCATCAATTGTTAATAATCTGGAAATCAATGCGCCTGATGCCGCAAAAGGAGACGCAATCATAAGGCTTTCGTCCCATCTCGGAATCAGTCCCAGTCAAACGATGGGAATTGGTGACGGAGAGAATGATTTCACTATGATTGTAAAAGCCGGTGTCGGTGTTGTCATGAAAAACGGTAGCAAAGAACTGATGGAAGCAGCAGACTATGTAACGGAAACCAATGATGAGGACGGAGTAGCCTCCGCCATCAGGAAGTTGGTATTGGAAATGGAACTATGACGAGACTGTATATGGAAAACTGGTTATCGGTAATTGCCGGAGTTTATTTGCTTGGGATGGTTCTTTACGGTCATCACAGAGGATTTATCCGGCTGGTTGTATCGATATTCGCAATGATCTTATCTTTGACTGTTGTTCGGGTATCGCTGCCAGCTGTAACTACTTATTTAAAAGAGAACACCACTCTTCAGCAGACAGTATCTCAAAATATTATAAAGGCAGCAGGTTTTGCTCAGGAACAGAGTTCCGGGGAAGAGATTTCAGATAAGCCTTCTGCACAGAGAACCATTATAGAAAATCTGAATTTACCCCGTACGGTCAAATCGGCGCTGATTGAGAATAACAACAGTGAGATTTACCAGATGATGGGAGTACAGGCATTTACTGATTATGTAGGAAACTATCTTGCAGACACCATTATTAATTCAGCGGGATTCGTTTTGCTGTTTGCAGCTGTCTATATGGCGTCTAAGCTGATAATCCGATGGCTGGATATTATAGCAAGACTTCCTATTATATCGGGAATTAATAAATTAGCGGGTGCAATAGCAGGCGGACTGGAAGGATTATTGTTCCTCTGGCTGGCGTGCCTGTTAGTTACAGCATTCTCTGGCACGGAATGGGGCATGATGATTACCCGGCAGATTGAATCAAGCCAGTGGCTTTCGTTTCTTTACAGCCATAATCTGCTGAACCTGATGGTTCTGGGGGTATTGCATGGCTTGATCTGAGAGAATAATTGTATTTATGATATATGCAATTGAAACAAATCTGCAGGGAAAAGGACGAAAAGTCTTTCCTGCAGTTTTTTATTACAATCCCAACATATAGAGAAATTCCGTAAAAGCGTATATATATAGTAGTAAAATCAATTCTCAAAAAATTGTATGAATAAATGGCACAAATTCCCTTGACAATCTTTTGGGGACATGATATATTATAGTTCCGATGCGGAACACACCGCAAAGGCGATCGATTTAAACCGATTGAAAAAATAAAAAAAGTTGTTGACAAAGAAACGGCAACATGATAGAATAAATGAGTTGCTGATCGAGAGATAACAACAAAAAGCACTTTGAAAACAGAAGATTGAACAGTATGTAAAACCCT